>CAWDBW010000100.1:0-8857 GCA_963800405.1 uncultured Acidobacteriota bacterium
ATGGTGGGCAGTGCAGGACTCGAACCTGCGACCTCCTGCTTGTAAGGCAGGCGCTCTAACCAGCTGAGCTAACCGCCCATCGTGCCTGGGCGCGAGATCGCGCCAGGCTGGGAACTCGAAATCTAGCCACGTAAACCGGGTTTAATGAGTATACGCGAGCCGTTGCCGAAACGGCGATGACGCAGCTGCGATCGAGCGAGGGTGCGCCCATGGATTTCGCTGGTACACAACTTGCGCACATGCCCCGCGCCCCGCGGCCCCTGCTAGACTGGCGGCATGCGGCGTTTGATCGTCAACGCAGACGATTTTGGCTTTACTTCGGGAGTGAACCGGGGCATCGTCGAGGCTCACGCGCACGGCGTCGTGACTTCTTCGACGCTGATGGCCAACGGTCCGGCCTTCGCGGAGGCGGTCCAACTCGCAAAGACGGTTCCGAAACTCAGCATCGGATGCCATGTGGTGCTCACCGATGGCGAGCCCGTTCTCGCGGCCGCGCAACTTCCCTCTCTCACTTCACTGGGGCACACTTTCGCGATGGCATGAAAACCTTCGCCGCGCGTGCGATTAGCGGCCGAATGGACGCCGACGAAATCACGGCCGAAGCCTCGGCGCAGATTCGGAAGATTCAATCCGCTCGGATCGCGGTGTCGCACATCGACACGCACAAACACACGCACTTATTCCCCAAGGTTCTGCGCCCTTTGCTGCGGGCGGCCGCGGATTGCGGAGTGCGCGCGGTGCGCAATCCGTTTGGACCTCGGCTGCAGCTGCGATCGAGCGATCTGCTGGCGCGTCCGAGCCTTTGGGTGCGTTACGCCGAGGTCCGCGTGCTCTGGCCGCTTCGCCGGAAACTTCCGCGAGGCGGTCGACCCGAGGGATTCACCACGCCTGACGGTACGCTCGGCATTGTGGTCACGGGAGCGCTCGACAAAAACGCTCTTCGCTGCGATTGCCCGCAGCATTCCGGAGGGCACGTGGGAATTCTGTTTGCCATCCCGGTTATAACGACGCGGACTTGCAGGCGGGCAAGACGCGGTTGCGGGAGTCGCGCGAGATCGAACTCCGCGTCCTGACTTTGCCCGCCGCGCGCGAAGTGCTGGAGGAGGAAGGGATTGAGCTGATCTCCTACCTGGAACTGGCGCGAAAACGGGCCTTAGCAGCCGAAGCGGGTTGCTCCAGTATCCTAGGGAAAGGCCTGCCCGCCAGTAGAAATCGGGTACTCTCGTAACCTACTGACTGCAATGCACGTAGTATGATATTTTCCAGATCACCCTATTCTTTAGGTCTTCCTAATCTGGGAGGATTTTCTTCGCTCATGTCGGCCCAAGGGTCAGCTCCGCGCGCAACTCTGGACTTAAAGGTCCGGGTGTGGGGCATGGGCTCCAATAACCAGCCGTTTTTCCAGAACGCCATGGCGCAAAATGTCAGCGCGACCGGCGCCTGCCTGTACGGCATCGAGCCGGAGTTGAAGGTCGGCGATGTGATCGGCGTGCAGTACGAAACTCGAAAAGCACGCTGCAAGGTCGTCTGGGTCGTGGACGCGGGCGCGCTGAAGAAAACCCAGGTCGGGGTGCAGCTCGTGGTCGACCAGGATTGTCCGTGGGCGCCACTCTTCCCTCGACATGAAGGCCGAAGAACGACACAGCGCGCCAGGACAACCGCAGAAAGTTCGCCCGCCACAAAATTTCCTTTCCCTCTGGAAATGCGCGACGAGCGGGTAAACATGCCGATGCGCGTGAATGCCACGGACATCAGCGGCAACGGCTGTTATGTTGAGACCGTCATGCCGCTGCCCATCGGAACAGCGCTGCGTGTGGACTTGTGGATCGACCAGGAGCGTCTCTCGCCCACCGCGGTGGTTCGCACTCGCGACCCCGGCGTAGGCATGGGCATTGAGTTCACGGGCCTGCCCGAAGAAGCCAAGAAGCGATTCCAGGCTCACCTCGACAAAATTGACCCCGGGCTTTCGTTGGGCCGCAAAGAAGAAAGCGAATAGCGTCCGCCTGATCGACGGCCGGTTCCTCGTGTAAAATCTGCAACCGCGCGCGCATTCCAGCCATCGAATATCAGCAGTAACCAGAACGCGGCCGCCCGCACCTAGCTCGCACCTATGAAGATCGGAATCACCTGTTATCCGACGTACGGCGGCAGCGGGGTGGTCGCCACTGAGCTGGGCCTGGAGCTGGCGCAGCGCGGACACGAAATCCATTTCATTTCCTACGCGCAGCCCATCCGCCTGCGGGGAGAAGAGCCGAACATCCACTATCACGAAGTGGAGGTTTCCCGTTACCCGCTGTTCGACTATCCCCCATACGATCTGGCGCTGGCCACGCGCATGGCCGAAGTCGCGCAACTGTACGATCTCGACCTGCTGCACGTGCATTACGCCATTCCGCATTCGGTGAGCGCGCTGCTGGCCCGGCAAATGCTCGCCGCTGGGCCGCGTGCGCAGAAGTTGCCGTTCGTCACCACGCTGCACGGCACCGACATTACCCTGGTCGGCCTCGACCGCTCGTACTTGCCGATCACGCGATATTCGATTGAGCAGAGCGATGGCGTCACCGCGATTTCGAATTACCTGCGCGACCGCACCCAGCGCGTGTTCGACGTGAAGAAAAGCATTGAAGTGATTTACAACTCGGTCAATGTCGACGTTTATCGCCGCAACCCCGACACCTTCGGGCAACTGCGCGCGGAGTACGCACCCAACGGCGAACGCGTGCTGGTGCATCTCTCCAATTTCCGTCCGGTCAAGCGGCTCACCGATGTGATCGAGATTTTCGACCGCGTGCACAAGAAGATTCCCTCGCGGCTGCTGCTTGATTGGAGATGGCCCGGACCGTTCTGTCGCGGAGTGGCTGGCCGTACAGAAGGGCATTCACGATGACGTGCTGTTTCTGGGCAAGCAGGATCAGATCCAGGAGAAGCTCTCCATCGCCGACATCATGCTGATTCCGAGCGAACTGGAATCGTTCGGACTGGCAGCGCTCGAGGCCATGGCCTGCGAAGTGGTTCCCATCTCCACCCGCGCCGGCGGCGTGCCGGAGGTCATCGAACACGGCAAGAGCGGTTTTCTCGCAGACGTAGGGCGATGTCGAGACCATGGCGCGCTACGCCATCGAACTGCTGAGCAACGATCAGCAGCTGCGCGAAATGGGCAAGCAAGCGCGGGCGGTCGCGATGGAACGTTTCTGTTCGACGAAGATTGTGAAGCAGTACGAGGATTTTTACCGGCGCGTGCTCGAGCGTTCGGCGTAGAAACCTTCGGGAACCGGACTCGCCGCCTCGACCAGGGGCAACCGGATGCGGATCAGCGTTCCCTTCCCTTCGTGACTGTCAATGGTCATCCGCGCCGTGTCCCCGTAAAGCACCTGCAGCCGCTCAGAGATGTTGGCCATGCCAATGCCCATGCCTGACCAACTGCTGCTCTCTTCCAATTGAGCCTGGCCCATCCCCACTCCGTCGTCCTCGACTTCAATAATGAGACGGGAATCGGTGACGCGGCTGCGCAAGTAGATGCTGCCGCCCTCCACCTTCGGTCCCAAACCATGCTTGATGGAGTTCTCCACCAGCGGCTGCAGCAGCATGCTGGGCACGACGACGTCGAGCGAAGCCGGGTCGAATTCCTTGACCACCCGCAATTTGTCCCGGCCGAACCGTACCACTTCGATGTCGAGATAGTTGTCGATGAATTCGAATTCTTCCCGCAGCGGCGCAAACGCTTCACTGCTGCTGAGCAGGCGCCGCAGGATTGTCGCCAGCTTGAAGATCACGTCCCGCGCCATGTCCGGGATCGAACCGCACCAGCGACGAAATCGAATTCAGGGTGTTGAACAGAAAGTGCGGATTGATCTGGTTCTGCAGCGCCTCCATGCGCGCGTGCAGCAGAAGGCGTTCCTGTTCTTCGAGTTTGATCTGAATGCGGACGCTGTTGAAAATCTTCAGTTCGATTCCGATCGCCGCCACTGCTGCAGCATAGATTGCGCTATAGACCCAGTAGTTGTCGGGACTCTCGACGCTGAAAATCCAGCTGGGAAAGTGTTGCGCCAACTCCGTTTGCACGAAGCGCAGACCGATCACGGTCCAGAAGAACATGATCTGCCAGTCGAACAGGCGGGGACGCGGCAGGTTTCGCCGGATAATGCGAAAAATGCTTTGATCGATGAACGGAGAGAACGACCAGATGTCGTCCTTGTCGACAGCCCAGGTCCGCAACTGGCCGGCGAGAAAACCACAAAGCACGTCGAATGGCATGGCGGCCCACTCGCCGTGGAGCAGCGCGGGTATGGCTATCAACACGCCGCCCAACGATCCCGCCACGCGTCCGCCAATCACGCCTAGCAGCAGCGCGGTTTCAAAACTCAGGTCGCCCGCGGCAAAACTCTGCTGGAAGATTCGAATCCCGACCCCGCCCATAATCGGCAGGCCGAACCAGAACACCAGGTATAGCTTCTGCTGGAAAGTTCGCTCTTCGCGAAACAGCAGGCGCTTGAATTCCTTAGAGCGCACCAGAGTGCTGGACACAGCCGCGGCTACGCCCAGCTTGACCAGCAAATTGATCAGGATGAGCCGCTGTTCCATGAGAGTGGTTTGAAGTAAAGGGCCGGACCAAATCTGCACCTGCGATGTTGCGGAGCCGGCCAGATCGCCTATCCGCTATCCGTATGCCAGCTCTTTCGCCCGCTGGGCGGCCTTGACCACGGCCTTGATGAGCGTGACGCGCAACTTGCCTTCCTCCAGTTCCATGATCGCGTCGATGGTGCAGCCGGCCGGGGTTGTCACCGCGTCCTTCAGCAGCGCGGGATGGTCGCCGGTTTCGAGCACAACCCGCGCCGCACCGAGCGTAGTCTGTGCTGCCAGCAGCGTCGCGATATCGCGCGGCAGCCCCAGCTTCACGCCTCCCTCGGCCAGCGATTCGAGGATGATGTAGATATAAGCCGGGCCGCTGGCAGAAAGCGCGGTCACGGCGTCCATATGTTTCTCGTCGACGACGACCGTGCGTCCCACCACATCAAACATGTGGCAAGTCAGGGCCACGTCTTCGGCGCTGGCGTGCTTGCCTTTGCATATCGCGGTCATGCCCGCTCCAAGAAGGCACGGCGTATTGGGCATCGCGCGAATCACCGGAACATTGGGCGGTAGACTTCTTTCGATCATCGAAGTGGGCACCGACGCCGCCACCGACACAATCAACTGCTTCGAGGTGATGTGCCCGCTGATCTCGCGGATCACCTCTTCGACCACCTGCGGCTTTACTCCAATCACAATGATGTCGGCGCCCTTGGCGGCGGCAACGTTGTCGGTTCCGACGTTCACATTCAGCTTCGCGGCCAGCACCTGGGCGCGCTCTTCATGCGCCACGGTCGCGCAGGTGGACTTCGGCGAGAGCAAGCCGTTCTTCAGCAGTGCCTGCAGAATAATCCCGCCCATCTTGCCCGCACCCAGGAACGCGACTTTCTTCCCTGACAGATCATTTGCCATAGATTTCCTCAGACTTCAAAAACAACCAACCACAAAGGACACAGAGATACACAGAGAAAACGAAAATCTCAAAGAAGTCCCTGCGCTTCTCTCCGTCCCTTGTGGTTAAACGCTTTTCGCCGTGCGCTGCCGCTCCATCCAGTTCCATGCCGTCGCCACCACCTCGCGCAACCCGCGGGTCGCCTTCCACTGCAGCAGCGCCTGTGCCTTCGCCGGATTCGCCACCAGTACGGGAGGATCCCCTGGCCGTCGCGGAACCATCTTGTGCGGCACTCGCCGCCCTGTCGCTTCCTCGACGGCGGTAATCACTTCCTGCACCGAGGCTCCAGTTCCGGTTCCAACGTTGACGGCAAGACTTTCTTTTCCCGCTGCCAGATGATCGAGCGCTTTCAAATGCGCGCTGGCCAGATCGTTTACGTGGATATAATCGCGCACACAAGTCCCATCCGGCGTCGGATAATCCGACCCAAACACCTGCAACTCCGGACCAAGCCCGGCGGCCGCGCTCAGCGCCAGCGGAATCAAGTGCGTCTCCGGTTCGTGCAACTCGCCAATCTCTCCGCTTTCATCCGCCCCCGCCGCATTGAAATAGCGAAGACTGGCGTAGCGGAAACCGTAAGCCCGGTCATAGGATTCCAGCGCCTGCTCAAAGAACAGTTTCGATACGCCATAAGGATTCACCGGCTGGCGCGGCGTGTTCTCCTCAATCGGAACTTTCGCCGGCTCTCCATACACCGCGCAGGTCGAAGAAAAAATAATTTTCTTCACGCCCGCGTCGAGCGCCGCATTGAGCAGCGAAAGTCCACCCTCCACATTGTTATGGAAATATTTTTTCGGATTGGTCACCGACTCGCCGACATAAGCATGCGCCGCAAAATGCATGATGGCGTCGGCCCGCGGCAGCACTCTGGCCAGCGCAGCGCCGTCCAACATGTCGCCCTTGATCAATTCAAATCCCGCCGCCAGAATCTCGTAACCGGTGCTGAGATTGTCGAAAATGATCACTTCATGCCCCGCACGCTTCAGCGCCCGGGCAGCGTGGCTTCCGATGTACCCCGCACCGCCAATGACTAGAACAACCACCTGATTTTCCTTTCCGAATCTTTTGCCGCGACTTCTTGAAACTCATCGCCCATGAGCGCGTAAGGCGCCGCCCGCGGCGATTTCCAACGGCTGCATGGGCCGCCGGAGTACGTTCCAGAACCGGGAGGGGGAGCAGGACAACATTGTACACAGAACGGAATCGAAATTTCCCCCGGCGCCACCGCTCGGCCTTCGCCGTTCATCCCTTGTACCGGCCTGCTAAGATATCCTTTCCTCTGGTGACGCCCATGACCGAACAGCTTGCGGATAAAAAATGTGTGCCGTGCCGCGGAGGCGTTCCGCCGCTCAAGGGAGCGGAGGTGGAAACCCTTCAACACAAGATTCCCCGGTGGACCGTGGTCCGGGATCACCACATCCAGCGCGAGTACAAGTTTCCCGACTTCAAGCAAGCGCTGGAGTTCGTCAATCGGGTGGGAGCGCTGGCCGAAGAGGAAGGACATCATCCTGATATTTTGCTGGCCTGGGGCAAGGCGGAGATCACGCTGTGGACTCACAAGATTGACGGCCTGACGGAGAGTGACTTCATCATGGCGGCGAAGATAGACCGGCTGAACGAAGAGTGAGTCTGCTAATTCTGCTCGCCACGGCGGGATTCGCCTGCACCTTCCGGCACACGAAGTGCAAGAAAAACACAGACAGCACAACAATCATGAACCAGCGGGCGCTGTGCTGGACCGGCTGGCACGAAGCGCCCATGCCAGTATCGCAGATGGCAATAGCATTACCAGACCCGTACTGATGGCAAGCGTGCGCGCGGAGATTCCTGCATCCAGAAAACGGCCGGCCAGATACGCGGTGACGGCAAACGTGAGACTGGCCAGGCCAAGGTCTGCGGCAAACACGCGTCCGCGGAAGCGGTCATCGGTGTGCAGTTGCAGCAGCGTCGTGGAGAAGACCCACACCGTCGAGCCTCCCGCATGGGCCAGCATGGCGCAGGCGGCGGCCATCCACACGCTGCGACTCACGCCCAGCACGCCGTAGCCGAGCGCGACGGTGATGTAGCCAAACAGAATTCCGAGCCGAAGACGATGGTCGCTCTGGCCCGCCCAGCGCGCCGACACCAGCGGACCCACCAGTGCTCCCAGGCCACGTCCCCCAATCAGGATGCTCATGCCGAGCATGGCTCCGCCGGCGGCATCAATGCCGCGCCCGTGCACGGCAAACTCGCGAGCCCCCATCACCGTGAAGATTACCCAACTCGGGCCAACCATCAGTTCTCCGGCTTTGGCAAACACTGCCGGAAACAACGTCCGATGATTGCGGATGTAGCGAATCCCCTCCAGTACCGGAGAGAAATCGACGAGATCCCGCGGACGCAGCGGGCTCGGCGCAGCGACGTGAGGCTCGGCAAAGCGCATCCCGCTGACCAGAATCGCTGAGGTTAGAAACGAAAGCGCATTCAGGATAAAGACCGTATCGCGTCCGTAGAGCGCAGCCACCAGTCCACCAACTGCCGCACCAATCATCAGGTTCACCGACCATGTGGTCGCGGTCAGGGTGTTGGCCGCCAGAACTTCGCTCTCCGCCGTAATGTTGGGAATCACCGAACTGCGCGCCGGCTCAAAGAATGCGGTCATCGTGGTCTCCGCCACCAGCAAGGAATAGACCAGCCACACCATGGAGCGCGAACGCACCAACAACATGGCCAGCACGACGCCGAAGCGCACCAAGTCAGCCGCGATCATGACGTGCTTACGCTTCAGCCGGTCATTCACAACGCCAGCCGTCGGCCCCACGAACGTTTGCGGCAGAACCTGCAGCATCAGCGCCAGGGCCACCGAACCCGCGTGTCCGGTCAGCTGTAACAGCAAGGTGTAAATCGAGAGTGTGTAGAACCAGTCCCCGATCTCACTGACGATCTGGGCCAGCCAGAGCCGCCGGAAATTGCGGTTGCCGCGCAGCAGCCGCGTGTAAGAGGCGAGCGAGATCGTGGACGCAACGTGTTCCGGCTCAGGTTCCATGGCAGTGTTTCAATCTACAGGGTGGGAGGAATTCGGGCAAAACCAGCCTCGACTCGGCCCTGATCCGGCAGCCGTCGAGTGGGCACTCTAGCAGTTTGCTGAAAAACTCGATCTTGGGTGGCGGAGCGCTTTCAACGCTGCGATAAAGGCTTTCTTTTCTCTGAGGGCTTCAGCCCCTGGGGCCTCCGCAGCGAATTTTTCAGCAAACTGCTAGGGTTTCAGCTTGCGCTTCAGGTCGTCTGCAATCTGCTTCCCGTGGAAGCGGCCATTCTCGATGAAAATTTCGTTGGTGCGCGATCCCGCGACAATGA
>CAWDBW010000101.1:0-22056 GCA_963800405.1 uncultured Acidobacteriota bacterium
TGAGCACGCGCAACGAAGGGGACTTCGTAGATCAGGTCCATGAGGTAGTTCAACTGCTCGGTGTTGGCCCAGATCTGTCCTGCGGCCACGCGCAGCAGGCACTTGCACAGCTGGCGGAGGTTCCCGTCAGTGATGGGAAAAATGCCGCGGGCGCCGGAGCGGAACGCGCTGACCACAAGTTCACGGTCGCAGGCGTCGACCAGTAAAAGCTTCGGAATCTCGGGGTGGGAGAGATGAAAACGGCGCAGGGTGATCACGGTTTCGGCGACGTTGGCCGGTGCCTCCAGCGACAGGACGGCGATGCGGGTGGTTTCGCGCTGACCGCCTGCAGGATCAGGAGCGAATCCATCGGACAAGTAATGATGTCGAACTCGGGATGCCGGCGCAGGGCGCTGCTCAATAACCGGGCCTGCATGCGATTGGAGTCGGCGATGAGGACACTGATCGCATCGGAAGAGGCGGCGGGCGGCGGACGTGTCAAGAATAGCTCCCAAGAAAAATAGAACGATCGATGCCGCGATTGTAAGGAGGGGATGTCGCGCGCACAAGAAAACTCGGTACAAAATCTGTGTACCACTCTCAAATCGGGAATCGAGATCTTTGATACGACGAAGGGTTCGCGGCTTCGCCGCCGGCTGTGGAAAGACTCGGCGGAGCCGGGTGCGGAAAGTCTTGATTGGCTTTGCATTGGGCTTGGATCGGGATTGCCGTGACGGAATTTGGGTCAAGACGGGAAAATCACGAGCGATTCATTGCCGATTGTTGTGACATGGCGAACATGCAAGTCTACTTTCGTGGGTACTCCTCTTAGAGACAGTCCACGCACCTGGTTTGCTGCTGGCCTTCTGGAAAAATATTTCGCAAGCTACTGATTGGACACGCCCCGTGGTGCGTCGTCGTCTTTTCCCGGATAGGAACGGCATTCCACTTTTGTGTACGGTACTTCCCACGTCTTGCCGCCTCCCAGCATTGAGCCTAAGTTTGCAACATTACAGGGTCCCGCCAGCGAGTGACGCCAGCGGGAATCGTGTTCGGCAAGTTAATGAAACGCACCTTCATCATCGTCCGGTTCATCGCAAGCGCCCTGTTGGTTTTCGAGTTTTGCCCGGCCGCATTCGCCCAAGCTGAGAACAGCGGCTTGGGCGGACTGCAAGAGACTTCTCGATCCAGCTTTACCGGGGCTGGAGCGGGAGGCAGTACCACAACGGCCGCAAAACCCGGGGGAGCGGATGGCCAGGGAACCCGCACGCTCGGAGGACAGCGCCATCCGCTCTACCGGTTACGACCCAGCGACGTGGTGGAGGTCAGCTTCACCGTCGCACCGGAGTTCAACCAGACCCTGACCGTGCAACCGGACGGCTACGTGATGTTAAAGGATGCCGGCATGGTGGAGGTGGAGGGGCTGAACCTGCAGGAGTTCAGCGAGGCCGTGCAGAGAGCGTACCGGGGATCTCTGCATGATCCGCAGGCGGCGGTACTGCTGAAGGAATTCGAGCATCCGTATTTCATTGTCGGAGGCGAAGTCGGGAAGCCGGGTAAGTACGAACTGCGCTCGGACACGACCGTGGCGGAAGCGGTGGAGATTGCGGGAGGACTGACGCCACGCTCGAAGCACTCGCAGGTGGTGCTGTTCCGGCGAGTGAACGACGACCTGGTGGAAGCGCGGCTGGTCGATCTGAAAAAGATGCTGAAGGGCAGGAGTCTCAGGGAAGATGCTCATCTCCGGCCTGGGGACATGGTATTTGTTCCGCAGAATGCGATTTCGAAAATCGCCCCTTTTCTGACCAAGCCCGCGCTCAGCATGTATGTGAACCCTGCTCAATTCTAGGAAAAGGATTCTTACATTCGCATGCTCCCAGACGACGACTCAACGCGCGCACCAGAAAGGTCACCTACGCCGACTCTGCGGGAACTGGCGATGGTGTTGTTCCGCCAGCGGAGGGCCTTCGTCTGCGCTGCGGGGACAGTGTTGGCGATGGCGATCCTGTACGCGTTCCTGGGCACGAAATATCAGGCAAACATGAAAGTGCTGGTGCGAAAGGGGCGGGCCGATGCTCTGGTGAGCGCGGCGGAAGACGCTCCGATCGACCTGTCGAGGATGACTATTACGGAGGAGGAATTGAACTCCGAGGTGGAGTTGCTGCGCGATGATGAAGTTCTGCGGAAAGTGGTGGAGCAGACCGGAACGGGCCGCGACTGGTTCCACTTTTTGCGGCTGGGCGAGGGGGACGCGCAGCGGGTGGAGCGGGGGGCGCGGCGCCTGGCCAAGAAACTGGAGGTTGAGCCGGTGAAGAAGACGAACTTGATCACGGTCAGTTATGCGGCGGACGATCCGCAAAAGGCTGCGAAGGTGTTGCAGGCGGTGGCCAATGTGTACCTGGGGAAACATATGGAGGTGCATCGGCCCTCCGGCGAGTTGCACTTTTTCGAACAGCAGACAGCCGAGTCGCGGCGACAACTGGAAGCGTCGCAACAGAAGCTGCTCAATTTCGCGTCGGGGCATGGAGTGGTGGCGGCCGCCCAGCAGCGCGATCTGGCGCTGCAGAAAATGAGCGAAGTCGATGCCGGCTACCGCCAGACGCGAGTCGATCTGGCGGAGACGCAACAGCGAGTCTGGGAACTCGGCGACCTGCTGACCAAGCTTCCGGAGCGGACGACGACGCAGGTTCGCACTGCCGACAATCCGGAACTGCTGAAGGCATTGAAATCGAGTTTGCTGGATCTCGAATTGAAGCGGACCCAGTTGCTGACGAAATTCGAGCCCAGCCATCGCATGGTACAGGAAGTCGACCAGCAGATTGCGCAGAACCAGGCGATGATCGCGGCAGAGAATTCGTTGCCACTGCGCGACGAAACCACCGACAAGAGCGTGCACTACGAATGGGCAAAGTCCGAATTGCAGAAGGCACAAGTGGAATTGAAGGCCTTGCAAGCGCGGGAGGCTGCGACCTCCACGCAGGAAGCAGCTTACCAGGCGATGGCTCGGCAACTGGGCGACGAGGCGATTACCCAGGATGATCTGGTGAGCACCGAGAAGGCCGCCGAAGACAGCTATCTGCTGTACGTGAAGAAGCAGGAGGAGGCGCGGATGGACGACGCGTTGGATGAGCGGGGCATTGTAAACGTCGCGATCGCGGAACATCCGGTTGTTCCGGCTTTGCCCGTGTGGTCCGCATGGATGGTGCTGGCCGTTGGATTGGCCGCAGCTGGAGCGGCGGGCACAGGTGCGGCGTTTGCCGCGGACTATCTAGACCCCGCATTTCGCACGCCGGATGACGTGCTGGCGTACTTGCATTCACCCGTTTTGGCATCGCTGCCCCGCAGGGCGCGAGGAAAGCTGCTGGCATGAGAGAAGAGGTCATGAGCGGGGCAGTTCTGTTTCCGCGGACGAGCGCGCGCGCCGAAGCACGACGGCCGCAGAGGAATGCACCAGCAGCGGAAGGATGGGATCCGGAGGACTTTGCCCTGGAACAGATTCGAGGGCTGGTGCGAAGAGTTTTCTTCTCGAATGTGGAGAGGTCGGTGCGGCAAGTTGTCTTCAGCGCGCTCGACGCGGACACGGACGTGAAGAGCATCTGCCGCAGCGTCGGTGAAGCCCTGGCGGTGGAGACGGTGAGCAACGTGGCCGTCGTGGGCGAGTATCCCCAGGTTCTGCCGGATGGAGAAATGTATCAGACGGAGATGAGTGCTCGATCCGCTGGGAGCGAAAGCACGACACTGCGCCAGGCCGCGAACCGGCTGCGACGCAATCTTTGGCTGGTGCCGCATGTGGAGCGGGATGGAGACACAGGCGCCACCGCATTGCTGCACTCGCATCTGGGCGCGATGCGCAGGGAGTTTGAGTACTCGATTGTAGAGGCGCCTTCCGCGGGAGAATCGAACCAAGCCATGGCCATGGCGCAGTTCGCGGACGGAATCATTCTGGTGTTGTCGGCCGACCGCACCCGGCGGATTCGGGCGCGCAAGATCGTGGAAGTGTTCGAGGCGGCGGAGGCGCGCATCCTCGGAACTGTGCTGAGCGACCGGGTCTTTCCGATTCCTGAGGGAATTTATCGACGACTGTAGCTTCAAGCGGAGGGCGCGCGGACGCTCACCGTCAGGAAAATTTCATCCGTTCGATCGAATCCGTCCAGCCTTCACTGGCGATCGAGATTCCCAACGACGAAGTGAAAGTGATTTGAAGTGGCCTCACCCTTTCTAAATCCGGAGCAACAGAAACCACAGGTGGTCGACTGGGCGCGGTTGATTCCCGGGGAGACGCCTGCGTTTCGCGGCGACAGGAAAAAGCCGGTTCAGTCGGTCCGACCCGTTACTAGCGAAACACTGTCGGCGATCGGGTTAGAAGCTCCGGCCAGGAGTCGCGGCAATGCACTGACGCTGCTGATGCCGGGTCCGCTGCAGGGCCGCATGGCAGGGAAATGGGTGCGTTCCATGACGGCGGATTTCGCCCTGGTCGCACTGAATTGGCTGTCGATCGGGGCGCTGCTGGTGCCGTTGCGGGTGTTGTTTCCCCATGTGCGGACGTTCGCCTTCGCGGAGGGAGCGCCGGTTTCCCTTTTGGGCATTGCGTTGCTGCATGCGGCATTGATCACTTTGATGGGCTACAACGCGGGACTGCGCGCCGAGGGCAGTGATTTGCGGTCGCAGGCCCGGATTCTGGGCAAGGCCGTGCTGTGGGCGACAACTTTGATGTGCTGTGTTTATGGATTGCAGGGAGCTTCGTGGGCGACAAGTGGATTGTTGTGCGGCGCGGGCTTGCTGCACTTTGGAGCGCTCTGGACGTGGAGGTGGCAGAGCGCGAAGCAGAACCATCGCTCACCGCCGGACGGCAACGTCCGCAACGTGTTGATTGTGGGGGCGGGAGGCGTGGGCCGGCAGGTGGCCTCGTATATGGAGCAGCATCCCGAGGCAGGGCGCAGGGTGAGTGGATTTCTGGACAACGAGAAGGCGCTGGGGAAGGGGGTGATCGGGCGGGTGAGCGACCTGGCCCGGTTGGCGCGCACGGGCTTTGTGGACGAGGTGATTCTGACAGCGCCGCACGACCGGGGCGTGACCCTGCAGGTACTGCGCGAGGCGCGGCGTTTGCGGCTGGACGTGGAAATTATTCCGGAGCTGTTTGGCTGCCATCCTGCGTGCCAGGATGTGGAGCGAGTGGGCGATATGCTCGTGATTTCGCTGCATGCGGAGCGATTACCGGCGGCAGGACTGATTTTGAAACGGGTGGTGGACGTGGCCGGCGCCGGTTTGGTGCTGACGCTGCTGTCGCCGTTGCTGGCCGCGATCACGGGGTCTATCAAGCTGGATTCACGCGGTCCTGTTTTCTACTCCGCACCGCGAGTGGGACGAAAGGGGCGGTCGTTCCGCTGCTACAAGTTTCGCACCATGGTCAGCGATGCCGATGGGCTGAAAGAGAATCTGCGGGGGAACAACCAGCGATCGGGGCCGTTCTTCAAGATCGCCGGCGATCCGCGGATCACACGGCTGGGGCGTTTTCTGCGGCGCTACAGCCTGGACGAACTGCCGCAGCTCTGGAATGTGGTGAA
The DNA here is from genome assembly GCA_963800405.1 of uncultured Acidobacteriota bacterium. Taxonomy (GTDB): domain Bacteria; phylum Acidobacteriota; class Terriglobia; order Terriglobales; family Acidobacteriaceae; genus Sulfotelmatobacter. Next base: position 5,544 of record CAWDBW010000101.1, read on the forward strand.
GGGGGACATGAGTCTAGTGGGGCCCAGGCCGCACCCGGTGGACGAGTTTGCAAGTTATGAGATCGAGCATCTGGCGCGACTCGACGTGATGCCCGGCATTACGGGGTTGTGGCAGGTCTCGGCACGCCGCGATCCATCCTTTGAGCGCGCCATGGAACTGGATCGGGAGTACATCCGGACGTGGAGCCTGCGGTCGGACCTACGAATTCTGCTGAAAACCTTCCTCGCGGTGCTCCAGGGGAGCGGGGACTGATGCGGTCGATCTCGCTGAGAGCGACGCGGTCGGAGATCGGAGTCGACTTCTCCGTCTGGGCAGCGGAGGTGGCACTGCGTCCGCTGCAGGCATTGGTGGCGGCGCCTTGGCTGTTCTTTCTGGCGGCGCTCACGGCTATGCTGCTGCGGAACCAGAATGTCCCGTTCTACGAGATTGACCGCGTGGCTTTCGGGCTTCTCGTGATCGGAGTGGTGGGACGCGCGATGGTCCTGCGGCAGAGGCTGTTCGTGGTCGAGAGAATTACTTGGCCGATGGCTGGACTGACGGCACTGGCGCTTGCCAGTGTTCTTGGACAGCCGTTCGACAACGAGACCTGGAGCCTGCTGGCATCGAAGTTGATCGTTCCGTTTGTGCTTTTTCACGTGGCGGGGCTGGTGTTCACGGACGAAAGGCGGTTCCGACAGTTTGAGGTGTTTGCGCTGGTTGTCCTGGCGTATCTGAGCTTTACGGCGATGGCATTCCTAGTGGGCGCGAAGGCCCTGATTTTTCCGCGCTTCATTCTGGATGAAAGCCTCGGGTTTCATGCGGACCGGGCGCGGGGACCGTTCCTGCAGGCGGTGGCCAATGGCGTTTCGTTAAACATTCTTGGGTTGCTGGCTCTGCATGCTTTCCGGCGGGGAAAGGTGCGAGGCCTAAAGAGTGCGGTTTTGTTGGCCTCGGTGCCAGTCGCGATTCTTGCCACCATGACGCGAGCGGTCTGGTTGTCATTTGCGGGAACCGTGCTGGCGCTTCTCTTTGTTTCGAAGAATCGCACTCTACGGCTGGCTTGTTTGGGACTGGTCTTGATGGCAGGAGTGGGACTGCTGGCGGTGATGAGTTCGCATGAGTCAGCGGGGGCGTTGAGCGATCGGCTGGAAGAACGCGGACCAGTGGATTTTCGCGTCGCGGTTTATGCGGGCAGTTGGCAGATGTTTCTGGAGCGTCCGCTAACGGGATGGGGCTTTCACCAGATGCCGGCCGAATTGCCCCGGTATGTCTACGGCTACAAAGACAAAGTTTTGTATCCACACAATACGTATCTGGAGTTGCTGGTGGAGCACGGGGTCGTGGGCCTGGCGCTTTATTTGTGGCTGATGTGGGAGATGTGGCGCCTGGGCCGCGGCGCGATTCCGGCTAAGGAGAAGCACGGGTTCCTCGATGCTCAGTTCCATCGTATGTGGCCGATTCTGCTGGCCGTGTATTGGGTGAATGCGGCTCTGGTCGTCATGAGCTATCAGTTCGTGAACGCTCTAGTGTTCGCGATGGCCGGGATGCTAGCCGCGCAGCGCCGCCGAGCGCAGGAATCACGGTGATGCTGACAATCGCCTATCTCGCCAATGAGTTTCCTTCTCCCGTCGAGCCCTATGTGGGCGACGAGATTCAGGAGTTGCGCAGGTTGGGGGTGCGCGTGATCGCCGGAAGTGTGCGGAAATCTGCTTCTTCCTGGGCCGCTGCGTCCGATTGTGCGCCGCAGATCGTACTGCGGCCGCCGCACGCGATTACTCTGCTGCGGGCCATGTGGCTCTGTGTGCGGCGCGCGAAACGCATCGGGCCGCTGATTTCGCGGGTAGTGTTTCACGGGAGGGAAGGACCGATAAAGCGGTTCAAGGCGCTCGCCCATACCGGGCTGGGGGCCTGCTACGCAGTCCTGCTGGAAGGGCGCGGAGTCGATCATATCCACGTCCATCATGGGTATTTGGGATCGTGGATCGCCATGGTGGCGGCGCGGCTTCTGGGTGTGAACTTCAGTATGACACTGCACGGGTCAGACCTGCTGCTGCACGCGACGTATCTCGATGCGAAGCTTGAGAGCTGCAGGTTCTGCCTTACCGTTTCGGAGTTTAACCGGAACTACATTTTCGAACGTTATCTCAGGGTGGATGCGGCGAAAGTGATAGTGGCACGGCTGGGAGTGGAAGTGTCCGATTGCGCGGCAGTGACGGCCCGGGGCCTGAGAACGGAAGGTGCTCCGTTCCGGTTGCTGGCGGTGGGGCGGCTGCATGCGGTGAAGGACCACGCGTTTCTGGTGCGGGCCTGCGGGCAGCTTCACAGCCGCGGTGTGCCGTTCGAATGCTCGATCGCCGGCGAAGGGCCGGAGCGCAGGAATCTGGAAGCTCTGGTTCGACAGTGCGGGTTGGAAGAACGAGTCAGGCTGCTGGGACATGTGCCCCGCGAGCTCATGGATTCGTACTACGACCGGGCCGACGTGGTTGTTCTGACCAGCCGGAGCGAGGGAATTCCGCTGGTGCTGATGGAGGCGATGGCACGCGGGAAGATCGTGCTGGCCCCCGCGATCACGGGAATTCCGGAACTTGTGGTTGCGGGCAAAACCGGATTCTTGTACGCCCCTGGATCGCTGGAAGGTTTTGTGGAGCGCCTGCTCTTCCTCCGTTCACTGATGCTCCGTTCACTGATGGAGGCGCCAGATGATCCTCCTGACGAGGCTTTCGTGACCGGGCGTTCGGCGGGCCGGGAGTTGGAAGGGGTGCGGCATGCGGCGCGCGAACAGGTCCGGAACAATTTCAACCGCAGAAAGAATCTGGAATCCTTCGGCGACTTGTTTATCCAGCGGATCACTCCGCAGACAGAGAGCCTTCCTGATGAGAATTTTGTACTGCAACAAATATAACTATCCCTTCAGCGGAACCGAGGTCTACCTGTTCGAACTGATGGACCTGATGCGGGGGCAGGGCCATGAAGTGGCGCTGTTTTCCATGGCCGATCCGCGCGGGGAAGCGACTCCCTACGATCGGCACTTCGTACCCCACATCGATTTCAAGGCAAAGACCAGGTGGTGGCAGAAGCCGCGGCAGGTGGGGCATGCAATCTACTCGACTGACGCGCGGCGGCGCATCGGGGCGATGATCGAGGAGTTCCGGCCAGACGTTGCACATTTTCGAAGCATCTATCACCATTTGTCACCCTCGATTCTGTGGGAATTGAAAGCGCAGAACATCCCCGTGGTTTACCACGTCAACGACTTTAAGCTGCTTTGTCCGGCATATAACCTGTTATCGCAGGGCCAGCCGTGCGAGGCGTGCAAGGGCGGCGCATTCTGGCGCGTGGTGACGACGGATTGTTATCCGGGGATAGGAGCACGCATGACATTGGCGGCCGAAGCCTACGTTCATCGCTGGCTGGGCACATATCGCCAGTGCGTGGACCTGTTCCTTGCGCCCAGCCGGTTCGTGCGCGACAAGTTCGTGGAGCACGGATGGGATGAAGGCAAGTTTCAAGTGCTGCAGCACTTTCAAGAGATTCACCCGCTGCAGGAGCCGAAAGGGAAGGATCGGCCCCTGCTTTACTTCGGCAGACTCTCGGCGGAGAAGGGCGTCGACGACCTGCTCCGGTCGATGCAACAGCTTCCGCATATGCGGCTGATCATTGCCGGCGACGGACCGCAGCGCGCCGAGTTGCAGGCATTAGCGGTCTCGCTGAAGTTGTCGAACGTGGAGTTTGTGGGCCATGTGGAACGCGCGGAGCGAGACCGGCTGATCGCCAAGTCTCGATTTACGGTGCTGCCATCCCACGCCTACGAAACCATGGGAAAGACAATTCTGGAATCCTATGCGGAAGGACGCGCGGTGGTGGCATCGGACCTGGGATCGAGGCGGGAACTGATTCACCAGGGCGAGACCGGATTGCTGTATCGCACCGGCGACGTGAATCAACTGGCGGATGCGATTCAGTCGCTCGGGTCAAGTCCGGAACTGGCGGAGACGATGGGGCGCGCAGGGTGGGAGATGGTTCGGCGACGCCACACCTCGCAAGAACACTATCAGAAACTTGTCGGCTTGTACGAAGGCCTGGTCGCGGGGAAGCGGAGCCGAGCCGCGCTTGCAGTAAGGGAATCGCCTAGGGTTCCGTCACGGCCTGAGAGCACGATTGCGATGGGGCAGCGGCGCCTTCGAGTTGCGTTTATCGGCGGGCGGGGAGTGATTTCGAAATACAGCGGGATTGAGACGTATTACGAAGAGGTTGGAAAGCGGCTGGTGCAAATGGGGCATGAAGTCACGGTCTACTGCCGCAGCGGCTTCACACCGGCGGTGGCCGAACACAGCGGCATGCGGCTGGTGCGGCTGCCCACGATCCGATCGAAGCATCTGGAAACCGTGATTCACACCTTGCTCAGCACCGCGCACGCGGTCACGCAGCGTTATGACGTGGTGCACTATCACGCGCTGGGCCCGGCCCTGTTTTCGTTCCTACCCCGGTTGCTCGGGAAAAAGACCGCCGTGACCGTGCAAGGGCTGGATTGGCAGAGGAAAAAATGGGGACGGGTGGCGTCGGCGGTGCTTCGGCTGGGAGAGCGAGCGTCAGTGCGGTTTCCCAACGGGACCATGGTCGTATCGCAGACTCTGCAACGGCGGTACCGCGAGGCCCATGGGATTGAGGCATTCTATGTGCCGAACGGCGGCGTGCTGCGGGAACGGACCGAGCCGAGGAAGATCCTGGAGTGGGGACTCGAACCGGGAAGGTACCTACTGTTTCTGGGAAGATTTTCGCCGGAAAAAGGATGCCACTTGCTGGTCCAGGCGTTTGAGCAGATCGAGACGGATGTGAAGCTGGTGATGGCCGGGGCATCGAGTTACTGCGACGAATACAGCCGGGAGCTGTGGACGCATGCCAGCGAACGCATCCGCATGCTGAACTGGGTTTCGGGCGAAACCCTGGATGAATTGCTGACCAACGCCATGGTGTTCGTGCTGCCCTCGGATCTGGAGGGGCTGTCTCTGGCTTTGCTCGAGGCCATGGGCGCGGGTTTGTGTGTGCTGACGAGTGACGTGCCGGAGAACCGCGAAGTTGTCGACGGCGCCGGGTTTACGTTCCGTCGCGGGAGTGCGGTGGACCTGGCCGACCGGTTGCGCTTCCTGATTGCGAATCCGGCGGTGCGCGAAGCCGTGGGGAGAGCGGCGAAGAAGCGCATCGCAGAGCAGTATCAGTGGCAAAAAATAACCGAAGACATTGAGAAAGCATACTTCGAAGTGACGGGACGAGGATTGGAAGCACCAAAGAAGAAGCCGGCCGCGAGGGTCATGGCAGTCCGCGAAGGCGGAACGGAACGGCGAGCCGGGTAAGTAACGGCGAAACTGCGGTGACAACACTAAATATCGAGTTGGCGCGAAGGACGGGGCGATCCCGTCCTTTTTTATTACAATCAAGAGGCGAGCGTCGTGCGGAGCCATATTTCCGTTCTGAAGCCTGCCATATTCTCATGCAAAATCATATTCTGGTTACCGGGGGTGCGGGGTTTATCGGGTCCAACTTCGTCTTGCAGCGGATGCAGGATGAGTCGGCGGCGATCGTTAATCTGGACAAGCTGACTTACGCGGGAAACCTGCGCAATCTGGAGAGCGTCGCAGCGGACCGGCGATATAAATTTATTCACGGCGATATTGGCGATCGGGAACTGGTGCGGCGATGCTCGCAAACGCACCGGCCCGACGCGATCGTCCATTTCGCGGCGGAAAGCCACGTGGACCGGTCGATTCGCGGGCCGGAGGATTTCATTCGCACCAATGTCGACGGGACTTTCGCTTTGCTGGAAGAGACGCGAGCATACTGGAGCGCGCTTCCAGAAGCGGAGCGAACACGTTTCCGGTTCCTGCATGTGTCCACCGACGAAGTTTACGGTTCGCTGGGGCCGGCGGACCCACCATTCAGCGAGACCACGCCCTACGCTCCCAATAGCCCGTATGCTGCGTCGAAAGCCGCGTCCGATCACCTGGTGCGAGCCTATCACCACACCTACGGGCTGCCCACGCTGACGACGAATTGCTCAAACAACTACGGACGATTTCAGTTTCCGGAGAAGCTGATTCCGCTAATGATTCTCAACGCGCGGGACGGGAAGTCGCTGCCGGTGTACGGCGATGGTAAGAATGTCCGCGACTGGCTTTACGTGGAGGACCATTGCGAAGCGATCGCGACCGTGCTGCAGGGCGGGCAGTCCAGGAGAAACCTACAACGTCGGCGGCTGGAACGAGAAGCCCAATATAGAGATTGTGCAGACGATCTGCGATCTGGTGGACGAGTTGGCACCGCGTGGGGCGGGCTCGCGGCGGGAGCTGATTACTTTTGTGAAGGACCGTCCGGGACACGATCGCCGCTATGCGATGGACGCACGCAAGATTGAGCGCGAACTGGGATGGAAACCGAAAGCGACATTTGAAAGCGGCATTCGCCAGACGGTGCGCTGGTATCTGGAGAATGAATCGTGGGTGAAGGAAGTGACCAGCGGAAGCTACCGGCAGTGGGTGGCCACGCACTATTCCGGGTAGCGTCGGAAAAAGTTCGCGGAAAAATTCGACTTCACGAAGACGGACGAGGGACAGCAGGGCATGAAGAAAGCACGCAGTACAAGGGCATCATTCTCGCGGGAGGGTCGGGCACGCGTCTGTATCCGGTGACGCAGGTCATGGGCAAGAGTCTGCTTCCGGTCTACAACAAGCCCATGATTTATTATCCGCTGTGTACGCTGATGCTGGCGGGGATCCGGGACATTCTGGTGATTTCGACGCCCGAAGACACGCCGAAATTGCAGACGCTGCTGCGCGACGGAAGCCAGTACGGAATTCGTCTGCGGTATCAGGTGCAGCCAAACCGGAAGGGATTGCGCAGGCGTTTCTTCTGGGGCAGGAATTTCTGGATGGCAGCCCGTGCGCGCTGGTGCTGGGAGACAATATTTTTTACGGGCATGATCTGGCGAAAGATTTGCGCGAAGCGGCGGCGAAAGGTCAGGGGGCGCAAGGGTGTTCGCGTATCCGGTGCATGATCCGGAGCGATACGGCGTGGTGGAGTTTGACGCGAATGGACAGGCGTTGAGCATCGAGGAGAAACCGAAGAGATCCGAAGTCGCGGTACGCCGTGACCGGACTTTATTTCTATGACAGCCAGGTGGTTGAGATTGCGAAATCGCTGCAGCCAGCGCGCGTGGCGAGCTGGAAATCACCGACGTCAACATGGCCTATCTGAAGAAGGGGCAACTGGAAGTGGTGGTGATGGGGCGAGGAATGGCGTGGCTGGATACGGGCACGCATGAATCGCTGATGGATGCGGCCCTGTATATTCAGGCGATCGAAAAACGGCAAGGACTGATGGTGGCGTGTCCGGAGGAGATCGCGTATCGCTACGGTTACATTACGGCAGCCCAGGTGGAGGCGATCGGCGCTGCGATGAAGAACAGCGGCTACGGCGCCTACCTGCTGCAGCTGTTGCGGGAGAAGGTGTTTTGAGAAAACTGCAGTTTCGAGGTGAGCGAAGGACTGGGAAACCCAAAAATGAAAGCGATGATTCTTGGAGCCACGGGCTTGCTGGGCAAGGCCTTGATGCGCGAGTGGGGTGGGGACGAAGTCGTGGGGCTCGGATCGAAGGATGTCGATATTCGAGACGCGAGCAAGGTTCGGGCGGTTGTGGATCGGGCCCGTCCTGAGTGCATCGTGCTGGCGGCGGCTTACACTGATGTAGACGGGTGCGAAAGTCATTCTGATCTGGCGTTTGCGGTGAATCGCGACGGGCCGGTGAACGTCGCCGAGGCCGCCAGGCGGACGGGCGCGAAGCTCTTGTTTGTCAGTACCGACTACGTGTTCGATGGGAAGAATACTTCGCCCTACGAAGTCGGGGATGCCCGTAATCCGCAGGGCGTGTATGGACGATCGAAGGCGGAGGCCGAGGTCCGGCTGCTGGAAGTGCTGCCGGAGTGCTGCATTGCGCGAATTTCGTGGCTGTTTGGCACGGGGGGGAAATGCTTTCCGGACACGATCCTGAAACTGGCTGCGAGCCGTCCGGTGCTGGACGTGGTTAATGATCAGCGCGGGTGCCCAACCTATTCCGTGGACTTGTCGAAGGCGATCATTGGATTGTGCCGCAACCAGGCTAGCGGAATTGTGCACGTGACCAACGCCGGCGATTGTTCGTGGTTTGAATTTGCGCTCGAAATCGTGAAAGACGCTGGGCTGGCAGCTGAGGTGCGTCCGGTCAGCAGCCAGCAAATGGCACGTCCAGCGCCGCGTCCGGCTTACTCCGTATTGTCGCCGAAGAGTCTGCAGCGGTACGGGATTGTCATGCCCACCTGGCAGGATGCGTTGCGCCGGTATTTGCAGGAACGCACGAACTAAGCCGGTCTCCGGGGCGTGTCGGTGGGTCGCAGCTTTTCGGCTGTGCCTTAGTCTGCAACCCTCAACTTCAGTCTGCCTTTCCTGGTTACTCCGGTAACATATATGCCGGTTCCAGCGAACATACAATCTTCAACGTGGGAAATTTTCCGCTCCAGCACGCCCGGAGATGGACGGCCATCGTGTGCGCCGTGGTGTGCGCACATGTTTTGCTGTCGCTTCTGGCCCCGCGTGGATTTGTTCTCACCGCCATCGGCGACATTTTGCAAAACGTTTTCTTGCTCGCCGCAACCGTGGCATTTCTTGCGAATCTAAGAAAAGCTTCCCCGAAAGCCCGGCTGTTTTGGGTGCTCATGGGGCTGGGGCTGGGCATGTGGCTGACCTCGCAGGTCATGTGGACTTATATCGAAGTCTACTTGCGGCATGAGGCGCCGAACCCATTTGTAGGCGATGTAATTCTTTTTCTGCATATTGTTCCCATGATGGCTGCGGTGGCAATCCAGCCGCATGTCCAGCAGGACGATCGCTCGGTCCGGGCTGGAACGCTCGATTTTGCGCTGCTGCTGACGTGGTGGCTGTTTCTGTATCTGTTTATCGTGATCCCGTGGCAGTATGTGCACCTCGCCGAGGCGTCTTACGGCAGAAGCTTTGATCTGCTGTATGTGAGTGAAGAACTTGTGCTGGCGGGCGGGTTGGTCCTGGTGTGGCGGCGGAGCCGGGGAGTTTGGCGGAGCATCTACTTCAATCTTTTTGCCGCAACCCTGGTCTATTGCGTCGCTTCGCTGATGGCTAGCGAGGCCATCGATTTACATCTCTACTACACGGGCAGCCTGTTCGATGTACCGCTGGTGGCGGGAATGGCGTGGTTTGTCCGCATCGGCTTTTTGCCGCGCGAAGCCGCGGAGCCGGATCCGCTCGAGGAAGCTCCCACTCGTAGCTACGGAATCTGGAAAGCGCGACTTGCCATGGTGGCCGTGTTCGTTACGCCTGTGATGATGGCGTGGGCGCAATTCGGAGGAAATGCGCCGCAGAACGTCCGCACCTACCGGCTGCTGCTGACCGTGGCAGTCATGACTGTGATGGGTGCGCTGGTATTTCTCAAACAACATTTGCTCGATCAGGAATTGCTGAGCCTGTTGCGCTTGTCGCGGCACAACCTGGACGAAATGTGCCGGCTGAAGGACGAACTGGAAAACAAGGAACATTCGCTGCGTTGGCACAGCTTGGAACTGCAGCGCAAGAATCTGGAACTACAGGAGATTTCCTTTACGGATGTGCTGACCGGAGTGTGGAACCGGCGCTACCTCGAAGAGATCCTGACGGCCGAGGCCGGTCAGGTGCTGCGAAATTATGAGCGCGCGCGGGGATCCGATATCCGCAAGTTAGATCATCGCGATCTGGTGTTCATCATGGTCGACGTGGATTTTTTCAAGGAAGTCAACGACCGGCACGGACATCCTAAAGGCGACCGGCTGTTGCAGCTGGTAGCGCAAAGGCTTTCAGCCGTCGTGCGCAAGTCTGACGTGCTGGTGCGGTGGGGCGGAGAGGAATTCCTGATTATGAGCCGGTCCACTGATCCGGCGGGAACTCCGGCATTCTGCAGCCGCGTTCTGCAAGTCATGGCGGCGCAGGCGTTCGATCTGGGCCATGGAATCTTTGTGAGGAAGACTTGCTCGGTGGGGTGGGCGGCTTATCCGTGGAGCCGCAGCGGCTTTGAGGCGCTCTGTGCGGAGGAGTCGATCGCACTGGCAGATGCGGCGCTTTACCGGGCCAAGGCGTTCGGTAGAAATGTAGGAGTCGGGATCGTGGCGACGGATGTCGCGACCCAAAATCCTGAGGAGATCGATTTGGCGTCAGTTTGCCAGGGGAATCCTCCGCTGGCACGAACCATACGAACCGAGTGCCCGGGTCCGGAGGCGGTTTTAGAAACCCCTGATTGAAGCCGCGGAAACGGTCGACAATTCCAGCGTATAGCCCTCTGCACACAGTGGCCGCAATCTGCATGCACACCTTTCGAACGCAGGCGCTTGACCTCTGCGGGCGCGTTGACTACATTGAGTTGCCGGCTTAACGGCCGCCGAGGCACAACCACTCATGAACGCAAGAACTCCTTCGCGCAAGACAGGCCTTCGTCAAAAGGCGCAACTCATGTCCGCATCTGAAATTGAGCGCACACTGGTGCGGTTGGCGTATGAAATCGTGGAAAAGAACGGGGGCGTGGACGGCCTGGGATTGGTCGGAATTCGCCGCCGTGGAGTTCCCATCGCCGAGCGACTGGGCAAGATCATCACGCGCATCGAAAACGCCAAAGTGCCCGTGGGGACTTTGGACATTACGTTTTATCGCGACGATCTCTCGACGCTGGGTCCTAAGCCGGTGGTGCAGGAGAAAGAAATCGGATTTGAGATCGAGGACAAGAATATCGTGCTGGTTGACGACGTTCTCTACACGGGGCGCACCACGCGGGCGGCACTGGACGCGCTGTTTTCTCACGGCCGGCCGCGCCGGGTGCAACTGTGCGTGCTGATCGACCGCGGACACCGCGAGATTCCAGTCGAGGCCACCTTCGTGGGGCGCAATGTGCAGACCACGGACAACGAAGTCATCGAGGTCAAGCTGACCGAGATCGATGATGCAGAGAAAGTTTTGCTGATGGAGAAATAACGCCGCGCACGAATCCGAATCCAGGTGTAACAAATAAAAGGACGGTGCGAGCACCGTCCTTTTATTTCGCGACCAGCTTTTAAAGACCCTTCGCTAAGCGATCCGCGTGCAGACCGCTTTCGTTTGGGTGTAGTTGCTGAGCACTTCGTGTCCCATCTCGCGGCCCCAGCCCGACTGCTTGTAGCCTCCGAAGGGCAGCGCTGCATCGAAGATGTTGTAGCAGTTGATCCAGACGGTGCCGGCGCGAAGCTGTTCTGCCATGCGATGCGCCTTGCCAATGTCGCGAGTCCATACCGCGGCGGCCAGGCCATATTCGCTGTCGTTGGCGCGCGGGATGATTTCTTCAGGATCGGTGAAGGGCATCGCCACCACAACCGGTCCGAAGATTTCTTCCTGCACGACTTTCATGTTTTCTCGCGTGTTGACCAGCACGGTGGGCTCGACAAAGTAACCGCTGTCACCAGCCTTGTGCCCGCCGGCGATGGCCTTCGCGCCTTCGGAGAATCCGGCTTCCAGGTATCCGCAAACCCGGTTCAGTTGCTCTTCTGAAACCAGTGGGCCCATCTGCGAGGCGGGATCAAGACCCGAGCCGATCTTGATTTTTCGGGCTTGCTCCGCCACGCCTTCGACCACTTGATCGAAGATCGGCTTCTCGACATAAAGCCGTGAACCAGCGCAGCAGCATTGGCCGTGGTTGAAGAAAATGGCGCTGGCGGAGCCAGGGATGGCGGTCTCGAGATCGGCGTCTTTGAATACGACGTTGGGAGATTTTCCACCCAGCTCCAGCGAAACTTTCTTGAGGTTGCCGGCGGCGGCGTGGACGATGAGTTTGCCGACCTCCGTCGATCCGGTGAAGGCGACCTTGTCGACGTCAGGATGCGCAGCCAGAGCGGCGCCAGCCGTTTCGCCGTAGCCGGGGACAACATTGACCACGCCTTCGGGGAAGCCGGCTTCCATGATCAGCTCGCCCAGACGCAGCGCAGAGAGCGGAGTTTGCTCGGCCGGTTTCAGCACGACGGTGCAGCCGGTAGCCAGCGCGGGACCAAGCTTCCACGCGGCCATCAGCAGCGGAAAATTCCACGGAATGATCTGCCCGACAACTCCGATGGGCTCGCGCAGCGTGTACGCCAAATATTTTGCGCCCGGCGTGTACGGAACCGACAGCGGAATCGTGTTGCCTTCAATCTTAGTCGCCCAGCCCGCCATGTAGCGGAACAGGTCGACCGCGAGCGGGACGTCAGCGGCTTTAGCGATGTTGAGTGGCTTGCCATTGTCGAGGCTCTCGATGTAGCCGAACTCCTCGGTATGCTGCTCGAGCAAGTCGGCGAGTTTCCAGATCAGGCGGCCGCGTTCGGACGCAGTCATCCGGCGCCAGGGACCGTTATCAAAGGCATGGCGAGCGGCTTTCACCGCTTGATTGATGTCTTCGCGATCGCCTTCCGCGACCTGGGCGAGAACCTCGCCCGTGGCGGGATTGTAAGTGGGGAAAGTCTTGCCCGACGCGGCGTTTACCCATTTGCCGTTGATCAGCATTTTTCGTGGTTTGTCGATGAACTCCGCGACTTGCGGATGAATTTGCGGGGAAACTGCGATGCCCATACTGTCCTCCTTGGTCTGACGAACATGGTCAAACAAACATGGTCTGACGAAACTGGTCTGACTAATCCGGCCTGACGAACTGGTCAAAAAGATGATGCAACGAGAATGATGCCGGGCGAATAAAAGCGACCGGGGTATGCTAGCTGCCGGGCTGGGACAAATGCAATGGCGAACCCGGCGCAGCGGGCTATTCGCCATAAGGCACCCAGATGTTCTTGACCTGGGTGGCGTGCTCGAGGAACCAGCGGCCCTCGGCGACTTTCGGATCGAACCAATCGATGACCCGGCCTTCGTTGGTCCAGACCTGCTTCAGGTTTCCCGTGGACATGGCCTTCGCGGCGGCGACGGTGGCGTCGTTTCCATAGCACCAGATGGCATCGACATCATCGTGCTCGGCCAGCGTTTTCAGAAGCTGCAGAAGCGTAGCCGGTCACGATGTTCACGGCGCCACCGGGCAGATCACTGGTGTCGAAAAGCTGGTAGAGGTCGGCCGTGATCAGAGGATATTTTTCCGAGGGAACGGCAATCACCGTATTGCCTATGGCGATCAGCGGCAGCACGAGCGACAGGAATCCCAGCAGCGGCGCGTCAGCGGGGCAGATCACGCCGACGGTGCCAATAGGTTCCTTCATCGCGATGGCGATGTTGCGGAACGGTGGATTATGCACGGCGCCATCGAACTTGTCGGCCCAGGCTGCGTAAGAAAAAATGCGCTCGATGCCGAGGTCGACTTCGGCCGCGGCTTGCTTCTCGCCGACAGCGGCTGCGAGCGAATGAATGATCTCGCAGCGGCGCTGAGCCAGATTTTCCGCGCAGTAATACAGAACCTGAGCACGATTGTGCGCGGTAGCTTTCGCCCAGGATTCGGCCTTGTGAGCCGCTTCCACGGCGTTGCGAATATCTTTTCGATTACCCAGAGGAGCCTCTCCCAACAGGCGGCCTTCGGGCGAACGCACTTCCATGCTGTAGCCGGAGTCGGGACGCGCTTGCTTGCCGCCGATGTAAAGCTTCACGGTGCGGTCGATGGCGGGTGAATTGGCATCGGGCTTTTCTTGAACTTGTGCATCTCGCACTGAGAGACTGGCGAGACATTAGCTGCAGGCAATTTCGGAGCGTGCTTGAACCACGCGGGCTCCATGTATTCGACCAAGCCTTCGCGGCCGCCTTCGCGACCGTAGCCGCTCTCCCGATATCCGCCAAAGCCGCAGGCTGCGTCGAACATATTCGTGCAGTTCACCCAGACCACGCCGGCCTTGAGTTGCGCGGCCACATGCAGCGCGACGTTTATGCCCTCGCTCCACACGCACGACGCCAGGCCGTAGACGGTGTTGTTGGCCAATTCAACGGCTTCTTTCGGTGTTCGGAAAGTCATAGCCGCGAGACCGGGACCAAAGATTTCCTGCTGCGCCACGATCGACGTGGGATGCACATTGGTGAGAAGCGTCGGCGGGTAAAAGAAAGCCGCGCGCGGGCAGTGCAAGTTGCGGTTGCCAGCAATCGCGCCTTCCGCGACGCCTTGCGCGACCATGCGCTCGATGCGGTCGAGTTGCACTCGCGCGACGATGGCGCCGATGTCGATCGCTTTGTCGAGCGGCTGCTCCGATACGCAGGCTGCTCATGCGATCGCGAATCTTCGACATCAAGGTCTCTGCAATGCTCTCCTGCATCAGCAGGCGCGAACCCGCGCAGCAGACTTGCCCCTGGTTGAACCAGATTCCGTCGACCAGGCCTTCGACAGCGCTGTCGAGGTCGGCATCTTCGAAGATGATGAACGGCGATTTTCCGCCGAGTTCGAGGGAGAGCCGCTTGTGACTGGCGTGCGGTTGCGCTGCGGATGGCGCGTCCCACTTCGGTTGATCCGGTGAACGCGATCTTGTCGACGTCAGGATGCTTCACTAATGCTTCGCCGGTTGAGCCATCCCCAGTGACAATGTTGACCACACCCGCGGGCAATTCCGCTTCCTGGCAAAGTTCCGCGAAGACGAGCGCGGTGAGCGGAGTATATTCGGCGGGCTTCAGAACCATCGTGTTTCCGGTCGCCAGCGCCGGGGCGATTTTCCACGCCAGCATGAGAAGCGGAAAATTCCAGGGAATAATCTGACCGACGACGCCGCACGGTTCGTACTCAGGAAACTCCTTTTCGAGCAATTGCGCCCAGCCAGCATGGTAGTAGAAATGGCGCGCCACCGAGAGGGATGTCGATGTCGCGGCTTTCACGGATGGGCTTGCCGTTGTCCATGGTCTCAAGGACCGCGAGCAACCGGGAATGTTTTTGCACCAGGCGTGCCAGCGCGTAGAGATAGCGTGCCCGGGCATGCGGAGTGAGTGCGCGCCATTTTGGAGCGGCGTCGCGCGCGGCGCGAACCGCAGCGTCAATGTCCGCAGCGCCGCCTTGGGCGATGGCAGCCAGTTTCTCGCCGTTCGAAGGATCGAGCGTGTCGAAATATTCCCCGGCCGCTGGCGCGCGCCATGCTCCGCCGATGAACAGATCGAATCGCCGGCCGTGACGTTCGAGCCAGGCTGCCGCTTCTTTAGGATCCTCAGGAGCGGGTCCGTACTCCATGGTGACAAACTTTTCGGCAATGCTCATTGGGCTCGACTCGCTTTCGTAACGCTGGCGTCTGCCGACCGTCATGCGGGCATCTTGCCCGCGGTAAGGACGAGGACGCCCTCACGACAGCCGCCGGGACGCGGCGCTACACGTTAATCCCTACGCAATCGGATGGCGATACTCGGCGGAGTAGCGTCCGGTTGCATAGTGCTCCAGTTGTCGCTCGATATCCCCCAGCAAACCACTGGCTCCGAAGCGGAACAGTTCGGCTCGCGTCCAGGACAGGCCGAGTTCCTCTTTCATCATGGCCAGCCAGTCGATCGATTGTTTGGCTGTGCGAATCCCCCCCGCCGGTTTGAAGCCCACCGCCATCCCGGTTTGCTGCGCGTACTCGCGGATGGCGCGAACCATCACCAGGCTCACCGGAAGTGTAGCGTTCGTCGGCTCTTTGCCTGTTGATGTTTTGATGAAGTCTGCGCCCGCCATCATGGCGACCACGCTGGCCCGGCCGATGTTGCGCAATGTGAGCAGATCGCCAGTGCCGAGAATGACTTTTATGTGAGCCGCCCCGCAGGCCTGCTTGAACGCCGCGACTTCGTCGTAGAGCGCCTGCCAGCGCCCGCCGAAAACATGAGCGCCGACGCGTCGACCATGGCAATCGGCGAGCCACGCATAGGCGAGCGCATAGTTTGGATCGAGCGCGATCGCCTGTTCGAACAGGCTGACTCCCCGGTTGAGGTCCTCGACCGTTTCGTGGCCGCAGGCATGCCGGGCCTGCAAATACAGCGGATGTAGGCCTGCGAATTGCGCGTGGCTCCGAGTTGCGACGGGGTCCCGGACAGGGCGACTTTGAGCTGTTGGACGACCGCGGCGGCGATTTCGTCCTGGATCTTGAAAATGTCCTTGAGCTGGCGATCGAAAGTTTGCGACCAGGCATGCGAGTTGCTGGAACGTCGATGAGCTCGGCGGTTATCCGCACCGTGTTGCCGGACCGCCGGACGCTGCCCTCGAGTACATGCGCGACGCCGAGCGCCTTTCCCACCTCCGCAATCGTCGCCGCCTTGCCCTTGAAATAGAACGAGAGGTGCGGGCCGGAACGTGCAAGCCGGGAACCCGCCCGAGTTGCTCGATGAGTTCGTCGGTCAGCCCGTCGGAAAAATAATCTTGATCGTGCTTTTCAC
Organism: uncultured Acidobacteriota bacterium; assembly: GCA_963800405.1. Taxonomy (GTDB): domain Bacteria; phylum Acidobacteriota; class Terriglobia; order Terriglobales; family Acidobacteriaceae; genus Sulfotelmatobacter. The sequence goes on from CAWDBW010000101.1 coordinate 21,906, forward strand.
TGAGATCGACGAACGGCAGCACCGCGACCGATTTTTCCGGTATCGCCGCGGCCGCGGTGACGGCGTTGAGCGAGGGCTGCGCTGCGGCCGGCGGCAGCGATGGTGCATTGGCGGCAGGGCGCGGGTTTTTTGCGGTCAACAGGGCGATTCC
>CAWDBW010000102.1:0-21640 GCA_963800405.1 uncultured Acidobacteriota bacterium
TCGCTTTGCCTGTACTGAGTTCAGCGTATTGCTCCAGCTTTTCCATGTCCTTCTGCATATTGCCATGGTTTTCCGGTGGGGATCGTCAGGTTCGCGCCGGTGCAGATGCCATTGTCGTCGAACGCGTAGCAATGGAAGAGGATACCCCGCGGGGCTTCCACAGGCGCCGGCACCCCAGACCGGCCCTCGGGGTACGCGGAGTTTCGGGCGAGATTCCCTCCGCCAGCAGGTCGATCAGTTCCAGGCTGTGCTCCACGGAATGACGGTTTCCACCAGTTGGACGATGGAATTCATAAACGGGTTGCAACATCCGCGCTTCACGTCGAAGTAGCGGGCCAGTTCCGCCGCCATCGAAGAGATTGCGGCGTTCAGGTTGAAGCGCGCCAACGCGCCGACCATGTAGGACTCGCGATGCCATTTGGCCCATTTCGCGGTCGATTGCGGTACCACATATTCGTTCACGACCTGTTTGAATTTCTGCACGGCCACGGTATTCGTCGTGTCGGAGCTGCCGATGTTGCCATGATAAAAAGTGTAGGTTCCGCGATCGACCAGGCAGACATACTCCGTATCCCGCTCAAAGGCGGGGAGTTTCTCCTCCAGCCATAGACGGCATCCGCCAGCACCTGCAGTTCGGGAACCGCGGCGTCAATGATCACGCAAAGAGCTCAGATGGTGATCGGCAGCATACGGAAACCACCGGGACAAAAGGTGAGAGGATGCGTCCGGCGCCCGGTCAGCACTTCCATCATGGTATTGCCCAGGCGGTGCAGGCGGACTACCAGCTTCACCAGATCGGGGTGCGTCGCCGCCAGCGGGACCACGGATTTCACCCCCAGCAAATCCGGAGCGACCAGGTAGCCGACATGCAGCACATGGCTCTCGATAAATTCGCCATAGAGCGAGAGAGGCGGAGCGTCTCGGTTGCGGGAGACCAGGATATCCATGGCGTCCTCGATGGCCTTGATCGCCGCCAGCGAATGGGCCACCGAGCAGATACCGCAGATGCGTGACACGATCGTCTGAATATCCTCCCAACGCCGTCCGCGCACCATCGCTTCGAAGAAACGCGGGGCTTCCGGTACCTGCCATTCCACCTTCTCGATTTTCCCATCTTGGTCGCGCGGAGGCGATGTTGCCGTGTCCTTCGACGCGGGTGACATGGTGCACATTGATATCAACTGTGTTTAGCCATTGATTGACTCCTGTGCGCTGTTGAACAACACCATCCGGCTTTTCAGCTCATCTACCGTTTTGCGGTAGCGCTCCATCACTTCGCGGCGCCATTGATGTTGGGTTCATCGATATCCGCGACAGCCAAAGCACCACATACCCGCGGTGGGCAGGGCGCATTGCATCCGGCGCGCGTGATCGGACCGAGGCAGACTTCGTTATATTCATAACGGCAGATATTCTCCCGTGCTTTACACTCGACACACACGGGGAAGTTCGGGGTGATCGGTGCGGTACCCTGCAGCAGGCAGCGCACCACATAACTGAATCCGTGATATTCATCGGGCAGCCTTGAATCGCATAATCGACTTTCACCACTTCCCGACGGCCTTCACCTGGCTGGTCTAGCAGGTGCGGCATACGCGCGGCTTCGCCATAGACACAGTGCTTCACTTCATTCAAGTTTTCGAAGGTGTTGACCAGTTTATTCACCCCACCGATGGTGGCGCAGGCGCCGAGTGCGATGAGGATCTTCGCTTGTTTCCTGATAGCTTTCAAGCGCTCTTCGTCACTCTGCCGGGTAATCGAACCTTCGATGATCGCGATAACAGAATCTCGCTCGTCTCCGACATCGCTTCCCGCCACTCCACCGGATGCACCAAGGAGATCAGGGTCAGCAGTCTTCCTCCATGTTTACGATCTGCAACTGGCAGCCTTCACAGCAGGAAAAGTCAAAAATAGCTATGCGTGGTTTGCTCATTTATCTGGCCTCCGGTATGTCCACCAACGCGGCATAGTTAAAGACCGGGCCATCCAGGCAGGTATAGAGGCCGTTAATCTGGCAATGCCCACATTTTCCCACCCCGCATTTCATCCGCCGTTCGAGTGAGACGAAGATATGCTCCATGGGAATACCGCGGGCCACCAAACCGGCAATGACGAATTTATACATGATGGGAGGGCCGCAGATGATAACGCGCGTGGTGGCGGGATGGATCGGTACTCTCGGCAGCAGCGTGGTGATGACGCCGACATTGCCGGCCACGGTCGTCTGCCCGATCGACCGTTTCGACATAGGTAACGCTCCGCGTGTCTTCCACTCATCGAGCTCCGTGACGAAAAAGCGGTCGGCTGGGGTGCGCGTCCCATAAAGGATTAGACACATCGCAGATAATCCTCCCGGCGATGCAGGATGTACTGAATCGCCGAGCGGACAGGCACCAGCCCGATGCCGCCGCAGATGACGAGCACATCCTTTCCCTTCAGGTCATCATTGACCGGGAAGGTCGAGCCAAAGGGGCCGCGAATGCCGATGGTTGCTCCGGCGGACAGGCTGTGCAAGGCTTCGGTCACGCGGCCGATTTTGCGGATCACCAGCTCGAAGGTGCCGCGTCTATCCGGTGAGGAACGAGGGAGAGCGGTGCTTCGCCGATGCCCGGTACGGACACCCCCACGAAGCACCCGGCATGTGCCCCAGATCGGCGCCTTAAGTGGTCAGCCGGATCTCGAAGTAGCGGTCGGCGGCGGTCATTGGCACAGATTGCACAATGGTCGCCGGCATCGGTAAATAAATATCCTGGTTCGGTGTCGGATGTGTTGCGCATGCCTAGCCCTCCATTAATGCGTTATACAATTCCACGGGATTGGCGATTTTCGCAGTACAGGCGGTGGTGCAGCGTCCACAGCCCACGCAGGCGATCTGGGACATCCGCTTCCACAGGTATTGCCCTTTGCGGTAGAAGCGATGCCGGTAGCGTTCTTCACGGCGGCGGCGGAAATTGTCCCGCCGGCCACCTGGGCGAAATCGCGCAGCATACAGGAATCCCACTTGCGCACCCGTTCCCCCGAATCGAGCGTCCAGTCCACTGAATCCTGCACATCGAAGCAGTAGCAGGTTGGACACACCATATTGCAGGAACCGCAGGAGTAACAGAGGCTGGAATTATGCTCCCAGATCGGGTGGTCGTACCGCGTCTCCAGCAGGACGGGAAGATCAGTGGGCGCGCATTTGAGCAGATATTTATTGAGAAACCGGCGGGCATCCTCCCAGAATTGTTCACGCCTGGCCAGCAAGGTCGCATCGGCATCCGGTACCTCGCCGAGATCAGCCGCCAGCGCTTTGCCCTTCTCGGTACGGATGTCCACCGCGTAGTTCTCACCCCGATTTCGTCAACAGGATATCGAAGCCTTCCTGGACGGTGGCCGTGCCCATCGAGGCGGCAAACATGGACGGTGAGGTATTCTGAATGTCGCAAGCGACAATGGTGGCGCGCTCCCGGCGCTTAATGTAATGAAAATCGTCATAGTCCTTACTGAAAATCGCATCCATCTGGGAAATCGCCACCAGATCATAGGGGTGAACGCCAGAAAATGATGAACGGGTCATCGTTCGTGACGGATTCGTAATGACCGTCCTTGTGGAAGTTCATAATCGTTTCCACCAGCGGTTGAAACAGCTTCTTCGGCGGCAGGATGGTGACATCGAAATCCAGGCGAAGGTCATCGGCCTGTAGCGGCCAAAGGCGAACCAGTCGCCTTTCGCCTGGACTCCATAGACCAGTTGTCTGGCAATCAGCCGATCCACCCAGGCGCTCAATGCGGCAGGATTTACTTGCTTTACCATGCTCATAGGTCTCTCCTCTGGACCAGGCCGACCCCTCCGGTAAGCCGTCCCCGGGCGTCGTCTAGGCGGTAGAAAGGCTCGAACAGCTTCCCCAGGGCGTCTTCCGGAACTCCCGGCCCGGAATCGCTCACCCGCAGGACAGCGTCCGCTGCACCGCCCGTCCGTTCCTCAGACGTCAATTCAATCTCCACCGAAGAACCTTCCGCCGTATAGCGAATGGCGTTGCGCACCACGTTTTCCACCGCGCTGTGCAGCAGCGAATCGTTGCCTCGCACTCCCCAATCGCCCTCGGGGATGACTGTATGCACGTGGCAGTGGCGCTCCTGCGCCTCAAATTCCGCATCTTCGGCAACGTTGGCCACCACCTCGCCCAGCGGGACCGGAGTCTGCGGCATTGTCTGTTCTCCGTCTTCCAGACGGGCCAGGGTCAGAATCCTGCCGATCAATTCATTCAGACGGCTGGCTTCGAGTTCAATGCGGTCCAGCATGTCGGCGCTTTCTACGCCCGCCCGCTGCCGCGCCAGGCCGAGCGCGACATTTAGCCGTGCCAGCGGCGAACGCAGCTCATGCGAAATGTCGTTCAGCAGGCGAGATTGCGCCTTCACCAGCATCTCGAGCCGTTCTGCCATGGCGTCGAAGTCGCGCACCAGTCCCGCGACTTCGTCCCGTCTCGTGCTCACCGGAGAGCCGCTCCGTGCTGTCAGATCGCCCGCCGCCAGCTGCCGCGTTGCCGCCCGCAGCCGCACAATGGGCTTGGTCAAATACCACGCCAGCAGATAGCACACCAGCCCCGACGTAATCACTCCGATGAGCAAGGCCGGAAACGGCATTCCCCTCGGCCCTCCCAGAAAAAGGCGCGGTCCCGGAGGCAGTCCCATGACCAGCGTGAAGGTGTGCTGCCCATCCGACGAGGCGCGCGATTCCTTGAGCACCTTGGGCGCCGGAATGATGATTCCATCCTTAGGAGCCGGCGAACCGCTATTCAGCACCCGCACCGCCCAGTCGGGAGCGCCGCGATGCGAAACTTCCTCGCCCAGCTCGTTGAACAGGTATGCGCGCACGTGTTGCGTGGCCTGCAAGCCTTCCAGGTAGTCTGCCGCCTCTTTCGCGCCGCCCTCTTCGTAGGCGCTGACCGAGTCGGTCAATGCGGTCGTGCGCAGCGCCTCCCACGACGATCCGCGCGGCCGGAACGCCAGCGTCACCAGAATGGCCAGCACCACAAACAGTGCCTGCGCCATCCAGAACGACAAAAAGATTCGTAAGAATAGACTTTTCATATCGGACTCTTTCTGTCCTCACAACCCAATCTCGCCGGTGTTGGGTTCGTGGAAGAGCGGCCCTTCAGGGCCGCGTAAAGCATGCACAACGACAGCGGGCTTTAGCCCCGAGGCGCCCACCTCTAAACTTTCGCCTTCTCCCGCGGGCGGGCAAAAATATACCCCACTCCCCGCACCGTCTTAATGTGTTCGTCGGTATCGGTGTCGCCCAGCTTCTTGCGCACCTTGCTGACGTGCATGTCGATGCTGCGGTCGAAGGGCGAAAACTTGCGGCTCAGCACGGCATTGACCAGCCGTTCCCGCGGCACCACGCGCCCCGCTTCGCGCAAAAGCACTTCGAGCAAATTGAATTCCACCGAAGTCAGCTCCACCGGCTTGCCCTCCAGCCGCACCGTGCGCGTTGCCGGATCCAGTTCCACATCGCCCACGCTCACCATCTCCGGCGTCGAGGCCGATCCACTGCCGTCCGCCCGCGTCCGCCGCAGCACCGCCCGGATACGCGCCACCAGCTCCCGCGGATTAAACGGCTTCGGCAGATAATCGTCGGCCCCAATCTCCAGGCCCACGATCCGGTCCACATCTTCCCCCCTCGCCGTGAGGAGCAGCACGGGCAACCGCGAAGTCGCGCGAAGCCGCCGCAGCACTTCAAATCCGTTGATGCCCGGCAGCATCACATCCAGCACCACCAGCAGATACTCCCCCGCCGTCGCCTTCTTCAGCCCGCTTTCGCCGTCATGCACGCATTCAATGGTGAACCCTTCGGCGCGCAAATATTCCCCCACCAGGTGGCAGAGTTCCACGTCGTCGTCAATAACCAGAATTCGTTCCATAACAACAGTTATTGTGCACCCGGAAAACGCTGCCCGTAGTAAAGAATTGTCAAACAGGCCGGGGCCGAAAACCGGGTGCCCCATTTCGCGCGCCGGGTGCCCCATTCTAACGCCGCCCCTTTTGCGAGGTTAGATTAGGGATTTTTCTACCCAAAGCACCAATCCCCGTCCTTTGACAAGACTTTACTGCCCTTGACCGTCTTTTTACCGCCTTTTCCTTCCGTCCCGTGTTCTTATCAAAAGGTACACACATGTGCCGGGAAATTCCCGAGCAATTTCAGGAGTCGCCCATGAAATCGTTTAGTTCTCGCTTATTGATCGCCGCGCTCGCCGTTGTGCTGGGCAGCATCCTCGCCAACTCGCAGACCGCCGCCGATGCCCCTCCGGCACCTCCCATGCACGACCATGAATTCGGCATGGGCGGCGAAGGCCACATGCTGGGATTTTTCGCTAGCCAGCTGAACCTGACGGACAACCAGAAGGCGCAGATGAAGACCGTCATGCACGAGGCTCATCCGGCGATGAAGCCGCTGTTTGAGCAGCAACGCCAGATCGACCAGCAGCTTCGCCTGTATGTCGAGGGCACTTACAATGATGCCAAGGTTCGCGCCCTCGCCACGCAGAAAGCCCAGGTCGAGGTCGAGCTTACTGTCGCTCAGACCAAGCTTCACAACCAGCTCTACCAGTTGCTCACCGCAGACCAGCAAGCGCAACTCAAGCAGATGGAAGCCGAGCACGAAGCCCGCATGCAACAGCACATGCCGGACGCGCCGCCCGCCCCCCGTCAGAAGAATAGGCCTGAGCCAGAATTAAGTCCCAGCCGGTAAAGCAAGCCATGTCATCCTGAGGCCCGCGTTCTTTGCGGGCCGAAGGAGCCATGCAATTGCGTGAAGCGAAATCAGCGCCCTCTTTCCGTTCAGTGAATTCTAGGTCGCGAAACTCTGCACCCCCGCCTGCTAGAATTTCATCTACTACCCCTTGCATGCTGCTCAAGAGTTTGCGCCCGCTGCTGCCTTACCTGAAACGCTACCGCTGGGGCTACGTGGCGGGCACGGCGTGCGTTCTGCTGACCAACGGCATCTGGATTCTCTTCCCGCTCGTGCTCGGCAAGGCCGCCGACGATCTGCACTCAGGCGTGACCCGCCACAAACTCCTCGTCTACGCCGGACTGCTGCTCGCCATCGCCACCACCAAAGGAATCTTCCAGTTCCTCACCCGCTGGATCGTGATCGGCGTCTCCCGCGACATCGAGTTCGACCTGCGCAACGATCTTTTTCAGAGACTCGAAAGCCTCAGCTACTCCTACTACCAGCGCCATCGCACCGGCGACATCATGGCCCGCGCCACCAACGACCTGAACGCGGTCCGCATGCTACTCGGCCCCGCCATCATGTACTCGGCCAACACCCTGGTCTACACCACGGGCGCGCTGGCCTTCATGATTTCCATCAGCCCGTGGCTCACGCTCTACACCTTCCTGCCGCTGCCCGCGGTAAGCGTGGTGATTCAAACCTTCGGCCGCCGCATTCACGAGCGCTTCGAACGAATCCAGGCCATGTTTTCCGACATTTCCGCACGCGTACAGGAGAACTTCTCCGGAGCCCGCCTCATCCGCGCCTACGTCCAGGAAGACGCCCAGATTCGCGCCTTCGAAACTGAAAACCAGGAATACATTCGCCGCAGCCTGAAACTAGTTCGCCTCATGGGCATGCTCTGGCCCACACTCGAACTCATGCTGGGCTGCGCCGTCGTGCTGGTTCTATGGCTCGGCGGACGCGAAGTCATCCACGGCCTCTCGACAGTAAAGCTGGTTTCGAATTTGAATTCCATTGACGGGATCTCTACTCCCGCCATCACCACCACGCTCTCGCTCTCCGGCTCCATGAGCGTCGGACAATTCGTTTCTTTCAGCACCTACATGATGCAGCTCACTTGGCCGATCATCGCTCTGGGCTGGGTCATCAACATCTTCCAACGCGGCACTGCGTCGCTGATTCGCATCAACGAAATCATGCAGGAGCAGCCTGCGATCAAGGATGCTCCCGGCGCGCAAGATCGCGAAATCGAAGGCGAAATTGAATTTCGCGGACTCAACTTCAGCTACGAAGGCAAGCAGGTTCTGCACGACCTGAACCTGCGTGTGCCCGCCGGCAGCAGCCTGGCGATTGTCGGCCCCACAGGCTCAGGAAAGACCACGCTGGTGAGCCTGATCCCGCGCATCTACGACGCCGACCCAGGAACCGTTCTGATCGACGGCCGCCCGATTCGCGAGTATTCGCTGGCATCCCTCCGCACGAGCATCGGCTTCGTGCCTCAGGAAACTTTCCTGTTCAGCGACCGTATCCGCGAGAATATTGCCCTCGGTGTCGACCACTCCACCGACCAGGAGATTCACCAAGCCGCCGACGCCGCCAACATCGCCGCCGACATCGAAGCCTTCCCCGAAGGCTACGACACCATGGTGGGCGAGCGCGGCATCACGCTCTCCGGCGGCCAGAAGCAGCGCACCGCCATCGCCCGCGCCCTCATTCGCAATCCGAAGATTCTCATCCTCGACGACGCCCTCTCCAGCGTCGACACTCACACCGAAGACAAAATTCTCAACCACCTGCGCGACGTCATGCGCGGCCGCACGACGATCTTCATTTCGCACCGCGTCTCAACGGTTCGCAATGCAGATCGCATCGCCGTCCTGCACAGCGGACGCATCGTCGAACTCGGCACCCACGACCAACTCCTGGCCTTGAACGGCTACTACAGCGACCTGTATAACAAACAACTGCTGGAAGAAGAACTAGCCGAAGTGTAACGAGCGATATCTTCGTATCAGGGCGTCGCTTCACAGCCTGCGGAAAAAGGGCCGGAGGCCCAGGTCTTCGTGGAAGAGCGGCGCTTCAGCGCCGCGTAAGTCGTTTGGAATGGATGTGGGCTTCGGCCCCTGCTCCGGCGAAGGCTCTTATGCAGCGCATCAACACCCCCGAAATCCTCGACTCCCCCGCTTGCCCTCCCAGCGAGGTCGAAGCCTCCCTCCGCGACCTCTCCCGTATCAACCGCTGGTTCGGCGGAGTCGCCACTACGCGAAAGCTAGTCGAGCGCGTAGCGGCAGCGACCGGGAAAACTCATTTCGAAGTACTAGAAGTCGCCGCCGGATTCGGCGAAGTCCCCAGACTCGCAGCCCAGCAACTAGCGCGTAAAGGAATCAGGCTGGAAGTAACGCACCTCGATCGCGCCGCCTCGCACCTGCTCCCAGGAACACGCACGATAGTCGCCGACGCCCTCGCACTCCCCTTCCAAGACTCCAGCTTCGATCTAGTCAGCAGCACCCTCTTCGCCCATCATCTCGAACCGGGAGAACTAGCCCGTTTCGCCGCCGAAGCCCTCCGCGTAACACGCCACGCCGTCCTCATCAACGATCTGATCCGCCATCCGCTGCACGTGGCACTGGTCTACGCCGGCTTCCCGCTGATGCGCAGTTATGTCTCCCGCTTCGACGGAGTCGCCTCAGTGCGTAGAGCATATGTCCCTGAGGAAATGCGGCAGATTCTTGCGTCGGCGAGTCCGAATGGTTCAGCACCGCAAGCGGAGATATCCCGCCACTATCTTTTTCGCATGGGAGTGATTGTCTGGAAGCCAGCGATGCACATACAACGGTTACTTCTTTAAGGCTTCCCAGTCTTTGAGCAGGCCCGTGATTCCTTCGTCGACCATCTTGCTTCGCTCTGCGGCGGGCCAACCCGAGTTCCAAAGCAAATAGCCACCGGGCGCCGTAAGTGTCTTCTGCTGGGATGCGACTGCACCGAGAACCGTGGTCTGCCATGCTCGATATTCAAGGTCGTAGGCCGTAACTGCAGGACCGCCCGGGCTGGGGCCGCGCAGGTCGGCGAGGTGTGTGCCAACATGCTCGATGGCGCGAGCGAGAGCATCGCCTTTTAGCCTGTCCATATCGAATGTGCAATTGAGCACTAACCCGTCCGGCGAATTGTTGTCGCTCTTAGGGCTGTCATTCTTGGGTACTTCATTCGGAGTCCCAAATCCCACCTGCACACCGTTGTCTTCACCCTCTTTCCCGTATGCGGCCGCAGCCCTCTCTACGTCCTTTCCGGCCGGGGTGTCTGGCCCGAAGGCCCTCGCCGCTTGGTGGGCTGCGGCAACCGGATCTCCGCCGCCGGAGTCGTGTGGCGAATCATCCTTGGTAGCAGCACTCACTCTTGAATAGTCGATTTCGTGGGAGGATACATCCCCAATACTTTGCAGCACCAAACGTGCTCGGTAGAGATTGAGATTTCCAAAGCCGTTGGCGCTGACAACTTTCCCGGAGCCATCGCGGGCGATGCCAGCATCCTTAACACCGTCAAGCCGCCCTACGAGGGTTGCTGTGACTGTATAGCGAGTACATCCTAAGCACATGCCTCCCGCTTTATAGGGCGTGGACAGGAGCGAGTCGAATTGCTTGAAATCCTTATTCTTGTCTAGCTTCACTACGGGGCGACTTGGAATCGATGCGGTAGCAGGATTGTTCTTTGCAAGTTGAAGCTGCAGAAATGCGGCAGGCCCCGCTTTTCCTTTAGTGCCGTCCGGATATGCGAGCCAAATCGCGTTGATGGACTGGTCGCATGATGGGTCCCTCAATACGAATTCCTCGAAGCCGCTGCTGATCGTGCCCTTCACTCGGACGATCTTGCCGTCAAAGGACTGCGGGTTAGCCAAAATGTCGCATGCGGTCGCATCAACAACTTGCGCGCAGAGGGGAGCCGAAACCGCAGGACAGAAAAAGAGAATGAGAAGAAGAAACTGTTTCATCCAAACACCTCGCGGTCGGACGGATCATAGCTCAAGGCTTGTAGCCGAGCAATAGCGCGTGGTGTGTAATTGGAACTGCGGTATCGTTACCGCACCACCAGCACTTCCCTGACATTGTCTCTAGCGAGGAAGAACTTAATCGAGGCAAAATCCCGAAACAAAGTTTCAATATGCCGGTTATTGAACACTCTCTGCAGCCGGAATCCATCCGTAATCGCCGTATGAATCGCCCCGGTCGGCCCGCGGCGCGCTTCCCGCTTCAACACGATGCGCTGCATCTCCAGCACATCTTTTCCCACAATGTGAAAGCGGTAGCAAGGCGAATCCGGCCCCGCATCTTTGGTATGGAAAAATGCCAGCAGCATCCCGCCCGGCTTCAGCACCGACCACAGCCGTCCCATCACCGGACGCACCAGGCTCTCATCCAAGTAGTCCGGCAGATTCCAGCACAGCACCACATCGAAATGCGCCGCAGGATACACGAGATTGTCAGCCAGAAACCGCCGGCTATCGAGGACGACAGCCCCCTGCTCGTCTTTCGTGACGAGATGCGGCTCGGTCGAAGCCACCAGCAAATCTTCGCTGTAAATCTTATGGCTACCCTCGGTAAAGAATCGGATATTCGCGGGAGAGGTCGAACCCAGGTCAAGCACGCACAGCGGCGACTCCGATTCCCAGACACGCGAGAGCTCCCCGAGCCCGCTTGAACGGCGAGTCAGTCTTGGGGCGGCTTGCGGAGTTGCCGCCTCTGTCCCGCCCGATGAGCCGCGAAAAAGCTTCATGAAATTCTGCGTGACTGATGCCATCAGACTGTCGCGCCGCCTGACCCCAGGCGACTGCTGGCCTCGAACCTTGAACCGATCTTTACGCGCAACCCTAAACGCAACCCTAAAAGCAACACTTTACCTCGACGCTCCGGGCCGCGGGGAGTTACTTTCCAGCCGCCTTGTCCGACTTGCCCTGAATGTCGACCTTCCCCTTCAGGTAAGCGCCTTCCTCGATCGAAATCCGCTGAGTGGCAATGTCGCCGGTAACCACCGCCGACTTACGCAGTTCGACGCGGTCGCTGGCCTGCACGTTGCCCTCGAGTTTGCCCTGCACCACAATTGCCTTGGCATCCACCGTGGCCTTCACCGAGCCATTAGGGCCGACGGTCAAACTGTGATTTTTCAGCGCGATGCTGCCCTCGACCTGTCCATCAACGTAGAGGTCTTCGCTGCCCGACAATTCGCCTTTAATCACCACCGACTTGCCAATCTGCGCCAAATCTGCCGACAACGGAGCACTCATGGATGTTCTCCTTAAGGAAGCGGAATAATGCAGTACCACGATAACTGGGAAGGCAGGTACCGGAAACGGCCGCGTCGCTTGCATCGACTATACCCAACTAACAGAGCACGCGGCAAGAGCGGCGCACGGGCGACACAGAAAACACTGGCTCGATATCGCATTCGGAAGTACATCTGCAACCCTGCAGGCAGGTTGTTACACTAACCGTAATGATGGGTCGTGCGGACAAAACGCGCTTGACCGGCAGTCTGGCGAACATTTGTGTGGCTGTTGCTCTGCTGGCCGTGGGGTCATTCGCCCAGGACGCCCAGGCACCCGAAATGCCGGCTGGCGAACTCGTGCGGGCTGCGGTAGCAAATGAGATTGCAGCGCAGAACCATCCTGGCGTTCTGCACATGTTCCACTCGCACAAACAAACTCCAAGACTTTCGCAAACTCGGCTCTACGTTGAGACCACCGACGCCTTGGCCGCAATGCTGATCGCCATCAACGACCAGCCGCTGACCGCGGAGCAACAGCAAGCCGAGACCAACCATCTGGCCGGGCTGATGAATAATCCCGACCAGCTTCGCAAGAAACATGCGCGCGAAAAAGAAGACGAACAGCGCACCCTGCAAATCGTGAAGGCGCTGCCCGACGCCTTCCTCTACCAGTATGCGGGTACCGAGAATAGTGAGGCGGGACTGGGCGAGGGCGCAGTGCGGCTGGCGAAGCTGACCTTCACTCCCAATCCCGCGTATTCGCCACCCGCGCGCGTGGAGCAGGTTCTGCAGGGCATGCAGGGTTATCTGCTGATCGACACGAAAGCCCGCCGCATTGCCAGGATCGATGGCACGCTCTACCGCGACGTTTCTTTCGGATGGGGGATCATCGGCCGGCTCGACAAGGGTGGACACTTCCTGGTGCAGCAGGCCGACCTGGGCCTGGGCGATGGCTCCTGGGGCATCACCGAGATCAGCATGAACGTCACCGGTAAACTTCTGCTGTTTAAGAGCCTGAACATGGTATCGGACGAAGTGCTGAGCGACTTCCGGAAAATGCCGGGGAATCTAACCTTCGCGCAAGGCGTGGAAATGTTGAAGACCGAGCAGGAAAAACTGGCGCATAACGCGCATCCCGAGCGGGTTTCCGAAGCGCAGAAGACTCCGCAGTAGCCAATTATCACGCGCGCAGCGTTTCTTTTCTTACCGTCAGCTTCTCAATCAAATCTTCTTTCACTCGATACCCGGTTCCGGGCAGGTCGCTGATGGCGATCATGCCCTGAGGTGAAACTTCCACTTCCGGATCGATAATGTCTTCTTTCCAGTAACGCTTGGAGGCGGAAACGTCGCCGGGCAGGCTGAAATTCTGCAGCGTCGAAAGCGCAATGTTGTGGGCGCGTCCCACGCCGGTTTCAAGCATTCCGCCGCACCAGACGGGAATCTTGTTGGCGTGGCAAAGGTCGTGAATCTTCAGGGCCTCGGAGAATCCGCCGACGCGGCCCACCTTAACGTTGATGATGCGGCAAGCGCCGGTTTCAACGGCAAAGGCGGCGCTGCGCACGCTGACAATCGATTCGTCCAGGCAAATCGAAGTGCGCAGCTCTTTCTGCAGCCGCGCATGATAATAAATATCGTCATTCCACAGCGGCTGCTCGATCATCAGCAGATTGAATTGATCGAACTTGCGCAGGTGCTCGACCTGATCGAGCGTGTAGGCGGAATTGGCGTCGCAACTCAGAGTAATGTCGGCCCAGCGCGAGCGAATTTTTTTCAGCACATTCACGTCCCAGCCCGGCTTGACTTTGATCTTGATGCGGCGGTAACCGGCGGAGAGTTCGATCTGAATTTTGTCGAGCAACTGCTCGACCGAATCCTGAATGCCGATGGAAACCCCGCACGGAATCTCGCGGCGCGTGCCGCCCAGCAGCTTCCACAAGGGCACTTGTTTCTGCCTCGCTTCCGCGTCCCACAGAGCGTTTTCAAGTCCGGCCTTGGCCATGCGGTGGGCACGCACCTTGGCGAACAGCGCGGGGCAGTCGCGGGCAGATTCGATGCGCTTGCCCAGCAGCGCGGGGATCAGATACTGCATCAGGGTCGGCCAGGCGCTGTCGATCCATTCGCTGCTGTAAAAGGGATCTTCGCCGACAACGCTCTCGCCCCATCCCTCAACGCCCTCGCTGTGAACCGTGATCAGCAGAATGCGGCGGCTGTAAGTGCGCCCAAAACTCGTCTCGAAAAAGTGGACGAGCGGCATATGAATTTCGCGGAGCGTAATGGCTTCAATTTTCATGTCAGTCAGCCAGACCGTAGCGCCGGCATCTTGCCGGCGGCGCTACCCTTCCGACGCATACGACCACTTCTCATCCCAATGCCCCATTAGAAACTTGCCGTTGCCTGCCGCATCGCGCTCGTAGCCCAGGACGGCGAGTCCGTGGGAGAATGCGATTAGAAATTGGGCGCGGTTGCGCTCCTGCACCTGCTGCGCCAGGCCACGCGTTTCGGGCGCGGCTTTCCAGTCGTAAATCTGCGCCGGCACCACGATGCTCGACTCACTCACCACCGTAGGATTCTTTCCGGTAGCCAGCAAAGTTTCCACCCGCTTCGACTTCAGCCACCACTCGGCGATCAGGCGGTCGCTGGGCAGGCCACCCTGCAGCGGCGACGACGTGATTCCATACTGGTTGATGTTATAGCGGCGCACAATAGCGCCCAACCTTTCGATGTTCAGATAAGCGTTCTTGATTTCGAGGGGATCGAAGGTCCACTCGATCAGTTCGATCCCCGGGCTAGCGCGTCCTCGCGCTGCATCAACTTGAGCCGACGCCCCAAGCCGGCGTTGCGATAGTCCTTGCGCACCGCCAGCATGTGCGAATGCAGATAAACGTGGCCGGTGCGCGTGCCGGGAACTGAAAGTGCGAAACCGACCATCACGTCGCCGTCGAACGCGCCCATCACCTGGCCTCCAACCTTGTCCGCGACCACGAACATGCGCAGCGGCACCAGTTCGGCGTCGGTGAAATTCCAGACTTCTTTCTGCAGCGCGACGCAGGCCCGGAACTCCTCGATGCCATGGCAGCGCCGCAGGACGATGGAGTCGGCGCTCACGCGGACCTCCCCGCAGGCTTCTCCGGTTTGTCTCTCTCCTCAGCTTTAGCCTGCTGCCACAGCGATTCCAGTTCCTCCATCGAAGCCTGATCGGCCGTCCGCCCCGACTCGTGCAGCCGCGCTTCCATCCACTGAAAACGCCGCTTGAATTTTCGGTTGGTTTTGCGCAGAGCCGATTCAGGATCGACCGAGAGATAGCGCGCCAGATTGACCAGCACGAAAAACAGGTCGCCAACTTCCCCTTCAAGCCGCGCCTGCAGGTCCTCGGGAACGGCCGTCCGCCCTGATCCGGCCACGCCGCGGCCCTGCGGACGCGGTCCGGGCGCGGGAAATTCCTGCAACTGCTCGCGCAGCTCGCCCGCCTCTTCGTTCAGCTTGTCGAACAGTCCCTCAATATTTGGCCAATCGAATCCGGCCTGCGCCGCCCGCGAACTGAGCTTGGAAGCCTCCAGCAGAGAAGGCATCGCAGACGAAATTCCGGCGAGGATGGAACGCTTCTGCTCTCTTTCCGGCGCAGTCGCATCGCCGACCACGCCGCCAGCTTCCCGCTTCTTCTGCCCCTCCAGCTTTTTCTCTTCGACCTTGATCGCCTCCCAGTTGCGCTTCACCTCGGCGGACGTGTCAGCCCTCACGTTGCCGAACACGTGCGGATGGCGATTGATGAGCTTGGTCGATAGCCGGTCGAGCACGTCATCAATCGAAAATGAAGCCTGCTCTTTCGCCATTTCGGCATAAAAAAGAACCTGCAGCAGCAGGTCGCCCAGTTCGCCCGCCAGTTCTTTCCAGTCGCGATTGTCGATGGCTTCGAGGACTTCGTAGGTCTCTTCCAGCGTGTAGGGCTTGATGGAATCGAACGTCTGTTCGCGGTCCCAGGGGCATCCCCCGGGAGCGCGCAGCCGCTCCATGATCGCGACCGCTCGCTCGAAACGTTCTCCGGTGGCAGACATTCGGCAACCAATGTAAATGACCGTCGAGGCAGGAGGCAATGCGCGGGAGCACGCCGCCGGCGCTACCGATCCCAAGGTTACTTCTGACACCATCTCTGGTGGACGTGAGACGGAATCGGCGCGAGTTGCCGTGGGACTATCGTCACCTTTATCTTGCTACCCAGGTTGGCGCACAATGAAAGCAGATGCTCGTGTGGTTGCTTTCGGGCGGCCATCTCAAAAGGCCTGGCACTCCTGCATCTGATTTAAAAACATGAGTTTAGCAATCAAACCTCGACCGTCATTGGAGGGCCAGCACTTCCAGGTGGTAATCATTGGCGGGGGCATTAACGGCGTCGCCGTGGCCCGCGAGTGCGCCCGAGCCGGCAAGCGCACGCTGCTGGTCGAGCAGAATGATTTCGCCGCGGGCGTGACCAGCCGGTCGACCCGGATCATTCACGGCGGCCTGCGCTACCTGGAGCATGGCGAGATCGGCCTGGTGCGCGAGTCGGTGCGTGAGCGCGAGCGCTTGCTGCGTGAACGATCGCACCTGGTGCAGCCGGTTCATTTTCTCTTTCTTCTGAACGAACAAAGCCAGCGCAGCGCCATGAAAGTGCGCGCGGGCTTGTGGCTTTACCAGCGGATCGCGGGAAGAAAATCCGCCGACCTGAGCGAGATGGAACTGAAGCGCGTCGAGCGCTCCCTCGACGCCGGCCACCAGTGGTCGATCTTCAATTACGAAGACGCGCAGTGCGAATTTCCCGAACGTCTGGTGGCCGAGTGGATGACGGAAGCAGTCGAGGCCGGAGCCGTCGTCCGCAATCATTGTGAAGTGCTGGCGGTCGACGTGGCCCAGGGCCGGGCCCGGGGCGTGCTGCTGCGCGATCGCACCACGGGCAAAGACGAGCGCGTCGACGCCGCGTGGATCTTGAACTGTACCGGCCCGTGGGCCGACCGCATTTGCCAGCGATCGGCGGTGCGCACCAGCCAGCCCATGCTGGGCGGAGTGCGGGGGGCGCACATTGTGCTGGGGCGATTTTCGGGGCTCCGAGTTCGGCGCTCTACACCGAGGCTGCGGACGGCCGCCCGGTCTTCATTTTGCCCTGGAACGAGCAGGTGCTGGTGGGCACCACCGAAGTCGCCGACGCGGGCGATCCTGGAAAGACTTCGCCTTCCACTGAAGAAATCGAATACCTGCTGCGCACCGTGATCAAGCTTTTCCCAAGGCGAAGATTTCCGCCCACGACATCAAGTATGCCTTCGCCGGAGTGCGGCCCTTGCCCCACTCGCCGGGGAATAGCGCGGCGGCGGTGACGCGACGGCATTTCCTGCACGACCACACACCCGACGGCGCGGCGCGCCTGATTTCCGTGATTGGCGGCAAACTCACCACCGCCGCTTCCCTGGCGCGGGAATGCGCCCGCAAGATCGGGATCGCGGTCGCGGAGCCGGGCATGGTCGCGATCGGACCGGGCAGGTCCCTCGATCCCGATGCTTGATCAGGAAGTTCTTGAGATCGCGCGCGCCGGGTCAGTCAGCGAAGAAACCGCCCGCGGCATGATGGAGTGGCACGGCCGCCGCGCCATGGACATTGCCCGCATGGCGCTGGTGAGCGCTGAATTAAGAGCCCCGATCTGTCCGCATACCTCGCACATCGTGGCCGAAGTGGTGGAAGCGTTTCGCAAAGAATTTGCGGTGACGCTGGGCGACGCCCTGCTGCGCCGGGTTCCGGTGGCGCTGGGCGCGTGCTGGTCAGAATCCTGCAGCCGCGAAGCGGCCCTGCGCGTGGGCGCCGTCCTCGGCTGGAATGAGCAGGCCCTGGGAGCGAATCTGGAATCATTCGAGACCGAGCGCACCGCCTTCCTGCAGCGCCCCTCGCGCGGAGTAGTGGCACTGGAAGCCGCCGCCGACTAGCAGTCACTCCATGATAATAGCTTTGAACAATAGCTCTGAATAATAGCTTTATGCACGCCACGGCTTTAGCCGTGCCGATTGGGCAACCTGCCGATTGGCAACATGCGCATTGCGCAACCTGCCGATTGCGCAACGTGGAAGAGCAAACCGCGACTGGCAACGTGGAAGAGCGGCGCTTCAGCGCCGCGTCCAGGCCCTAAGAATACTCGGGCTTTAGTCCCCTGAGGTCCGCCCCTCCGATGAGAATCACCATAGCCATCGGTTACCAAAGATTGGCCAACACCTTGCGTCATCTGGGAATGGCCCTCCCGCGACACTACACTGGCGCGAGTGTGTCGAAAGTTTCCGGACGACAGGGGCGTAGTCGATGCTGATTCCTATTGGGCACGAAAACATGGAGGCGCGGCGCTGGCCCGTGGTCACGCTCGCATTGATCGCCATCAATGTGCTGGTTTTTCTATTTACCATGTCGGCCATCGACAACGAGTCGCCGGAACTCGGAGAAGTGAAGTCGCGCATCCTGATTCTGGCGGCCTTGCATCCCGAGTTGAAGATGCAATCGGAATCACAGCAACTGGTCGACGGATTCAAGCAGAGCAACCCGGAACAGTGGAAGCAGGTGTCGAGTCCGTTTCGCGACATCATCAACGCCTACGATGCAAAGATCAGGATGATGGAGGACACGTCGAAGCTGCAGGGCGAGATGGACTCGCTCAATGGCCAGCTCGTGAGCCTGTCGAAGACATCGATTATCGAGCAGTATGCCTTCGTCCCAGCCCACCCCCACGGCCATCAGCTATCTGACGGCCAACTTCCTGCATGGCGGCTGGCTGCACTTGATTGGCAATATGTGGTTTCTCTGGCTGGCGGGATTCGTGTTGGAAGACGTCTGGGGACGCTGGCTGTACTCGGCGTTCTACCTGATCGCGGGTGCGGCGGCGCTGCAGTTCTACGCATGGTCAAATCCAGGCAGCATCACTCCCACGCTGGGCGCATCCGGCGCCGTGGCCGCGCTGATGGGCGCATTCCTGGTGCGCTTCCCCAAGATGAAAATCGAGATGGCGTGGCTGTTCATCTTCAAGTTGTATCGCTTCAAGGCCGCGGCCTACTGGTTGCTGCCGTTGTGGCTGGCCGTAGAAATTTTCTACGGATCGCTGTCCGGGACCGCGGGCGGCGTGGCCCACTGGGCGCACGTGGGCGGATTTCTCTTTGGAGCGCTCGCCGCACTGGCCATTCAGCATTCCGGCATCGAGCACACAACCAACAAAGCGATTGAAGAAAAACTCGGCTGGAGCAATGATCCCGAACTCGAACAAGCCAGCGGCATGATGGACCATGGCCAACTCGCCGAGGCTCTGGTACTGCTGGCCAACTACGTCGCCGTGAAGCCGAACTCTTTGGACGCCTGGAACCTGCTGCGGACGATTTATCAGCGGCAGAGCGACACCAAGTCCTACCTGGATGCCACCGTCAAAACCTGTGCGCTACACTTGAAGGCGCACGAAGTCGAAGCCGCATTCAAAGACTACGCCGAGTTCGTTGATTCCGGTGGCAAGATGCCGGCTGCCACCTGGCTCGAGCTCTGCAAGGGCGCCGAGGAAATGCAGGAGTTCGATCGCGCCTTTGCCGAATACCACGAACTCGCCCAGACCTATCCCACCGAGCGCCAGGCCCTGACTGCGCAACTCAGCGCGGCCCGGCTTTGCCTGAAACGCCTGAATCGCCCGCAGGACGCGCTTACTCTCTACCAGACCGCCGCGGCATCCCCGATTCCCCATCTCGATTGGGACCAGCACATCTTGGCGGGCATCAAGGAAGCGAAGGCCGCGATGTCCTCGCCCAACGCAATCGCAGCCAAGGCTCCGTAAAAAACCAAGCCGCCGCAAAATTAAGACAGGCCCGGCTGAACCACGCCGGGCCTGTTCTCTTAGCGGCCTGCCCAGGGGAATCTCGGAATCACCCCGGTTCCTCCCTGCTCCTCTGTGTCCTCTGTGGTGTACGCCTTCTGTCGGACGTTGCACCAGCTCTACATGCCGTGATGATGTTCCCCGCCCACGTGCGAGCTGAAGAACAGGAAGAAGTTCGACGGAGCCTGCAGAGCAGTTCCCTTCTTAAGCGCAGCCTGGATCGCGCTGAACGACGTAAGCCCGCTGCTGCCGTCCTCGGCCGGCCAGTCGTTCTGGTCCAAAACCAGCACCGGGATCACCTGCCACCAGATCGCCGGAAGGATAATGTCCTGGTCGATCAACACATGGCTGTGATTCGGTGTAGGCACGAAGATGTTCGTGACCGGCGGCTTCACCAGCCCCAGCGCGACCAGCGTCGGGCCCAGATCAAGCCGCGAAGCGTGCATGGTGCAGGTGCCGGGCGCGGAACCCGGCTCGGGACACTGCGTGTAGACGCTCGGCTTGGCCTTGAACGCTTCCGGCAGGGCGCCAAACAAAGAAATCAGAGTGCTGCCCAGTGCAGGTCCGCAGGTGGTGCCTGCGACTACGTTCGCGCACGAGATCGCGTCATTCGGATTCTGGTCGTTGTCGGCGGAAAACATCGGCACCAGCACATAAATCGGTTCGGTCGTGATTGCAGGATTCCCCTTCATCCCCGGCGGGTTGATCGTGGGCTGAGTTCCGACCTGGCAGATAGGAGTCTGCAGTTCGGCAGGATCGCTTGCGGCTGGAATCCCGTTAAAGTTCAAGTCGTCGGTGGGCTGGTCAATGCAGTCAAAATTCTGCGTGTAAGTAAAGGTGAGGACATAACCGTCTCCGTAGCCCAGGGTCTGATTCGGCTTGGCTTGCGCGGATGCGGCAGCGGCGATTGCGGCAACGATGGCCAACAGCAGTACTGGCCGGTAGACTGCGATTTTCATGTTTCCTCCACAGGCGGGTTTTATCTCCGCTCTGGGAGATGTACGGTGGTCCGCTGAAATCGGATTGCCGGGGCACGCGCCCTAGTTCGAACGGCTGCTGCCGAGTTGCAGTTCGAGTTGTAGAATGGCGACGCGGCCGAATCCACAGCAAACGAGCATGTGAACAAAAGACAGATCGCCCTCGGCAGGGCAAAATTTCAATACTTCAACCCTAGCGGACTCTCGACAACCTGGTAACCCTGCCGGTCTGGTTCCAGTCGGAGACAAAGATGTTTGCCCCAGAGTCTATGTAGCAGCCGTGCGCCGCGCTGAACGCGCCGCATGAACTGCATGCGGGTCAACGTCGTACTTGGCCCACTGCTCTTTCTGCGGATTATCGCCAGAAATGCGACCGGAACGTTGTCCCGGTCAACGATGGTGGCCCGTCCCTCCAACTCTGAAACTAACGCGTAATCACCGTGAAAGCTTACCTGGCAAGGCCGCCGTAGATGCTGCGTAACCGTGCGCACGTAGCGGCCGTCCAGATCGAAGTGGCATAGGCGCCGGTTCTCCCGATCGCAAACCAGAAGGAGCGGCTGATCGTAGCGCGTGTCCAGCGACAGACCATGGCTGCAATTCAACTGGCCCTCGCCACTGCCTTTTTCCGAGTAGCTCGCTCGGTAATTTCCATTCTTATCGAAACGAAAGATTCGCGAATCGCCATAACCATTGGCAATAAAGATGGAGCCATCCGGAGCAGGCAGAGCCGCGGTAATGCGCCATTCATTGGGGGTCTTAAACCCGGCTTCCGGAGGAGCCGTGATTTTGAGCACGACGCTGCCGTCAGTTTTCATCTTCAGAAAGAGCCAGTTCTCC
>CAWDBW010000103.1:0-49437 GCA_963800405.1 uncultured Acidobacteriota bacterium
GTGTTCCGTCGGAATTGATCTCGGCCAGCGAGTTGGTACCGGTGTCCGTGACGTAAAGGTCGCCTGCAGGATCGACAGCTACGTACATCGGAGCGACCAGCCCGTTGCCTAGCGTCGTTTGAGTTCCGTCGGGGGCTATCTTGAATACTGCCGCGCTGTAGGTGTCCGCAACGTACACGTTACCGGCTGCGTCGACGGCGACTCCTACCGGAGTATTGTATCCACTGCCCAAATTGGTTTGAGTGCCATCGGGCGCAATCTGGGCCACGAAATCGTTCCAAGGGTCTGCGGCATACACGTTGCCTGCCGCGTCCACGGCTACGCTCATCGGCATGTAAAACCCAATGCCCACGGTTACCTGCACTCCGTCGGGCGTAACTTTGTAGATGACTCCGGCCTGGCTGTCGGCCACAGTACCATTTTCCAGCCCCATCTACAGCGAGCGGCTTGCGGAACCATGAATCCGCTACCCACGATGGACCGCTTACCCTCTGGCGTCACCTGTTGAATACGTGCTGCAGGGCACTGTCAGCAACATACAGGTCTCCCGACGCATCCACGGCGACCCCCTGAGGACTAACTAACTTGTCAGCGGCTACGCTGCTCTGCGAGGCACCAATGTCCAAAAAAGCCGGACCGGCAGAAGGGTCACTAACAGCTGGAGGGTTCGCCGGCTTTGCCATGGACCGAGCTGCCGCCGCCCTTTCATTGGCTGCCCGAATCCATGGCGGCATTGTAGGTTGCGCCGAAGTCCCATTTGATTGAGCGCCGCTGGGTGGTGCCTGCGACTGCGCCGCAGCGGCGAACACAGACACGTTATGGCTAAAAACAGCAGGTTCCGAGCAATCTGCCGGAACCGTACCGGACATGAGTACAACTGAAAAGATCGCTTCATTGGAACCTCCTTAAGGTTCTCCTACCCGGAATTCAGCAATTTGCCAAGGCAGCCAGCCAACCGTATGAACAAGAGGCCAAACCTATCTGAAATGCGTTGACTGCCACACCATGATGTCATTTCGTGCGCCGTCCTACTTAAACAGGTCGCTCAGATCCTTAGTCTTAGGATCGGCGGCGCCGCCTAGCAGGGGAGTGACGTTAAAGATCTCCTCGATCGTTGTCAGGGTTGAGCTGTGGTCGTAGTGAATCTTGTTGGTATAAGCTTTTTTGCCCTCTCCTTTGTGCGGAAGCAACGAAAGCGAAAAACGAAAATCGGTCCGCTTCGCGTGGTACTGGTCCGTATCTTCTGCTTCGTCCCAGATTACGAAAAGGGCACCATTGTCCTTGTACGCATCCGACTCCAGGATGACAGGCAGATTCTTTTTCAGCCATTGATCGGCGCGTAACGTGTTGCTCCCAGGCTCATTCGGATCGCACGAAGATATCCCTTCATGCCCCTGATGGCATACATTTGGAATGATGAGGCTGTACCGCGCCGTGGTATGGTCGGCCAGATCTGTGGCCAGCTGATAAAAGGGCACAACGTGCGCGAGACATTCGGGTGAATTGGGATTCAGCCCGTCATTTATATCGTTGAAATAAACAGGGGCGAGGTGGTTCACATCAACGTAGCTGAAATCAAGCGGGCACACGCCGAACACGGGGCTGCCATAATCCGGCTCAGCGTACGCCTTCCAGGAAATACCTGCGTCTTGCAGAAGTCTCACTAAGTGCTTCGAGTGAGGTGTAATTCCAGGCACCTGGCCGGGCTGGGTATCAGTGAGCTGGCCGAAGTTGGTCCCGGCTTCCAGCCACAAGTAGTTCGGCTGGCTGGGATGATTTCCGGGCGGATTGAAATATTGCAGCGGCTGAGCCGCTATTTTCTTCAGCGTGCCGTTGATGTACGGAGCGAGCGGGTTGTGGTCAATGTCCGGGTCATTGAAGGACGCACCGGCGTCGTTCCCTTCCCGGTTGTGATTCTCCATCATGACCACAAAAACCGTCTTCACCTTACTCATTTGTGAATGCGCCAGCCCTACCGTCACGATAAGCGAAAACAGCAAAGTCAAAACCCCTCGCAGATGCTTCATAGAGCCTCTTTTCTGATTATGAAAGCGCAATCACCACAAGTGTTGCTCTACCCTGTTGTCGAAGCAGTGAACGAGCCCGTGTTCGATATATTAGGGTTAGCCTCTTGCGTCAACGACTTTCGGCGACCGACACGATTTTGTGTTCATTATGCTGGACGAGTGGCGTCCCATTTCAGTCGGCAGTCCTTTCGTCCTCTGGGATGAACGCTATTTTGCAAAGGTCAGCGAAAAACGGATGAGATTAGCTGCGCCGGCAGCAAACTTCTGCGATGGTCGTCTGTTCTGAAATTACCGCACCGCCAAATCCGAGAAGTGGCATCCGACGATTGTGTTCAATAGGCTGAACCTTGCTTACAAGACGCGTCATTTTCTGTTGGCAAACTGCGGGGTGGACGCTAATATTCGGCGATTGCAGACAGAGACTCGCGTGCTGCGCGCTGCAGTTCCTCAGGGGGCTTCGCGATGAAAATTGCGTGCTGCGGTAAATTGATGCGTCGGGCGATGTTCCTTTTCTGTACCATGCTCCTCTTTTGTACCTTCACGATTCCGATGCTGGCGCAGTTTACGACGGCGCGGCTCGGTGGCACGGTCTTCGATCCTTCTGGCTCGGCCGTGGCGGGTGCTAAAGTCATGGCGCAGGATGAGCTGACGACATACAAACAGGAAACCACTACGAACAGCGTAGGCGAGTATCTATTTCCCGCCCTGCCCGTAGGCACCTACCAGATTACCGCCAGCATGACCGGCTTCGTTACCTATACGCAGAAGGGAGTTGTATTGCAGGTCGACAAGTCTGTGACTTTACCGGTTCACATGAAACTTGGCTCGGTAGAGCAACAGATGACGGTCACTGCGGATGCTTCTATGGTGACCACCGATTCTGCCACCCTCAGTCAAATCATCACGCAGAAAGAAATTGTTGAGCTGCCGCTGGATGGCCGCTACGCGCAGGCGTTGGTATTTCTTGTCCCGGGAGCGGATAACGTCACCGCTAACTACTGCGCCGCAAACTGCGAAGGCGGAGTCTTCCCCAGCGAGCAATATGCCAAAGTCAATGGCGCCGGCGCCAATGGAGTAAGTTACCAGCTGGACGGAGCTGATTTTAACGACACCTACATCAACACCAATCTACCTTTTCCCAATCCTGATGCCATCCAGGACTTCAATCTGGTCACCAACAACATGAGCGCCGTCTATGGCAATGCGCTCGGCGGAGTGGCAAATGTAACCTTGAAGTCGGGGAGCAACTCCATCCACGGCGACGTATTTGAATTCATCCGCAACAGCGCATTGGACGCGGCGAATTACTTTTCGATCAGCGGCGTAAGTCCGCTCAGACAGAATCAATTCGGCGGAGACATTGGCGGCCCCATCCTCAAGGACCGGTTGTTTTTCTTCGGAAGCTATCAGGGAACCAGGTTCAACGAGACCAACCCAACCAGCCAGAGTGTGCCCGACGCCGCCGAACGCACCGGAAACTTCGGCGAGCTCTGCACCGATTTTGGCGGCACCTTCGTCGGCGGGGTATGCACAGGCGGGACCGGAACCACCCAGTTATACAACCCCTTCTCGGTAGTGAACTCAGGAACGGCCCCAGGGGCACCATACCCGAACAATCAGATCACTCTTGACCCGGTCGCGGCCTACATGCTGAACGGGATTCCGCTGCCCAATCCGACTCCGCTCCAGATTAGTGAGGGGTTCCCCAACACGCTTAACTTTAACAGCCTGCCGACGGTTCAAAACACAAATGAGTACCTGGTCAAGGTTGATTACATTTCCGGAAAGCACCATCTCAGCAGTCACTATTTCCAGCAGAGTTACACCCAGCCGCTCCTCCTCCCTCCCCCCACCAACATCCTGGAAATGTCCAGTGCCGCGGAAACCCTGGTGGACCACAACGTAAGCATCGTCGACCTTTATACGATCACGCCGCACTTCCTGCTGGGCAGCTTTTACGGATACACCAAAATCGACGGCACGACGTACTCGAGCGCCCCATTCTCCATGGTTGACGCGGGAGTGACAGACTTTGCGGTGCCCCCGAACAAAGGATCCGGGAACACGGCATCGCTGAATGTGGGCACGGGTGGGCCTTCTTTCTCGAGCGGTAATTATGGAATCTGGAATCGTGGCGACCAATCCTTGCGCGAAGTTGCCACGCTCACCAAAGGCCAGCACTTAATTCAATTTGGCGGTGAAGCCGTGCGCCTCACTCAGCCCATGGGAAACCTCTTCCAGGAGGGTGGCACGTTCTATTTCGGCAATTCGACAGGCAACGCCTTGGCCGACTTTGAGGCCGGCTTTGTCTCCGAAACCATCCAGGGCGGAGGTTTATTTCTCAATTTTACCGGGGTCAACTGGAGCGCCTTCGTGCAGGACGACTGGAAGGCCACTCCACGACTCACCCTAAGCGCTGGGCTCCGCTGGGACCCGTGGATCCCTTCCAAAGACAGTTTGGGAAGAGTTGCCTGTTGGGCGCCAGGAGCGCCTCAGTCCGTGCGCTATCCCAATGCCCCTCCCGGGTTGATCTATGGCGGCAAGAACCATGATCCCGGATGCCCCGACGCTGGCATCTTCGCTGACCACATGAATTTCGGACCCCGGCTTGGGTTCGCCTATCAGGTCACCAAGAATGGGGATACGAGCGTACGCGGGGGCATTGGCTATTATTTCGAGCCGCCAAATTCCCTCATCTATCAACAGATGGTCGGCGTCCCGCCCTTCGCACCTGTTGTGAACCTCTATAATGTCAGCCTCTCCGACCCCTACGGGAGCGCGGGAATGGCCAACCCCTTTCCTGCCGGTTTTGGCCCCAACGACCCGGGCCCCAGCGCAACTTTTCCCTACCAACCCTCGTTCTCTCAGATCCAGGATCCTCATCTTCGCTTGCCAATGGTTCTGGGCTATAACCTGACGGTGGAGCACAGCTTCACGGCAAACTGGATGCTGCGTGTCGCCTACGTGGGCAATAACGGACACCGGCTCTACGGCACTGGCGACCAGGAGAGCGGCTTGCTGCAGCTGAATCCTACAATTCCCGGGACTGGCGGCGTGCGCGTAAATCAAAATTATGGATCGGTCGCTGAGATTAATTCCGGCGTCGACAGCAACTACAATGCATTGCAACTGACCCTTGAAAAACGCTTGGGGCACGGCTTCTCCTTCCTTTCCAGCTTCGCCTGGTCGAAAGCGCTGGATGATTTCGCCCCTCAACCACAAGGTTCCCTCTACTACCTGTACACAAACACCTGTACTTGCGGCCGTCATTTCGACTACGGTCCGTCGGCGGATAACCTCAGCAAGGTTTTCAAAATCAACGGGGATTACGAGATTCCTCACGCTCACA
The DNA here is from genome assembly GCA_963800405.1 of uncultured Acidobacteriota bacterium. Lineage (GTDB taxonomy): Bacteria > Acidobacteriota > Terriglobia > Terriglobales > Acidobacteriaceae > Sulfotelmatobacter. The sequence continues at coordinate 5,377 of CAWDBW010000103.1, forward strand.
TCCAAAGGTTTGCCGACACCATCTTGAACGGCTGGCAACTCACCGCGATTGCGGATTGGCAAACTGGGAGCCCGTTCACGATCTACAGTGGTTATGACAATTCGGAGAGTGGAATCGGGAATGACCGGGCTGACCTCGTACCCGGCGTAAACCCTGTCCTGCCGCATCGTTCGCACGCTGAGAGCATCGCCGAATGGTTCAATCCCAATGCTTTCGTTCCGAACGCGATCGGAACCTTCGGCGATTCAGGAAAGAACTTTCTGCGCGGCCCCCGCTTCTTCAATACTGACTTGGCCGCAATTAAGAAATTCAAGGTGGGCGAACAAGTCTCAATCATGTTCCGCGCCGAGTTTTTCAATGCCTTCAACAACGTCAATTTGGGGTTGCCTGGCAACCAGTTGGCTGCTGGCACCAGTAATGGGTTTGCCCGTGTCGGTGGCACCGCGGGTGGAGGCGCGTACGGTGGCCCAACCTCCTACGGAACGGCTCAGCCCCGAATTATCCAGTTCAGCCTGAAGGCGAGCTTTTGAGAGAAGTGGGGAGCCGTCGGTTTCGTCGGAGTCCGGTAACCCAGGCATGAGTTCGCATCGCAGAGACTTTCTGAAGCTGGCCGGCGCCGGGTTCGTCGCAACTACAACAGGCGTTTCCCCCTCGTCCATGGAGAAACTACGCTTCCGTCACTCCACGATCCCAATGCCATTTTCGATGTAGGCACCTACGGCGCTCGAGGTGACGGCGTAACCATCGATACCCCAGCCATCAACCATGCCATCGACGACGCTAATGCCCGAGGCGGTGGTACGGTACGATTCCCACCGGGCACCTATGCTTGTTACTCAATTCATCTCAAGAGCAAAGTCGTCCTCTATCTTGAACCCGGAGCAACGATCCTCGCGGCGGGTGTTCCGGCGGACGGTGCAAAGAGTGGGGCCTATGACGCTGCTGAATCGAACAAGCCTTGGGAGGACTACCAAGACTACGGTCACAATCACTGGCACAACAGCCTCATCTGGGGTGAAGGTATCCACGACTTCGCGATTCTTGGTACCGGTCTGATTTGGGGCAGGGCGCTCAGCCGTGGTGCTAGCCAGGCGCCACTGGCCGAAACCCCAGGGATGGGCAACAAAACGATCGGTCTGAAGAACTGCCACAATGTAATCCTGCGCGATTTTTCTGTCCTGGAGGGTGGGCACTTCGCGATTCTTGCGACGGGCGTCGACAACCTCACCATCGACAACTTATTGATCGATACCAATCGGGACGGCATCGATATTGACTGTTGCCGAAATGTGCGCATTTCGAACTGCAGCGTCAATTCGCCATTCGACGATGCCATCTGCCCCAAGAGTTCGTTTGCTCTTGGCTACGCCCGCCCCACAGAGAACGTCACCATCAGCAACTGCTACGTCACGGGTGCTTATGAAGTGGGCACCCTTCTGGATGGCACATGGAAGCGCTGGTTGTCCGATAAGTCCCAACAGGCCAAAGTACTGCCCTATTTCCCGGAGGAGTTTAACGGAAGTATTAAGCTTGGAACCGAATCTAATGGCGGGTTCAGGAATATCGCCATCTCCAACTGCGTGTTCGACGGCTGCAAGGGTTTTGCCCTGGAAAGCTCAGACGGAGCAGTTGTGGAAGACATTACACTAACCGGGATCACCATGCGCGATTGCACCAATACTCCTTTGTTTCTTCGTTTGGGCAGTCGCATGAGAGGACCGAGCGGCGCAAAGGTTGGCACAATGAAGCGCGTCATCATGAGCAACATCGTCTGCAGCAACTCTGCGTCCAGGCTGGGCGGAGCCGGAATTATCGCCGGCATCCCCGGCCATCCGATCGAAGACATCAAGATCCATGACGTATATTTTGAGCATTCTGGCGGCGGAACGAAAGCGATGGCCGCGCTCACACCGCCGGAGTCACCTCAAGATAATCCGTGGCCTGATCCCGATATGTTCGGCGACATTCCGGCCAGCGGATTTTTTCTGCGCCATGTCAACAATGTCGAGTTGAGCAACGTCGAAATCGCGTTTCGTCAGCCCGACGCCCGGCCAGTCTTTTGGATGGACCATGTGGACGGTGTAGACCTTTTTCGTGTCAAAACGCCGAAAGTGCTTAACGGCCCGGTGTTCGCACTCCATGACGTCCAGGATTTTCGTGTTGCCGCTTCGCGAAACGTCGCGGATGTTTCCCTGAATAACGTGGAGCAGCAGCAACTCTAATAGCGGCACCGCACAAACCGTGGCTCGTTACCCAAAGGACAGGACCTCGACGCTTTGATAGATCGCGTGAGACCAGGAATGAGAGAAGAGATACAAATGAGGCGAGCGGGATGGCGGGTCATTCTGGCGTGCAGCTGCTGTGCTTCGTTCGTCGTCAGCACCAACACCTGCGCCCAGACAACCATGCTTCCCTCGATCGTCGAGACGCTCAGCAAACCGGTACAGCCGCCGGCAGTCACCCAGTTTCAACTGGAGCGATACCTGATGGATCGCATTCCCCCGCTGCCGTCGCCGTCTACGCCGGAGCTGTGGACGGCTGAGGAGAAGCGACTCCGCAAGCACTTACTTGAGGATGTGACTTTTCACGGCTGGCCCCGCGAGTGGATCGAATCCGCGCCACGTTTCGAGGAAGTAGGAACGATCGAAACTGAGCATGGCTACCGCATTCGCAAGTTGCGTTACGAGATTGTTCCCGGCTTCAGTGCAACGGCGCTCCTATATGAGCCTGAGAAGATTACTGGCCGCGTCCCGGCCGTTCTCAACCTGCTCGGCCATGAACCCGACGGAGTCGCGGTCGAATATGAGCAGAAGCGGTGCATCAATTTTGCCAAGCGCGGTATCGTGGCCCTGAATCTCGAATGGATGCAATTCGGAGAGTTATCTCAGCCGGATAACAGCCACGACTACGCGGCGCACCTCGATCTGGTCGGATCCAACGCTTTAGGCCTGTTCTATCTCGCGATGAGGCGTGGAATCGATTACCTGGCAACCCTGCCCGAAGTTGATCCGGCTCGGATCGGAGCGACCGGACTCTCCGGCGGGGGCTGGCAAACGGTGCTGCTGGGCGCGCTGGATCCCCGCATTGCTGTGTCTGTCGAGGTGGCAGGCATCGGGTCTCGAGAATCTAACCTAACCGCCCCCGGCGACACTTATGAAATCGAAGAAGACGCCCCCGATATCATGCGGGGATTCGATTACCCAGAATTCATCGCCATGCGCGCGCCGCGCCCAACGCTGCTGGTGCACAACGCCGTAGACAGTTGTTGCTTCCGCGCACCCTTGGTCGAACCCTATATCTATTCCCAGGTTAAGCCTTTTTTTCAGATGTTCGGTGCGGCAGACGCTCTGGCCTGGCATGAGAACTTCAATCCCGGTGTACACAACTACCAACTGGACAATCGGATTCAAGCTTACCGTTTCTTCACCAAGTACTTTCATCTGCCAGCGGCGGAAACTGAGATATTCAGTGATGGTGAGATTCGCAATGCCGAGACGCTGGCCGTGGGTGTGCCTGCCGGCAATCTGACCATTCTCGGCTTAGCGAGGAAACTGGCCGGCAACATTACCCGCCAGCCAATGCCAGCCTCTGGTCCCGAGCGTACGACGTGGATTCAGTCCGAACGGGATAAGCTGAAATCGGTGGTTCGCTACCAACCGGTTTCTCTGTCACGTGCATTAAAGATGACCAATTCCAGAGGCATGATGTTTGAGAGCCTGTCTTATCGTTTCGACTTCTCGAACGGGCTGAGCGCCACCGGCATACACTTCAAGCAGGATGCGTCGCCCGATGTCGAGCCAGTTACCATCGTTCTCAACGACAAAGGTTATAAAGCGGCTGGTCAGGATGTGTTCGATCGCCTGAGCAGCGGCCATGAAGTATTCGCATTAGATCTTCTCTTCAACGGCGCTACGCTGCCGGAAATGCCTGATTCAAGCGATTGGGAGCTCCTGGTCGATGCGAGCGGAGACCGCTCTCTAGGATTGGAAGTAGCGCAGCTGCTGGCTTTCACAAAATGGGTGCGGTCATCAACGGGATCCGGCCGCGTTCAAATCGTGACCGACGGAATTCGCAATCAGACCGTCGCTTTGATCGCCGCCGCGATCGAACCGGACGCATTCGTGAACGTGGCAAATCGCAACGCCATGAAGAGTTTTGCGTATTTGCTCGATAAACCGGTGCCTCTCCGCTCTGCACCCGAGCTCTTCTGCCTGGACTTATATAAAGACTTTGATATCGATTCCATTAGCGCACTCGCCGCTTCGGTGAATATTACGCAGCTCAGCGTTGTCGATCGATAGATCCTCACGACCGGGCCTTAACGAAGATGGAGGAGCAAGTGAGATGTCCGCGATGTTCGTCCTGAGGTACGAGCATGAAGCTAACTGATCAAAGTAAAGGCTCCATCCTGATGGGCGGCAGCATTGTTGATGGCACCGGCGCTCCTCCGTTCTCAGGCGAAGTCGTCATTTCGGCCGGCCGGATTGTTTCAGTGGGCGACTCGCAGAGCAGCCGGACCGTTGCCCCTGACAGCGCGGAGTATGACGTCATCGACTGCAGCCGCTGCATCATTGCGCCAGGTTTTATTGATGTTCATAGCCATTCGGATCTTCAGGTGTTGGAAAATCGAACCGAAAAGCTACTGCAGGGAGTGACGGCTGAGGTGGTTGGAAACTGCGGCTTCTCCGCGTATCCGTTGCCCGAAGACCCGCAGGTCTTGCGGGATTTCGCAAACGGCATCCTATGCGGCGATAACGGTTGGGGATGGAATTCTGCTTCCGATTACCTTGCGAGCGCGAGCCAATCGAAGGTGGCAACGGTTACCTCGCTCGTTGGGCATGGTTCGTTAAGAATCAAGGTTGCGGGCAATACCGGCAGGGCGCTCACTGGCCGGGAGCTGGGTAAGATGTCGGCTCTGTTGGATCAGGCCATGCAGGAAGGGGCCGCGGGTTTCTCCTCGGGGCTCATGTACGCTCCAGGATCCGGCGCATCCCCGCAGGAACTGACGGCTCTTTGCCGCGTAGTCGCCCGTCGGGGCGGCGTGTACGCCACGCACATGCGGAGCTATTCCGCCGGACTGCTGGAAGCCGTTGCGGAACAACTTTCTATAGCCGAGCAGTCGGAATGCCGCCTCCAGATTTCTCATCTGCAGGCTGCCGGCCCGGATTACTGGCCCTTGCAGCAGCGTGCCATCGAAGCCATCGAGCGAGCTTCGGCGAGGGGTGTCGATGTAGCGTTTGACGCCTATCCCTGGCTCGCGGGCTCGACGGTGCTCACCCAGATGCTGCCGCAGTCCGCTCTGGAGGGGGGGACCTCTAATCTTCTTTCGCGGCTCCGTGATCCTGAGCAGCGCGAGTCCATTCGTACTCGCATTCAACCCGAGGCCCGCTGGAATGGCGTGGTGATCACTTCGGTTGTAGACAATGCAGGCTCGCTGGTGGGCAGGTCAATCCAGGAGATCGCAGACGAACGGAAAAGCGATCCGGAGAGCGTCGTGATAGACATTCTGCTGGAACAACAAGGAATGGTAAATGTCGTGGAGCACTGCCAGTCGCAGGAGAATCTCCATGCCTTGCTAGCCCACCCGCTGGCGATGGTGATTACCGACGGAGTTTATACCAGCGGACGTCCGCACCCGCGCCTGTACGGAACGTTTCCTCTGTTGCTCGGGGATGTGGTCCGCGAACGCAAGTGGCTCACGATTGAAGAAGCCGTTCATAAAATCACCGGCAAACCGGCAGCGCGGTTCCATTTGAAGGATCGAGGCCGGATCGCCGAAGGTTGTGTGGCAGATATCACTGTGTTCGATCCGGAAAAAGTCCGTAGCGATGCCAGTTATGACATGCCGGCCGTTGCGCCAACGGGCCTCCGATCCATACTACGGCGCGGCCAGGTGATGGTTAGTGAAGGTGTGCTTGCCCAGCCTCTGTCCAACTAACTGAACATTATTTGATGATCGGCGGCATGGTCCGTGCTTCTTTGATTGACCAATTGCCGACGCAACCGTATCTTAACAACGTTCGTGCCGTGTCCAGCTGGTTGAACACGGATTTCAGCACGCCGTCGAGGTCTGCCGTGGCCAAGCTTAAGGACTACTCGGTACCGTCGATCGAGCGGGCGCTGTCGGTGCTGGAGTGTCTGGCCGAGGCGAAACGCGGGTTCTCGCTCTCGGAAATCGCTCGAAGACTGAGGATTCCGAAGAGCTCGGTACACCTCATTCTGTCAACTCTCGAGCGCAGGGGGTTTCTGCAGAAGAACGTCAACACCGGCAGATACTGTTTTGGTCTGAAGCTGGTTAGCCTGAGCAGGAACGCAATCGAGAACCTCGATCTGCGTGAAGAGGCCAAACCCTTCCTGCGTTCTCTCATGGAAGAGACTGGGTTCACCGTTCACCTGGCAGTGCTGGAACGCGATGAAGCGGTAATTATTGACAAGGTCGAAGCGCCCGGATTGGTCAGGCTGGCATCGTGGATCGGGCGACGCCTGGATGTCAATTGCACAGGAGTTGGAAAGGTTCTTCTCGCATTCCTACCCGATGACGAACTTGATCGTCTCCTTAAGGCCAAAGAGTTCGCCCGGCACAATAGTCGTACGATCTATTCGAAGAGCGCGTTGAAGCGCGAGCTTCAGCGCGTGAAACAGTCAGGCTATTCTTTTGACGACGAAGAGGATGAACCCGGAGTGCGTTGCATCGGAGCTCCCGTGTTCGACCAAGACGGGAAGTCCGTTGCCGCAATCAGCGTAGCGGGAATTTCAAGCCAGATCGCGAGCAATCGGGTTCCGATTCTGGCGACCCTGGTAAGGCGAGTCGCAGGAAATATCTCCGCGCGTATGGGCTACATCGCGCAGGAGGCTGCGGTGGCGCATCAGGAAACCTTTCCTGGCGATGATGAGCACTTCCGCCCGGGGAATAGTAATGCGCCCAGTCCCAAGAAGCGTTCGATCTAAGGCTGGTCTCAGCCTCTGAGGACGGAAGTGCCGCCCGGACAATTAGCGATCAGATCGATTCCACGTCACACCATGTTCCACCGGAAATTTCTATTTTGGAGATAAACAACCTGCACTAGGAGACACGTCATGCCGAAGAATGGTTTAGCGAATAGAAGACGCCCGGTGCATGCCGCGAACAGCTCAACTGCGCAGACGCAGGCCGGGGTCGTAGGTCTCGGACTGATGGGCATGAGCATCACCGCCTGCCTGCTGGCCGCGGGCCATCCGGTCGTGGCGGTGACTCGCAGTTTGGCTAAGCATAAACACGCGTTCCGTCACATATTGGCACTCTTGAAGCAGATGGCAAAGCAAGGCCTGCTGCAACGAGATCCGTCCCGCGTGATTCAGAACTTGATTATTTCCGAGGATTTCTCGGATCTTCAAGATGCTCAACTAGTGATCGAATCGATCATAGAAAACCTTGACACCAAGAGGGCCGCGTTAGCCCAGATTGAACTGGCGGTATCGCCTGACACCGTGATTGGCAGCAACACTTCGGCAATCCCGGTTTCCATCTTGCAGGATCAAACCAAACACCCCGAACGGATACTGGGTATCCACTGGGCGGAACCCGCCCACGTGACTCGTTTCCTGGAGATCATTTGCGGGAAGAAGTCCGAACTCCGGTACGCGCAACGCGTAGTCGAGCTGTCGAAGATGTGGGGAAAAGAGCCCTCTCTGCTACGCCGGGATATTCGGGGCTTCATCACCAACCGTCTCATGTACGCGATGTTTCGAGAAGCTTTCTTCCTGGTAGAGAACGGCTATGCCAATATCGAGGATGTGGATCGTTCGTTGCGCAACGATCTGGGCTACTGGATAACGTTTGCGGGACCGTTCCGATTCATGGACCTGACGGGAATTCCCGCATACGCAGCGGTTATGAAAGATCTATTTCCAGAACTGAACTGCGCCACCAAGGTGCCGACGCTGATTGAGCAGTTAGTGAAGTCGGGTGCTCGGGGAGTATCGAACGCTCGCGGGTTCTATCCCTATACCCCGGAAGAAGCCCGGCGATGGGAACGGCTCTTTCTTAAGTTTACCTATGAGATCCGCGAACTGGCGCAAAAGTATCCTGAGAATATCGGCAACGATAAGAATCGCAGGACCGGGCAAGGTAAGCGACTGTAGGAAAGCGTCCGCGGTCCAAATGAAGATCAAACAGCAGCGTCCCTGATATTTAATTCAGAACACGGCGTTACATTTTTCCCATGGTGAACCAGAGCAATAACCTGACAGTTGGACAACGTCACATTACCAGGGAGGCCGTACCAAATGCCTAAAGTGGAAATTAAACATCCGGACAAGATGGCGTCTACGGGTTCCTATTCGGCTGGGGTAGAGATCGACGGGTGGCTCTTCATCAGTGGACAGGGACCACTGGACCTGCGGACTGGCGCCGTAGTCCGCGGATCGATTGAAGAAGAAACCCGATTGACGATGAATCACATCGGCAAGGTCTTGCAGAGCGCTGGCTACAGCTTTGATGACGTGGTGAAGTGCACCTGCCATCTCGCGGAAATTCAGGACTTCGGCAGATTCGACAAAGTGTACGCCGAGTTTTTTCCCGGAATTCGTCCAGCGCGCACTACCGTGCAGTCGGGGCTGGGAGACGGAATCAAAGTTGAAATCGATGCCATCGCACGGAAGCCGCGGTAGCCGAACTGGACCTATTGCAATTATTACCGGGAGCTAAATGGAAGTGCGTTCCATCATTCGAGCGAGCAAGAGAATGGTTACCGGGGCCAGTCGCATGGCGCGATGGAGCGTTTTGGCCGTGCTGGCGACTTGCGTATTGCTGACCGCCCAGAACGTAGTAGTGACAGGCGCTCTCAGCGGACGCGTCACCGACCAAAGCGGAGCGGTCGTGCCGGGTGCATCGGTAGTTGTGCGGAGCCTCGCGACTGGCGTGCAACAATCTGCCGAGACAAACCGGGTGGGACTCTACCGGTTTCCCGTGGTCATGCCGGGTACCTATTCGATCACCACAAGTCTCAAAGGCTTTCGCGATGTCCAGGTCCTGGTGCGGGTACTGGTTGGAAACACTACGTCGCAGGACATTAAGTTGCAGGTGGGGGCGAGTGAGGACACGGTTAAGGTGCTTGGGGCGACACCGCTGCTGCGCCCGGAGGAATCCTCCGCCAGCACCGTGATCGAGCGGTCTCTAATCGAGGAGTTGCCGCTCAACGGACGAAAATACACCGACTTTATGGTGCTCACGCCCAATACCAGCTACGACGGGGATACCGGCCTGGTGAGCATTGCCGGACAACAGGGCGGCGAAGATTCAGGATACGCCAATGGAAATGGTTCCACTGCCTTCACCGTCGACGGCTCCAATGCAACCAACAACTACTTCGCCGACATTGTGGGTCGTTATCGCATCCCGTATCTGTACGGCGAAAACGTGATCCAGGAGTTTCAAGTCGCCGTCAGCCCCTACACAGCAGTCTATGGCGGCGGAGCCGGCTTCGTGAATGCGGTAACCCGGTCGGGTAGCAACGCCTTCCATGGCAGTGCGTTTTATTACAACCGCAACTCCGCGACGGGAGCGAACGATGCGCTCGACAAAGCTGCCGGCAATCCGAAACCGGAAGATACTTTGCAGCAATTCGGCGCTGGCCTGGGCGGGCCGATCCTGCGAAACCATTTATGGTTCTTCGCGGACTACGAGCAGCAACTCCGGAGCAATCCTATTTCCGTGATCAACTCGGCCTTGGTTACCACGCCTGCTAACTTAGCTGGCTTTCTGAGCTCTAACTTCAATATCCCGGCTGGAACGACGCTGCCTGCGCCCAACGGCCCCTTGCCGATACCGGGCAACGACACCGCGCCTGATCCGACCAACCCCGTTTATCTCCAGCAAGTATCGAACACCGTGAACGCGCTGAACTCGAATCTGGGCCTCCAACCAAGAAAGCGCAACGATTGGGTGCTCAGTCCCCGGCTCGACTATCAGGCCAGTTCCCGCGATGGCCTGTTCCTCAGCTTCAATCTGAATCGCTTCAACTCGCCCGGAGGTGTCATCACTGACCCTACGGTAGCGAATTATGGGACGCAAACCCTGGCGAATGCCTATGTGCACACCTTCCAGGCCACTTGGGATGGACGCACACCTTCTCCTCCAGTCTGCTGAACGAATTCCACGCCGGTACGTCGGAAGACAATGAGATCGCGACGCCGAACGGGCTGGCTCCAAACACACCCACCTTGATTCTGGACAGCCCAGCCTCCTTCATCCTAGGCAACGCTCCCTTTTCGATTGGAAGGGTTTTCGAACGACAGTATTCCCTATCCGAGCGGGTTGACTATGTGATCGGCAAGCACGCGCTGCAATTCGGTTTCGATATGAACCGAGCCTGGGATTCTGACAACAACGATGGCGGCGCGGATCCGAACGAAGCCGTGGAGTTCGGATCGTTCCTCGGCAGCTATGAATTTTCAAACTTGGAGGCTTTTGCGCTTGGGGAATACAACGTCTTCAGTCAGACCTCGGGCAACCCGACTTTTCATTTTGCTGTGCCTTACTACGGATTCTACGTGCAGGACACTTTCCGCGCTTTGCCGAAGTTAACCCTCGAAATGGGTTTGCGCGAGGACTTTCAGGTGTACCCGCAGCCAGCGGAAAATCCAGCCTTCCCACTTACCGGGCAGTATCCGAACCAGTTTCGAAGGCTGGTGCCGCGCTTGGGATTTGCCTGGCAGCCCCGGTCGAAGACGGTAGTCCGTGGAGGATTCGGCCAGTTTTACACCAACATGAATGGCCTGAACTACCGCAACGCCGTGGCCTCCAACGGACTGGCGTCTCAGCAGAGTTCCGCAAGTATCAGTTACTCAGCCGGGGCGCCGGACCAGCAGTTGCCCACGTTTCCCAATATTCTTCCGGCAAATTCCCCGCTGTTCTCGGCTCGCTGAAGACATTTCCCTAGTTTCTCCACAATTCAGGGTGCCCTACATTCTGCAGGCAAGTTGGCAGATTGAGCGAGAGATTTCGGAGAACACAACCCTAAGTATCGGCACCATGTGGAATCACGGGGTGCATCTGCTTTCCGGCAGCGCCTATGACGCAAACCTGAATCCATTGCAAGGCACGGTGACGTACACCGTCTGTCCTCCCGGGACAACGACGGCGCCCTGCGGTGGACCGACGATCACGTTGCCGAACATGGACAATGGTCTGCTCACCGAAGGCCGCATCAACCCTAACTTGGGCCAGATCAACGAACTCATCAGCCCCGCACAAAACTATTACAACTCTTTGTTCGCGCAGGTACAACGTCGCATGTCACGTGGCCTCGCTCTGCAGTTTTCCTACACCTTCGCCAAGAGCATCATGCTCGATGGAATGGACTTCAACAACCAGTTCGATTTCAAGAATACCCACGCGCCTTCATTGCTCGACCAGCGGAACCGAGTTAGTTTTGCCGCCGTCTATCGGCCCGGGCTGGAAAAACTTACCAGCTCGGATGCCGCACGCAAGCTTCTCTCTGGCTGGACGCTGAGCAGCGTCATGGAGTTCTCTTCCGGTCGTCCTTACGCAGGTCTGTTGAGTCCTGCTTGCACCAGTCCCGCTCCTCTCTCGTTCAACACTTGCAATGGCGTCATAACTAACGGCGTTCTCACGGGCAACGACAATTTGAATGACACCGCCTTTAACCAGGACACCGCGAATACCGCAGGGGGCATCAATGGCGCTGGCCCCACGCCGGGGATTGGTCTGAATTCTTTCTACGGCCCGTGGCTGGATAGGATCGACGTTGGGTTGGCACGCAGTTTTGCGATCCGCGAGGGCAAGGAACTGCAATTTCAGGCGCAGGCGTTCAACTTATTCAACCACGCCAATTACTATGTGCAGAACGGCGACGGGATCAACCAGTTGCAATACAACCCGATCGGGACCAACTGCGGTGACGGGTTATCGTTGAACCAGAGCTGCTATCTGGTGCCCAATTCTGGCCCGGGCAATTTTGGAACCTTCGGGGAGATTAGCCCAAACGGCCTTCCCCGTGTGTTGCAGTTCTCCGTTCGATTCAGGTTCTAGGTTCAAGAAGGAGGGCGCTCCGGACGAGCCGCGGTCACTCCCGCTTTGATGATATTTCCGCCGGGTGCTCCAGTTTCGTCGAGATAGAGCGGCACGCCTGGCACCAGATTCGGTCGCGCTATGCCAAAGGCGCCTGCCAGAAAGCCAGTGTTGAAGGCATCCAGTCCGGTTACGACATCCACGGGAGTGGATATCCAGGAGCGCTGTCGCGCAATAGAGTCGGTTGCGCTTCGCATCGCCTACTCTGATATTTGGCACACAGCCGGGACACCAGACCGTCCACACTCTTAGCAAAGCAGCACTTTGCGACTGATTGGCAGTCAGTCGATGCTCGACCATGAGGAAGGCCAAGCCTTGGCCAGAGGAACGCGGCAGATTCTGGAAGGAGAAATGTGACCTTTATGACGACACCCTATTCTTCATATTCTTCGTCCGAGAGGGCTGTTGCCACGTCGAAAGAAAGCCCGATGGGGTCACCGGAATCTCCAAAACCGGAGTGAAGTCCGATCGACCTGAGAATCTCGTATTTCAGTCGGTTCGGACCGGCGCCTCCATGCGCAACAACAATATTCCTGACGCGGCATATCAAGCCAGCTGCGCGCAAACTCGGCCTGCCCTGGATCAACTGGCGTTGCTTGCGAACCTCGCAGGCCACCTGGATGGTCGAAGCAGGCGCCAACCCCAGAGACATGCAAGGCCAGATGCGGCACTCTCGAATTTCGACCACGAGGGACATCTATGCGCAGTTCGTGCCGGAGTCACAACGGCGCGCACTCGCCAAGATGTCTGCGATGGTGGAGTCCCGCACATCAAAACCGGTCGCGGCGAGTACAGGCAGTATTGCTATGCCGCCGCAGTCGCGGATGGTGAATTAGCTAGTTGAAAACTATTTTGGAGCCAATTGGAGCCAAATCGGGCGGGACGATGGAGCTAAGTGATTTGTCCGTCCCGAGACAAAGGTAACAGAACGTTCCGGAGACATAGGTTACACTTTTCGGCCCGAAGGGGGCGGAGAGGTGATGCCACGGAAGGAGCGTTCTGTGATGGACGAGCGAATGCGGTTTGTGATCCGGCTCAAGGACGGCGAGGCGATGGCTTCGCTGTGCCGGGAGTTCGGTATCTCGCGCAAGACGGGCTATAAGATCTTTGCACGTTACGAGCAATGCGGACTAGAAGGATTAAGTGACCGAACACGCCGGCCGTTCCGCTACGCCAACCAGTTACCCGAGCAGGTGGAAGCGGCTATCGTGAGCGCCAAGCGGGAGAAACCACACTGGGGCGCACGCAAGATCCGGGAGCGTCTGCTGCGGCGACTGCCGCATGCCATCAAGATTCCCGCTGCTTCCACCATTCACGCCGTGCTCGATCGCCACGGGCTGGTCACGTCGATGGGCCGTCGCCGCAGTCGAGCCGAGGGAACGCCTTTGTCCCAGGGCCTGCATGCCAACGATCTCTGGTGCACCGACTACAAGGGCGAGTTTCAGCTGAGCGATAAACGCTATTGTTATCCGCTGACCGTCACCGACTATTCGTCACGCTACCTGCTCCTGTGTGAAGCGCTGGAATCCAACCGAGAAGACCTCGCGTTTCCAGCCTTTGATCGCCTGTTTCACGAACGCGGTTTGCCACGGGCCATCCGCTCTGACAACGGGGTTCCCTTCGCCTCTCCTCATGGCCTGTTTCAGCTCTCCCAGCTCTCGGTATGGTGGCTGCGGTTAGGAATCTCCATTGAGCGGATCCGGCCCGGTCATCCGCAGCAGAACGGCCGGCATGAACGCATGCATCTGACCCTGAAGAAAGAAGCTACTCGTCCGGCGGGCGCCAACCTCCTGCAGCAGCAAGCCAAGTTCGATGCCTTCCTTGAGGAATTCAATCACGAAAAACCCCATGAAGCCCTGGACATGAAATGCCCGGCCGAGGTTTACATCTACTTCTCCCCGTCCCTATCGAGGCATCCCAGAACCGCATTACCCATTTCACGACCGCACGGTCGTGGTCACCAGCTGCGGACGCCTTTGCTTGTACAACAAGAAGATCAACCTCAGCGTGTCCCTCGCCGGCCAGGCCGTGGGCGTCAAAGAAGTCGACCATGGCATCTGGTTGGTCAGTTTTATGGATTACGATCTCGGCTATATTGATCTGGAGGAAAAAACCTTGCAGCCCTTACAGAACCCCTTCGGGCCGAAAGTGTAACCTATGTCTCCGGAACGTTCTGTTACCTTTGTCTCCCGAACGGACAAGGAATAATTGGTCGGGGAGAGAGGATTTGAACCTCCGACCCCCTGGTCCCGAACCAGGTGCTCTACCAGGCTGAGCCACTCCCCGACTTTGTGCAGCGGGCGCTGGAGGAAATGCTGGCGCCCTTCGCAGGAAACTTCTTGAGTACTCGCAGATTATAACACTCGGCGCTGTGCGATTGCGTCCGCGTGCTTCTGCCCTGGCGTCTCGCTGTGCAGAAACCCAGGCTGAAAAACCCAGGTTGTCTCAGACTTGGGGTTGCGGATACGATAGGCTTTCGTCGCTGAACTCGTCATTACAAGGGCATGTTCAATTCTTTTCTCTTCGCTCATCTCTCTTCGCTCATCGCTGATCGCCGATCATTATGAAAACTGCATTCACCGCGAACCGGCTCTACACTCCTGTCGAGGAAATCCAGAACCCGCTGCTGCTGGTGGAAGACGGGATCATCACCGAGGTTTCCGCGCGCGCCGCGAAAGAACTCCCGGGCGGCATTTCGCTGATCGATTTCGGCGACGCGGCGCTGGCGCCGGGGTTTTTCGATATCCACATGCACGGCGGCGCCGGAATCGACCTTATGCGGGCCTTGCCGTCGGAACTGCCGCGCCTGGGCAGATTCCTGTCCACCCACGGCGTCACCGGATATTTCCCCACTACCGTCGCGGCCCCACTCGACGCGACCTGCAGCGCATTGGCACGATTGGCCGACGCCATCGAAGCTGATGCCGGCGCCGGCGCCGATTCGGCGACTCCTGACCAGCCCGCGCAGGCCCGCCCGCTGGGCATTCACTTGGAAGGACCGTTTCTCAGCCACAAGCGGCGCGGAGTGCATCCGCCGGAATTTCTGGTTGCGCCTACGGTTGCGGTTTTCGAACGTCTTTGGCAGGCCGCGCGTGGCCACGTGCGCATGCTGACCATTGCTCCGGAAGTTCCTGAGGCTATGGAGGTGATCGCCGAGGCGGCCCGGCGCAACGTCTGCGTGAGCATCGGCCACTCTGACGCCGACATGCCCGTAGCACAGGCCGCGCTGAAAGCCGGGGCGCGCCACGCCACACACACCTTCAACGCCATGCGCCCGCTCGATCACCGCGAGCCCGGCATTCTCGGCGTGGTGCTCAGCAACGACCAAATGAGCGCCGACATGATTGTCGACGGAATTCACGTGGACCCGGCGGTGGTAAAGCTTTTCCTGCGGGCCAAGGGACGCGAGCGGGCAGTGCTGATCACCGACGCGATTTCGGCGACCGGCATGCCCGACGGACGCTACCAGTTGGGCCCGATCGAGGTCGACGTGAAAGACGGAAAGTGCACGTCCAATGGCAGCCTCGCGGGAAGCGTGCTTACCATGGATCGCGCCGTGCGCAATGTAACCAAGTTTTCCGAATGGACATTGCGGGATGCGGTGCGGGCAGCCACGCTGAATCCGGCGCGAGCCGTGGGGTTCGCAGCCCATCATGGAGTCCTGGCCAAGGGCGCCGTCGCAGATTTCACGGTATTGAGTCCGGCGGGCGAAGTGCTCAAGACCATCGTCCGCGGGCGGGGTTTCTAGATCGCGCCTAAACTTTCTAGAAAAATATTCTCGGACACAGACAAATCTTCCGCGTTCAATTGTCATACCGTTGAGAACCCAACGTGCCACCTCTGCGCACCGTCAACATCGAAGTGGAACGGCTCTACCGCGAATATGGGGCAGCGCTCTTGCTTTTCGGTACATCCATCTCGCGGGATCGCGGGCGCGCGGAGGACGCCGTGCATCAGGTCTTCTTGAGAATGCTCCAAAACAAAAAACTGGACGAGGTCGCGGATGTAAAAGCATATCTGTTCACGTCTGTACGTAACGCTATTCTGAACGTCCACAAGGTCAGTCGACGTAGCTCCGCACTCGATGAAGAATCTGCATGGTTCGATCCGCCGCAACGGGACTACGCGGCCGAACTAAACCTGCGGCAGGCGCTCGGATCACTCCCCGACGATCAGCGCCAGGTCCTGGTACTGCACGTATGGGGAGATCTCACATTTCTGCAAACTGCTGAAGTACTGGGCATCAGCTCGAACACTGCAGCTTCGCGATACCGGTACGCCCTCGCCAATCTGCGCGAGTCAATCTGCCGCAAGGAGGACTCCTGTGCCAAACCTTCCCGATGACCAGTTTGAGAGCTACCTGAAGCAGTTCCGTCCGCTCGCTCCCGAACAGTCGCGGCTCGAAGGGCATTCCCCGACGAACTGGTGGCCGCGTCCTGTGGCGGCGTGGGCCTCGGTCGCGGTGGCCGTGATCGTCGCGTTTCTGATCCTGTATCCTCGCGTGCAACATCTCAACCAGCGCGATGTCCAACGAAAACCTGCGACCCAAATCGAGGTTCCGCAGCCACTGACAATTCGGTCAGCGGACGCTTTGCTCGCCGACGCGCCATCCTTCAAAGCAGCGGTCGACGCGCTGGCCCTTCCCTCCCATGCGACTTCATTCGGCGTAAGACAGAGCGCCCTCGAGGTGCTCAGCAAGGACTAAGAGCTATGAACCCTGTTCGCTTTATTTCGTCAATCGTTCTGTTCCTCGTCTTGGCGGGCAGCCCGGCATGGCCACAGCAGAAAATCAACTTGGGCGACAATGCGGCGCTGCGCTACTGGTCGGCCTTCGCTGAAATGCAGGACTCTGCCATCACTGACGCAGATGCCAAGAAGTTGAGTGCGATTCTGGATGGTACTGTCCCCTACGACGATTTGCAGTACAAAGACTTGGTTGAAAAGAACCGGCGGGCTTTGGAAATCATGGCTCGGGGCACCACGCTCCAGAACTGCGACTGGGGCCTGGAATACAAGATGGGGCCGGAAACTCCAGTGGAGTACTCCCGGAAGGCCCTGGTTCTTGGCCGCCTGAACGTCCTTTATGCGTTTCATCTGTTGATCACCGGCGATAAAGACAAGGCGGTAAGCGTGCTGGCGGCGGGAACTCGCTTTTCGCACGATGTCGCCAATGGCGGCACTCTTTTCGCGACGCTGCTGGCGAAAAGCCTTTTGATCGCCCACCTCAGAGCCATGGTGTTTGCTCTGCACCTGGGGGGACTCTCCGGTGCTCAACGATCGGTGTTGCAAGAAGCCGTTGCCCAGCTCGGGCCAAACGGCCTCGATTGGCACTCGGCTATGAAGCGGGAATTTGAAATCCCTCCAGGATTGGATGCGCGGGCGTCGGCGGCGTTGAACAAGATCATTCCCGCTTATTTGGGCGTGCTGAGCAACTCAGCCGGACTCGCGGAGCTACAGCAGATGATCGCCAGCGCACCGGCCGAGTGTTCGAACATTATTCCCAGTCCGGCTCGAGTCGTGGCGGCGAAGCAGGAGTTGACCGACAAGCTTCGGGAGGTCCGCTCCAGCCTGCAATAAGAGATTGACTGTCCAGTTGGGCTTGCGTCTAGTTGGGCTTGCGTCTAGTTGGGCTTGCGTCTAGTTGGGCTTGCGTCTAGTTGGGCTTGCGGCGGCGGGCTTCGGCCAGGTGATGCAGCAGCATGAGTTCGTCGGCGCGGGAGAGTTGATCGAGAAACGAGGTCTCGAACTTAGGAGCTTCATCACTGGCGGTCTTGGCCGAGCCCGCCTGCCGCAGTTTGTCGCCGAGTTCGGGTTCGTTGCTCATCACCTGCGAATAAAACCAGAGAAAGTGACGCATCTGATCAAGAGCCGAACGCAGGGTTTCGATGGGCTCGGTCTCCGACAGCGAGTTGAGCGCCTCCATAAGTTCGGGGTCACTCGGAGCCTGCATAGCGGCACAGTTGAGCTCCTGCTGAATGGTTCGCAGGTCTTCGGTGACGCGCGCGATTCGGAGATGAAGGTCGTCCATATCGTCGAAGGCCATTCTGTTCGTCTGTCCAACATCTCATCGGCGCCGCGCTGCGAATAGATGTCCCACGGGCATGCGCCTTTCGTAATTCTGCCATTACTTTGGAGCAGAAAAAGGTCACTAGCGCGAAATGCCTTGATTGGAGCGGCTTCCCGAGCATCGCGCGGCGCGATTTTAGACTCTATCCCAGGCCCGAATGCGCCGAGCCGGGCTTCGGTCACTCCCGTTAGTGCATCCTAATGAGCCGAAGTCAAGCACTCAATCCAAGGTATCGTCATCTGTGATACAACACGGCGTGCCGGAAACCGCGCCTAGCCCGCCCAGCCAGCATCTGATTCGCGCCATCGGGCGCTGGAGCCTGACCGCGTTGGTGGTGAACTCCATCCTGGGCAGCGGTGTTTTCGGACTGCCGTCGGCCATCGCCGCCCGTCTGGGAAGATTCAGCCCTGTGGCCGTGCTGCTGGCGGGCGCCGGAATGGCTATCATCTTCGGCTGTTTTGCCGAGGTCGCTTCGCACTTTCAGCACGCCGGAGGCCCCTACCTCTACGCCCGCGCCGCCTTCGGACGCGGCATGGGCATTCAGATCGCGTGGATGCTCTTCCTCGGGCAGGTGGCTGCGCCCGCCGCCAATGCAAATCTGTTTGTGATTTATCTGGGCGAATTCTGGCCGCATGCCCGCGACCCGCTGCCGAGAGCAATCATTCTGACGGTTCTGATCGGCGTGCTTGCCTTCATCAACGTGCGCGGCGTGCGGGCAGGTACGCAGGTCAGCAACTTCTTTACCGCCGCGAAACTGGTGCCGCTGTTCGCCGTGATTGCCCTGGGATTATTCGTGCTGCACGCGCATCCCGCGGCCAGCACGTCCGGCACCCCCCATGCCATCACTACCAGCCAGTGGTTGAGCGCCGTGTTGTTGCTAGTCTTCGCCTATGGAGGATTCGAAACTGCGCTGGTGCCCATGAGCGAGGCTAAGGCTCCCCGCCGGGATGCTCCTTTTGCTCTGGTTACCGCCCTCGTGACCTGCACCGTGATTTACGTGCTCATTCAGTGGGTCGTGGTGGGAGTACTGCCCGACGCGGCGCACAGCGACCGTCCGCTGGCCGACGTGGCCCGGGTTGCGGCTGGTTCTTTCGGCGCCGGGCTGGTAGCCGTGGGCGCGCTGATTTCTTTCTATGGATATTTAAGCGCGAAAATTCTGGCCATGCCGCGGGTCACGTTCGCGCTGGCTGAGCAGGGAGATTTTCCCGAGGCGTTGGCCGCGATTCATCCACGGTTTCACACCCCTTACGTTTCGATTCTGGTGTTCGCGGCGCTGGTCTGGGGCTTCGCGCTGACTGGCGAATTCAAATGGAATGTAACCCTCTCCGCCGTCGCTCGCTTGCTCTATTACGCCGTATGCTGCGCCGCGCTGCCCGTGCTCCGTCGCAAGCAGCCGGGGGACGTTCGGTTCCGCCTGCCCGGCGGAAATTTATTCGCCGGAATTGCCGTCGTTCTGTGCGCAGTTCTAATAACACAAGTCGACCGCAGCCAGTCCCTGATCGTGGCCGCGACCATCGCGTTAGGTTTTCTGAACTGGGCAGTAGTAAGCCGCAGAAGAGCGGCGAGTTGATGGTAGCGATCTGGTCACTTCGAATCTAGCGCTCGGATAAAGGCTTACGCCGACCGTGGCGGATGTGAAGGATCGTCACGGTATCATCCTCGACCGCGAAAAGAATCCGACACACATGGGGTTTTCGCCCGTAGAGCAGTTGCCGCACTTCGAAAGGAAAACGTCCGGTTTCAGGGGCAAGCGGACATGGATGGGGGAATTCGGCAAGAGACGCGATAGCGTCGTCCAACGCTAGAAACCAGCGAATACCAGCCTCTCCTGCATGCTCCGACAGCAGCCATTCAAGAATTGAGTTCGCGTCGCTCTCGGCTTGCGCCGATGTTTCAGGGCGAAATGCCATGTTTCCGGCGCATCTCGGAGAGGAAGTCAGCAGCCGGGCGACTGCGCCCGGCTTTTACATCTTCATGACCCCAGCGGATACCTTCCACGGCGTCCTCAAAATCCTGGCGTTCCCAATCCAAATAGACAGCCAGAGCTTCATCGAGTGCGACGGCCGGGTCTGGCCATGCCGCTGGGCGTATTCTTCCAACTGCGCCTTGCGTTCCGGCTTGAGGGAAATCGCATCCATATCGCAAGCGTAAGAGGCGGGTAGGCGCGTGTCAAGCGCAGTTAGTTTGTGTACACTCGCACGTAGTCGACCAGCATTTCCGAGGGGAACGGAGTCGTGTTGTTGGGCGCTCCCGGCCAATCCCCGCCGATGGCCAGGTTCAAGATGATGAAATTGCTCTGGCCGCCATCGAACGGCCAGACCGCGCCGCTGATGCCGTTCAGGCTGGCGGGCGTGTAAGTGACGTAGGGCTGCGCAGGATTATCGACGTAATAAGCCACCGGCGACCAGATCATGCCGTAAGTATGAAACGTCGATGCCGTCTCCCCGTTGGGGAAGTCGTACTGCGTGCCCAGGTTTCCGCCGGTGAAGCCGGTTCCGTGAATCGAGCCCTGATTCCAGTCGGGCGTGCCGGGCGCGTTGATGCGCTCCAGCACATCCATCTCGCCGCAGGCTGGCCAGTTCACCGTGGCGATATTGTTGCCGAGCAGCCAATTCGCCGGCCAGAAACCCTGATCCTCCGGCACCAAGGCGCGAAACTCAATCCGGCCATACTGAAAGCTGAACAGACCTTGCGTCTTGAGGCGCGCGGACGTGTAGACGCCCGCCGACGGCTGCTGCGCCACGATGTACAGCACGCCGTCGGTTCCCTGATATTGCGCCACGTAGGCGCTGGGATTCGTCGAGCTGCAGTTTGGGTCGGTCGAAACCCAGGCACAGTAGTCTTCCAGTTCGTTATTGCCGCAGCAATCCGTGCCGGTGTCGTAGGTCCAGACCAGCGGATTGGGCTGCGCGGGCGTGCTGCTGGAACTGGTGAACTCGTCGCTCCATACCAGCGTTCCCGGCTGGATGTTGGGCGTGAAGGTCTGGCTGGCGGCCGTGCTTGAAGTTCCTGCGGCTATGGCAATCGCATTGACCGTGAGATTCGAGGCCACCAGAAAAGGCGCCTGGTACTGCTGGGAGGATGCCGTGGGCGTGCTCCCGTCCACGGTGTAATAGATCACAGTGCTTGGGGACGTATCGGCCAGAGTCACGATCACGGCGCCATTCTGCGCGGCCGTGGTGGAGATGGTTGGCGCCGCGGGTCCATTTCCACCCGTCACCTTGTTTCCGCTTCCGCCGCCGCATCCGCACATCACGGCGCCCGCCAGGAGAATCGCCGCCAGGGTTCCGGAGTCTGCCCGCATAGCCCCACCTTTCGCGGGAGAGTGGACGAACCGGTCCCGCTGTTCGCCATTTAACCGCCGTCAAATTGCGGAGTCAAACACCAACAGGGCAATTTCCCAGCGTGCTATCCTACGAGGCAGAGAAGACCATGAGCAACGCCAAGCAACAAGTCGAATCCCTCTTGCATAACCTGCCCGAGAATTGCTCTCTTGAAGATATTCAATACCATCTCTATGTTCTCGAAAAGGTTCGGCGCGGGCTGGGCGAAGCCCAGCAGCGTACGGTGACGCAATCCGACGCGGAGAAGCAGTTCAGCAAATGGCTCACCGAGTAGTCTGGTCTCCTCGCGGCCTGGCGGATGTCGAAGCCATTGCGACCTACATAGCCTCCGACTCTTTGACTTATGCCAAGGCAGTAGTTCGAAAGATTTTTGCCTCGACGCGGATGCTGGAGCAATTCCCTCGGGCGGGACGAAAAGTGCCCGAGTTCGACGACGAAAACATCCGGGAACTGTTCGTCTACAGCTATCGAATCATCTACGCCGTCGAAAACGATCAGGTAACGGTGGCAGCCGTAATTCACGGCAAGAGAATGCTCTAGCACGTCCCTTGTTCCATCTCTAGCAGCGCCTTCTTGCGTTCGATGCCCCAGCGATATCCTGCCATGCTGCCGTCCTGGCGGACGACGCGATGGCAGGGGATCGCGACGGCGACGGGATTGGTGGCGCAGGCACGGGCCACGGCGCGAACCGCGCGCGGCTGGCCAATCGCCTTCGCCACCGCACTGTAAGACCGCGTGGCCCCGAACGGAATCGATTGCAGGTAGGTCCACACGCGACGCTGGAAGGCGGTGGCGCGAATGTCGAGCGGCAATAATGACGACGATGAGGATGAGGATGAGGATGAGGATGATAAGGGCGATGACGACGAATCCTGTTCCTGGCCGCGCATGTGCCCGAGCAGCGCGGTCACCCACGACTGCAGCCCACCGTCATCCAGCTTGCGCGAAGCGAAGGGGAATTCGTGCTTCAGGCCCTCGAGCAGTTCGCCGTCAGTGCGGGCAAACTGAATCGAGCAGATACCGCGGTCGGTGGCCGCAATCAGCATGCGGCCCAGCGGCGAGTCGGCGCAGGTGTAGCGAATGGCGGCGGCAATCGCGCCCCGGCGGTACTTGTCGGGCGTCATGCCCAGCTGCGAGGCAGTCTTCTCGTAGAGCCGGCTGCTGGAGCCGTAGCCCGCGTCATACATGGCGCGGGTCACCGAATCGCCGGACTGCAGGTTGCGCTTGAGCAGGCGCAGGCGGCAGGAATCGGCGTAGGCGCGCGGCGTAATCCCGAGCGCTTGCTTGAAGCGGCGCTGCAGTTGAAACGGGCTCTGGCGAAATTCCTTGCCCAGCCGTGCAAGAGTGAGCGGCTCGTCGAGATGCTGCTCGATGAAGCGGCAAATGACTTTCACGCCGTCCGCCTGAGAGTTGCCGCTGAACGATTTCGGACGGCAGCGCAGGCAGGCGCGATAGCCCGCGCGCTCAGCTTGCTCCGGTCCGGGGAAGAACCGCACATTTTCGCGGCGTGGCCGGCGCGCCGCACAGGACGGCCGGCAATACACACCCGTGCTCGAAACGGCAAAGACGAATTCTCCGTCGCGGGCGGGGTCGCGGGCCAGCACGGCATTCCAGCGCGAGTCGTAGCTGGGATGATCGGTTGACGATCCGGGTTTATGCGCGGGCATGGGCCTCAGGCTTTCGGCTGTGAGTATGGCATTGGTGGTCATGGCAAGGAAAGCGTACAACGAGGCCGGAAAATGGACTATCCGGATCTTGCGGGCAAACCGAATTGGCAATCAGGTCATAGGCCTTGGGTCTGAGGTGTTGGCACTGGGTCAAGCCTAAGACCTAAGGCCTAACGTCTCGGACATTGGCTGTGACGGAGTCCGGCGGTGACAGATTAATGCGAGAGCGGCTGGAACGGGGTGCGCACGGCGGTGATCCCGGCGCGCTTGCGCATTTCGGTCAGCAGGGCGCTGGCGGCATTCTGATAGGTTTTGTTGGGGTCGGAGGGATCGGCCCAGACCGCGTCATAGATGATCTGTGCGGCTTCTTTCAGTTCCATGTGCAACGCGGCTTCCAGAACGTCGAGCCGCTCCTGCAGGCGCTCGTAGCAGGTCTGGCAGATTTCAGCGCCGGCCGGCTCCCCGGAATGCTGCTCGCTGAACTTGCAAGCTGATTCCGGAGCGTTCACCACTTCGGCGTGGGCTTCGAGCAGCTGCGACTTGAATTGACGAAGAAATTCTTCGCGTTCCTGCTCGACCACCGCTGTATCAGGAACAGGCTCGACGGCAGCCTGCGACACGTTTACTGGCCTTTTGGGCGCGACCGGAGATACACGCTGGTTGTGCTTGCAGGTGGGGCAGACCTCGAGATCGGCGGGATAGTACAGGTGACATTTCGAGCACGGCAGCCCATATCCGGTGGCCTTGCGCGGGGCCGCCGAGGGCGAGGCTGATGAAGAGCCCGAGGTAGACGAACTATCCGCGCGGCGGGCTCCCTTGCTCAAGGCCGCCTGCACGACGGCGTTGACCGTGGACTGCTGAGTTCGGGTTGCGTTGGTCGCCATCGGAAGCTTCCCTGTCGATAATATTCGCGCGCTGGGTTCGGACGCATCTAGTGTAAGGATTGGCCGCGGTTGCGGCTACGCACCGTAGTACATCAGGGGATACTGGCCAAGCGGTCGGTTTGACGCACCCTGCGGGGTTCGTGCTCAGGGCCGCCGCGCTTCGCGCTGGCGGGACGGGCGAGGCGCCCGTCGCCACACGAGCATCGTCACGCGGGCATTGCTCCACGACCAGGGCCAACACGAGCGGCTAACGCGAATTCGTTTCCTTCATCAGTTTGAGAAGTTCTTCGCGGCGGGCGCGATAGAGGGTGCGCTCGGGGTCGAGGCGCGAAGCTGTCTCCAGTTCCGACAACGCTTCTTCGTAGCGGTCCATGGTCATCAGGCAGGCGGCCAGCGAATAGTGATTGTCGGCGGAGGCGTTCACGCGCAGGGCCTCGCGGAATTCCCTTTCCGCGGCATGCAATTCTTGCCTCTCAAACAGGAGCGTGCCCAGCAGGTGGTGCGCCAGGTCAGAGTCGGGATTCAGAGAGACCGCCAGCTGCAACTCGCGCAGCGCCTCGTCTGGTTTGTTGGCCAGCAGCAGGGCCTGGCCGAGGATGCGGTGTTCGGTAGACCCCGTGGGATTCTGCTGCACGGCTAGACGGAGTTCGTCGACCGCGGCATCGTAGTTCTTCTTCGCCATGTAGGCGCTGGCCAAACAGGCGTGGCCCTGCTGCCACTCCGGGTGCTCGCGGTAAAGCGTGTGCAGTTCTTGAATGGCCGAATCGAAGTTTCCCTGATCGCAGTAGGTATTGCCCAGATTGTTGCGGATGGAGGCTTCGCCGGGAGCGATGCGCTTGGCCGCGCGATATTCCGCCACGGCCTGGTCGAGGTTGCCTTCCTCGTGCAGGATCAGGCCCAGGTTGGCGTGAGCTTCCCAGAAAGCGGGCCGCAGGCGAATGGCCTCGTTATAGGCGGCGATGGCGCGGGGCAAATTTCCGTCGGCGTGCAGGGCGATGCCCATGTCGTAATAAGTGTCGGGGTTGTCATGGTCGCGGGCCAGCGCCTCGCTATAGGCATGCACCGCCGCACTGTACTGACCGTTCGAGTACAGGCCGAGTCCCAGGAATTGATAAGCCTCGGCGTTCTTAGGATCGATGCTGAGCGCGGTGCGCGCCTCGGCGATCGCGTTGGGTCCGTCGTCCATGCGATAGAAAAGGTAAGCCAGAGCACTGTGGTTCTCGGGCAGCTCGGGCATGAGTTGGGTGGCTTGGGTGAGTTCGTCGAAGGCGTCGTCCCATTTCTCCTGCTGGCGGTAAATCACGCCGAGCGCGAAGTGCAGGGCGGAAATGTGCGCGTCGGAAGCTGGGGTTGCGGAAGCTAGTACCCCGCGTAGTTCGGCTTCTGCTTCGTGGAAGTGCTGCTGGCGGGCCTCGGCCCCGGCTTTCAGCAGAGCTTCCGGAATCGCAGGGCCTATGCTGGCTGATTGGGCGTTTCCGGAACTCAGCACGCGCAGGAACTCTTTATTCGCTCCCGCAGACTCCACCTGACGCAGTTCGTTCTTCGTCGGCAGGGTAGCCAGGCCACGTTCCGCGACCAGGCGGGCAAGCCGGGTGCGGGAACTCCCCCGATGAGCCATGCGGTAAGTTGAGTCGTAGTTACGGATTGAATCGCCTTGCCGATTGGATCGGGCCCGCCTGTGAAGTCTGCGGGTCGGCTGATTGGGCGGCGGCACCAGTCACAAGACTGATCAGCACCAAGAATACGAAAGCCTGCACTCTCACCGGACTCCCCGAACGCGTGGATTGGCTTGCTGGTCGCGGCTTTTGAGGGAATGTGACCGCAAACGACAGTCAGAAACGCCTTCAGAAACATAGCCCGCCAGCCGACCCGCGGGTAAGGTCACGGAGGTAACCGCCGGGATGACTCTGTCCCCCGAGCCCGCTTTGGGTCGCACTATCAGACAGTTGCGGCCGGTCCTGTGATTGAGGTCACCGCTCCCCCGTGGCGGAGTTCACCGCAGACCGGGCTGATTCGGCTAAAAGATTAAAAGGCTGATTGAAAGGCTGGAGAAGGCCAACGATGGGGTGAGGTTTGACTTCCCTTTTGAGCCTCCCATACCCTATAATTTGGTATTGGCGGTACGGGTCGTTGGAGGTTCTAAATGTTTGAAGGTCTGTTTCAACCGATGCACCTGATCGTTCATCTTCTTCATTGCGCTGCTGGTGTTCGGTCCGAAAAAGTTGCCAGAACTGGGGAAAGGTCTGGGTGAGGGGATTCGTGCCCTGAAAGACGGCATGAAAGACAATCCCCCGGCGCCGACCCAGACCGACGCGACCAAGAAGACTGAAACCAAGAGCTAACCCCGGGTCCGTTTTGAGGAGCATGCGGGCAGGTTCTTCCGGCAGTCATCACCTCTTCGTCGTCGCGGTATCCCCAGTTATGTTTCGTCGTAGCCTTGGGTCCTTTCGTTTTTCAATCTCAAAAACTCTGGCATGTGGAGGTAGTGTGTTGCGTAGATTTGAAGCGTTCACCCTCATTGCGTTTCTTGGACTGGCATCGGCGCTGTTGGCGGACCAGGTCACGTTGAAAAACGGAGACCGGCTGACCGGCACGGTCGTGAAGTCCGACGGCAAGACGCTGGTGTTGCACACCGAGGCCGCGGGAGACGTCACCATTCAGTTTGGCGCCATTCAGGAAATCAAGACCGAGCAGGAACTGCACGTTACCCTCAAAGGCGGAAAGACGGCAGTTGGCCCGGTCACCACCAGCGACGGCAAATTAGAGATCGCCACCAAGAGCGCTGGCACGGTGGAAGCTCCCACGGGCGACGTGACGCTGATCCGCAACGACGCCGAGCAGACTGCGTTCGACAAGGCCCTGCATCCCGGACTGCGGCACGGCTGGACCGGCGGAGCCAACGTCGGCTTCTCGGTCGCTCGGGGCAACAGCGAAACGGAGAATCTGGCGCTGGCCTTCAACGCGGTGCATGCCTCACTCAACGACAAAATCACGCTCTACGCCAGTTCGATCGACACCACCAATAACCTAGCCACTCCCAGCACGGTCGCCAATGTTGAAACCGGTGGCCTGCGCTACGATCGCAACGTGAATCCGAAGCTGTTCGTTTTCGGTGCCGCGGACTTCCAGAGCAACGCGCTGCAGTATCTGGACCTGCGCAGCGTTTACACCGGCGGCTTCGGCTACCACGCCATCAAGTCCGACAAAACCACTTTGAACATCCTGGGCGGCCTCAACTACACCCACGAAGTTTATTCGAACGGCGCCGAGGTTATTCCGGTGACGGACCCTGTAACCTACGTGTCTTACGGGGTAACCCACCGCTTCACTGCTCTAACCCTCGGCCAAGAGCTGAACCAGAAGCTGGGCAAGAGCACGGTGGTCACCGAGAATTTTTATTTCTATCCCAATCTGCAGCAGACGGGCGAGTACCGCGAAATCTTCAATCTCGGCACCGTCACCAAGATCAGCAAGTGGCTGGGCTGGCAGAACCAGTTCGGCCAGGTCTACGTCTCCAACCCGCCGACCGGTTCCAAGAATACCGACCTGATCTTCACTACCGGCCTGAATTTTTCGTTCACCCACTAATATCGACGACCATAACCGGCTGCGCCCCTTCTCGCGTTCTGCGGGAAGGGCGCGCCCCGGTTGCTTCCCGTCTGCATCGATCTCCCCCTGATTACAATGAAGATCCTCCGTCGCGGTTGATTCCGGGCGTGGGTGCGAGTATGTTGGTCTGTCCCCAGATAGCTCGGCGGGAAAACCCAGGAGATTCCCCATGCTGAAACGATTTATTGTTTCTTTTTTTGTGCTTGCCGGTCTGGCGGCGCTGGCCTGCGCTGCCGATGAAAATCAGAACGTTTGCAAGGGCGATCCCGACAAATGGCAACAGCTTTATAACGGCAAAGATTTGACCGGTTGGAAGCACGTGGGTCCGGGCGGCGACACCGTGGAAGATGGATTGATTCGCACCCACGGCGGCATGGGCCTGCTCTACTGGACAGGTGGCAAGATCGGCAATTGCGTACTCCACGTGGTCTACAAGATGCGCGACGTGAACGACAACTCCGGCGTCTTCATCCGCATTCCGGTTGAGCCCCGCGAAGAATGGATGCCGGTGCACTACGGCTTCGAAGTGCAGATCGACAATAATCCCCAGGCTTCCGGCGAAGATGAGTATCACGAGACCGCCATGCTGTATTCCCTGACCAAGCCGCTGGTGAAACATGCGTGGAAGCCGGGCCCGGAGTGGAACACCATGGACATCACGCTGGATGGTTCACGCACGATTGTGACGCTCAACGGCGTGAAGGTCACCGACTATACGGACGGCGATCCCGTGCCAGACCGGAAGTTTGATTTCGAACCGCAGCGCGGGCCGCGGCCGAACTTCGGCTACATTGGCCTGCAGAACCACAGCGACAATGACATCGTGTTCTTCAAGGAAGTGGCGATTAAGCCCTTGAAAAAGTAAGGAAGCGAGCCCAGCGCGCGGTGGTTGCGTCGCAAGAGACGCGATGCTTCGCGCGGCTCGCTCAGCTCCTTCGGAGGGCCAAAGAGCGCCCTCCTCAGGATGACAAATCAAAAATCATTGGGAGGGATTGGCATGAAGAAACGCATTCTTTCGCGACGCGCATTTTTGCAGGGAAGTGCGGCAGCGGCCGCAGGCGGGCTGTTGATTTCGAAGACCGTCTTACTGGAAGCTCAACCACTGCGGCGCGCCGTCGCGCCCAGCGACCGGGTTCGCTTTGGCATGGTGGGAATCGGAATGCAGGGGTCGGGGCTGCTGGGTGCAGCGATTACCATTCCTGGCATAGAGTGCGTGGGCGCGGCCGACTTGTATGACGGGCGGCACACGCTGGCCAGAGAAATCACCGGCAACGCCAGCCTGCCCGCTTCGCGTCACTATCAGGAGTTGCTCGATCGCAAGGATATCGACTGCATCGTGGCGGCGGTTCCCGATCACTGGCACCGGCGCGTGGTGGTCGACGCCTGCAACGCGGGCAAGGACATTTACTGCGAGAAGCCGATGTCGCACAACGTGGCCGACGGATTGGCCATGGTGGAAGCGGCGCAGAAAAATAATCGCATCGTGCAGATTGGCTCGCAGCGGGTGAGTTCCGTGCTCTGCGCCACGGCGCGCGATCTGTACGCGGGCGGGGCCATTGGCGACGTCGAAATGGTCGAACTGACGCTGGGACGAAACGATCCCACCGGCGCCTGGGAATATCCGCCGCCGCTCGATCTCTCGCCCGCAAATCTGGACTGGGACACCTGGCTCAATGATGCTCCCAAAGTTCCCTTCAACCCGCTGCATTTTGCCCGCTGGCGCTGCTGGCGCGCCTATGGCACTGGCGTGGCCGGCGACCTGATGGTGCACCTGATCAGCGGCATGCTGGTTACGCTGGGATGGAATGAAATCCCGAAGTCGGCGACCGCGATGGGCGGCATTTTCCGCTTCAAAGACGGGCGCGATATGCCTGATTTTCATACCGTGCTCTTCGATTATCACGGCATCCCGGTTTATGTGCGCCTGGATCTGGGCTGCGAGACGCCAGAGACGGCGCGGTTCATGGGACCGAAAGGGCTGCTCGATGCCGGCGAGTTCGACCTGCGGCACTCCCCGCAATCGGGAGTGGACACGGATCCCAGCTACTACGCAGGTTCGTTCCCGGCGAAGATGCGAGAAGAATACTTTAAGCAGTGGCACGCCGAGCATGATCCGCAACTCGGGAAAGAGCCGGTGCACGAAGACACCGTCTATAAGGGTCACGACTGGGATGATGTGCGTCCGCACCTGAACGTCTTCTTTCAGTCGGTGAAGTCGCGCAAGCCGGTGACCGAGGATGCGGTGTTCGGCAATAACGCCGCCATCGCGTGTCATATGGCGAATGAATCGTATTTCCGCCAGAAGCCGGTCACGTGGGACGCGGCTTCGAAAACCATTAAGTCCTAAGCACGAGGGATCGCGCGAAGAAAGCACGCGGAGGAACTATGCGTCGTAATCCTTGGGCCGGGCAGGAACCGGAGAATCACTCCGGTTCTTCTCGGCTTTCTTGTACTGAGTCATCTGCGCCATCGCACAGGATTTGCCTGCGGGCAAACCCGAATCGGTTGGGCTCTCCTCGGAACGGCTGGAACGCATCGGCACGGCAGTGCAACATGACATCGACAGCAAACGCATCGCCGGCGCAGTCACCCTGGTGGTCCGGCACGGCAAGGTGGCCTGGTTCAAGTCGCAAGGCATGATGGACCGCGAGGCCGCTAAGCCGATGGCACCGGATGCGATGTTTCGCATCTGCTCCATGACCAAGCCGATCACCAGCGTGGCCGTCATGATGCTGTACGAAGAAGGGCGATTCCTGCTCGACGATCCGGTCTCGAAATATTTGCCCGAGTTCAAGAATCCTAAAGTGCTGGTAAAGCCGGCGAAGGGCGAACCTTATTCGATTCCCGCCACGAAAGAAATCACGATTCGCGACCTGCTCCGCCACACTTCGGGTATCACCTACAACTGGAATGCCGACCTCGGTCCCATGTACGACAAGGCCGGGGTAGCGAGCGGACTGCTGCCGTATGACGGCACGATTGGCGACAGCGTGAAGCACCTCGCGGGCCTTCCGTTGCTGTTCAATCCCGGCGACCGTTTTGAATACAGTCTGGGCGTTGACGTCCTGGGGCGGCTGGTGGAAGTGGTCTCAGGCAAACCGCTGGACGAATTTTTCCGTAACCGTATCTTCGAACCACTGGGCATGAAGGACACGTATTTTTTTCCGCCCGAGAGCAAACTCGACCGCTTGGCCACGGCTTATACGTATTATCCGGAGAAGGGGTTGAATCGTTTTCCGGACGCGCCGATCACAGAGGGATCGTTTGTCTATTCCGCGGATTATGCTTCGCGCGGCCCGAAGAAATTGTTCTCCGGCGGCGCCGGGCTGGTTTCCACGGCAATGGATTACGCTCGCTTCTGCCAGATGATGCTCGACGGCGGCAAGTTCGGCAACACGCGCCTGCTGTCTCGCAAGACCGTGGAACTGATGACGCAGGATCAACTGGGAAAAATCGGACCGGACCAGGGCTTCGGGCTGGGCTTCGGCGTGGCGGGCGTCAAAGGACCACTCTCTGAACTCGGATCGGTGGGCGAGTACAACTGGGGAGGGTTTTTCTACACCGGATTCACCATCGATCCGAAAGAGCAGATGATCGTGGTGTTCATGGCGCAGCTTCATCCCACGGGCGATTTGACGTTGAACGAGGAAGTCAACGTGCTGGCGTATCAGGCGATCATTGATTGAGGAGCAGATCATGAGCGAATCTTCGCAGATTAACCGTCGCGCATTCTTGGGTAAGTCCGCCGCAGTCATCGCTGGGGGAGTGGTCCTGCCCCGGACGGCGCTGTCCTACGGAAATATTGTGGGTGCCAACGACCGCATTTCGCTCGGCCACATTGGCAACGGAAGCCGCGGCGGAGATCTCGACGAGATCGCGTCGAAGTTAAAGTCCAGCCACCACGTGGAGATGACCGCGGTTTGCGATCTGTGGAAAGTGAATCGCGAAAAAGCCGTGGCTACCAATACAGGTTATTACGGCCGGGCGCCGCGTGCGGTCCAGCATTTGGAAGACCTGCTCGCCATGAAGGATGTCGATGGGGTGCTGATCTCGACGCCGGAACATTCGCATTCGCCGATTCTGAAGCTGGCCGTGGAGGCGGGTAAAGATGTTTATGTCGAAAAGCCGATGGGCAACGTACTAAGCGAAGCGAAGGCGGCGCGGGACACGGTGGTGCAGTCCAAGTCTGTCGTTCAAGTGGGCACGCAGCATCGCAGCGAGCCGTATCAGCAGGCGGCGCAGAAAATCGCGCGCAGCGGGGCGCTCGGTGATGTGAGCAAAGTTGAAGTGGTGTGGAACTATCACGGCCCGCGGTGGCGCGGCCGTCCGGAAGTGAAGCAAATCCGCGAGCAGGATACGGATTGGAGCAAGTGGCTGATGACCAAGCCGGCGCGGCCGTTT
Organism: uncultured Acidobacteriota bacterium; assembly: GCA_963800405.1. GTDB lineage: Bacteria > Acidobacteriota > Terriglobia > Terriglobales > Acidobacteriaceae > Sulfotelmatobacter. The sequence continues at coordinate 37,419 of CAWDBW010000103.1, forward strand.
GATCCCCAACTGTATTTTGAGTTTCGGCTGTACCGGCAATTCTCCAGCGGCATTCCGGACCAGTGGATGAGCCACGCCATCGACCTGGTGCACTGGTTCATGGACGACAATTTTCCGAAGTCAGTGGTGTCGCACGGCGGCGTGTTCGCGTGGCATGATGGGCGCGAGAATGCCGATACGTTCCAGACTTTGCTTGAATATCCCAAGGGATTTCTGGTCAGTTACTCGACCAGCTTCGGCAACGACGCCCCCAGTTTCACGCGCTACATGGGAAAGAAAGCCAGCCTGATCAACATTGGTGGCGAAGGCAGTCCGCGTTATCAGGTCGTCGAAGAAAAAGGGACGCATGAGGACGACGTCGACATTGACGCGAAGAGAAAATCTGAGTTCGTGATGCTGCCCGGAGAGACGAAGCTTCCGCCGATGGGCATCGATGACTTGACTACGGAACACATGGCGAACTGGTTTGAGTGCATGCGCTCGCGGCAGCAGCCCCACGCTTCGGTGCACGCAGGATTCGCGCATTCCGTGGCCTGCATGATGGCGGCTCAATCGTACTGGTCGGGCAGGAAAGTTTTCTGGGACGCGAAAACCGAGACGATCTCGGAGAGCATGCCCGCAGCCAGCTAAAGCCCTTGCACCTGACGAGAGAGACGTAGCAAGCTACGTGTCTACGATTAGTTCAATCCGCAGGCGTGGGCGTCTCCCAGGCATTGGCCGACCACGCGCGCGTAATCGGCGATCGCAATTTCGGGGTCGTCGATATCGGGATGCCATAGCTTTTCCCATTCGAAACAGTAGAAGCCTTTATATCCAATCGAACGCAGAGCTTCGATCTGGCGCTGGATGGGAACGTTGCCCCGTCCGGTCAGCACATACTTGCGATCTTCGCCGCTGCCGACGGAATCTTTCAGATGCGTATGGCGAATCCACGGGCCTAATTGCTTGACGGTAAATTCAGGATCTTCATTCGAAGTAGCGAAGGTGTGATGCGCGTCCCACAGCAGACCAACGTGTTCGGAATCGGCCCGGCTCATAACATCTTTCAGAGTTGCGGAAGAAGTGAAGTGGTCGTGGGACTCGATGATCACCGTGACGCGGTGCGGGCCAGCGTATGCACCAAGTTCGCGCAGGCCCGCCGCCACGCGGGCTTTGGTGTCATCGCTCGGGGCTGGGCTCTTGTCGGAGTCGGCCTTGCCGCCAAACACGCGCACGTAGGGCGCTTCGAGGGCCGCCGCCAGATCGATGAAGCGGCGGGCGTCTGCCAACTGTAGTTCCCGCTTGGCTGGATCTTCCACGTACATTTGCGCCGAACTGCTCACGCACGCAATCTTCAACTTGCTGGCGCGGATTTCCTGCTTGGTCTGTTCGATTCGGTCGGCGGCAAAGATGGGATTCGCGGGCAGGTCCAGCTTTCCGTCAAGGCCGCGCAGTTCTATGGCGGAGAATCCGTGTTGCGTGGCGAAGTCAAGAATCTTTTTCCATTCCCAGGCAGGACAACCCAGCGTAGAAAATGCCAGCGGAATCTGGCTCGGCTTGGTTTCAGCCGCTCTTGCCTGACCCGCTCCTAGTTCACTCACGACCAGCGGCGCCAGCACGGCGGATGAGAGCATCTGTAGAAATTGACGACGGCTATTCATCTAGAGCTCTCCCTTCTTTAATTGTCGCACCGCATAGTCGCAGGCGCGCGCTGTCAGGGCCATGTACGTTAACGACGGATTCACGCAGGACGACGAAACCATGGCGCCGCCGTCGGTGACGAAGAGATTCCTCACGTCGTGCGCTTGATTAAAAGAATTGAGCACAGAAGTCTTGGGATCACGGCCCATGCGCGCAGTGCCCATTTCGTGGATAGAGAATCCGGGCGGCTCATCGTCGGCAAAAGGCCGGATGTCGCGGGCGCCCGCCGCCGCCAGCATTTCCGCCCCGGCGATCGACATGTCCTTACGCAATGCGAGTTCGTTGTCGCTCCAGGAGCAATGAATTTTCAGCGAAGGGATTCCCCACGCGTCGACAGTTTGCTTGTCGAGTTCAACGAAGTTGTTGTGATTCGGCAGGCACTCGCCAAAACCGTAAAAACTGAATCGCCATGGCCCCGGCCGGCTGATGGACCTTTTAAACTCCGGACCAAATCCCGTTTGCGCAATGCCGCGCTCCCAGCCCTCCCGTGAACCTTCGCCCTGAAAGCCGTATCCGCGCAGAAACTCAGCCTGCCGGGTTTTCACGTTGCGGAAACGCGGCACATAGATGCCGTTGGGCCGTCTTCCAAGTTCAATACGATCGTCGTTGCCCGGGATGGTCCCTTCGGCGCCACCAGCCTTTACGTGATCCATCAGATTGTGGCCCAGTTCTCCGCTCGAGTTCGCCAGGCCGTTCGAGAATTCCGGCGTGGATGAGTTCAGCAAGATGCGAACCGATTCCAGCGCGGAAGCGCACAGAAAAACTATCTTCGCGCGAAACTCAACCGTGGTGCGGGTTCGAGCGTCGATGATGCGCACTCCGGTTGCTCGTCGCGTACGCGCATCAAACATCACGCTGTGGACCACACTGTAGGGACGCAGTGTCATCCGTCCCGTCTTTTCCGCGGCGGGCAGCGTCGCATTCACGGCGCTGAAGTAGGACCGGGTGATGCATCCTCGTTCGCACGGCCCGCAATAGTGGCAGGCGGCCCGGCCGTTATGGTCGCGGGTAAGAACGGCGACGCGGCCGATGGTGAGGACGCGCTCGCCGCCAAAATGTTTCGCCAGCGCTTCGCGCACAACTTTCTCCGCGCAATTGAACTCCATCGGCGGCAGAAACCTGCCATCGGGCAACTGAGCCAGACCCAGCGCCTCGCCGGAAATTCCGACGAATTCCTCGACATAGTCGTACCAGGGCGCGATATCGGCGTAGCGAATGGGCCAGTCGATGGCGATCCCTTCGCGCAGGTTGGCTTCAAAATCCAGGTCACTCCAACGATAGCTCTGGCGGCCCCACATGATCGAGCGCCCGCCGACTTGCCGTCCTCGGATCCAGCGGAACGGTTTGCCCGGCGCCGTGGTGTAGGGATGCTCCTTGTCGCTGATGAAGAACTTCGACCCCCATTCGTCGCAGGCGTAGCAGGTGCTTTGAATTGGCTGGTCGGCAAGCAGACGGCGGCGATCGCCGAGGCCGCGAAACCTCATCTCCCAAGGTGGAACGTGCTCGACATAGTCTTCCTCGGGCACGATGGGCCGACCCGCTTCGAGCACGAGCGTCTTCAATCCCTTCTCAGTCAACTCCTTCGCGGCCCAGCCTCCGGTCATACCGGAGCCGACCACGATTGCGTCGTACGTGGTGGATTCGTTCATTATTTCTGCGGACCCCCTTTGGCGGATGGCAGGGGCGCGCATCCGTCGTGGGAGTCAGGAATCACTTCAAAATGCAATTCCTGCGTGGCGCCGGCCTCGGAGGTGTAATAGGCATTCAGAGTTAGTTCGCGCAGCATGGAATAGAATTTGGCATCGTTGTGCGACTCGCCGTCTGCCTGCGGATCCCCCACGTGGCCTGCATTCCCGGCCATTTCCTCGCCGAGATCGATCAACATTTCTGCCTGCTGCGCGGGAGTGGCGTCGACAAAGTTCTTGCCGAACAGCGCTGTAGTGTGCACATCCACATCCGCCAGACCATTTAAGAAGTGGTTCCGGTCGCGCTCGTCGTACCACTCGGTCAGCATCAGATCGATGAACTCGCTCGCGCCGACATCGGAGGCTCCCGGCGTTTCAGTGCGCGGGAGAATTAGCTCGGCCATCATCTTCACGGTAGCGAATTGGTGGACGTTCAAGGTGCGTGGAGAAATCTGTGTATCGAGCAGTCGGCGGGCGCTCCGCAACACTGCCAGCAGATTGCCTGGCGCCAGTTGCAGGGCCGTACCCGTCGCCAGCAGCCGAAGCGCTTCGCGTCTTTCCATAAGAGTTCTTGCGGTGCAAAGAATATTCTATGTTACCTGACCAGGCGATTTTCAGCTGAAGCTGGGGCTGACCACTTTTCGGGGGCCCAATCGACAACCGTTGTGTTGGGGTAATAGTGGTTGAGAATCTGGCGGAAGTCCGCGCCCTCTTCGGCCATAGCTCTGGCTCCGGACTGGCAGAGTCCGATGCCGTGGCCCTGACCTGTTCCCTCCACTACGATCTGACCGCGCTCAGTCTTAATGACGAAATCATTGCTGGGAAGTGCGCTCCAGCCGAGGCGTCGATCAAGGTTCAGGCGCGCGGATTCGTCGGAACTGCGCAGAGCGGCAGCGTCCTGCGCGGAGATGCGACTCGACCATCGCGCCGGATGCGCGAGGCAATGCTTGCACTCGACCGAGTAGTAAGGATAAGCGGCGGGAGCGAGTCCTAATTCCGCCGGCGTGCGAGTGCGCCCGCTGCAACTGCGGGTGTACATGGCTGCAATGGGATGGGAATCATAGGCAAGCGCCAGGCCGCGCGTGGCCGCAACCGCCTGGGCAGCGGCAGTCGCGGGCGCAGGGGGTTCGCGGAGAAACTGGCAGTGCGTGGTGTCGCAGAAATCGAACTCGAGATGGCGCCCGCGGCTGGCGACGAGATAGGAGCGTGCGGCAACGGCCTGGGCCTTCAGCGCTTCGAGCGGCGTCTCGGGCGCGCTTTCCGCAGCCACTATGGATGCCACGGCGGTTTCGCGGTCCATGGTGACAATCGCGATCAGCAATCCGGCGGAAGGTTTGATTTTGAGGGTGCCGTAGTAATGGCGCGCTATCTTTCCGGGGACCGAAAGCACGAAGTCTACCGGTTCGCCTTTCCGGCCTGCGACTTTGAGCTCGGGTGCGCGGACAACTCGGCTTCCTGACGTCACGACCACCTGGCCATCGGAGATGCAGACGGATGCCGAGTCGACGCCGGAGCTTTTCTCGAGCACGAGGTGTTCTTCGCCGGCGCGCAGAACCAAGGCTGAACCGGCAGAGGGGCTCACTGAGAGTTTGAGAGGATGAAACAGGCCGAGCACTCCGATGCGAACATCAGCGTCGGATGAGTCACTGACGCGAGTGCCTTGTGCGATGACGAGAGAACACGCAGGAACGAAGACGACGGCGCTCAAGGCGAGCCAACGCAACGCGGCCGGGATTCTCGAGATACGCGTGATTTTCATGCGCAAACGCTAATCCTCGATCCGGCGCAGCATCTGCCCGGCAGTTCTTGCGGCTTGCGCGCCGGGAACTCCGTGCACGCGGACCAGAAGGAGAATCTGCGGATCATCGGCAGGCACGAGCACCACCGTGAAGCCGTCGCCGGGGGCGTGCCGGGAGTGCGTGCATGCGGCCGTCCCGGTTTTGGCGAGGACATCGCGAGAGGGGAACGCTCGATGCACTTGCGCACCGGTTCCGTGCCGGGCGGAGAGAGCCATCCCGTCCAGAATCTGGCGCACGCCGGGTTGCTGGCGCTGGCGAACCAGTTCGAGGTAAGCGTGAGCCAGGCGCGAGGGTGAAGTCCGCCAGCGGGTCCCAAGACCGGCGAGTTCGGCTCCGGACGCCTCTTGCAGCGGACGATCAAGTCCGAAGCGGGATGCGGTCGGAGAAACGTCGGCCGCAGTCAGGTCCGCGGTCAGCATGCGAAAATAGGAGTTGCACGAGTGCGCGATGGCCGAGGTAAGATCGATGTCGCCGTGCCCGCGAGGAAGCCAACATCCCGTGGACGTTCCGCGGCAGGTGTGCTTCGGATAGCGGTAAGAATGTTGTTCGCCGTAGGCGAGGGCGGTGAAAGGCTTGAGCAGCGAACCCATGGGAATGAGAGCGTCGGGATGATTCCAGCGTGAGGCCAGAATGCGGCCGGTGTGAGCATCCAGCAGCAGAAAAGAAATGTCACGGCTGGGGAAATCGCGATTCAGCGCCTGCGCTGCGGACTGCGCGAACAAGGATGAACTGCCGTCCCCCACGCTATTGGCGGGTTTCGATCCGTCAGGTCCAGGGCGGCCGCTGTAGGGCAACGGCGAAGCCGACGGCCCCATCAGGATCAGCGCCGTCAAGGTCAGCGATAACGCGATGTTTTTTATTGCGACCATTCGTAAGTAACGGTTTGCCGGACTTTACCTCCATCATTGCGAACTTCGATTCTCTCCGCGGAAACGGCAGCGAGAGTCGAGCTGAGACTGACCATGTTGCCGGAAAAGAATTGCGGTTCGCGTTCCGTTCCCGCTCCGTTGGTCATCGTATTGGGCCGGTCGACAAGATTCGCGAAGCGGGTGAAATTGTAGTGTTCGCGCCGATGATTGAACGCGGCCAGCAGCTCTGCGGGCTGTCGCTCGGACTTGCGACTGAAGTTCGACAGCATGGACGCCATCAGCGCGGGCGTGTCGCTCACCAATAAATATTTTCCCCGAACGGCGGCTGCGAGTGGCCACAGGCCATCGAGTTCCTGGTATCCGGATTCCTGTTGCCAGCCAACGCCCAGTTGGCTGGCGGTGAGACCGGGGCGAATAAAATCCGCCAGCGCCGATTGAACTGCAGCCTCACTCCAGTCGGAAGCTGCCACCAGAACTACCGCGGAATGAATGCGCGCGAACACACCCGCCTTGTCGCCATGGGTTGACTGCACGTGGAGAGAAGCAAGAATCGGCGTCTTATTCAGCAGTTCCTGCAATGCAGACGTGGACTGCTGAGCTGGGCTCGCAGTCGGGGCCTGGTCGATGCGCGTCTCCAGGTCGGAACCGCCGCCCTGCTCGCCTGAGGTGAGTTGCACTTGCGGCGCGATTTGCGAGGCCGGCTGAGGGCCCAAATGGGGCGCCAGGAGCTTGGTTTCGAGCAGAGCAAAACAAGAATCCGCGGTCGGATTGGCCGCCGCGACATATACACCCGCATCGTCGGGGACGAGGCGGGCAAGTTCGGCCGCGGCCGCAGGCCCGTCCGCTGATGGAGCGGCTTCCAGATCCTTTTTTCGGATCAGCACGCGTTCTTCGCGGTACTCCCGATCGGAGCGGACAAGATCCGAAACCGCGGCCGAATACTGCGAGAGATCGGTGATGTTCTGCTGTACCCAGTACGTGCGGAAATATCCATTGGGCACGAGCTTTTCGAGATCGAGGACCATGCGCAGATCGCCAGCTTGCCCAGCCGCCGCAGTCGATTGCATCCACCAGGACTCGCTCTCGATGGTGCGGTCGGGTTTGCCCGACATGAGTTGGAGGGCGCCCGCCATCAAGTCTTCGCGGGTGGCGAGCAGCAAATAGTCGCCAGAGATCGCGAAGGCCACTTCGCGTTTTGATTCGGGGTCGCGGCGCAAGTAGAAGTCCACTCCGCCGGCGCTGCGCGGCTCAAACTTCGCGCGCGTTTGCCACAGCGTCGTCTCCATCGACTTGGCAGAGGGGAGATAAGTGATGTAGAGAAACTGCAGGTTGCCGATGTCATAGAGCGCGAGAACGCTGTGTTCGCCGGAAACCTGAGTAAGAAAGTTCATGTCGGGAGGCAGCCCCGCAGCGGCGTTGAATTGATCGCTGGCCCCTTTCAACCGCAGAAACAGGCGAGAGCGGGAAAAGACCTGATAGTTGTCACTTTGAGTCCATTGCCGCTTCTGCGGAGAGGAATTCCAATCGCTGAGCAGCGCGGAGAAATCTTTCGCCTCCAGATAAAGAAGCGGGCCCGCGGGAACATACTTCGAGAGCGGCTGCGGGGCGGGCGCGGCGGCGCGATAAGCGGCCCAGCCGAGTCCGGCACACGCGAGAGCGATACTAGAAAATTTGACGATGCGGTTCATGGCGTCACCCCTCCTTTTGCAGCGGCGGCTTTCGGTGCAGGGCTCGAACGGGCCAGCAGTTGAGGACGAACCACGCGATCCTGTTCCAGTGGTTCATGCAGAAGCGGCTGGCGAGCGGCGTTCTGGCGCTGGATGCGGAGAACCGCTTTCGTGTCTGCGATTTTATGCAGCAACACCTTGCGGATCGCCGGGGAACTTTCCGCGCGACGCGCGCTGTCGTAGTAAGCCACAGCATCGTCGAGCCGGTTCAGCCGGCTCATGGTGTCGCCGATCATTTGCGCAACCTCGGCCTGCTGCGCGCGAGAGAGTTTCACGGCGGCGGTGGCCGGGGCACTGGCTTCTTCGTCGCTGTCTTCTTCTTCGTAGCCAGAACTTATGATCTGCTCTTCTTCGTTCTCGTTGCCGGTCACTGCAACAACGTTGCGCAGGAACTGCGTCTGGAAGAGCGGTTCCATGACTCCGATCGCATATTCGTTGGCGTTGACGCCGGCGGCCGCCTGGAACAGGGGCACTCGGGCCTCGTCGCGGCGGGGAAAATCGATGAGGCAATGGCTCAAGAGTCGAAGCTTCGCCGGTGTGTCCGCTGCATTCTGTGCGGCCTTGATGCGGGCCGTATAGAAGTAGAACTTGTCGGCGGCCGTGGCCGTGATTGCCGCGGGATCGCCGGCGAGCAGGTTCAGTTCCCCGCTGCCCAGATCGGAGTGCGGCCGTCCGGCAAGCGCGGCGGCGGACTTAATTCGCAGATCGTACGAGCGCTGGGCGTGGCGGCGATGGCGGTAAGAGATTCCTGTGCAGCTGCGGCGTCCTGGCCGGCCGCGAGTTTTGCTTTGGCGAGACGCAGACGGTAGGAAGGGTCCCAAGGTGCGGACTTGACGAGTTGATCGAGAAACTCGATGGCCTCTGCGTTGTGCCCGGTTTTTTCCAGCAGCGCGGCGGCGGGATCGAGATTCTCGAACGGGTTCCCGACAGCCACCACCAGGCGATGCAGCAGATCGAGGGCTCCGGCGGTGTCGCCCGAAGCGAGGCGAATCTCGGCAAGTCCCAGGAAGTTGGCCGCCACGAGCGTGTGCTCTTCAATCTCGCGGGCAAAGACCAGTTCGAGAATCTTGCGCGCCGACAGCTTGTCGCCGGATTCAAACAGCTGGCGGGCAGCAGTACGCAGAATCTCAGGCGCGGGCGCTTTTTGCGGTTCCGTGCGATACGCGGTGAGCTTTGCATCAAGAGTTCCGAGCTGCGCCGCGACCTGTAGGTCCAGCGGAACCAGCGCGCCCGCCTGCGCCTCGCGCGTCTCTTCGGGGAGCGCGGCAATCGCGGCCGCAGGCCGCCGCGTATTGCTTGGTGCGAACCAGGTACTGGACCCAGCGCAACTGCCAGGAACCGAGATCCTGTTCGGCGTATTGGCGCTCCAGACCGTTTAGCTTGCTAGCGGCACCTTCCTTCGATTCGAGAATGCGCTGGTAAATCGGCGCGCGGTGCGCAAGCGGAATCCAGGAAGCGTCGGCGACATCGGCAAGAATAGTCGTCGGATCGTGGGCCGCCGAAGAAAGATCGAGCAGCCACGCCGTCGCTGCGGCGGGATCCCCCGCGGCCGCATACACCGAGTGCAGCAGAGCACTCGAACGATAGTTGCCGTTGCGGCGAACATAGGTGCGGAGGATGGCATCGGCATCGGGCTTGAGCTCGCCGAACAATTTCGCGCGGCCAGTTGATCGCAGGTGCGGCCAAAGTCAGCCCAGAAACTTTCGGGAAGGCGGGCGCTGTTAAGCTGCGCGGAGAGCACCGCGAAAGCCTGCTTCCATTGCGCCAGCGCGGACGCGCGATCCCCCTGCTTGTAGTAGACAACGGCGAGGCTGCCATACACATCCGGACGGTTGGGAGAAAGTTCGAGGCGCGTGATTGTAATCGGCGATGGCGTGCTTGGCGTCGCCGGCGCCGGCATAGTAGTCGGCCAGGGTCAGGTATCCGGAGGCGCTCGCCGGGCTCTCTTCGAGAATGGCGGGAAGGAAATCCTCGGGATCGCCAAGCTTTGCGGTCCCGAGATACTCGCCATAACGTGACCCATAGTAGAACCATGTGTTGCCCGCAAGCTGCTGGGTGCGGTCAACTGGCTTGGCGAGGCGCACTCCGATGGGGTCGTCGCCGAGGGCGGAAAGGAAGGCGTTATTTACATCGGGCGTTGGTTCAGCGAAATAAAGTCCCACCAGTGCGTTGTAAGCTTTGTTCCAAACCGGCGGACGGCTTTGCCGCGAGCCTGCACCACGGCATGGGCCACCGCCGCGCTGCCGTGCGCGACAGCGTAGTTCGCGGCTTGCTCACCGGAGGGCAAGGGCCAGACAGATGCAATGCGCACCAGATCCTGCGCCTGCCGCTCCAGCAACAACTGGAAGTAGCGCTGCTGCCGAGTGGCGTCCAGACCGTTCATAGAGAAGACACGGGAGAGCACGCGGAGTTCGTTGGCTTCGTCACGCGCCGAGCGGTAGGCATCGGCAGCCGCGACCAGAGGCGCGCTTCGCAAGTTTGCGTACATCTTGTCGGAAAACTGTTCCATCTCCGCGCCTAGTTCCGCAAAACGTCCGCGGCGTCGCTCCAGATCAACGAAAGACTGCGTCTCGGGATAGAAATTCGGCTGCCCCGCGCGCTGCATCATCACTTCAAAATGCCAGCGGCCTTCCTGGTCAGCGAGAGCTGCGCTTTGGGCCAGCGGAATCGCGAACCCTTCTAAATCACGCAGAGACATGCCGCTGCGTTTGGACTCAGCGAAACGGGCGAATGCGAGCCGCTCCTCGGGCGTGAAGTAGGTGTTCACCGCGCTCCCCATTTCCTGCAGAGCCACCATCATTCCGGTGCGCGCCGTCTCGATGCGGTTGCGGCGCATGTTCGCGCCACGTAGCATCGGTCATGCCGGTGATTCCCAGCCGCTCCATCTGCTCCTTAAGAACAGGAAGGTTCGCGGCGGATTCGTCGAGAGCTTTTTGCAGGGTTGCGAAGGCCGTCTCCTGCTGGCGCAGGCGGGTCATGATGCGGACATAATCCTTCGCGCCAGCGTGGTGTTCGGTGCTGGCTAACAACTCTGGCCCAGCTTTGGAGACTCCCTGCTCGGCGAAACCACGCGCCGGCTCCAGCATTCCCCAGCTTTCGAGACGGCGCGCCACCTCGAAATAGTTTTCCACATTTTCCGGACGACCGTTGATCAGCGCGGCCTGCAGCGCCGCGACAACTTCTTTGGTCTTGCCCTGGCGGGCGCGAACGGCGGCGACCTTCTCCATCCACTGCGGATCTTTGTAGGCGAGCTGATAGATGTGTTCGTAGTCAGCGGCGGCTTCGTCGAAGCGCATGAGGCGCTCTTCGAGTCCGGCGCGCGCGGTGTAGAGATCGACACGGTCAGGCCGGAGCGCGATGGCCTTCGCATAGGTGTCGATGGCGGCCGGGTAGTTCTCCAGATTGGTTTGAGTGCGCGCCAGCACCATCGACCAGCGATAGTCGCGGGGAGACTGGGTGACGGTCTTGGCGTAGAAATCGACCAGTTGCTGCTGCCGCTGGTAGCGCAGAGCATACAGGGCCGCTTCGGTGACCAGCGCATCGTCCTCAGGAAAGTTGTTGATGAGTTCGATGTACTGGTCGACCGCGCCTGAATAATTATTCATGCGGGTGAGAGCCGGAATAAGACCTCGGCGCAAGGTAGCGATCTGCGACTTGCGGGCGTCGGCGGGAAGCGGCGCGCTGCGGAAGGACGCGATTTTCTCGAGATAGAACTGTTCCAGACCGTGGTCGTCGCCCGCCTGGGCGTAAGTATCGGCCATAGCTGCGAGATATTCGCCGTTGTACGGAGAATCTTTCAACAATCCTGCAAGCAGATCGCGCGCCTGCTGGAATTGTTTCGCGTCCGTCGATTTGCGCGCGGCTTCGTAAGTAAATTGCGCGCTCAGGGTGGGGTAGGCATCTTTGGCGGCCTGCAGCAGCACAGAAATGGCATGCGGCTGCATCTTCATGCGCCAGTAGAAATCGACGGTGGAGCGAACCACGCCGAGAATCTTCGGGTTTTCGCGGTAAAGCGCTTCAACGTTCTTCTGGGCGGCTGGAAAGTCTTTTCGGCTCTCGTAGAGGCGGATCAAGGCATAGCGCAACTGCAGCCGAGTGACCGGGTCGCTAGTCAAGGCGGCCTGCTTTTCCAGGGCATGCTGTCGCACCGTTTCGAGCGATTTCTGCTGCGCCAGAGTTTCGATTTCTTCGGCCTGCTCGATGGAAGTGGTGCCGTTGGCCAGCGCGTCGAGGAAGGATTCTATTTCCGGTTGGCGGTT
>CAWDBW010000104.1:0-9883 GCA_963800405.1 uncultured Acidobacteriota bacterium
TCGAGGTGGCCTCAATCGGAATTGCCGCCGACAATCAGAGCCTGTGGAAGTGGGGCATGGAATCGGCGGAAATCGGGATCAAGCAGATCAAGAAAGACGGCACGCTGCCCCTTGAAATGGACCGCGCCGCCCGCGCCCTGCACTACCATCTGTTTGCCACCAGCCCCCTGGTGATGCTGGCCGAGTTCGCCGCCGTGAATGGAAAAGACTTGTACGGGGAACACGATCAGGCGCTCAAACGGCTGGTCGAGCGCTCCATGAGCGGGGTGACCGATCCCAGCTACTTCCGCGAGAAGACAGGCGTGGAGCAGGAGGTTCCGGCGTGGTTGTCCAGCGTAGAGTTTGCCTGGCTGCGGCCGTACGTGAGGCGATTTCCAAATCCCGCGCTCGAGGCGCAGTTGGCTAAGCTGGATTCGTTGAGCGCGCTTTATCTGGGAGGGTTGCCGCCGGAATAGGATCCGCAGCAAGATCGACGGCCGCATTGCGGTCCCGGGAGCACGATAGAAACTCCCTGCCGGGCCGGTGCCGCCGCACTCTAGCACGGGGTCCTTCGACTGCGGTGCGGCATTCGCTTCGCGAATCCCGCGCCTGCGCTCAGGATGACAAGACTTGTTCAGGGAGCAGAAGGGTTCGAGCTGGAAGCTAGCAGCTAGGAGCTGCCTTCAAATCGCCATCGGCCCAACTTCTTTTTCCACTTCAACCGTGTCGACCATGACGATGGCGTCCCACGGGCAGCCGTCGAGGAAGCAACCGTCGGGGCCTTTGCTCAGGCACTTCTTGCAGCCGATGCAGAGGATGGGGTCGATCTGGATGCGGCCGAATGGCGGATTATCCTCGTCGGGCACCCAGAACATGCAGTCTTCGACTGGACAATATTCTACGCAGGCGGGCGAACCGGCGCATCCGGTGCAGCACTCGGTGATAACGGCCAATTCCTTCGGCTTCTTTTTCCGCGGGGTAGCGAGGCCTTTGGACTTCGGTTCAAACTTGAGCTCGTCAGGAACCATCCCAACGGCTTTGGTGGCGCCGGGTGCAGGAGGCATGCGCCGCATTATACCCTGAGCCGCGCCCGTTTATGAAGCTGGCTTCCGCGTGAGCGTATCTGTAGATTCCGGCTTAAAGGCTTCTTTGTTTTCAGCAAACTTGCGAAAGAATGTCTTCAAGTCCTTCGTGGATGCGGTGATGGTATCGGTATCGCCTGTCACCGTGGCCAATTTTACCCTCTTGGTCTCGATAGACTTTTTGAGCCAGTCAGAGTCCATCGGAGTAAGCGAAAGCGTGGTCTTATCGAATTTCGCGAGAAGGATGTCGTGTTTCGCCGCGCACATATCGCACACATCGTCAGGCAGCGGCTCGATGTCTAAGAAGTAATGCGTGCCCAGCTTCACCAGCCTGGCTCGTCGATGCGACTTGTCCTCGTCGCATCCCTCACCCTGCTCCGTCGACTGCATGTCGTATGCGTCTTTCTCTAACGCAACGACAAGCACCGTGGTGCATTTCTTGTCGGTCAAGCTCCAGAAACCAATCAAGCTCTGGTCTAGAACCACGTCGGGGTCCTTATGGGCATGATCCCAGGTTCCTTCATCGTACAAAGGGTTGATGGATGACACCCAGCAACCTGACAGCGCAACGAGCGCGGCCAGAATCGCCAGAAGTCCAACCAATTCTGGAGAAATACGCGAGAAAAAAGAACTGGAGAGAGACATACGCCCTCCTGTGAAAGATGGGGGTTGAAGCGACACCTCAAAGCCCCCGCCCGAAATGATACTCCCTGCCGAGTTTGCGAGTCGCACACGATCTCCACTGGCCTCATTCTGTTATAGTGAACCCCGGCAAAGGAGCATCGACATGGCTGGCAAGAGTCTGAACCGGGTTCAACTGATTGGAAATCTGGGCAAGGATCCCGAAGTAAAGTACACGCCGCAAGGCACACCCGTGGCCAAGCTCACCATCGCCACCAATGAGCGTTTTAAGGACAAGTCCGGCGAGTGGCAGGATCGCACCGAATGGCACAACGTGGTGCTCTGGCAGCGCCTGGCAGAGATTGCCGGTGAGTATCTGAAGAAGGGCGGGAAAGTCTACATCGAAGGCCGCCTGCAGACCCGGTCCTGGGACGACAAGACCAGCGGCCAGAAGAAATACATGACCGAAGTCGTGGCCAGCGACCTGATTCTGCTGGGTGGACGCGGCGAGGGCGGCGGCGGCGATTTTGCGGGAAGCTCACGCGGAGCGTCCCACGCTTCCGGCGGCGGCGGAAACAACTTCGACCAGCGAACTCCCGAGCCCGAGCCAGCTGCATCCGGGCCGATCACGGACGAGGATATTCCGTTCTAGTCTCTGCGTGTCATCCTGAGCGAAGCGAAGGACCTGTGCAACTGGCAGGTGAGTACACAGGTCCTTCGCTTCGCTCAGGATGACAAGTTTTGTTATCAGCTGTGGTCGGCTACCGCCGAGTCTTCCGCCGCGTAATCGAATTGCGCCAGGAACTCGACTGCCGGAGCATTTTCCTGCTGCCAAGCTATCGTCCGCCGGATCGCCTCATCGGTCGCAACCGGTTCGTGGTACCCCAGCTCCTGGCGGAGGCGGGCTGAGCTCGCCGTCCAATCCTGCGCCGCGTTGCCCGGCTTCAGCAGGTGGCGCGGTGTGCGCTCCAATGGCAGGACGACGAACTCCCCGTCCCACCGCATCTCGCCGGCGATTTTCTTCGCCCATTCCAGTTCGCTGAACGCCGGTTCTTCGCACACGTTAAAGATGCGCCGGGCAGCGCGACGATCCGTCGCCGCCAGGACGATGGCTGCAGCCACATTCTCGACGTAGCCTCGCGGCGAGCGCCACGCGGCCAGCGTTTCGGGAAAAATAATATGGCGACGCCGGTCGAGAACGCGCTTCACCACGGGATAAAAACGATGCAGCGGATCACCCGGTCCATACACCATGGGAAGGCGGAGCACCGTGCCGGGAAGTTCCGGGTGGTTCATCACAATGTGTTCCGCGGGAATCTTGTCGTAGTCGTCCGTCACCCAGGGAAAAACCTTGCGCATAACCTGCAAGACCTCTGGCGGGTAGAGATGCAGCGTGCGCCGAAGTTCCGACTCCTCGGTAAAAGGGCCCTCCTGCAGCGGACCAGTTTCCCTGCCCTGCGAGATGCCGACCGCGCGGTAGACGTCCATGCTGCTCAGCATGACCACGCGTCCGGTTGCGCCCCGGAAGACATTCATCAGTTCTTCGGCCTGCGGACCCGAACTGAGGACCAGATCAATCACGACGTCGGGAGCAAAGCGTTGCAGCTCCTGAGCGTTGGCCTGCAGTTGGTTATGGTCGCCCCGAATTTCGTCGACGCCGTCGGGCACGGCCATCGTGCCCCGATGGAACACGGCAACCGTGTGCCCTTGCCGCTGGAGTGCAGCCGCGACGAAGCGCCCGATGAAGCCATTCCCGCCAACCAGAAGCAGACGCATAGGACAGTTGTATCACCAAGCGAGAGCAGGCCTTGCTCGTCACAGATTCGGGGTACAAATCGGCGCTGTCATCCTGAGCGAAGCGAAGGACCTATGCACTCGCCTGCCAGTTCCACAGGTCCTTCGCTTCGCTCAGGATGACAAAGGTGTGCGGAACCACAGGACCGCTTCCGGTAATCGTGGCCCGGTTAGTCGCCGTCTCCGATGTCGACCGAGACCAGTTCCAGGCTTTGCAGCAGCGGACTGGAATCGGCAACCAGTTCCACATGTCCGCAGCGCGGGCAGGAGAGAATGGCGTGGCCGGAGACGCCCGGCGACAGGCTGGCGCGCATCAGTTGGTAGCGTTGCAGCTTCTGTTCACAGCGCAGGCAGCAAACCGTCTTCTGATAAGGATCGACAGAGACACCAGTAGGCGTCTCGATGGCTGGTTTCATAAATTCCTCAAGAACAGAAACTGGATCGGCCCAGGACCGGGCTGCTATCCAGTTTTTAGTGGATCGAGTGTACCACGCTCAGCCGCGGGCTCGGCGTGGTTCGTGCCTCCAGGCCAGTGCAAAGAAAGGCTCCCTAAAAAACAAATCCCACCGCGACTCGATCCAGTTTCGGATCCGGGTCGCGGTGGGATTTGAAAAGTCCTGGCCTGGCAGGAACCGGTTAAGTTTAAGCCGCTCCAGAACCCCGCAGCACGGCGGGAAGAGTCTTGGCCAATATCTCCAGGTCGAGCCACACTGACCAGGTCCGAATGTATTGCAGATCCAGCTCCATCCACCGGTCGAAGGTGGTGGAACTGCGTCCCATGATCTGCCACAGGCAAGTGATTCCGGGGCGGACGCTGAAGCGCCGGCGCTGCCAGTCCTGGCAGTGGACTTCAAACAGTTCGTAATCCCGCACCTGCAAGGGCCGCGGACCCACCAGGCTCATCTCGCCCTTCAGCACGTTGAACAGCTGCGGAAATTCGTCGATGCTGGTCTTGCGCAGGAAGGCGCCGATGGCCGTAATGCGCGGGTCCTTCTTGATCTTGAACACCGCACCATCGGCTTCGTTTTGATCCTCCAGGTCTTTCAGGCGGGCCTCGGCATCGACCACCATGGTACGGAACTTGTAGATGTTGAACATTCTCTTGTTCAGTCCCAGACGTTTCTGCACGAAGAAAACCGGCCCGGGCGAAGTCAGCTTCACCAGGAAAGCGGTGAGCAACAGGACGGGTGAAAGGATAATGATCCCAATCAGGGAAACCACGATGTCAATCACGCGCTTGACCATCAATCCCCAGAAATCGGTGATCGTGCTTTCATGGCTGATCAGCGGATCGCCGTCGAATTCCTCGGCGCGCTGCCGCGCTTCCTTCAGATCGAAAATGTTGGGCAGGAAGCGGACGATAATGCCCTGCTGTTCGCAGGCCGACGCGACTTCCGACGCGAAAGTGTGGTAGGAACGGATGGGCAACGCGAGCACGACCTCATCGACCACATTGCGGCGTACATAGGTAGGCAAGGCATCAAGGTCGGAAACCAGATGATGTCCTTGCTTCCTGAATTCCTCCATCCCCAGCCATTCTTCGTCGGCAAAGCCCAGGACGCGGTAGCCCAGCTCCGGCTTGCGTTGGATGCGTTGCACCAGCTGCACCGCGCGCGCGTTGGTTCCAATCACCAGCATGTTGCGGGTATTCCGGCCATGCCGCCGTGCGTAGGCCAGCCCGGCGCGCATCACAACCCGGCTCACTACGAGCGAGGCGGTCGACAGCACCCAGAACAGCGCCAGGAAGGTTCGAGTCACCAGAGTCAGATGAAACGCTAAGCCGGACAACGCCACCAGCGAGACGGCCACAGTCGTGGCCTTGATGATGTCCCAGATCTCTTCCCACCGGCTGATCGAAAACCGCCTCGACTCATACATCTCGAACCAGTTGAAAAGCATGTGCCAAATCAGCAGGAAACCGGCAAACATCACAAAATTCGCGATCTTCACCCGCAACTCCAAAAACTCGGCCAAGCTGAAGCTCCCGACCGGGTGGTACTGGCCTAAGGTCGATAGAGCAAAACAAACTGTCATCAACAACAGGTCAAACAGTTTGACCCCATTCGTATACACTCGGCGATTTGCGTGCATAGGGAATCCTGACGAAATCCGTACGGATTTCTTCCTGAACCTGGGGGGAGGAGGTTCTTTAACGTTGCGGGGGGAATAGCGGACTTACGTCCGCT
Source organism: uncultured Acidobacteriota bacterium (assembly GCA_963800405.1). Lineage (GTDB taxonomy): Bacteria > Acidobacteriota > Terriglobia > Terriglobales > Acidobacteriaceae > Sulfotelmatobacter. The sequence continues at coordinate 5,663 of CAWDBW010000104.1, forward strand.
GCACAACTAGGTCTGCTTCTTCGATTGGCGAACCTTACGCGTTCACAGCTTCGCCCTCTCAATCACAATCTTGGCACCGACAACAATCCCTGGACGCCAACTTGGCGTAACTCTCGACCTTGTGGAGCCCGTCGCCGGGCTGCGTTCGTGGGGTGTTTTTCACAACCGGTGTTATCCACAACTAGTGTCGCCCAACTTCGGCGCACAACCTAAACATCCAGTGGCGCTAGTCTAATCCAGTTCCGCGAGGTCTTGCAATGGCTAGAAGGTGGTGTAACCAAAAAATTAATCTTACCGGTCTAACTGCCTTTTTTTCAACGAGAAACGGGAAACGTGACCAGCCCAGCCCGGGAAATATGCGGCCTATTGGGGGGGGAGCGTGAAGCGGATCGTAACTCTGGTCTGCATCTCGACCGGGCGCCCATCCACCGAATACGGCCGATACCTCCACTGCCGGACGGCCTGCACAGCCGCTTCGGCCAGCATCGCGTCTCCGTCAACCACAGCGATGTTGTGCACGGCCCCCTCTGCCCCGATTTGAACATCCAAAGTCACCAAGCCCTGAATATGCTGAGTTCGCGCTTCCTCCGGATACTCAGGCTCGATGCGATGGATCAGCCGCGTCCCCGCCGCACTCTCCGATTGTTCTGGCTTCGTGCCGTTCCCAGGCGGCTTAGCCGCAGTGCGGATCGCGGGCTCGTCGGGCGCTAGACGGTAAATCACCTTGCCGTTTTGAGTCACAACCAAGCCGCCACCCGGCGGCTCGATGGAAGTCGCCCCGGTTGAACTTCCTGGCTGCGACGGCGAGCCACTTTTCGCCGGCGTCGACAAATCTCCGGAAGGCGCTTCTGGTTCCGCTCCGGAATCGATCGCAGAATCCGCTCTTTCAGCGGATGCCGCACTCGTGTGCCCTTGCGACCCTCCGGTCGATCCTGCCTTAAACCCGCGGACAATCGCTCCCCGCCATCCCAGCGCAAGTCCCAACACGATCGCCGTCACAATCACAAGAACGCCGAGGATGGCGGTCCAGAGGTCAGTCCCTCTGCGGAATCCCTCATCCGTGGGGGCCCCGGCGGGCGCTTCCGCAATCGGTTCCACTTCCAGCAGAGTGTTCGGTTCGATCGCGGGCGCAATCTCAGCAGCAAGAGACTTATCGTCGACATGAGGCTGAACTGGAGCGAACTGCTCCGCGCCCGTGGGACTCGCTACGTTGTTCTCGACGCGATCGGTAACGGTGTTCTCCGCGGTGTTCGCCAGGCGGGAGGCCAGCACGCGCCGCGCCAGGTTTCTCAGCGAGCTCACATCCTGATCACCGAATGCATCTAGCAGCGAAGAAAAAACTTCCAGGATTCCAAAGGGCTGTGGCCCGTCGCCCAGCGGCAGCACCAGAATCGATCGCACTCCCAGGCGCCGGCAAGCCTCGGCATCCACGCGCGGGTCGGTCTCGGTATCGCCACAAAGTTGAATCGTTCCGGTCTGCAGGCAGGCCCCTGAAAGACCCGACGTGGTTTCCAGCCGAACCCCCAGGTCAGGAGCATCCGGGCCGCTGGTGGCACGACACACCATCTCGCCCGCTCTCGCCAGGGCAATCGCCGCTCCGGTGGCTCCCGTGGCCGCGCGCGCTTGCTCGACCACTTCGTGCAGAACCAAATCGAGCGCGAGTTCGAATGACGCTTCTCCCCCGCCATGGGCTGCCAGGGCCCGAGCCACTTCCCCCACGTCGCGGGGATCTCCCGCGGAGACTACATCGCCCACGCGGCCGGATGATTTCTCCGCCCCGGATTTCTCATCTTTCTCCCCCCAGGAGGATGGCGTACCGTACGAATCCGGCTGCAGCATGGGGTTTTGAGACATACAGGGACCTGTTAGCGGCTGCCCCGCCATTATGCGGAGTTTTGCGCGAATCGCCGAGGATGTCAACCTCAAAGGCGAACCATCCGATGACCGGAGTACATTCCGTGCCGCGAAAAATGCTCAACCACCATGCGCAAGCTGGACGCGCGTGATTCCCGTTTTGGCGAACAGAAACGCTCTCTTCAAAGTTTTTCCTCACCAGAACGCGAACCAGGCCCGAGAATTTGTAAAATCAGACCGAGCCGATAAAATCAGACCAGGCGCTCGTCACTCATAATATTGTTGAATCGTCGCGAGGGTTAAGCCGATGCGGATTGCGGTGGTGGGTTCCGGATACGTAGGGTTGGTAGCGGGGGCGTGTTTTGCCGATCTCGGACACGACGTCATCCTGGTCGACAACGATCAACAGAAGCTGGCCGCGCTGCGCGACGGCCAGGTACCGATCCACGAAAACTTTCTGCCCGAACTGCTCAGCCGCCACCGCGGCCAGCGCCTCACTTTTTCCGACAACCTGACCGAGGCAGCCGCACTCAGTTCCGTCATCTTCATCGCCGTCGGCACGCCGCCCACCGAGAGCGGAGAAGCCGATATGTCCTACCTGGAATCGGTGGCCCGGGAAATTTCCGGCGGCATCAATGGCTACAAGGTTGTGGTCGAGAAAAGCACGGTTCCGGTCTATACCAGCGACTGGGTGCGGCGTATCATCCTGCGCAACGGCACCGACCCGGAGTGGTTCGACGTAGCCTCCAATCCTGAATTTCTGCGCGAAGGCTCCGCCGTCACCGACTTCATGTTTCCCGACCGCATCGTGATCGGCTGCGACAACAGCCGCGCCGCCGAGGTTTTGCGCGAGGTCTACGCGCCCCTGACCGACGGCAGCTACTACCGGCGCAGCGAAGGCATTCCCCAACCCGACCGCGCTCTGATTCCTCCGCCCATCCTCGTCACCAGCACCAAGAGCGCCGAACTGATCAAACACGCCTCCAACGCTTTCCTGGCCATGAAAATTTCGTTCATCAATGCCGTGGCTTCGGTGTGCGAGGCCGTGGGCGCCAATGTGAACGAGGTGGCTCATGGCGTTGGAACCGATAGCCGCATCGGCTCCCGGTTCCTGAATCCCGGCATCGGCTACGGCGGGTCCTGCTTTCCCAAGGATGTGATGGCCTTTCGCGCGGTGGCGCGGGAGAGCGGCTATGATTTCCGCCTGCTCGACGAAGTCATGCGTATCAACGAAGATCAGCGCCAGCGCTTTCTGCGCAAAGTGCACAGCGCGCTGTGGACCCTGCGCGGCAAGAACCTGGGCGTGCTCGGACTGGCCTTCAAGGGCGGAACCGACGACATCCGCGAATCGCCCGCGCTTTTTCTGGTGAAGGCGCTGCTACAGGAGGGCAGCAAAATCACGGCCTACGATCCCGCTGCCATGGAGCGCACGCGGCAGTGCATGCCCTCGGGCATCGCCTTCGCCGACTCCGCTTACGAAGCGGCCCACGGGGCCGATGCCCTGCTGATCCTCACCGAATGGGAGGAATTCGCCAACCTCGATCTCAGCCGTCTGCGCCAGGAACTCAAGTACCCCATCGTGATTGACGGCCGCAACCTGTATGATCCTGAGGTGATGGCGGCTCAAGGTTTCACGTACTATAGCGTGGGCCGGGCCGCGGCCCATCCCAACGGCGCTCCCGCCGCGGTTTCAAAGAACACGCTCAAGAACGGCACTCAAGGATGAAAAGAAAACGTGCGGTCGTGACCGGTGGCGCTGGATTTCTGGGTTCGCATCTCTGCGACGCCCTGCTCGGCGAAGGCTGGCATGTGGTCGCCGTCGACAACCTGCTGACCGGCCGCCGCGCCAACCTCGCGCACCTGAAAAACGATTCGCGCTTCGAATTCATAGAAAGAGACATTTGCCAGCCGTTTGACGTGGGTCGCGTCGACTACGTCTTTCACTTTGCCAGCCCCGCCAGTCCCGTCGATTACATGATTCACGGCGTGGCGACGCTGCAGGTCGGCTCCCTGGGCACTTTTCACGCCCTCGACCTGGCTCGCCGGTACGGCGCGAAATATCTGGTGTCGTCCACTTCCGAGTGTTATGGCGATCCGCTCGAACACCCGCAGACAGAAACCTACTGGGGCCACGTGAACTCCATCGGCCCGCGTTCCGTTTACGATGAGGCCAAGCGTTTCACCGAAGCCGTGACCATGGCCTACCACCGTTACCACAACGTCGATACGCGCATCGTCCGTATCTTCAATACCTACGGCCCGCGCATGCAACTCAATGACGGCCGCGTGGTGCCGAATTTCGTGAAGCAGGCGCTATCCGGCAAAGACCTCACGGTTTACGGCGACAGCCGCCAGACCCGCAGTTTC
>CAWDBW010000105.1:0-6526 GCA_963800405.1 uncultured Acidobacteriota bacterium
TGCGCCGTGATAAAAATCATCCGGCTTGTCGGCGATCCGTTCCAGAGTTCGCGCCAAATCGGGCTGGCGGAAAATATCTCCCGGCTGGTAGTAGTTGCCATCGCGCTGAAAGACGCGGCGTGATTCGGGGAACTTGGCCAGATCGGAATCAAACTGGAAATCGCGAGCCTCGCCCCAGGTCAACGTATATCCCTCGCGCGCCAACCGGAGGGCCGGGGCCATGACCTGCTTGAGCGTAAGCTTGCCGTATTTCTGCTCGGCGTAAACCATGCCCGCGACTGATCCCGGCACGGCGATCGATTTGTAGCCGACTTCGCTGGCGCCCGGAATCACGTTGCCCTGCGCGTCGAGATACATGTCGCGCGTCGCCGCGGCGGGAGCTTTTTCGCGATAGTCGAGAAAGTGGGCCTTGCCGTCGGCCATGCGGATGAGCATGAATCCGCCGCCGCCAATGTTTCCCGCCGCAGGATGCACTACCGCGAGCGCGAATCCAGTGGCCACCGCGGCATCCACGGCGTTGCCGCCGGCTTGCATGATCTCGACGCCAGCCCGCGACGCCAGTTCATGCACGCTGACCACAATCGCGTGTTGGGCGTGCACCGGCTGAGTAGAAGCGGTGGCCGCGGTCGAACCGAAGACCGCGACAACTGCCATCAACAGCCAAATGAGTGATTTATGCGGAGATCGCATGCAGGTTGAAGAGACCGCGACTGCAACAGACTCTTGAGGCTAGCCGAGCGAAGCAGGCAGAGTCAAATCCCGCAGCGGGCGCCAGCGCGACTAGCGTTTCTTGGAGCGAATCTGGGGCGCTGCTTTCTTTTTATTATTCTTATTCTCAACCAGCTCTGGCTTTCGCTTCCGGGGCCGGACCTTCTTTTTCGGCGCCTTCGCGACGACCATTTCATACGACTCCCGGATTCGATCTTGCAATTCATTGGCGGGCAGAGCGTCGAGGCGCTCGAGCAGGACCCAGTTGTACCGGCCAACGTAGGGAGACGGTCGAATGTTGGGGCGCTCAATCAACTCGGCGAAAATCTCGGGCGTGCACTTGAACGTCAGCCGCAGCTGGTCCAGGCCCAGCACGGCAAACATCTTGTCGCGGACTTTGAAGCACAGGGCATCGCCCCATTGCAGTTTTTCCGTAGTCTCGGGAAACGACCGGCAGTAGGCGCGGATGGATTCGACATTCATCGGGGTTCCTGTTCTACGAACTGGATCAGCCGCTGTTTCACTGCCGGCCACTCCGCGGCCACGATTGAGTAGCGCACCGAGTCGCGCGGGATGTAGTCGGCGGCCATGCGGTGAGCGCGGAGAATGCCTTCGAACTGGGCTCCAATGCGTTCGAGCGCGGCGCGGGAGCGCCGGTTGCGCGCGTCGGTATGAAAGCAGACGCGCAGCACCTGCCACACCTCGAAGGCATGACGGAGCATGAGCAGCTTCGACTCGGTATTGGCTCCGGTGCGGATCGCCGACCGCGCCAGCCAGGTATAGCCGATCTCGCAGGCGTCAGGAACGTCGCGCCCGTGCGAGGGATGACCTTGCGGCCAGGCCCAGCGCTCCAAGTTCCAGAAGCGCGTCGAGCCCAGCACAACACCGTTATCCGCTCGAACTATGGCGAACGGAACGGCGGTGCCTGCCGCCCGCCAGGCCTGGGCGGTCTCGACATATAGCGTGGCTTCGGCCTTGCCCTGCGGGACGGGACTCCACTGATAGAGGGGAGTGACGCCCAGCGTGGTATCGTCCGCCGATGCGGACGCGAGGCCGTCGACGTGACGGTGCTCAAGCGGCTCAAGGCGAATGTGCCGGCCGTGCAGCGTGAAGTTCTGGTGAATCACTGCTTACACTATGCAATGAGATCGCGTCCGATCGCAACGGCGCTCGCGGCGAGACGATTTTGGGTGGCGGGCGCTTCAGCGCTGCGAACCGGTGCCTGAAAAGAACCGGCTTCAGCCGCCGAGGCACCTCAGCGGCTAACGCCGGGCCGGATGGGAATTTGCGGATCGCAGCGCCGAAAGCGCTGCGCCACCAAAATGCACGGGCCTACCCGAACGCAGGCGCACACCCAAAATGCAGGCGCATACCAAATACCAGGCAATCTGCGCTGCAAAAAGGGATCAGCCAGGCTGCTCCAACTGCTTGATGACCGTGACCTTGCTGTAGGCCACGCGAAACCCAAGGCGCTCGGCGTTGCGCTGCGAGGTAGTGCCACCCTGGGTGACGACTACTGCGTACTCACATCCGGCCTGCACGGCGGCTGTCATGCGGGCGCGCAGCAGCGCGGTCTGCAGGCCGCGTCCGCGGAACTCGGCCAGCGTACCTGCGCCGCACAGGGCAAAGACTCGATGCTCGGGAATGACCAGCCCGGTGCCGCATGCCACCAGTTTGCCGTCAACGCCAGCCACAAAGGCGAGAGCGCGCTCCATCTGGTAGAACGGGGCAATCAGGCCTTGGAAGGCTTCCGGCGCGCCGTTGGGAAAGAATGCACGTTCCACGATCGTGCCCGCTGCGTCGGCTTCCTCCAGCCGGCTGGGCCGAATCTCGGAGCCCGCCGGCGCGGGAGGAAACTCCTCCTCGGCATCCAGCTTGCGGTACAGCACATTATTCAGTTCGGCGATGGCATAGCCTCGCTCTTTGAACAGCTCGAATACGGCCGGCTCGTGCAAGGGACACAAATCGACCTGCGAAGGAGCTTTGTGTGCGCGATAAAACGCTTCGACGTGCTCAAGATCGGCGGCCGTGAATGGACGATCCAGCCCGACGCCGGTCGCCCGTCCAATGGGCGATCCCAGTCCCGCGAATACCATGTGGCCACCGCAAATTTCTTCCTCCGCCGCGCCAATCTCGGGGCGCGTCTTCTGAAACGTCCGCGCGTATAAACTTGTGGCATCTCCTCGACCGACTCCAATCGGCGGGCGAACGCCTTATCCACGAATTGCATGGGAATCATCCTTTCTGATTTTGAGAAAGCTGGTTGACACAACGAGGCAGCAGCGGCGCGCACACGTCCGTGCGCATCTCGCTCAACATTGCGACCCGCGGAATTAAAGGACGGCAGTCATAGGCAGGAGGACAGACTAACGGCTCGGCGGCGAGGATTCAAGCCAAATCTCGCTCGGCCACGAACTAGCTTCGAATGGTATTTCGTGGCTCAAAACTGACAGCTGGAAGCTGACGGCTGAGAGCTGGTTTTCTCACACCTGCTGGCGCGCTTCGCCCAGCGGAACCGTCACATCCAGCTTTTTCTTGTTGCGGTAGATGGTGATTTTGACTGTGTCTCCGGCACGGTGATTGTTCATCATCTGCGAAAGGTCTTCTTCGTCCTGCACTTTTTGGTCGTCGATGGCGACGATCAAATCGCCACCCAGCATGATAAGAGTGTTTCCGAGGTAGGCGCGCTCGTTGCCGGCGCGCAGGCCGGCTTGATCGGCGGAACCGCCGGGAGTCACTTTGACGATCAGCAATCCGTAGTCAACGGGCAGACCGATCTCTTCCGCCAGTTCGGGGCTGATGGCAATCGTGACCACGCCCAGCGCGGGACGCCGCACCCGGCCCAGCGTCATCAGGTCATTCAAGACGGCTTTCGCGGTATTGATGGGGATAGCGAAGCCGATGCCGGCGCTCTGGTTGGCGTTCGAGAGAATCATCGTGTTGATGCCGATGACTTCGCCGTGCCAGTTCATCAGGGGGCCGCCGGAGTTGCCGGGGTTGATAGCGGCGTCGGTCTGAATGGCCTCGTCAATCATGGCGCCGTTGGGCTCGCGCACCGGCCGGATCGAGCTGACGATGCCGCGGGTCATGGTTCCCGCCAGGCCGAACGGATTACCGATGGCATAGACTTTCTGCCCCACCTGCAGGTTGCGCGAATCTCCCAGGATCGCTGGAACCAGGTCGGGAGCCTTGATCTGGATGACCGCCAGATCGTGCGGCGGGTCGGTGCCAATCACGGTCGCCTTATATTTCTTGCGATTGTGCAGCGTAACTTCCACCTGCCGCGCCTCGGCGATCACATGATAGTTGGTGAGGATGTGTCCTTCTTTATCAATCACAAATCCTGAGCCTTGCCCATCCTGGGGAACCAGCCCGTAGAAGAAGTCAAAGGTCACGGCGTGCGAAGTGACGTTCACCACCGACGGAATGTTTTTCTTGTAGACGGAAATATTGTTCTGCTCTTCGCTGTCGAGCGACTCATTGGGCGCGGCTTCGGTAATCTCTACCTGCGCCGGCTGGCTCAGCCAGTTCGAGGGACGGAACGGGCCCGCCTGCGAATTCGAACGCCAGGTGGTGAAGTAAAAGAATCCGCCGGCAATCACCAGCGTGAGAATCAAAGGCCGAATGAGTTTCATAATTCAAACCGTCCGAAACAGCTACGAAGTCGGGGAGCAGAAAGGTCCCTGCATTGATTTTAAACAATGCCGCGCCGGGAGGCACGCCTTGCGTCCCCGCGAAAAGCACTAACCACTAAGGGCGCGAAGGAACACGAAGGAAACGCAGGGAAATAAGCCCTCCATCGATACTTTGTCTGGTTCGATGGTGGGTCAAGCCTCGCTTTCCAGTTCCAACCTCGCAGATAGAGAGACAACGGCAGGTCGAGGTTTAAACTTGCCTGCCATCCTGAGCAGCGTTCTTGGCTGCGAAGGACCTGTGCACTCCCGGCCAGTTCCATAGGTCCTTCGCGGCAAAGAATGCCGCTCGGATGACAATTCGAATTTAGCTTCGGGATGCTTCCGCTTCGGCTCGCAGTTTCTGCCAGACCTGGCGGACTTGCTCGCGGGTCCGGTCGAGCGCGCCGGAATTGTCGATCACATAGTGGGCGGCTTTGATTTTTTCTTCGTCGGGCAATTGAGCTGCCATACGCCGATTCACCTCCCGGCGCGCAGATTCTAGATCAATCTTCTGCCGGGCGGCAAAACGAGCTGCCCGCTGATCGGCATTGCACGTGACCACAACGATTTTGTCGAAGTGATCTTTCGCGCCGGCCTCAAGAATCAGCGCGGCCTCAACCATGGCGACGGCGTGCGGGTCCTGGCGGCCCATCTCCTGCATCCACTCGTCCTGGCTGCGAATGACGGCGGGGTGCACGATGCGGTTGAGTTCCGCAATGCGGGACTGCCGGGCGGTTGACGCGGGCGCGCCTGCAGCATCCGCCGGCGAACCAAACGCGGCTTCGGCCAGTTTGGCGCGGTTGATGCTGAGGTCAGGATTGAGAATCTCGCCGCCAAAATGGCGTACGACTTGGTTGTAGACGGCCTCGCCCGGCAGCATGAGCGAATGCGCGATGCGGTCCGCCTGCACCAGGTGCGCACCCAGGGCGACGAACATCTCTCCTACCACCGACTTGCCGGCGGCAATGCCGCCGGTGAGGCCGACTTTTAGCATAGTTCAGGGGCAGGGATCAGGGATCAGTGCTCGGTGACCACTGTTTGCTGCTTTCGCATTCTCGCGGCCTTTACGGTGTTGAACATCAGCATGGCGATGGTCAGCGGGCCCACGCCGCCGGGCACGGGCGTGAGTGCTCCCGCCACTTCCGCGACTTCGGGATGGACGTCGCCGATCAGGGTCGAGCCTTTTTTGCGGAAGTTCTCTTCCCTTTTCGCGTTGCCAGAGAAAAAGCGCTGGAATTCCGCTGGATCGGTCACGGTGTTCATGCCGACGTCAATTACAGTGGCGCCCGGCCTGACGAAATCGCGCGTGATCATGCCGGCGCGTCCGATGGCAGCGACCAGAATGTCGGCACGTCGGCACACGCCCGGCAGATCGTGCGTTTTCGAGTGGCACACAGTGACCGTGGCGTTGGCGTTGAGCAGCAGCATGGCGGCCGGCTTGCCTACGATGTCGCTGCGGCCGACGACCACGGCCTCGCGCCCGGAGATAGCGATGTGGCTGCGCTTCAGAATCTCGAGGACTCCGGCGGGCGTGCAGGGCACCAGCCCGGGGCGCTGGGTGGAGAGAAATCCGACGTTCACGGGATGGAATCCATCGACGTCTTTGGCCGGATCGACGGCGAGCAGCACTTTCTTGGCGTCGACCTGCGGGGGGAGCGGCAACTGCACCAGGATTCCGTCGACATCGTCGCGCTGGTTGAGAGCCCCGATCAGAGCCAGCAGTTCTGGGGTCGTGGACGATTCGGGCGGCGTCAGCTTCTCGCTGTAAACGCCAACCTCTTCGCAGGCTCTTACTTTGCCGCGCACGTAAATTTCGGACGCAGGATTGTGCCCGACCAGCACGACGGCCAGACCGGGACGCACTCCCGCGGCGGCCATGCTTTTCACTTCCGCGGCGACTTCGCTGCGGATATCTTGTGCGATCTTGGTTCCGTCGAGGATGGTGGCGGGCATTCGGACTCCGGGAAGATTCTATCGCAAGTGCTGCGAAGGGCGGGCTCACCATAGAGACACGGAGACACTGAGAAAACAGGAAAATGCGGGCTGGAGTATCTTCTCAAGCCGCGCATCGATCCTAGGCGCTGCATGGCCGTTTTTTGCCTTTCTCTGTGCCTCGGTGACTCCGTGGTGAAGCGGTTGTCGTA
>CAWDBW010000106.1:0-16393 GCA_963800405.1 uncultured Acidobacteriota bacterium
CGTTACGAATGGCCGTTCATTAGGACGCAAGCGCAGCAATCCTTCCCGCGTCGCTTCCGTCATCAGTAAGCCATAAGTGTTGTGATTCTTGGCGTCAGGACTCTCCAGTCCGTGGTCATAGTGCACCACATCGAGCGGAAAAGCTGTTGGCCTCCACCCCACATCCATCGGCAGAGCGTCCACCGTGGGCTCATTCATATCGTTAAGAAAACCGGAGAGGCCATCCTTAACAAATCCTTCAAATAAAGAGCCCCACCAGGCGCGGGTTTTCTCCGAACTGAAGTCCGGGAACGCGGATTTCCCGGGCCAGATTTCGCCGATGTATAGTTCCCCGCTTTTTCTCTTGAGAAAGTAGTTTCCCGCTACGCCTTGGTCATAAACCCAGTACCCGTTTTCGGCTTTAACGCCGGGGTCGATGATGGCAAACATGCGGAACCCTTCTTGGCGCAGATCGGCAATCATCTTCGGCGGATCGGGGAAGGATTTCCTGTTCCAGGTGAAGATGCGGTCGCCATCCATATGGATCGTGTCCAGGAAAATTGCATCACAGGGAATATGCCGGCGGCGAAAATTCTCCGCCACAAAGCGAACCGTACTCTCCGGGGTGTAATATGCGCTGCTCTGCAAATAGCCCAGTGACCACATGGGAGGCAGGGGTGCGCGCCCTGTCAATTCCGTGTAGCGAGCTATGATTTGCTTGGGATCGGGGCCAGCAAGAAAGTAATAGTCCAGATTGCCGCCGTCCGCCCCGAACGAATACGAGTCGGCTGATTCTGCGCCCATGTCAAAAGTGGAACGGTAGGTGTTATCGAAAAAAATGCCATAGGCCTTGCCCTCCCGGATGCCGAGAAAAAACGGGATGGTCTGGTACATGGGATCAGTCAAAGCATCGTAACCGGCCGGATCCGTGTTCCACATCACGTAGGAGTGCCCGCGTTTATCCAGCGCCCCCGCTTTTTCTCCCAGGCCGAAATAGTGCTCGTCGGGAGGCATGCTTTTCCAGCAACGCACCCGTTCGCCGTCCCACCCCATTTCTCGAGCGTCGCTGGAAATCAGCCGGCCCCCGGCGTCATAGAAGGAGATCTGAAATGGGGTGAGCTGCACCCTGGCTTCCAGGGCCGAGGTCTTGATGATCTTGGTCTTTTTGTCTCCGGAGAATTTTGCGTCTACCGCCGGCCAGTCCTTCTTGATGACCGCCCAGGAATACTCAGGCCCGGTAGCTTTGCCGACGCTCATTCTGACTCTGACGAGCTCCGGAGCGAGAACTTGTATGACCACGTTCGCATTGCGGTTGGAGAACGTGATTTCATTGCCCTGAGGCATTTGCGCCACCATACCGCCCACGGCCTTCCATTGCGCATGCGTCGGAATTGTGCCGAATAGTAAGACGAATACACCCAGGCAAACAGCCACCAGTTGTTTCCTCACCATGTCCCACCTTACTTAGAATTTGTGCGGATTCGGCGCGCGGGGGATCCGTGAATAGCCGTAACCCGCGATCCATCATACGCTGAGCCCGGACAAACTCGATTTGTCGGCGGAGTCGGGATCGTGATTGACGTAGCTTCCCCCCATTTCACCCACCATGGACTCACGCCAGGCACTTGAGTGCAACGGCCTGTTCTCGTCAACTATCGTTGGTTCGAGTAGACTTCCAGCCATGACACGGACCATCGGCCTAGTCGTACTGTTGTTTCTCGCCGTGGTGATGCGCGCTCAAGAATCTGGAGCGCCAGCAGCGGCAGACGGCAATGAAGTTCATCTGAGGGCGACCGTCGAGGCGGTTGTCCCGCTTGTAGACTTCTCAGGAGAAACCATACCCGTTGATTTCGATCCAAGATTCGTATTGACTCTGCGTGTCGAATCAGTCGAGCCGGTTGTAAAGGAATTTGGCCCCGGTGCGCTAGTCACGTTTGCTATTCACGGTCCATCGTTGCTCTTTGAGGGAGAGCCGAAAAAAGACAGACCATACGACTTCTACACACATCGCAATGCCGATGCTGGTCGGCCACAATTCTTTGGTCTGTCTTCACATCCCATATGTGCCGAAAATGATGAACCGGTGGGATACCCCCTTTCGGGCTGGGTTGGTTACACGGATACGGGGGAGCCAGTCTCAAACATGACTGTTGAGGCTCTTGCCGGCCCCGATAAGCGACTCGCAGCCACTGTAAAGACTGACACAGCTGGAAGGTTTTCCTTTCCGACGCTGAGTCCCGGACGGTACTACCTCAGAGCGGCCAAGAAGCTCGTTGGAGCGAAGGTTAACGCGGATGCTGTCGTAGTCATCGGCAAAGGAAAGGGCGGCATCGCCTGCCTTGTCGCCGATGCGGAAACGCCTGAGCAGTCACCACCACGATAGTTGGCGAAAAATCCCGATTTCACTCACTGACCCGCGCGGAACTGCGTTGGGATTCTCGTCACACTATCTGAAGTCTTTCATCTGAAAAACAAATCGCATAACCAAAAGGAAGACGATAAGATACGCGACCAGAAAGCCGAACTTGCGCCATCCTTTTTGTGACTTCGGCCACCACAGGAAGCAAGCCACAGCAGCCAGAAGGCCGTGAGGCACGACTACAAGATATTGCAGCCAACTTGGCCAGTCAGAAAACTTCTTCACGGTTGACCATTGTAGACGAACGCCCTGAATGTCAGTTGTTGCAATATCCCCATCTCACTCATCGACCCCGGCCATGAGCGGTTGGCTTGGTCACGTAAACCACCCATGCTCCCGTTACAACTTGGCTCCGAGCTCTTTCCATATTTATCCGTCACACCTTAGGTTTAGGCGCGAGGGACGGTGGCTTCCACGGCTTCGCAGAATCGATCGATCTCCGCGATTGAGGTGTAAACATTGGGGCTGACTCGGATGCCGTTGAGGCGGGGGGCCGAGATGGGAGTTACCACAATGTTGTACTTGGTTAGAAGTGCCTGGCTCAGCTTTCCCGGATCCATGGTTTCGAAGTGGATGGTGCCGAAGGCTCCGGAATGATTCGGCTCCAGTCCCACCAGCATGCGCCCACCCGGAAGTCTGCTCAAGCGTTCGGCCCAGCGCTGCTTCAGGTACCGGAGGCGCGCGAATTTCCGCTCGGCGCCGATTTGCTCATGGAACTCCACTGCTTGCAGAATTGCATTATGCATGGCGGCCGGGTGAGTCCCGATTTCTTCGTACTTGCGTATATTCTTGTCCATCGATGGGGGCGCGGCCATCAGTGCCCAGTGTTTTTCGATGCGGTCTTTTCGCACGTACAACATGCCCGTACCGACCGGGGCCGATAACCACTTGTGCAAGCTGCTGCCGTAGTAGTCGCAGTCGAAATCAGAGAACTGGAAAGGCACGTGCGCAAAAGCATGCGCCCCGTCCACGATGCTGGCAATGCCCCGAGCCCGCGCCAGCGCACAGATCTCCTTCACCGGAAAGATCTGGCCTGTCATGAACACTACGTGCGAAAGGTGAATCACGCGGGTGCGCGGCGTGATGGCCTGTTCGAATATGCGCACCAGGTCGCCCGGATCCATCACCGGTACGGCAAAGTCCAGTTGCTTGAGCACAATCTTGTCCCGGCGCTCACGCTGTTGCCACGTGGTGATCATCCGAGGATAATCCTGGCTGGTGGTGAGGACTTCGTCGCCGGATTCAAGGTCAAGGCCAAACTGCGCGATCTGCAGTGATTCGCTGGCATTCCGCGTGATCGCAATGCATTCGGGGTCGGCATTCCAAACCCAGGCCAGGCTTTTCCGCACGTCTTCAATCCGGGGTTCCAGATCGTTCCACATGCGGTAACTGGGGAGTTGGTTGCTATAACGAATGGCTTCGATCTCGGCATCTATAACTACCGCCGGCGCCGGCGCAACCCCGCCGTTGTTGAGGTTCACTAGCTTCGGATCGCGCACGTAGGCGCTGCGGATCTTCTCCCAGAACTTCTCATCCTCCGCTATCTCTTCTCGTGAGACCCCTGCGTAGGCGCGGTTCAGCGCGCTGGCGACCAGGATCGCCTCTGCTCCGCGCAGAAAATCACGACGGGTTACGTCTGTGTTCATACTCTGGAATCTAGCCGCCTCGAGCTGTGCATTGCCAGCATACATTAATGCGCCGGGTGCAGACCTGCAAGGGCAATGGTCCGCGGCGCTTACACCGGCTGCCGCTCCAGAGTATCTCTCGCCAGAGCCAACGGTCGAAACATCGCGATATCGCTTATTGGCCATCCGCGCCCATGCGATTTCCATTTTCCACAGCTCTGGACGCAAGAAACTCGTCCGCATGTGACGAACAACCTTGACTGAGCCTGCAGATAGTTCACAATTGGAAACGTGAGCGCAAGTCCACCAGCTACGACCCGGCAGGCACGAGAATGGGAGGAGTCCATCCCCGGGACGAGGCAGGAAGAGTCTACTAACTCGTTATTCTGGAAGATTTTGCGGGCAAGCCGTTTATTCGCAATATTTTGCCCGCACGAGAGGGGTGTCTGTGCTCGGTAACTGCTGCAGATTTAATCATTTAGCTGGTTCGGCAAAAAAATAATGTGGGGTTATCGACCGTCCAAGCTTCTCTGCCGGCGTGGGCTTCGCGCCCCGACCCACGACGATTCGAGAAATGCCATTGGCAACTGCCACCCTGACGGCCGGCGGGCCTTACGCTCCTAACGCCGCATGATCGGCCATTCGGCGTTTGTTGTAGCGCAGGGCAACGTTCATGAAGACGTGGCCCAGGGAGGTCTCAAAGGAGATCATGAGAGCTTCGGTGTCTTCGCTGGTCTTGTCCCCCTCCTGCGCGGTCAGAAGGAGAGGGGGATGTACGCGGAAATGGAAGCCCTGGTCGTTGAGCGCGGAAATAGCATTGCCCACGACCTGATTGGCCAGCTCGAAGATGGTTTCCTTGATCAGCTCGTCCGACTCCGGCAGTTGGGCGCCGGCGTAGTGGCTAGCCACTCGCACCGCCGTCTGCGGCTCCAGGTCGAGCACGATCCGGCCTTCGATGTCGCCGGTCAGCGCAATCATGCCCGCCACCCCCTTGCGGCGGTAGGCATCCTCTTCCATGGTGAGGTTTCCCACCTTGGTCGTGCCCTGCAGACCCTGCGACAACACGGCATCCGCCGCGTTGATGAAAGGCTGGATCAATTCCATCTTCATCGCGTTTAGACTCCCGCTCCAGCCGCGCTGGCCACGGCTCCATCGTCGCCCATCACGTACTTGATGACTTCGTACAACACTTCCGGCTTCACCGGCTTCTGCACGAAATGGCGTGCGCCCCGTTGCAGCGCCGCGACAATGTTTTCCTGGTATCCCACCGAGGAAACCATCACGATGCGCGCTTCCGGATGCTGTTGGACAATCCGCTCGGCGGCCTCGATCCCTTCCATCTGCGGCATGGTGATATCCATGAGCACAACGTCAGGATGCGTGCGTTCGAACTCGCTGATGGCAGTCAAGCCGTCCCCGGCCTCAGCCGCCACCTGCCCGCCGAACGTTTCGATCATGCGGGCCAGATTCTTGCGGGCAAACACGGAGTCGTCCACGATCAAGTAGCGGACCGGCTGGCCGTCCTTGCTGCGTTTCACAGGTGCAAACTGCTCCATACAGACCTCCCCTTTCTACTGCATATCATGCCGGCTCGTCCCGCACCAGATCACTCTGGTCACGGTCCTTGCCCGGCCGGATTCCTAGTTTCCGGCGCGCACTGCCCGCCCCGTATCGGACGCATTGCCCCGTCCGCAAATGGCCTGCAGCGTCGCCCCCATAACTTCCAAACCCACTACACGAATGGCGTACCCTCGTTCGATTGCCGCTTTCGGCATGCCATACACCACGCACGATTCTTCGCTCTGCGCAATGGTCATGCCGCCCTCTTTCTTCACCGCCCCCAAGCCCTCGGCCCCGTCGTCGCCCATGCCGGTCATCAGCACGCCCACCGCCAGCGCCTTGAATTCCTCGGCCACGCTCCTAAGCAATACATCGGCACTAGGACGGTGCCCGTTGACTCGCGGCTCATCGCCGAGGATGACGATGTCCCCTAAAGGCAGCCGTTTCACTTTCATGTGGCGGCTTCCCGGACAGATCAGCACCCGGCCCGGCTGCAGTAGATCGCCCGACTGCGCCTCTTTCACCCGCAAGGCGCAGAGTTCATCCAGCCGCCGCGCGAACATGTCGGTGAATCCGTCCGGCATGTGCTGCACTACGGTAATCACTCCCGGAAAGTCTCCGGGCAACTGCGACAGCACGAATTCCAGCGCCTGCGGGCCTCCGGTGGAGACTCCGATGGCGACTACCTTGTTCGGAGAAGCAGACGAAGCCGGCAGTTTCTCCGGCCGCGGTGGAACTCCGGGCAGCATCCGCGGCTTCAGCTTGCACTCGGCCGCCGCCTTCACCTTGGCAATTAATTCCCGCGCGGTCTCCGCCATGTGCGCCGCGGCATCTTTAGGCTTGGTGAGGAAGTCGAATGCCCCCAGCCCCAGCGCCTTCATGGTCACCGACGCACCTTCGGTCGAGTGGGAGCTGAACACGATGACCGGCACCGGGTGCCGGCGCATGATTTCTTTCAGCGTGTCAATGCCGTTCATGCCCGGCATTTCGAGGTCGAGCGTCACCACGGTGGGCTTCAGCTCCTCGATCTTTTTCAGGCAGAAGGTGCCGTCCATCGCCGTTCCCACCACCTCGATCGATTCATCCCCGGCCAGCATCTGCGGAATCAGCTTGCGCATCAGCGCCGAATCGTCGACTACCAGCACGCGCACCGGATTCTTCCTCATGCCTGGCCTCCCACGGCCGGATTCATATCCGGGGTCATAATCTGAGCCATGGCCAGCCGCGCGCGCTCGGTGTGCGACAACAGCAAGCCCGCGTTGCACTGCCCCAACTGCTCCGGCCGGGCGCGGGACACATGCTCGACCACGGCGGGCAGGTTGAGGATCAGCACCACCCGGCCGTCGCCTAGAATCGAGGCCCCAGAAACCAGATCGGTATGGAAGGTGTGGTCGTCCAGCGCTTTGATTACCAGTTCTTCTTCGCCTTCGAGCGCATCGACAATCAAGCCGTACTTCCTCTCTCCCACGGTAATGACCAGCACAAAGAGCTTGGATTTTCGATCATCCCCCACCGGCCGGCCCAGCCGCAGCAGCGGCAGCACCTGGTTGCGCAACTGCAGAACCTCGTAGTTGTCGACCTGATGCACCTCGGTTTCGAAGGTGCGCGCGATCTCCAGCACCGCATTCAGCGGGATGGCATACAACCGCTGTTCCACCCAGAACAACAGCGCCTTGATGATGGCCAGGGTCAGCGGCAGCTTCAGCCGGAAGGTCGTGCCCCGCCCGGGATGCGTCTCCACGCTGATCGAGGCCTTCAGCCGATGCAGCACGCTCTGCACCACGTCCATGCCCACGCCGCGCCCGGAAACTTCCGTGACTTGCTCGGCCGTCGAGAAGCCGGGGCGGAAAATGAATTCCAGGGTTTCCGCCTCGCTGAGCCGCGCCGCTTCCTCGGTGGTCGTCATGCCCAGCTCAATCGCTTTGGCGCGAATCTTCTGGGCATCGATGCCCCGTCCATCGTCCGTGACCTCGACGACGACCTGGTTGCCGTGATGGTAGGCGTTCAGCCGGATGACCCCGCGCGGCGCCTTGCCCAGCCTGCGGCGTTCTTCCGACGGCTCGATGCCGTGGCTGACCGCGTTGCGCACCAGATGGGTCAGGGGCTCGGCGATGGCGTCGAGGATTCCTTTATCGAGATCGGTATCCTGCCCGCTGATATCCACTTCGACTTCGCGCCCACATTGCCGCGACACATCGCGCACCATGCGCGGGAAGCGGCGGAACAGCTGGTCGACGGGCACCATGCGGATCTTCATGACCGAGCGCTGCAAATCGTTCAGCACCCGCGCCTGGAAGGCCATGGCATCGGCAAACTTGCCGCGCAGCAGTTCTTTGGGATAGCGCTTGGAGAACTCGCTCAAGGCCTGCTGCAACATTGACTTGCCGATAATCAGCTCACCTACAAGATTAAGCACGCTGTCGATGCGGCTGGCTTCGACCCGCAACAGATTCTCCTGGACGGCGGGAACGGCCGCTGCCGGGGCTGCCGAGGGAATCTCCGACAGGCTCATCGCGGATTCCGACAGACCGTCATCGGCGGCAGATTCGAGTGCAGGACTGGTTTCGTCCGCCGCCGCCTGCGGAGCCGGATTCGGCGCCAGCAACAACTCCACCGTTACTTCCTCGGCAATGGTCGGAATCCGGCCCTTGGCCTGGATCTGCGCGACGGTCTGGGCGCTGGCCAGCACGAACTCGACATACTTGGACGCGGCCGGCGACTTGGCGTCAGGATATACGGCGATCACCCGCCCCACCGCGACCAGAGCGTTTTGAATCAACTGGCGTCCGGCGATGGGCATGGCGCAGTGCGGATCGAGCTTTACCACCGCGTGATAGACCGACAGGCCCGCGGCCTGAGCCTGGTGCATGGCCAGCTTTTCGTACTCGGTCCAGTGCGCCGCAACCTTGGGCGAGGCCGTGGTCTTGGTGGTGGTTGGCCTGGCCTCGGTCGACGGCTCAGAGGTCGACTTGGCCCAGGCCGTCTGGCCAGCCGGCTTCCGGCCCGCCGAGGCCTTGACTGGCGGCTTCTTGCGGGCTGTGCGGGCGGACTTCCGCCCTGTGGATTTCGCCGCGGTCCTCTTCCAACTGGTGGTCTTTAATGTGGCGGACTTTGATGTGGCGGACTTTGATGTGGCGGACTTCGATGTGGTGGACTTCGATCCAGTGGCGCGGGCCCGCGTGACTTTGGCCGCAGCTGGCGCCGCGGTCAGGTCGCTGATCCGCTTGCTCAAGTTTTTCGTGGACGGCAGCTTGCCGCCGCTGCGGTAGGCGGCAATCATCTCGGTAAAAACGTCGGCGGCGGCGAAGGCGATCTCGGCCACTGCGGCTTGCGTAGCCGTGCCCGCCAGCGACAGCGCATCCTCGAACTGGTGCGCCAGTTCGCTCAACTCGCGCATGCCGCAGGCCGCCGAGTCGCCTTTCAGGGTATGCACGGTCCGCCGGATGACGCGGACGATTTCCTCGTCGCCCGGCTTTTTCTCCAGCTTCAACGCTTCTTCATTGAGCGCCTGCAGCAGTTCCTGCGAAGTCTCGAAAAAAAGCTCTCGCAGTTCCAGGCCGCGCTCATCTGGGGGATGATCCGTCATGGGTTTACTCTCTCACCTCAAGCCGCTGGTAGGCCGTGCCGCTATCCTTGTGGAGCATCTGGAACTTCTGGGTCAACCCCAGAAGGCTTTCCGCATGTCCCACAAACAGATATCCGCCGGCATTCAAGCAGCGGTAGAACTTTTCGATCAGCCGTTTCTGCTCCGCCTCATCGAAGTACATCATCACGTTGCGGCAGAAGATGACGTCGTTGCGCTGCGGCAGATACTCGGTCTTCAGATTGTGAAAGTCGAAGTGCACCATTTCCTTCAGCGGTTTCTTGACCGCGTAGCGTTCGCTGATTTTGTCGAAGTAGCGCAGGCGGTAGCCGTAATCGACCATCGACATCTGATTCTCGCTGTAGGTGCCTTCCTGCCCGTGCCGCAAGACGGAGTAGGCGATGTCCGAGGCCAGGATTTCCACCCGCCACGGGGGCGGCACCAGCGGCTTGGGCAGCGGCAAGTCCATGGGCAGGGGATTGCGCAGGTAGTAGTAGGCCAGGGCGTCGGTGACCAGCATGGCCAGGGTGTAGGCTTCCTGCCCGGTGGAGCAGCCCGCGCTCCAGATGCGGATGGAATACTCGCGCCGCGAGCTCTTGTACTTGAACAACTCTTCCAGCACGGTTTTCTGAAACAGATCGAGCTGGGCCTTGTGGCGGAAAAAGCTGGTCTCGTTGACGGTCAGGTTTTCCAGCAGCTTGGCCAGTTCGTCCTTGCCCTGCTGGCTGATGAGCAGCCGGTAATAGGAGTAGAAGGAATCGACGCGACACTCCTTCAGCCGGCGCAGCAGCCGGTCCTGGAGAAAGTGGGTGCGCCGCTCGTCGAAGTGCATGCCGCACTCCTGATAGACGAGCGCCTGCAGCAGCTTTAATTCCGCTTCCGTCAGTATGGGAGCTGGTGCCGCTCCGGATGTGCTCATGCGTTTTCTCGTTCCCGCCTGATACTCGAATTCGAAATTACTTGGCCGCTGCGCCCCGCGCCTCGGCCTTGGCCACGGTCTTCTTGTCTGCCTTCTTTTCCGCGGGCTCACTGCTCATCTGCAGGCTGCCCGGGGCCAGCAGTTTGCTCATGTCGAGCAGCACCACCAGCCGTCCTGCCACCTTGCCGAGGCCGGTCACGCAGTTCAGTCCACCTTCCTGAAACACGGCGGGCGGAGCCTCCACGGCCTCGGCCGGGATCTTCAATACTTCGGAAGCCGAATCCACAATCAGCCCGGCCAGCCGGCCGGCATGCTCGACCACCAGAATCCGGTTCTGTTTACGCAGCTTGGCTTCCTTCTCTCCGAAACGCTTGCGCAGGTCCATCACGGAAACAATCTTGCCACGCAGGTTGATCACGCCTTCCAGGTAATCGGGCGCGTCGGGCACGGCGGTAATTTCCGGCACCCGCACGATTTCGTGCAGGGACGTGATGGGCACGCCATAGGTCTCGCGTCCCACCTGAAAACCCACGATATGAAGTTCACGGCTCATGATGTTCAGCCCCCGGTTGTTCAGCCTCCGGTGCAGGCACTTGTCGCCCGGTTCCTCGAACGATGACGCTCAGTACTGCGCTCCGGCAGCGGCTCGGCGTGCGTTGCCCCGGCCGGAGTAGTCCCCGCCCTGGCTGCGCGACGCCTCCGCCAGCGAGAAGCGGTCAATGAATTCCTGCAGGCCGCGCGACATCTTCGACATCTGCTCCGAGGAGGCCGCCAGCTCCGTCGAGCCCGAGGTGGATTGCTGCACCAGTTCGCGCATGCGCTCCATGGCCTTGACCACGGCCTGCGCTCCGGAGGCCTGCTCTTCCACCGCCGAGTTGATTTCGTGGGTGATTTCGTTCAGCCGGGTAGTGGCGCGGGCGATCTGCGACGAGCCGTGCGACTGCTCGTTGGTGGCCGCGCCGATTTCCTGGGCGAACTTGTAGACTTCGGTGACCACGTTCGAAATCTTGCGCAGCGCCGCGTTCAGCTCCCCGCCCAGTTCCAGGCCTTCGTTCACGATGGTCGTGGAGCGGTCCATGTTCTCGACCGCCTTGCGGGCTTCCTTCTGAATGCTCTGGATCAGTTCCGAGATTTCTTTGGTGGACTGCGCCGACTTCTCGGCCAGCTTGCGGACTTCGTCGGCCACTACCGCGAATCCCAGGCCATGCTCGCCGGCGCGGGCCGCTTCAATGGCAGCGTTCAGGGCCAGCAGGTTGGTCTGCTCGGCCAGATCGTCGATGACTTCGATGATCTTGCCAATATCGTCGGCGCGCTGGCCTAGGGCGCCGATGATTTCGCCCGAAGAGTTGATGGTGGTGTTGATGCGGTTCAGGCCGTCGGTGGCCTTCTCCATGGTGCCGATGCCGTTGTGCACTTCTTCGCGCGAGCGGTTGGAAATGTCGAGCAGCACCTTGGCGGTGTCGGCCACGCGCTGAATCGAGGCCACCATCTGATCGATGGAGGCGGAAGTTTCGCTGACGCTCGAAGCCTGCACCTGCGTGCACTTCACCATGTTCTGCACGTTGACGCTCATCTCGTGCATGGTGCTGGTGACTTCGTCGATGGCAGAGGAGGCCTGCAGTCCGACCTTGGCGGCGTCGTCGGAGGCGCTGGCTACCTGGTTGGAGGCGCTGGCCACCTGCGAAGAGGCGTCGCGCACGCTGCGCACCAGGCCCGCCAGACCCTCCGATCATGCGGGAGAAGGCGTTGCCCAGGGTGTCGTGCGACGACGCGGGGCTTCACTTCCACCGCCAGGTCGCCGCCGGCGATGGCTTCGGAAATGCCCGCCATTTCCTTCAGGTAAGTGACCATCTTGTGGAAGGTGCGGGCCAGTTCGCCAATCTCGTCGTCGCGGTCTCAGTTCGATGTTGTGCTCCAGGTCGCCGGTGTTGCCGATGGCATTGGCCACACTCATCAGGTTGGCCAGCGGCTGGGTGATGGACTTGGCCGTCCGGAAGGCGATCGCGCCCCCCAGGCACAACGCCACCAGGGTGCCGAGCGCCGATATGATGACCGTCCAGCGGGCCGCCACGTCGTCGGAGTTGCGGCGATCTTCCACCAGTTTGTCGTTCTCGCTTTTGGCTTCATCGAGCGCGTCGGTCAAATTCTTGACCCAGGATGCGGCGTCCTTCTGTAAGTAGTAGATCTGCAGCTCGGCCACGGTGGCGTTGCCGGAGTCGACATCTCTGCGTTTGTCGATCAGGGGCTGCGCGAACTCCTTGCCCCAGGCCTGCTCCAGCTGCTGAGTTTTGGCCAGGTCAGTCTTGACCTTATCGGAGTTGGCCAGGGACTTGCCCTGTTCCAGCTTGTCGTTGGTAGCCCGCAGACCTTCGTTCATGCGGTCGACTTCGCGGGTGTCGCCGCTGAGCAGGTAGTTGCTCAGGTACAAGCTGTTCTGCATCATCAGGGAACGGGCGGCATTAATGCCGTCGGCCAGATCCTTGGAGGCCGCGGCGGCGGCTTTGGCGGAGTGCTCGCGCTGCACCGCCGAAAAGTTCACCAGGAACAGCACCAACACCATGGCGAGAATGATGCCGAAATTCGTATAAAGCTTTTTGCCGATCGTCATTTCCGTCTCCTCCGCGGTGTGCCCTTACCGCGGTTCAAACTTAAAGTCGATGATTCCCGTGGTCTCTATGGTGGCCGGTTCGAAGCGCCATTTCTTGGCCGCATCCAACGCCGCACCCGCCAACACCGGGTGCCCGCCCACAATGCGCGCGTCCTTCACGGTGCCGTTGGGCGCGACCACAACTTCGATCTTGACCGTGCCCCCGATGTTCATCTTTTTCGCCAGCGCGGGATACTCGGGCCACACCTTGCTCTTGGCCCGGCGCGAGATATCATCGTTGTTGTTGTTCTGGGCCTTCTGCCCCCCCACCTGAATGGCGCCCAGAGTCCCTGCTAAGGTTGCGATCGCCAGCAGCACCGTGGCAGTTCGTCGAGACACAATTCCTCCTCGCTTACAAGAAGCTGTTCAACCTGGTCGTGCAACGGCTGGGCCACCTGTACCTTATTGAAAAAACCAAAGTAATGGATCGTATCTGTAAGTAAACAAGTCTTTTAATCGGTCTCGAAAATAGCGATGCAGGGGCGGCCGGAATGAGGCCCGTCTCATCTGCGTCCAACCGGCCCCTACTTCTCAGTCTGAGACGTAGTCTCACCCCTGTCTCGGGATTTCACACTCTGGCACCCCTTTCCCCATTTCCCTTGACTCAAATTGAGATGACAGGTAGTTTCCCAATAGATTCAAGTACTTGTGAATCAGCAACCCTATTCCTCAATTGTCGCAGCGGGCCTGAACGTTTCTGATGGTCTTCCCATCATGGCGGCGGAGCGCAGTCTCACGCCGGGCTCCGAGGAAGGCTTTCAGGCGCTCCTGCTGCGCATTGCCGCCGATGCCCTCCATCTCGAAGACGCGCCCTCATTGATTCGTTTGTTCTGCCGGGCCACACGCGATTTTTTCCAGGTCTCGGGGGTTTACTTTTTTCGCAACTTCGGCGGGGAACTGGTGGGCGAGCAGGCCGATGGCGCGCGCGCCGAGCGCTTCGCCGGCATTCGCATGCGCCCTGACCAGAGTGGCGTGACGGGCGAAGCGGTGCGACAGCGGCGCACCACCGGCGCCCATCACCTGCAGTCTGCGGCCTTCCCGGACGCGCCGGAATTGGAGGCCCGATCCGTGCTGGCGGCGCCCTTGATCGTCTGCAACGAAGTGATCGGCGCCGTCACCTTTCTGCATGATTCCGATGACGATTTTTTTACCGAAGATCGGGCCGCCAAGGCGACGATTCTGGCTGGCCAATTGGGCGGCCTGTTGGAAGCTTGCCAGCGCAGCCAGACCTCCCGCGAAGAGCATCGCCGCGCGGAAATTCTGGCTGACGTGGCTCCCGCCCTGTACGGCACGCCGGACGTCTCGGCAGTCATCGAGGCCCTGGCGGATCGCTTGCGCATTCTGCTGCGCACCAAGCTGGTTTGTGTATTGCTGCGCCGCGAGGGCCCGTTTGAATTGAAGGCGGTCTCGGCGGAGACTCCGCAACTGGCCAACGCCGCCCGGGCGCGTCACGACCGGCAAACCCTGCGCTTCGCAGCCGACTTGGCGCAGCGGGCGGTCGCCGCGGGAGAGCCCATCACGCTGTCGATCGGCGCCGAGGTGCATTCGCTGGGGAATCTGGTATCTCCGGGAATGCTGATCGCCGCGCCCTTCCGCACCGCCCGCACCCAGGGTGCGATCCTGCTTTACCCGCGCCCGGACAGCATGTTTACCGCGGAAGAAAAGGCCCTGGTGGCGGGCCTGGCCGGGTTCGGCGCGGTCGCCGTTGCCCATGCCGAACTGCATGCCACCGCTCATGCCCAGGCCCACGAGTTACACCAGTTGCTGGAAATTTCCTCGGAACTTAATTCCAGCAGCAATCTCGAGCATGTTCTGCAGGCTTTTGTGGTGCGAGCTTGTGATTTTCTCGGGTTCGGGCGCTGTTTCATCGCGCTGGAGGAGGGGGGAGAGTTCCGGGTGCGCTATGCCGTTGAGAAGGGAGAACCGCAGCGCGTGGACGCGCTGTTCCCCGAAGGGATTGCCACTCGCGCCCTGCGCGCCCAGGAAGTTTTCTGGACCAACGAGCCGAGCCGCACTCCGGGAATCAACCTCGACCTGATCACGAAATTCAAAGTGCAACAATTCCTGGCCGTGCCGCTGCTGGGTGCAAGCGGGATAGTTCTGGGGATGTTCGGAGTGGTCGACCGTCTGGACGGCGCGGGCGTTTCGCCGGAGGACATTCGCCGCGCCCGCGCACTTTCGAATCAGGCCGCGGTGGTGCTGGAGTCGGCCCGCAATCTGCATCTTTCGGAGCAGCACCGGCGCCGTGCCGAAGCCCTCACCGAACTGGCTCGTCAAATCGATGGCACGCTGCGTTTGCCCGAGTTTGCGCAGCGCTTTCTCAGGCGGACCGCGGATCTGATCGGCGCCCGCGCCGGGCTGCTCGCGGTGCTGCAGGAGGGCCGCTGGCAAGTGGCGGCGTTGCACATCGGGGCGGAGTCCTCCTCTCAGATTTCTGGCGAGATTACTTCAGCAGACGCCGGCCACAAGGTTTTGCCGTCGGAGGAAACGCACCTTGCGCCGGCGGACGGTTTGCCCGCCAAGCCTCATCCCGAACCGGTGCTCGATTGCAGCCCTGACCGCAGCTTGGATCGAGCGTTGGAACGCCCATCGGAACGCAGCTTGGATCGCCCGCTAGGCGCGGCTCTGGCGGAGTTTGCGGCGCGGCATTCCGAGACCGTGGTCGCGGCATCGGCAGAACAGATATTGGGTTCCGAGGCTGCTCCCGTTTGCGCTGGACCGATTGCACCCTGGTGCGCCTCGCCGGCGGCAACGGGGAACTGGCCGGATTACTTTGCCTTCCGGGTGCTCGTCTCCGCTCAGTGCAGAAGATCGGGTTTTTCTGGAGGCCATGGCGGCTCACGGGGCGATGGCGCTGGAGAACGCGCGGCTGTTCACCCGTATCGAGCAGGCCAACCGCCATTGGATGGAGATCTTCGACGCCATCACCGACTTTATCGTGGTGCATGACCAGGCCGGACAAGGTGCTGCGCGTGAATCGTTCGCTGGCCGCCATGATCGGCGTGCCGCCGGCGGAGTTGGTGGGCGTGAATATGCGGGCACTCATGGCCTTGACCAGCGACACCGCGTCCTACTCGTGCCCGTTCTGCCGCTCCATGGCCGAAGACTCGGACGAATTCGCCCACCCGGTGTTTGATCGCACTTATCTGGTCTCCACTTCGCGGGTGCAGGGCGGTTCCGGCGAGGGTCCGCAAACCATTCACGTGTTGAAAGATATTTCTGACCGGCGCGAGGCTGAGCGCCGTTACCGCGAACTCTTCGACAACATTCAGGAAGGCCTGTTCTTCAGCACGCCGGGCGGCCGCTTCATCGAAGTCAACGACGCCATGGTGCGCATGCTGGGCTATGGCAGCCGGGAAGAATTGCTGCAGATCGATATTCCCACGCAACTTTATCTTTCTCCGGGGCAGCACGAGCGGCACTCGGAGATGATGCAAAGAGAATGGCCACCTCCGCAATTTCGAGGCGACCCTGAGGCGCAAGAACGGATCGCCGATTCACGTCCTCATCAATGCCTTCGCGCTCTACGACAGTCTGGGCCGTGTTCTGCAGATTCGCGGCTTGATGCTGGATGTGACCGGGCTGCGCACTTACCAGTCGGAACTGCACCGCGAGCGCGATTTCTCCGGCAAGATTCTCAACCATACGCAGAACCTGATTC
>CAWDBW010000107.1:0-32006 GCA_963800405.1 uncultured Acidobacteriota bacterium
ACGACTGGCGCAAAGATATTGGCGTGAATACCGGCGACATCGACGCCTTCCACTTCGACACGTTGTATGGCGCGATCGACCCGACGAGATTGAGTTCGGTTCGTACAAGGGGCGCCGCAAGTGGGAAAACCTGCGGCAGATTCCGACGCAACAGATGCGCGACGCGCTCATGAACATGATCGTCTACCAGGGCGATACCGAGTTCGCCAGCGTCGAGCAGCAGCGCAATCTGTTGGCGAACGCTCCCACGGAATGGGACCGGCGCGCCATCACTCGCGTCATGATCGAAGAGATGCGTCACGGCTGGCAGATGTGCGCCCTGCTGGTCGATCACTTCGGCTACTCCGGCAAGGTGGAAGCGCAGAAAATGCTGGAGCGGCGGGCGTTTGAGAACAAGCGACTGCTCGGCGCCTTCAATGTCGACGTCGATAATTGGATGGATTTCTTCACTTACACCGACTTCGTGGATCGCGATGGAAAGTTCCAGCTGCAAATGTTCAAGTACTCCGCGTTCGCTCCGCTGGGACGGTCGATGTCGTACATGCTGCGCGAAGAAGCCTTCCACATGGGGACGGGGAACGACGGGCTGCGGCGCATCGTGGAGGCGGGCGTGGTCCCGGCGTGGCTGATTCAGAAATACCTGAATAAGTGGATTTCGAGTTCCTATGATTTATTCGGCACGGATCATTCTTCGTCGGCGCACTGGGCCTATGTGTGGGGCGTGAAGGGCCGCTACGATGAGCCCAAGAACGACAAGGCTCCGGATCTCGACGACCTGAACGATTACAACCGCCGCCTCTACCGCGATGAAGTGGCGGGGCTGATCGAGCGCTTCAACTCTGCACTGCGGCCGGGCGAGCCCAGGCTGTATGCGCCGCACATCCAGTTTAATCGCGCGATTGGGCGATGGGCGGGACAGAAATTCCATGCGCAGACGGGCGAAGCGCTGGAGGATCGAGCCTACGAAGAGCACCTGAAAGACTACATGCCGTCGGCGGCCGACAAGAAACTGCTGCTCGACATCATCAGCAACGAGAAAAAGTGGATCGCGGAAAAGGCCGGGGCGCGCGACCCGCTCGCGACCATCGGCGAAGTGCGGAAGTCGGCGATCAACCTGTAGGGGAAGTGAACTCTTTCACCACAGAGGACACTGAAGGGCGCACAGGGGGACATGGGATCTATCTCCGCGGCATCCGTCCTTAGACGGCTCATGGTTGAGATTTTGGTGCCAGTGGCTCACATTACGTTACGCCACGCGCCGCTCAACGTCATTGATGTCCTCATGATGGAGGAACTGGCGCGTTCGCTCGCCGAGATCGAAGCTCGACCCGACGTGTCGGTGATCGCGTTGCGCGGCGAAGGTAAGGCGTTTTCGGCGGGTGTGGACGTGGCCGCGCACACGCCGGACAAAGTCGATGAAATGTTGACCAAGTTTCACGGCGTCATTCGTGCGCTGATCGCCACGAAAAAGGTTACGATCGCCGCGGTGCGTGGGCATTGTCTCGGTGGTGGCGCGGAATTGGCGATGGTCTGCGATCTCGCTTGCACGGCTGAATCGGCGCAATGGGGATTTCCGGAGATCAGGCTGGGCTGTTATCCGCCGGTGGCCTGCACCGCGCTGGCCGCTCTCGTGGGGCAGAAGCGCGCGGCGGAACTGATTCTGACTGGGAGGACGATCGACGGGAAAGAAGCGGCCGAGATTGGTCTGGCCAATCGCGCCGTGCCGGAGAGTGAGTTGGCGGCCGCAGTGGATGAATCGATTGGACATTTGCGCAAGCGTAGTCCGGCGGCCTTGGCATTGGCCAAGAAGGCGTTGTATGCCTGGGACTCAATGCACTTCGACAAAGGCCTGGCTCGCGCCGCAGCGGATTTATTTTGACGAGTTGATGAAGACTTCAGACGCTCACGAAGGCATCCGCGCTTTTATGGAGAAGCGTGAGCCGAAGTGGACGGGGAAGTAGAAGCTGACAACATTCTCCGATAACATGCGACGATGGACTACGAAATCACTCCCGAAGAAGTGAAGAGCAAGCTGAATGCGGGAGAATCCTTCACTCTGCTTGATGTGCGCGAGCCCTGGGAGTTTGAGACGGCCCGGATCGATGGCGCGCGGCTGATGCCCATGGGCGATGTGCCTTCGCGGGCGCATCAGGAACTCGATCCGGAGGATCACGTGGTGGTGGTGTGCCATCACGGTGTCCGCTCGATGAATGTGACGGTGTGGCTGCGGCAGCAGGGTTTCGAGAAGGCGCAATCGATGCGCGGCGGCATCGACGCGTGGTCGCGGCGCGTGGACGGGAGCGTCCCACTGTACTAGCGGCGACCACGGTTCCCCCCGCCGTGGCGAAAGAATTCTCAGTATTCTCCAGAGTGAGCTATTGGCGGCGCAAACACCCCAATGCGAAACTGATTTGTCCAGTCGTGGAGGCAGGCATGGCCAAGTACCAGATTGCTCAGGTCAATATCGGTCGAATGAAAGGCCCCCTCGAAGATCCGGTGATGTCCGGATTCGTGGCGCGGCTCGATGAGATCAACGCCGTCGCCGATCGCAGCCCCGGATTCGTTTGGCGGCTGCAGACGGCGGAAGGCAACGCGACCTACCTTCGGCCATACGATGACGACCGAGTCCTGTTCAACATGTCCGTGTGGGAGACGATCGAGGCGTTGCGCAATTACGTTTACCGGTCATCTCATACCGAACTGCTGCGACAACGACAACAGTGGTTCGGAAAGTTTGAGGGCGTCACTGCCGCGCTGTGGTGGGTGCCTGCGGGGCATTTTCCGGGCGTCGACGAAGCGAAGAAGCGCCTTGCCCACCTCGAGAAGCACGGACCGACTCAATTCGCCTTCACCTTTAAAACGACTTTTCCGCCCGACGAGCAGTTTCAGGGGACGATCGACTGGTCGTCGTTCGAACCCTGCCCGGCGGTATAGCCCGGCTGCAGCAAGTCAAGGCGATTACGTTGGCTCCTGATAAGATTGCGGCTACTGCGAACGAGAGCGATTCCCTTTGATTACCGACTGCCACATTCACATCCAGCCGATCGAAATGTTCAAGCCCCAGGCGCTGGAGCTGATGAAGAAGAAGCGGCCGAACTTCGCCCAGATCGAGGAGTTCTGCCGTTCGCCCAAGGCCTTTCTAAAGTTCCTTGACGCCAGCGGCATTGACCGCGCCATGCTGATCAACTATGTGGCGCCGGAAGTGATCGGACTTACCAGCGGAGTCAACCAGTTCGTCGCCGGCTATGTGAAGGAAGATCCGAAGCGCCTGCTGTCGTGCGGCAGCCTGCATCCCAAGCACACCACCAATGTATTGGCGGATGTGGAGCAGATTCTGCGGCTGGGGCTGCAGATGATCAAGATTCATCCCCCGCACCAGTTGCTGTTTCCTAACGATTACCTAAGCGGTGCCAAGGAACTGGAGCTCATTTACCGCGCGGCGGAAGCCAATGGCGTGCCGGTCATGTTCCACACGGGAACGTCGATTTTTCCCGGCGCGCGCAACAAGTATGGCGATCCGATTTACGTCGACGATGTGGCGGTGGATTTTCCTAAGCTGAAGATTCTGCTGGCGCATGGCGGCCGGCCGCTATGGATGCAGACGGCATTTTTTCTGGTGCGGCGTCATCCTAACGTTTATCTCGACATCAGCGGCATCCCGCCTAAGACGCTGCTGAAATATTTTCCGCGCTTGGAAGAGATCGCGCACAAGACTCTGTTCGGCACCGACTGGCCCGGGCCGGGCGTGCCAGACATCAAGAAAAATCTCGACGAATTCCGGGCGCTTCCGCTCAGCGCAGCGGTTCAACAGCAGATTCTGACGAAAACCGCGCTGTCGATCTGGCCGGCCTGATTCGTTTCTACTTCGGTTTCCACAACCCGATCGTATTTCCGTCCAGGTCAGCGAACCAGGCGAACGTGCCCGTGGGAATCTCGACCGGGGGCACGAGGGTCTTTCCACCCAGCGCGGCCACCTTGTTGAGATAGCCCGGCACGTCATCGACCTGCACGTAAAACGTTGTGTAATGCTCCGGCTCGTGGCCGAGCGATGAAATGTGGCCCTGAATGCCGCCGGGTGCGCCGGTGTTGATCATGGTTGCAGGTCCCATGGCCTGAGTTTCCCAGCCAAAAAGCTTGCTGAAGAAAGCGGCAGTCCTGACGCTGTCGCGGCATCCGATTTCGAAATGAACTACCGGTTGGCCCATAGCTGAATCTCCGTTTGGCGAAAATGTTGTGTCATGATAGCACTGTCGCGTCGCAGAGGTGTCAAAGGCAAGACCTGCCGACGTGCCAAATCCAGCGTCAGGGGCGCATTTGGAAAGAGGGGCGGGTTTCAGGTATAAAAAAAGGTTGCGTTCTCCGCGTCCCCTCGCGCGGTTCGGCAACCTCAAAATCCTGCGAATCGAAGCGAGTGACTAATGTCCAGCGTAACCAATACTCATGCCCCTAAGGGACTTGAGGGCGTTGTGGCCACGACTTCCAAGATTTGTTACATCGATGGAGAGCGCGGCATTTTGGCGTATCGCGGTATCGACATTCATGAACTGGCCCACCTGTCGAATTTTGAGGAGACTTGCTACCTGCTGTGGTTTGGAAAGCTTCCGACGCGCAGCGAATTGCGCGAACTGCACGAGCGCCTGGCGGAAGAGCGCAAGCTGGATGCGTCCATCATTACCCTGCTGCGCAATGCTCCGCGCCACGCCCTGCCTATGGATGTGCTGCGCACCGCGGTCTCTGCGCTATCGTTCTACGATCCGCAGGAGAAGAGCAACGACAGCCAGGCCAATCTGGACAAGGCGATTCGCATCACCTCACAGATTGCCATGATCGTCGCGGCGTATGACCGCATCCGCAAGGGACATCCCGTGGTCGAGCCCGACCGCTCGCTTTCGCACGCGGCGAATTTTCTGCTGATGCTGAATGGCAAGCCACCCTCGCCGACTGCCGAACGAGCGCTCGACATTGCGCTGATTCTGCATGCGGACCACGAACTGAATGCCTCGACCTTTGCCGCGCGCGTAACGGCTGCGACGTTGTCGGACATGCATTCGGCCGATCACTTCGGCCATCGGCGCGCTGAAAGGACCGCTGCATGGCGGGGCCAACGAAGCGGTGTTCCTGATTCTAGAAGCCATTGACGCTTCTGGCGCCGATCCCGTCGACTACGTGAAGGGCATGCTGGCGCAGAAGAAAAAAATTCCGGGCTTTGGACATCGGGTTTATCACACCGAAGATCCGCGTGCCACGCACCTGCGCGCCATGTCGCGCGATCTAGGTAATTCCAGCGGACAGGCCAAGTGGTTCGAAATTTCGCACAAGATTGAAGAGTTCGTGAAGGCCGACAAGAAACTGAACGCCAACGTGGATTTTTACTCGGCCTCCACCTATCACACCCTGGGCATCGACGTGGACCTGTTCACGCCCATCTTCGCTGTGTCGCGCGTGAGCGGCTGGGCTGCGCATGTGATCGAGCAACTGAACGACAATCGCCTGATCCGCCCGCGCGCCGAATATCTCGGCCCGGAGTATCCCAGCCCCTACATCGCGATCGACCAACGATAGAATCCCGCTGTAGAGACGTTGCTGGCAACGTCTCTCTCGCCACCATCTAAAATGCTGCCGGCAAGACGTAGCAAGCTACGTCTCTACGACTGGCAAGGTAGAATAGAAGCGGGTTCTGTATGCATCGCATTTACCTGGACAATAACGCCACCACGCCCGTGCTGCCCGAAGTCTTTGAAGCGATGCGGCCGTATTTCGGCGAGCAGTTCGGCAACGCCTCCTCCATTCACCATCATGGGCAGCAGACTCGGGCCGCCGTGGAGGACGCGCGCGAAGCGGTGGCCGCGCTGCTCGGCTGCCGCGCTGCCGAAGTTGTATTCACCAGCGGCGGCACGGAAGCTGACAACCTGGCGATCGCCGGCTTGGTGGGAGCGGGTGACCACGTCATCACTTCGAGCATTGAGCACCATGCGGTGCTGCTGGCCTGCAAGCACATGGCAGAGATGGGCGCGGAAGTAACGGTTCTGCCGGTTGACGGCCGCAGCCGGGTCGATCCGGATGATGTGCGCCGCGCACTGCGGCCTAACACGAAGCTGATCTCGGTGATGATGGCGAACAATGAAACTGGAGTGCTGCAACCGGTCGAGGAAATTGGTCGCATCGCGTCCGAGGCTGGAGTTTGTTTTCACACCGACGCCGTACAGGCTGCGGGGAAGGTCGAGATTGATGTGGAGCGCATCGGTTGTGACGCCCTCTCGATTTCCGGCCACAAGATTCATGCGCCCCAGGGTGTGGGGGCGCTATGCGTCCGCAAGGGACTGCGCCTGCAGCCGCTGTTTTACGGTGGGCGGCACGAGCGCTCGCGTCGCGCAGGGACGGAGAACGTCCCGGGAATTGTGGGTCTGGGCAAGGCCGCACAGGTGGCCAAGGACGCGCTCGATCGCGGCGACGACAAGAAAATGGCCGCCATGCGCGACCGCCTGCAGCAGGGAATCCTGGCGCAGGTCGAGGACGCTGCGGTGAATGGCGAAGGCGCCACGCGCGTGCCCAACACAGCGAACATTCGCTTCGACCACATCGATGGCGAAGCCATGGTGATTGCGCTCGACCTGAAGGGCGTCGCGGTATCGACCGGCGCGGCCTGCTCTTCGGGCGCGATTGAGCCGTCTCACGTGCTGGTCGCGATGGGCCTGCGGCCAGATCAGGCGCGGGGCAGCATTCGCTTCAGCCTGGGCAAGCAGACGGTCGAGGAAGACATCGACTTCGCCCTGGCGCTGGTGCCGGAAACGGTGGCGCGGCTGCGGGAGTTGTCGCCGACGTACAGGAAAGCGGCAATTAGCACGTAGCCTTTGGCTCTTAGCTTACTGCTCTCCTCGCACAGTTCCAAGCCAAGAGCTAAAGGCCAAGAGCCAAGAGCGTCTTATGCAGACTAACGAAACCATCGCGGTCGCCATGTCGGGCGGTGTGGATTCTTCCACCGTCGCGGCCATGCTGCGCGCCGACGGGCATAACGTCGTCGGGCTGACCATGCAGCTTTGGAACCAGCGCCGCTTGTCCGGGAAAGAGGGCATGCCCGAGTCGGTGCAGGGTCGCTGCTGTTCGCTTGACGACGTTTGCGACGCGCGCCGCGTGGCCCAGCAAATCGGCATCCCGTATTACGTGGTCAATCATGAGGAGCGGTTTGAGCGCGACGTGATCCGGCCGTTCGTCGAGGAGTACGTTTCCGGGCGTACGCCCATCCCCTGCAGTTTATGCAACAATCACTTGAAGTTTGATCAGCTACTGATTGTGGCACAACAGATTGGTGCTTCCCGTGTAGCCACGGGACATTACGCCCGCGTGGCCTTTGACGAGGTCTGGGGCCGGTGGCTGCTGAAGCGTCCGGCCGATTCGAGCAAGGACCAGACTTATTTTCTTTTTGGCCTGACTCAGGACCAGCTGAGCCGCACCATCTTCCCGCTCGGCGAGATGACCAAGCCCGAAGTTCGCGAACTCGCGCGCCAGCACGGATTGGCGCTGGCGGAGAAGCCCGACTCGCAGGAAATTTGCTTTGTCCCTGGCGGCGACTACAAGCGCTTCATTGACGCCTATCTATCTGAGCAAGGCGAGGCCTTGCCTGACACTGCCGGAGATCTGGTGACCACGAACGGCGAAGTCCTCGGCGAACACGGCGGGATCCACAACTTCACGGTCGGCCAGCGCAAGGGATTGGGCGTGGCCACCGGTTCGCCACTCTACGTGATCCAGATCAGCGGCGCGTCGAAGCAGGTGATCGTGGGCGCGGAAGAGCATCTCTATTCGCGCACACTGCGCGCGAAGCGTGTTAATTTGATTTCGGTCGACGACCTGCGTGAACCGATGCGCGTGGCAGTGAAGATTCGCCATCGGCACGAGCCGGCGGCGGCTGTGATTGAGAAGACGGGCGACGACGAAATCCTGGTTACTTTCGACGAGCCGCAACGCGCCATTACACCGGGGCAGGCAGCGGTTTTCTACGATGGAGAAGTTGTCGTTGGCGGCGGCTGGATCACCTAAGACGTGGACTCACGGCGACGGCAGAACTGCGCGAGCGTTGCCCAACCAATCGCCACCGAGATATGGCAGCGACGGACGCCCCAATAGCCACCCCTTGTCATCCTGAGCGAAGCGAAGGATCTACGTCGTCGTCCGACAGCATATTAGTCGCAGCCAAGTGCAAGGGTCCTTCGCGGCAAAGAACGCCGCTCAGGATGACAAAACGCTTCGTCGTCACGGAGCCGAATATAATCCCCCGCATGGCCTCTGCAACTCCTTCACTTCCACTTGCTCAACTCCCAACGTCCGCGCCGCCGTCGTTTTTCGCTCGCAACGCCCGTTCACTGAAGCAGGGAATCAAGACTGGGCTCGCGGGCACGATCACCTACGCTATCTATATCGGATGGCATCTGCCGCAGGGATACTGGGCCGTGTTCACGGCGCTGGTGGTCACGCAGGTAACGCTGGGTGCTTCTTGGAAGCCAGCTCTCTACCGCACCATCGGCTCGACCTCGGGAGCGCTGGCGGCCATGCTTCTGTTCATGATGCTGGGGCCGGGAGAGGTCCGCGTGGGCATCATGTTGTTTGTCCTGGCGACCCTGTTCGGGGCGCTCACCGTGCAGCATCCCAGCTTCAGTGCAGCGGGATTTACCGCCGCCATCGTGCTCGTACTCGGCCGGCTGGAGGGCACGCCTTTTCACATTGGCTGGCTGCGCGTTCTGTACACGCTGCTGGGGTCGTTCGTCGCCTTCACCGTGGGCGCGCTTCTCTGGCCGGTGCACGCCCGCGAAGGACTGCGCCGCAAGCTTGCCAGCATTCTCGAGGGGTCCGCCGCGCTCTACCGCGCGGTTACGGCCGCTGCCTTGCAGGGAATCGACAACGAGCAACAGGTTCGCCAACTCGACCGCCAGTTGCACGACTTGCGCCGCGGGATCACGCAGCAGATGGACGAAGCCCGGAGCGAGCTGGCCTTTTCGCGCTTCAACCAGGGAGCTTACCAGGCGTTTGTGGACGAGGCCGATCAAGTTCGCCGGCGTTTGACCGCGATGGCCGAAGATAGTTCGCTTTACATACGCGCGCAGCTGGAGCCGGGGCTGGTCCCGTCGCTGCCGGCCCTCGTCGACAAAACCACGCAGATGTTCTCGCAGCTGGCGGAAACCGTACGCAAGCCTGCTCAGATTGTGAATTCGGCGGAACTCGAAGCCGCGATTGGCGAGCTCGACGCGGATCTGGCCAGGCTCCGCGAGCAGCGCACTACGGCTCCGCTGGCGCTGGACCGCATGCTGCCCTTCTGGGCGCTGGTGTTCAATTTGAGGGAAGTGGCGCAGGATTTGAAGCAGATGAGATCGGTACTGCTTCAAATGGCCTGACGAAGGCGGCAATCACGGAAGTCAGCGGGCCGGTAGTTGCCCGTGCAACACCCACGGCGTCTAGCGATCCGCGGCGGGGGCAGCTCGGTAGATCGTGGTGTGAGCAGGAACCAAGGCGCCGACCGCAGCCCCGCTCGGAGCGCCAATTACGAGGCCCACGAGCGCGGTGATTCCGCGCGAGGTCCCTCCCAGGAAACCGTGGCTCGATCCGGCGGCGGCACCAATACCTGCCCCGATAGCTCCTCCAATTACCAGCCCGATCACGGCATGCGCGCCGCGCTTGGGTCCGGAAGAAATCGAGACGCGGACGACGTCTCCGCGTTTGAGCGACAGGTCGGATCCGTGTTCCTTCAGGGAGAGCAACTCATCGGTGACGCCGACAAATTGTCCGCTATGGCTCTTCATGTTGGATTCGATGACTTCGATGCCCTGGCCGGCCCTGAGGCCATTCAAGTCGGACCAAGATCCCTTTTGGGTTTGAGCGGCGAGCGCGGCGGGAATCCCGAGGAAAAGCACCAGAGTTGCCAGAGCCCTTGGCATAGCGACCTCCTTGGAGTCCTGCGACTTCGAGTGTGTTCCCCGAAATTACACTTAACGCTAGTGCGCAACCGTATGCTTGGCGCCGTCTGTTGTCAAGCTTAAGTCGAGAACGAATGGAAGGGCACTGCTTGCAAGCTTTTGCGCAGGTTTCCAGGAAGTGGGGTCCCGGCGCGGGCTACAGCAAGCCGGGTGAGAACGAATCAGCACACCGCGACTTAGATGAACATCTCGTCCTGCGGCACGGGGCGGCGCTCCTCGCGGCTGCTGCCGTTTCTGCGGCCGCGGTTGCCAAACAGAAACTCCAGGCCCACCGTGATTCCCTGGATCAGGCCGGAAAGCTGCCGCACCGGCGAGATCACAGTGTTATGGACCATGTCGGTGGTCTGCTCCACGCGATCGAGAGTTCGGGTGAGCAACTCGTCGGCGCGGATGATCTGCAGGTGGCCGCGGTCGACCGCATCTTTGACGGTCGCATCCATGCGTTGTATCTGGTTGCGCAGCACACTGGTCGAGTCTTGCAGGTTTTCGGCGATGACCTGCAGCCTGGGACGAATGTCCGTCATCAAGATCTCAGCCTGCGAGATGGTGGGAAGGACTTTGGTCTTCACTTCGGCAGCCAGGCTCTCCATGAGCGTGGTGCTCTTGCGCATGGCCAGGTACATGGCCAGCAGGATGCCTGCTTGCAACATGACCGCCAACCCGGTCAGGAGAATGAACACAGGAGTCAGTTTGTCCATAAGCGTGCTCCGGCTAGTTACGTTCCCGCAA
The DNA here is from genome assembly GCA_963800405.1 of uncultured Acidobacteriota bacterium. Taxonomy (GTDB): domain Bacteria; phylum Acidobacteriota; class Terriglobia; order Terriglobales; family Acidobacteriaceae; genus Sulfotelmatobacter. Next base: position 10,695 of record CAWDBW010000107.1, read on the forward strand.
TCAATTTATGAGCGCCCGCTGAAAAGGGGAAAGCCGGCTCGGCAAGGCCTACAAATTCTTGGGCGCGCCCGTCTCCGTCGTAGCTTCGTGATAGGCCTGACGACCCGCTTCGTAAGCGGCGCGGAACTGCTCTTTCTGGGTGTTGACCGCCTCGCGGCCGCGGTCGGCCCACTGCGCCGCCTGCTCGCGCGCCTCACGCGCCCGATTGCGAACATAGTCGCGGCCTTCCTCGGCGCGCGCGCGCAGCACTTCGCGCGTCTCGCTGCCCGAACGGGGCGCGTACAGCACTCCCGCCAGCGCGCCTAAACCCAGTCCTGCCAGGAACCAAACGAAACTATTGCTGTCACGATCCGACATAACGCCACCTCCGAGCAAGAATGCCTCACTCGGATGTTACATCCTCCGTCCGGCAAATACAATTCCGGGGAAAGATGTAGATAGCGGGACTGCATCGGGTAGGCGCCGAGCAGGAGCGCGGCGGTTCGTCTTCTACGCGCGCAAACTTTTTCGAGAAACTGGCGAACCGCTACTTCTGCTGGGCAGGCGGAGTTGCAGGGGATTGTGCCGGAGCAGGCTGGGTCTTGACCGGCTGCGTCTTCACGCCCTGCAATACGGAGGTTGGGCCGCTATGCCGGGAGGCGTAAACCGACAATGTGATGGAAGTGATCATAAACGCTACGGCCGACCAGGTGGTGGCCCGGGAGAGGGCGCTGGCTGCGCCTCGCGGACCGAAAGCTGTCTGGCTGCCCTGGCCGCCAAAGGCCGCGGAAATGTCGCCGCTCTTGCCGCTCTGCAGCAAAACCACAATGATAATGAAGAAACAAACCAGAATGTGGACGGTGGTGATCAGGTAAATCATAAGTTTGAAATTTTCCTAACGTGCCGACAAAGTTGAAGTGGCTTTATTTCTGGGTGGGACTTCTCGACCGGAGATTTTCTCTACCCAGGCGCACAAAATTCATGATTCCAGAATTCGTGATTCCGACAATCCGTGATTCCGAGAATTCATGGTGCGGAAGGGGGGATTTGAACCCCCACGCCTTTCGGCGCCACCCCCTCAAGATGGTGTGTCTGCCAGTTCCACCACTTCCGCACGGTCTTGAACCGCAAGCAGCTTTTTATTATAGCAAAGCAAGCCTGGGAGTTTATTGCTTGACACCGCGTCCCGGCCCATCCTATCATTGATGCAGTTCCGGCATTCGTGCTGGAATGAAACCGCAGTCTCATGCAGAGTGGCTGAGGGTAACGGGCCCGCAGACGCCACGACAACCGGATCAGGAACCAGCCTGATCATATGGTGTCAATTCCCGCCCGGTTTGCGGGGGACATGAGATCTCGGTGAGCCATTGCCTCGTCCCCACATCCCGGATGAGGCATTCGTGTTTTTAGGGCGCGCAGGGCCCAGCGCAGCCCACTGGAGAAGCTGTCATGAATCCGCGAATTTATTTTGATCATTCCGCCACCACGCCGCTTGATCCCCGGGTGCTCACGGCGATGGGTCCCTTTCTTGGCGGCGCGTATGGAAATCCCTCAAGCCAGCATCACGAAGGCCGCGTGGCCCGCGCGGCGGTGGAGACGGCGCGCGCGCAAGTCGCCGCGCTGATCGGCGCCGAGCCCGACGAAATCATTTTCACCGCCAGCGGCACCGAGGCCGACAATCTGGCACTCGTCGGCGCAGTCCGCGCCAGCGGCCGGCCCAGCCACGTCGTCACTACGTCCGTTGAGCACGCTGCGATCCTTGAGACCTGCCGCTTCCTGGCATCGTCGGAACACCGGCCGGGAACCAAAGTTACGCATTTGCCCGTCGACGCCCATGGCCTCGTGCGCCCCGAGAGCCTGCTGCGCGCCCTGCAGTCGACCGTGACTCTGGTCTCGATCATGGCGGCGAATAACGTGGTAGGAACGCTGCAGCCTATCGAGGAACTCGCTCACCTCACCAAACTGCACGGCGTGCTGTTTCACACCGACGCGGTGCAGGCTGCAGGCAAGATTCCGCTCGATGTGAATCGCCTGCGCGTGGATCTGCTCTCGCTGTCGGCGCATAAGTTGCACGGGCCGAAAGGTGTGGGCGCACTCTACGTCAGAAAAGGCACGCGCTTGTCACCCATCGTCTTCGGAGGCGGGCAGGAACGCGGGCTGCGCTCGGCCACGGAAAACGTCGCGGGAATTGTCGGGTTCGGCGCCGCGGCAGCCCTTGCCCGCGAAGAGCTAGCCGAAGAAGCGACGCGCCTCGCGCAGTTCCGCGAACGCATCTCGCAAGAACTCACACGCACGTTGCCGCGGTCTTATCTTTTCGGTCATCCCGTTCATCGTTTGCCCGGCCACCTGAGTTTCGGACTGCGCGGCCAGGAGCGGGAAGTCGGCAAGCTTCTCGCCGCTCTCGATGCGGCCGGGTTCGCCGTCTCGGCGGGAAGCGCCTGTAACGCCCATCACGCGGGTGAGCCCTCTCCGGTGCTGCTCGCGATGGGGTACGATGCCGAGCGCGCATGTGGCTTGATTCGCCTCAGCCTGGGCCGCTTCAACACCGAGCAGCAGGTCGATCGTTTCCTCGGAGTCCTGCCGCAGGCGGTCGCAACGATCGTGCATGCTGGGGCCCGCGCCGCAGAACCCGCGTCCGATCAGCCTTCGGTGACGTTCGCATAAAATAGCGGCAGACGTTATCGCGATGAGCAAGAATTCCATCGATGCAGTTGTTCATTACTACGGCGCTGCCGACGAATCCTCTCGTCTGGGCAGTGGATGGTTTCAACTGGAGCAGGCCCGCACGCAGGAGTTGATTCTCCGCCATCTGCTGCCCGCTCCGGCTAATGTGGTCGATGCCGGCGGGGGCGCTGGAGCTTATGCCTGCTGGCTCGCCGCCCGCGGCTATCAGGTGCACCTGATTGATCCTGTGCCCAAGCATGTGGAGCAGGCGCGGGAGTCGTCATCCCGGCAGCCGCAGCATCCGCTGGCTTCCGCTGAGGTTGGCGATGCGCGGAACCTGCCACAAGGTAATTCGACCGCAGACGCAGTCCTGCTGCTGGGGCCGCTCTACCATCTGGTCGAAAGGGAAGATCGGCTTGCCTGCCTGAAGGAGGCTCACCGCGTGCTGCGCCCGGGAGGGCTAGTGTGGGGCGCGGGCATCAGCCGATTTGCGTCGCTGTTCGATTCGCTTTCAGGCGGATTTTTCGATGACCCGGCGTTCGCACCCATCGTGGCGCGCGATCTGGAAGAGGGCCAGCACCGCAACTCGACCGGGAATCCTCTGTACTTTACCGACGCTTTCTTTCATCGGCCCGGGGAATTGTCGCGAGACTTGCTGGCGGCAGGATTTCAGGTGGTGGAGATCGTGGCCATCGAAGGCCCGGGCTGGCTGGCACGCGACTTCGACCGCTTGTGGAACGATCCGCTACAGCGCGAGCGCCTGCTGGGCGCAGTGCGCAAGGTTGAGCGCGAACCCTCGGTGCTGGGCGCGAGCTCGCACATTATGGCTATCGGCCGAAAATAGTTAGCAACAGGCGGTCATGTTTGCCTCGCCGAAAGCGGGAAGTGGGCCAAAGTTGACCACATCCCCGCTTCGTCGCTGATCATAAGAAGAACTTCTGTGGCTACGCATTTGATTGGCAGCTGAGGACGAAGTGAGCTTTCCAAGTTGCCTAGGGTTTTGATGTCCACCTTGTCAGCTACAGTCAGATGCGGAATTATCTCTGCGAAAGACCCGCCATACGGCCTGCAATCTGGCCAGAGCTCCACGAAAGCTTCCGTAATTCGAGCGAATACTTCGGATTTATCCGGATGGAGATAGGTCGTGGCCGGAAACCTGCGCACTTCAGTGAACGAAAATGAGAAGGCTTCGATCGTCTGACAAAGTCTCTCCAGTTTTTTGATTTCTGCGATGGCGGCGCCGGCAGCGCGAAATGGATAGAGCAAGGTGACGTGGGCAGGCACACCCAGACGGGCTGCCGCGTCGTGTTGCAGTCGCAGCGGCCCCACAATCGATTCGACTTCAGGAATCGGTATGATCAACGCTGACTCGTTGGGCATGCCCAGTCCCCGCGAGATCCCAGTTCGTAGCAGAGGTGAAATCGTCCGTGGCCGCCTATTGCCTCAGTACTTCACCAGCATGGCAAAGGATTTTGGATCGAGCGAGGCTCCGCCGACCAGCGCGCCGTCAATTTCTTCTTGCGCCATGAGGGCGGCAACGTTGTCTGGTTTTACCGACCCGCCGTAGAGAATGCGCAACTGCGCGGCAAACTCCTCGCCGAAAACCTCAGTTGCTTCTCGGCGGATCACCGCATGAGCCGCGGCGGCAAGTTCGGGCGTCGCGGTCTTGCCGGTGCCGATGGCCCACACCGGCTCGTAGGCAACGATCAGCTTGGCGGCCTTCTTGGCGGAAATCGCATGAAACGCGCGCACGCACTGGCGGCGCAGAACATCGTCGGTGAGTCCGGCCTCGCGCTCCTGCAATACTTCTCCCACGCAGCAGATCGGCGTCAGTCCCGACTCCAGCGCGGTCTTCAGGCGCAGGTTTACGGTGTCGTCGGTCTCGCCAAAATACTGGCGGCGCTCGGAGTGGCCGACGATGACGTGGGTCACGCCCAGACACAACAGCATGGGCGCGGAAATCTCTCCCGTGTAGGCGCCGTCGGCCTTCCAGTGGACATTCTGCACGCCGATGGCGACGTTGGAGCCGCGGGCGCATTCGATGGCAGTCGCGACATCGGTGTAGGGCGGACAGACCACGATCTCATCCCGGTCGTGGCCCGCCACGAGCGGCAGGAACTCGCGAAGATATTCACGGGTCTCGTCCGGGGTTTTGTACATCTTCCAGTTTGCGGCCAATACTTTCTTTCGCATCAGTCAGCCTTTTCCTTCTGGGTGGAGAAGCGGATCAGTTTGTTTTATTTCTTATCCGTGAGGGCTTCGACTCCCGGCAGTTTCTTGCCTTCCAGGAATTCCAGCGATGCCCCGCCTCCGGTGGAGATGTGGGTGATTTTGTCGGCAACGTTGGCAGCGTGCACGGCCGCGACCGAATCGCCGCCGCCCACAATCGAAATGGCGCCGCCATTATCGGCCACGGCGTGCGCGATCTTGAACGTGCCGCGGGAGAATCCGGGAACCTCGAACACGCCCATGGGACCGTTCCACACGATGGTGCGCGCAGTCGAGATTTCCTCGGAGAACAATTCAATCGTCTTCGGCCCGATATCGAGCGCCATCTTGTCGGCGGGGATGGGCTGGCCTTCGCCAATCTGCGTTATCACGGCGTTGGCCTCCGGCTTCAGCGCGACCACGTGATCGATGGGCAACAGGAATTTCAGATTCCGCTTCTTGGCTTCGGCCAGCAATTCCTTGGCGAGGTCGATCTTGTCGGCCTCGAGCAGCGACTTGCCGATCTCGTGTCCCTGGGCCTTGAGGAAGGTGTAGGCCATGCCGCCGCCGATGATCAGGGACTGCACTTTATCCATCAGATTGCGAATCACGGGAATCTTGTCGCTCACCTTGGCCCCGCCCAGGATGGCGACGAACGGCTCCTCGGGATGCTCCAGCGCCTTGCCCAGATACTTGAGTTCCTTTTCCATCAGCAATCCGGCGGCGGCTTGTTTGACGAATTTGGTGATTCCGACGGTCGAGGCGTGGGCGCGGTGCGCGGTGCCGAAGGCGTCATTGACGTAGTACTCGGCCAGCTTCGCCAGCTGCTTGGAAAATTTCTCGTCGTTGGCTTCTTCTTCCGCGTGGAAGCGCAGGTTTTCGAGCAGGAGAGTTTGGCCCATTTCGAGTTGAGTTGCGACTTCTTCGGCTTCCGGGCCGACGCACTCGGGGCAGAAGCCGACGTTTTCGCCGCGCGCCAGTTCCTTGTCGAGCAACATGCGCAGCCGCTCGGCCACCGGCTTGAGGCTCATCTTCGGATTGGGCTTGCCTTTGGGCCGGCCGAGATGCGAGGCCAGAATGAGGCGTGCACCGTGGCGCAGGGCATACTCGATGGTGGGCAGGGTTTCGCGGATGCGGGTGTCGTCCATGACGCGGCCGTCTTCGAGCGGCACATTGAAGTCGACGCGCATGAAGATCCGGTTGCCGTTGAGCGGAAGATCACGAATGGAAAGTTTGGACATGGCTGGTTCGTCCTTTTTGTGAGCTGCTTGCAGATCAGGGTGCGAGCCAAACGCGCGATTTACGTCGCAAAGAACGCGACGCAACCCGTGGCGCGCCCGGATCCTGCGGCGGGCAAACTGCGCCCGCCTCAGGATGACAGAATCCTTTACAGGCCCTTGCTGGCCATATAGTTGATCAGGTCGCGCACGCGGCAGGAGTATCCCCACTCGTTGTCGTACCAGGAGATCACCTTGACGCAATTGCCGCCGACCACCATGGTGCAGGGCGCATCTACGATGGAAGAGAAGCGAGTTGCCCTTGAAGTCCGACGACACCAGCTCTTGCTCTTCGTAGCCCAGATAGCCCTTCAACGGTCCCGACTCGGACGCCTTCTTCAGCGCCGCATTCACTTCTTCCTTGGTCGTCTTCTTCTCGACCCAAACCACCAGGTCGACCACGGAAACGTTGGGCGTGGGCACGCGCATGGAGAATCCGTCAATCTTGCCGCCCAGTTCCGGAATCACCAGCTTCAGGGCCTTGGCCGCGCCGGTCGTGGTCGGAATCATGTTAGCGCGGCCGCGCGCGCCCGCCGCAGATCCTTGTGCGGGAAGTCGAGAATCACCTGGTCGTTGGTGTAGGAGTGAATCGTCGTCATGGTGCCGCTGACGATCTTGAATTCGTCGTTGATGACCTTGGCCACCGGCGCCAGGCAGTTCGTAGTGCAGGACGCGTTCGAAATGATGTTGTGCTTTGAGCGTCATACTTCTCGTGGTTCACGCCCAGCACGACCGTAATGTCTTCGTTCTTCGCCGGAGCCGAGATGATGACTTTCTTCACCGTCCCGTGCAGGTGCTTCTTGGCCTCGTTCGCGTCGGTAAACTTTCCCGTCGATTCGATGACCACCTGTGCGCCCACGGACTCCCAGGGCAGCGCGGCGGGGTCTTTTTCTTTGAAGACTTTGATGGTCTTGCCGTCGACCGTAATGCTGTCGGGCCCGGCGGATACTTGATTGGGCAGGTTGCCCAGGACCGAGTCATACTTCAGAAGATGAGCCAGAGTTTTCGGATCCGTCAGGTCGTTGACCGCGACGAAGTCCAGGTTGGGATCTTTCAGCGAAGCGCGCAGCACGTTGCGGCCGATGCGGCCGAAACCGTTGATGCCAACTTTAATTGCCATGTTTCCTCCGTAAAGTTTATGAAGGCGTACTCAGGTTTGGTTGCCGGTTGAGTGGTAAACAAGTCATGTTAGCAGGGAAGGGGAAGCGGCGTAAATGACGGCGGTTTGCTTTTTGAGTAACCGCAGTTCTAATCACGGAATTAGGTGCGCGGGGTCACTGACTTTTGTGGATGGCGATGGGATGCGGTGGCGGGTCGGAGCGTGTAAACGCCTGATAATAGAAGCTACCGCGCATCCAGTTTAACGTGACCAAAGAAAGCCCCGCATTTCTGCGGGGTTGGCTTACGTTATCTCGCTGATCTTACTTGCCGGTGCCCTTTAGACTTGAGGTTTGCGGGCTGTTGCTGGCGCTGTCGCCCACGGCCAGTTCCCCCGTCCTTGTGCCGGTCTGCGTTGGGGTGAAGGTCACGCTGATCGTACACTTTTCCTTGGCCGCCAGACTCGTCGTGCAGGTCGTGGCCGAGACCGCAAAGTCTCCCGTCGTCGATATCGCGACGTTGGTCAGCGTTACATTCCGGTTATTGGTCACGGTAAATGTCTTCGCTGCACTGGTCGTGCCAACTACCTGCGCGCCGTAGGTCGCGCTCGCTGGGTACAGCGTCGCAGGCTCGATCCCAGTGCCCGAAAGCGCCACCGTCTGCGGATTGGTACCGGTATTGTCAGTAAAGCTGAGCGCGCCGGTCTGCAAACCGATCGCGGTCGGAGTGAAGGTAACAGTCACGTTGCAGTTCTTTCCGTTGGTCAGCGTGGCTCCGGTGCAGGTGTTCGCAGAGATCGCGAAGTTCCCATTGACTGTAACGTTGCTAACTACGAGCAGGGCCACTCCGCTATTTTTCAACGACACCCTCTTGGCTGCGCTAGTTTCGTTGAGGGTCTCCTCGCCGAGGTTCAGCGTTTCGGAGAGCGTGGCCGCCGGGAGACCAAAAGTAAAGACCGTGCCGCAGCCAGCAGTGCAGTTGCTGCTGGTGCCACCATAGCCGGTTGTACCATTGAAGCTTCCGTTGGTGGTTTGCATCACCCCAGCGAACGGGCTGGCGCCGTCGGGGTAGCTGCCCGCGGAGGTGGCAAACCTATGAATCGTGGTCAGATTGCCGGCGGCAATTTCAAAGATCGTTCCTCCTCCTCCTCCATGAAGAGTCGTTCCATAGAAATTTCCATCGGCAGCCTGCATCAGGCCATTGGGTTCGCTGCCATCACTGCAGTTGGGGTCGGCGCAGAAACTGTAAATCGTGGTCAGTGTGCCCCCGGCGGTGATTTTGAAGACTGTGCCATCCTCGTGGGCGCCACCGTAAAGGGTTGTTCCGTAGAAGTTCCCGTCTGTGGCCTGAATCAGGACGGCTGGGCCACCGCCGTCTCCACAGTTCGCTTGCGTACAAAAGCTGTAAAGCATCGTCAGCGTGCCGCCGGCAGTGACCTCAAACACGGTTCCATTGCCGTTATAGCCGCTACCGGACCCGCCATAGAGCGTCGTCCCGTAAAAGTTGCCGTCGGTGGCTTGAACCAGCCCGCCAGGTGCCGGGCCGCTTGTGCCTGCAAAACTGTACAGCGTGGTCAGCGTGCCCTCGGGGGTGATCTTGAAGATCGTGCCACATCCAAAGGTGCAAGATCCGCCGCCGCCGTAATAGGTTGTACCGTAGAAATTCCCGTCCCTCGCCTGAATTACTCCCGACAAAGGTGCGGCGATCTCGTTAAAGCTGTACAGCGTGGTCATCGTGCCCTCAGGCGTGATTGCGTAGACTGTGCCGCAGCCGTTAGTTTCATAGCAGTTGCTGGAACCGCCGCCATATGCGGTGGTTCCGTAAAAGTTACCATCGTTGGCCTGGATGAGCCCTGAAGAAGGCCCCCACTCCGGTTCTTGGAAGCTGTAAAGCATGGTGAACGCGCCCTCGGGGGTGATCTTGAAGATCGTGCCACATCCAAAGGTGCAAGATCCGCCGCCGCCAGAGCTAGTGGTCCCGTAGAGATTTCCGTCGCTTCCCTGAGTCAGCCCGGAACCAGGCCAAGAACCACCCTGAGTCGGGCCGGTAAAGCTGTGAATCGTGGTGAAACTCTGGGCGGGCGAGGCAATCGCCGCCGCCATCCAAAACGCGGTTACGATGCAGGCCACTTGCATTCGGCCAGCGTTTCTTCCGCCAGCGAATCTCTGGCTGGGCGTAGAGGCAAGAGCTGTAAGCGCAAGATTTCGTGGGTTCGTCATTGGGCAGCCCTCCTTGGGGTGGGACTCGCGATTCGCATCCGGTCTTGCTTTTGTCTGGGTTGCGGCGTCGCGGGCCGAGTGCAGACTGCGCCTGGGAAGACAAGAGTATGCGCCCGCTGCCGGGAAGAGTCAATCAAACGAGGCCAGCTGTGTACTCGATTCGCAACGCGAACTTTTCCAGCTTACCTTCAATGGACGCGGATCCTTATAGTCCGTCATCCCAATCTGTGACCATGATCACAAGCCCCCGCGACCCTTGTCACTGCCCAAACCCAGACCCCGTCCTCTAATGGAACTGCGGAGAGAACGTGCCGGGCGGCACCGGGTCTTCGCCAGACTCCCCGACATACGAGGCCAGCAATGGTGAACGACGACGTGGTCAAATGTCCGCTGTGCGGCGGATTCACCCACATTGAAAAGAGCAATCTGCGGGAGGCATTGAAAAACCCGCGTTTACGCGAGCAGGTCGAGCAGTACGTCACGGAATTACTCAAGTCGCCAGTGGAGGAACTTTCGAGCGTCGGCGCCACCCAGGCGGGCCGCGACTTCCAGAAGGATGTGCACAACTGGAATCCGTGCGTGCCCATGTGGCGCAGAAGCCCGAAAGAGTAGAGTAGTTGGCAACGGCTGGCGTGCGGGCGGGAGACGTAGCCAGCTACGTCTCTACGGGATGGGTACGGAGGCAATCATGTTAGTGAGCAAGCAGCAGGCCCTCGATTATCACAACGGGGAGCGTCCGGGAAAGATTGAAGTCACACCCACAAAACCTTGCCGCACGCAGCGCGATCTCAGCATGGCCTACACGCCGGGCGTAGCCGAGCCTTGCCTGGAAATCCAGAAAAATCCGCAGGACGCCTACAAATACACGGGCCGCGGCAACCTGGTTGCAGTCCTGAGCAACGGCACCGCGGTGCTCGGGCTGGGCGATATCGGCGCTCTCGCCGGGAAACCGGTTATGGAAGGCAAGGCCGTGCTGTTCAAGCGCTTTGCCGATGTTGACGTGTTCGACATTGAAGTCAACAGCAAGAATCCTGAAGAAATTATCAAGCTCTGCCAGTTGCTCGAGCCTACGTTTGGCGGCATCAACCTCGAGGACATTAAAGCTCCCGAATGCTTCCAGATCGAGGAAGAGCTGCGCAAGACGATGAAGATTCCCGTCTTCCACGATGACCAGCACGGGACCGCGATCATTTCCGGAGCGGCTTTATTGAATGCTCTCGAGGTGGTCGGCAAAGACATAAGCAAAGTGCGGGTCGTGTTCAACGGTGCTGGCGCGGCCGGCATCGCCTGCGCCGAGCACTACGTCCGGCTGGGCGTAAAGCGCGAGAACGTCATTCTCTGCGACACCAAGGGCGTGGTCTACAAAGGCCGCAAGGATGGCATGAACAAATACAAAGAGCGGTTCGCGCAGGATACGCCGCTGCGGACGCTCGCCGAGGCTCTGGCCGGGGCTGACGTCTTCGCCGGACTCTCGGCTAAGGGCGCGATCGATCAGAATATGGTGCGCTCCATGGCGGTTGACCCGATCGTGTTCGCCATGGCCAACCCGGACCCAGAGATTACCTACGAAGAGGCCAAGGCCGCGCGCCACGACGTGGTCATTGCCACCGGACGCTCCGACTATCCGAACCAGGTCAACAATGTGTTGGGGTTCCCGTTCATTTTCCGCGGAGCGCTCGACGTGCGCGCTACGGCCATCAACGAAGAAATGAAGCTGGCGGCCACGCACGCGCTGGCCGATCTGGCGAAAGAAGACGTTCCTGATTCGGTGTGCCGCGCCTATGGCGTGGCCCGCCTGCAGTTTGGCCGCGAGTATCTAATTCCGAAGCCTTTCGATCCGCGCGTGCTGATGTGGGAAGCTTCTGCGGTGGCCGAAGCTGCGATGCGCAGCGGAGTCGCGCAGGAACCGGTCGATCTCAATACCTATCGCGCGCAACTCGAGCGCCGGCTGGGCAAGGCCTACGAAGTATCGCGCTCCATGATTCACAAGGCGCAGGCCAATCCGAAGCAGGTGGTCTTTCCCGAGGGCGATAACGAAAAGATACTGCGCGCCTGTCACGTGCTGGTCGAGGAGAAAATCGGGAAGCCCATCCTGCTCGGCGAGCCGGGCAAGATTCAGAGCCGGGCCCACGAGCTCGGCGTCAATCTGGAAGGGATGAAGATTGTGGATCCGGCCACGTCGGAGCATCGCGAGAACTACGTTCTGGAGCTGTTCCGCCTGCGGCAACGGCGCGGAGTCACGCTGCAGGAGGCCGAGAGGCTCATCAACAACCGCAACGTCTTCGGCTCGATGATGGTTCATATGGGGGACGCGGACGCCCTGGTCTCGGGCGTGACCCAGCATTTTCCTGACACGATCCGTCCGGCGCTGCAGATTGTTCGCATGCGCGAAGGCCTGCATCGGGTTTCCGGTTGCTATGCCGTCATCACCCGCAAAGGAGAAGTTTTCTTCCTGGCCGACGCCAGCGTGAACATCGAGCCGACGGCCGAGGACCTGGTGGAGATCGCGCTCTGCACCGCCCACATGGCGCGTCGCTTTAACCTGATTCCGCGGGTCGCGATGCTTTGCTTCTCCAGTTTCGGCGGCGTGGACCATCCCATTTGCACTAAGGTGCGCAAAGCTGTGGAGCTGATTAAATTCGCCGACCCTACGCTGATGGTCGATGGAGAAATCATGGCCGACGAGGCGCTTTCTCCAGAGATCATTGAAGAGCAATATCCCTTCAGCTCGCTGAAAGGCGGAGCGAATGTGCTCATTTTCCCCGACCTGGCCTCGGCCAATATTGCAACCAAACTGGTGTCAAAGATCGGCGGAGGAGAGCTCATCGGCCCGATTCTGATGGGAATGAGCCGGCCGGTCCACGTACTGCAACGTTCGGCGACGGTCGAAGTGGTGGTGAACGTTTCGGCGATCGCGGTGGTCGACGCGCAGGAGAACGATACCTACGCGCATCCTCGCATTCACGTACCGGTCGAGCCGGAACTGGTAGGCGAGGACTAAAGGCAGCGCCGGCAGCCTGCCCTGAGCCAAGCCGAAGGGTCCCGCCGGCGGTCGCGGGGGGCGACTTGCCTGCGCTCTCGGCGGCGAAGGACAGCAGGAGGATTTCGCGCATGTCGACGCTTTGGAAGTCGCGGTACGCGCAGCGTACGCTGGGAATCAAAAGCTCGGCCATTCGTGAACTTCTGAAAGTCACGCAGAAGCCGGAGATTATTTCCTTCGGCGGAGGATTGCCGGCTCCCGATGTTTTTCCCGTCAAGCGCTTCGAAGATGCCTGCCACAAAGTCCTCACCGAGCACGGGGCGGAGGCTCTGCAGTATGGGGCTACCGAAGGCTACCAGCCGCTGCGCGAGATGATTGCGCACAACCTCGCCCGCTACGGCATTGTCGCCACTGCCGAGAACGTACTCATCACTTCCGGTTCGCAGCAGGCGCTCGACCTGATCGGCAAACTGCTCATCAATCGCGGCGACCGCATCCTGGTTGAGGCTCCCACCTACCTGGGAGCATTGCAGGCTTTCAATGTCTACGGCGCGCAATATGTTTCCGTTCCGGTCGACGACGATGGATTGTTGACCGAACAACTGGAACCTTGCATCCGCTCAGGCGTGAAGTTCGTGTATGTGCTGCCGAATTTTCAGAATCCCGCAGGCGTGACCCTGTCGGAAGGCCGGCGCCACCAACTGATCGTGTTGGCGGACAAGTACGGCATTCCCATCGTGGAGGACGATCCTTACGGTAAGCTGAGGTACGAGGGAGAACATATTCCGCCACTGGTGGTGCTCGACCGTGAAAACCTGCGCCGCGACAACGGATTCACTTTAGGGAACGTAATTTATTTGAGCACGTTTTCGAAAACGCTGGCGCCCGGCATCCGGTTGGCCTGGATCGTCGCTCCGGAAGACGTGATCAGCAAGCTGGTGCAACTGAAGCAGGCCGCCGACCTGCACACTTCCACGTTCAATCAGTATGTGGCTTACGAAGTCGCGCGCGACGGATTTCTTGACCAGCACGTCAAGCTGATTCGCCAGGTCTATCGCGAGCGCCGCGACGTCATGCTGCAGGCTTTGCACGAATATTTTCCGCCCGAAGTCACCTGGACTCATCCCAGAGGGGGACTGTTTCTTTGGGTGACTATGCCCGAAGGGACGGATTCGCATTTGCTGTTCCAGGCAGCACTGGCGGAAGAAGTTGCGTTTGTTCCGGGAGACAGCTTTTACGCCGACAATGGGCACGAGGGTGGCCGGCACATGCGCCTCAACTTCTCCTACTGCCAGCCCGAACAGATTCGCGAGGGCATCCGCCGCCTGTCGGTCGCGGTGAAGATGCAGTTGCGCTCAGCTCATTTGACCCAGTAAACGCGCAGTTTCGCCGGCGTCTGCGTCGTTTCCGCGAGATCGGTTCCCGGAGGAGGCCATGGCAGAACCTTCTGCCGTCCAGACGGAAACACCGGCGCCGCCCGCAGAATCGCGCTTCGACAAAAAGCTAATCCCGACGGTCTTCGTTCTTGCCTGGTGGATGGGCTCTCTGTTTCTCGCGGCTGGCCGCCTGGACTGGGTTCGCGGCTGGATTTCTGTGGCGTTGTTCGTTGTTGGGATGACCGTGGTCAAGCGGATTGTGCAGCACTACAATCCGGCGGTGCTGCGGGAGCGGGCAAAATGGCGGCGCAAAGACACCAAGGCTTTTGACAAGATCTTTCTCGCGATCTATCTGCCTCTCTTCTTGATTCAGCCGGCGATCGCTGGGTTCGACGCCGTGCGGTACCGCTGGTCGTCGATGCCGTTCGGCTTCGTCTACGTAGGATTGATCTTATTTGCGCTGGCCCTGGCGATCGTCACGTGGGTGATGATCGTGAATCCGTTTGCTGAATCGAGCGTTCGCATTCAGACCGATCGCGGGCACACGGTGGTCACGTCCGGTCCGTATCGGTTGGTCCGCCATCCCATGTACGTGGGCATCATTCTGATGTATTTCTCGAGCGCGTTAATCTGGGGATCGGTATGGGCGCTCGGGTTGGGCGTTCTCCTCATGGTTCTGATGATCTGGCGCACGGCCCGCGAGGATCGAACCCTGCGCCAGGAACTCCCCGGATACGAGCAATACACGGCGGTCACGCGCTACCGGCTGCTGCCGGGAGTCTGGTGATCTTGAAAGTGGACCGAACTAGCGCTCGTCGCCCATTGCTGTTAGGGAACCGGGGATTGTGACCGCGATCACATTTTCCGGTGATGCAGGGCACCGCGTAACCGGGCTTCCGGACTCATGCTGTAAATGCCCAGAGTCCGCCGATTCGGGCCTTGGCTGACGGCTGAAAGCTGATGGCTGATAGCTGCTTCACCGGAGGTGATCTGTGACGGTCACAATGTTCATTACGCTGGTCGTGGTGGTGCTGGCAGGGGGGCTTTTTGTTTTTCGCGCCATCCCCGGCATTCGCGCGTATTTCGACTACCGCGGGAAACGCCTGATCACCTGCCCGGAGACGCACAAGACGGAGGCCGTCGACGTTGCCGCCGCTGAAGCCGCGGTCGGAGCTTTCCTCTCCGAGCCCACACTTCGCCTGAAAGAGTGTTCGCGCTGGCCGGAACGCCAGAACTGCGGCCAGGAATGCCTGCAGCAAATCGAGATCGGTCCAGAGAACTGCCTGGTCTGGAATATCGTTTCGAAGTGGTACGAAGGGAAGAGCTGCGTGCTGTGCCACAAGCCCATCGGCTCGCTTCATCATCTGGATCACGCGCCCGCGCTGCTAGGGCCGGATTCGAGGACTGCGGAGTGGAGGGAATTTCGTCCCGAGCAGCTTCCAGACATTTTCGCCACCTACAAACCGGTCTGCTGGAACTGCCACGTGACCGAGACGTTTCGGCGCCTGCATCCCGAACTGGTGACCGACCGGCCGTTTGAGCCCAAGCGGATGATGTAACCGATCCTGACCAGCGTCAGGGTTTGCTGACCGGCGGGGGCGTGCTTCCGGCGTTGGCTTGTTTCTTGTGCAAAAACTTGCGGCGGATGTCGGGCCAGAATTCCTTGATAACGATGGTCATGGTGTCGAGGCTAACCTGCGTGCCCCAGGTACTGGCAAAATTCATAAAGGTTCGGTCGGAAGCTACAAACTGGTGGGGGTTCGTGGGGGTGCTGATGAATGCACTTTTCGGATGGTAACTGTAGGTCGCAATGGCCGCGGCAAATCCCGCGCCCAAAATCTCGGAGGCGTTGAATTGCTTGTGTCCGGAATCGCCGCGAGTGACGACCATGGTGCCGATCGCATACCCCGCCCGGTGCACAAAACTGCCGTCGCTGGTCTGGAAGAAGCGCGGGTCCTGGCGCAGGACCGACGGAAAGACAGCCTGCACCATGAAGTTTTCGATGATGCCATCACCGGCGACTAATCCGTAGCGCTTGGCATAACCCTTCCACCCCTGCCCCAGCTGACGGTCGCTGTTTGCGGCCTGGTCCAGCCCCGCCAGAAAACCCCACCAGGGATATTGCACGGGATCGAACGTACCGAGAGCCACAGCGTGATATTTTTGCTTCCAGGTAAGCGGGGGAGGATGTCCTCCATTTTCCAGAGTCAGGAAGTTGGGCAGAACTAACAACCGGCTGTTCGACGTGCCCGGGACCTTGCCGCCGGTGCTGGAGTCCTGGTTCTTGCCGTCTTTGCTGGCCTCTGCCGGCTTGTCCTTGTCTTTGTCCGCTGGCGGCTGCTGGGCTGCAGGAGCCGGTTGATCCTGGGGTGGGGTCTGAGTGGGAGTTTGCGTCTGCACTTGCGCGGACGTATCTGAGGGCGCCGCCGGCGTGGTCTGCTGCGCGGCAGTCAATAGTGAAAATAGGCTGGCCAGCGCAACCCAGACCAAAAATCTTGCGGCGAATTTTATGAACAATGAATTTCCCCCGTGACCGATAGATGCGCGGTTCTGCAATCGAGATTTCTTTTATTCTATCAACCGCGCTGCATCGCTCCGGCCCAACTTCCTTCTTTTACACTCATTTACAAAGACGCAACTGGAGGGATGATGAGAAACGCGGCCCGCAACAGCCGCCTTTCCTTCAGGTGCCATGACATCCTAGAAGTGGAAAGCCAGTTGCGCCGTGATGGCCCGCGGCGTCACATAATGCGTCCCGCTGAACGTGGAGAGAAAGTTGTAGAGCGCCACCTTGTTCATCAGGTTCACGACGGTTACGCGCAGATCCCATTTGCGCTTGTCGCCATGAAACGCGTTGTCGAGGCCGACCGAGGCATCGAAAAGATTGCGCGGGGCGATGCGTGGAGGGTTGTGGTCGTCGTTCTCGGCATTCGGCGCCGGTACTCTGATCAGATTGGACCCAAACTGCGATACCAGACACGGGCTGGGCAGGGCTTGGGTGGGAGTAGCGTGCTGCGATCCGCAGTAGAAGCCGGCTTCATATTCCTCGTCGGCCGTCAGGGGCGCGCCGTTGCCCACCAAGTAGACTTCAGGTGGGCCGGTGGTCACGGTTGCGGGAACTGTTGCCGGACAGTCGTTGCCCGGGTTCACGCCGTAGCAGGGCGCTGCGCCGGCGACCTGTCCACTGTCATAGCGCCAGTTCAAACCAAACCACGGCCCGCGTTTCAGTAGCTGGTATTGCAGATTGGTGGACTGATTGAATTTCTCGTCGTGATCAATGCGGAAGGGAAGGCCTGAGCCATTCGCCACTGTCGCGCCGGCTCCGCCGACCTGGGGCTGGAAGAAGCGCGCCGCGACACTGGAAAACACCGTCGTCGCGGAGAATCCGTGAATCGTGGGCACACGCACGCTGGCCGCAAGTCCGGGGATCTTCGAGTTGTGCCATTCGATGGGAAAAGTAATCGGCGTATTGCCCAACACGCTGAAGTCGTATCCGTTATGCGTGTACTTCCAGATGTATTCGCCATCGAACACCAGGAAGCGCCCGAAAGCCTGCTGCAAGCCAGCGTGAAATTCGTTGCGGAAGCCGGGATTCAAGGCTCCGCTCGACAAACCCGTACAAGACAGGAGCGGCGATAACACCGGGTTTTCGCATCCGGTGCTGGAGAGAACCAGATTCTCGTTGAAGGGAGTTTCCAACGTCCGCGCGTACGAGATGCGAATGACCGTGCTGCTGGGCTTGATGTTGTAGGCAATGCCGATGCGGGGTTCCACTTGCCGCGCAATGCTGAGGCCGTTGTACAAATCTCCGCGCAGGCCGAGACTGAACGACCAGTTTCTTACGCTGATGGTGTCCTGCAGGTAGAGCGCCGTCTCCTTCACGTCCGTATGGCCGTCGAAAGGATACAGAGTGCCGCTGCGGGTGAGGTCGTAGGGCAGCAGAATGGGATTGAAGAAAGGGTAAGGATTCGTGGGCGTCACGCCCTGTGCGGGATACCCCATTATTGTCGGCTCCGGCACATTGGCATAGAGCGGCAAAACACATTGAGAGGGGTCGGTCACACCCGGCGCGGCAACCCCATGACCGAGGGCGTTCACGCAGGGTGCATTGAGGGTCGGATCGACGATACCGAGGTCGTCATTCTCCCGCAGGAACGTCTGCTCGTAGGTCACGCCCAGCTTGATGTTGTGAATTCCGTGGGCGTAGGCCATGTCCGTGCGAATGCCGGTATTCGTAAGGGTGCGGGCTTGGCCGATAGTTTCGCGTTGCAGATTGAGCGGACCGAGATCGGCGAAAGGATCGTTGCTGGGGTAATAGTTGTAATCGTCGCGGCGCACGTAGCCGCCGAAGGTGAAGACCAGGGTTGGGCTGAGCAGGCGCGTCCAGGTGGGTGCGACGTTGAAGGTCCTGATCTGCGAGCGCTGGTCGGCCGCGGGAACCGGGTTGCCCAGAGGATCGACGGCGCCGATGTTCAGGTTGTCATAGGTGTTCGGCGTCTGGAACCAGGAGCGAGTCCAAGCCAAGTTCAGGTGCACCGTGTTGCCGCTGGCGATCTGGTAGTCGATGCGGTCGAAAACGTTCTCCTCGTTTCCCTTGTCGTGCATCACGGAGAATTCGGGCGCGTCGAGCACGCGGCCGCCATTGGTGCCGCTGACGGCAATAAAATTTCCCCAGTTCGGCCCGCCATAGGCGAGATCGAATGCCGCGTCGGACGTTCCGAAGGCACCGTAAGAAGTCGTGAGCGATCCGGTCGGGGTCGTGACTCCCTGGCCGGAGCGAGTGCTTACCTTGACCACCAGGCTGGTCTTGCCGCCAAACTCGGCTGGCGGCGCGCCGGCGATTACCTCCATCGACTGAATCGAGCCGGAAGGAATCTGGTTGGAAAAAGTCTTGCTCGACTGGTCGGAATTGACCTGGTTGTCGACCGAAATCGTGTTCTCGGCATGATCGCCCAGGCCGTGCATCTGGTTGTTGGAATCGGCGGAAACGCCGGGCGTAGCGGTTTCGACGGCCGCAGCCACACCACCGCCTTCCGGCATGGGCAGCCGGTCCATCATGTCCTTCTCTACGTCGGTGTGGTAGGTGGAGTCGGTCTCAACCAGGTCGCCGGCGGTGTCGTGCACGGTGACTGTCTGGGTCTCAACCACCGCTTGCAACGTGATGGAAAGATTCACCGGCACCACCGAGCGCAGCTGAACGTCCTGAACATAGGGCGCGAAACCCCTAGCCGTCACCGTGAGGTGATAAGGGTTGAAGGGAACGTTGGGGAAACTGAATCCGCCGGTGGTATTGGTTTGCACACTGCGGTCCAGGCCGCTGACGGCGTTATGGATCTTTACGGTTGCTCCAAATACGACCGCGCCGGTCGCGTCGAGCACGGTCCCTTCGAGCGATGAGGAATTGCCCACGGACTGCGCCGAACAAAGACTAGCAGTGCAGACCGCGAGCGCCAGGACAGCGAAGCGTGCTGAGCGCACGATCTGATTGATACTAAATTGCGATTGAAGCATTGATCCCCATTCTACCAATCTCCAGTATGTCGTTTCCGGGGTGAGCCGGAGATTTTACGCTCAGTTACAAAATCAAAACCTTGTTTCAGGTAAGGAACAGGCGGCCCGCACCGAGCCGCCCGTTCCCTTTAGATGCGATAGAGCGCTAGAAGTGAAACGCCAGTTGCGCCGTGATGGCCCGAGGTGTCACATAATGCGTCCCGCTGAAAGTGGAGAGGAAGTTGTAGAGCGCGTATTTGTTCGTCAGGTTGATGACGGTCAGTTGCGCACTCCATTTGTATTTTTCGCCGTGAAACAGGTTGTCGTGGCCCAGCGACATGTCGAACAGATTCCGCGGGGCGATGCGCGGAGGGTTGTGGTCGTCGTTCTCGGCATTCGGTCCCGGCACCTTGATGAGCGTCGACCCAAACTCCGACGCCGGACAATTGAAGGGCAGAGGCGATGTCGGAGTGGCTCGGGCGCCGTTGCAGGTGAACCCGGCCTCTGACTCCTGATCGGCAGAGAGCGGAATCTCGCCCACGTTGGCAGCGCCCATGCTGACGTACGGCACGCCGCCCGGGGCCACTGATCCAGGGCAATCGTTGGACGCCAACTGCCCGAAGCATGGCGTCGCCCCAGCCACCAGTCCGCTGTCGTAGCGCCAGTTGAACCCAACCCATGGGCCCAGCTTCCAGGGCTGGTACTGGAAGTGAGTGGTCTGGTTGAACTTCTCGTCATGATCGATGCGGAAGGGAAGTCCCGCTGCAGTTGCCACGGTCGCACCCGCTCCGCCGATCTGCGGTTGAAAGAAGCGCGCGGCCACGCTGGAGAAGACCATCAGGGCTGAGAAGCCATGGATTTCAGGCACGCTCACGCGGCCGGCATATCCAGGAATTTTCGAGTTGTGCCATTCGATGGGGAAGGTGATCGGAGTATTGCCGAGCACGCTGAAATCGTAGCCGTTGTGCGTGTACTTCGAAATCCACTCCCCCGAAAAGACCAGATACTTCCCGAACGCCTGCTCGATGCCGGCATGGAACTCATTGCGAAAGCCGGGACTCAACGCGCCGCTGGCGGAGCCGCAAAGAAGCAGCGGATTCAAAACGGCGTTTTCGCATCCGATGCTGGAGAGGATGAGATTTCGTTGAACGGAGACTCCAGAGTACGGGCGTAGGAAATGCGAAGAATCGTGTTGGTTCGTTTGATGTTGTAAGCGACTCCCACCCGAGGCTCTGCCTGCCGTGCGACCGAGAGACCGTTGTAGAGATCGCCCCGCAAGCCCAGGTTCAGCGACCAGTTTCCTTTGGTGATGTTGTCCCGTACGTACAGGGCGAGTTCCTTCACGTCGGTGTGGCCGATGAAGTCGTAGGGCGTTCCGCCACGGGTCAGGTCGTAGGGGGCAAGGACGGGATTGTAAACAGGGTAAAAAGCTGCGTTGGTGACGGCGAGGGTGGAGATCGGAGAGCCGGGGGCGTTCGGGTTCGTGGCCACATTTGGCTGGTAGGCACCCGTGCAATCCGCAGGATTGGTGATCCCCGGCGCCGGTGCCGCGACGTAGGAGAACTGGTTCACCGCGGTTACGGCCGCAGCATCACTCTCTTTATACTCCTATTTGGAGAATAGACATGGAGCGTATATTATGGGAATAAAAAATAAATTGAAGGCAAGAAAGCACGCTCTGAAGATGAATGCCTAAGTTACACTATTCGGAAAGGTGAATATCCCGAAAGATACATTGAGTAACCTTCTATCCTCATACAGATAAATGGGATATAGCCTTTTGCATTGAAGCAAATCAAAAATTATAAATTATCCATCATCCTTTCAATCAGTTCCTCTTGTTGATCCCTTTCTTGTTGATTCAGCTCGGTCCAACTCGTTATGGACAAGGGTTATGCAGTGATCAGAATGAAGGGAAATCGGGCCTATTGAAATAATTTTTGCCCCTGCTTAAGGATCTGTTCCTCTTCTTCTTCGGTAACACCTGCATGATCTCCCAGGAATTAAAAATTGGATCCCGG
>CAWDBW010000108.1:0-46263 GCA_963800405.1 uncultured Acidobacteriota bacterium
ATGCCATCGTCTCGACCGGAGCGCTCATGTGTCACGGCCTGGTCGAAGCCACGGGGCGGGCCCACTTTCGCGCCAATCCTGAGGTGTCGGACGAGGAACTTTACGAGCAGGGCTACAACCGCGTCTACGACACGCTCGAGCCCGAGCAGAATCTTGACGACGTTGAAGAAGTCATGTCCGCCGTGCTCGAAGCCTGGGACCACAACGAGGTCATGTGTTCGTACAAGCTGAACCATGCCATCGGCGCGTATCTGGCGAAGCGCGACAAGAACCAGCGGGGCATTCTGAAGTCGGCGTATGAACAGGGAGTGCCCGTCTTCGTGCCGGCGTTCAGCGACTCAGAACTTGGTCTGGACACGGCCCTGAACAATCGCCTGCGGGAGTCGACGGGACGCCACAAGATCCGCTTCGATCCCTTCGAAGATCTGGAGCATTTTGCCGCGACGCTGCTGCGGCAGAAGAAGCTGGGGATTTTCACCATCGGCGGCGGGGTGCCGCGCAACTGGTCGCAACAGTTTGGACCGTTCATCGAACTGCGGCACCGGCGCCTGGGCGAAAACGTGCCCTTGAAGCGCTACCACTATGGTCTGAGAATTTGCCCCGAGCCGGTGCACTGGGGAGGGTTGTCGGGCAGTCCCTACAGCGAAGCGATTTCCTGGGGCAAGTTCGTGCCGCCGTCGGAGGGCGGACGGTTTGGCGAGGTCTTCGTCGACGCGACCGTCGGCTTGCCGATCATCGTGGCCGCCGTGCTGGAACGTCTGGATAAGGCGAAGAAAGGCGGCCCCAAGGGAACTCGGGCCGCATCCAGAAAATAGGGCTTAAGGGATTGAACCGCCGCCGACTCAGAACGGCCTTAACCGCTCTCGGCGCGGATTACGCGTTGCTCTCGCAGGCAGTCGCACCCTGAGCGCTGAACTCCTGGGTGGAGTCGCTCTGCTGGCTGTCGTGATTGCCCGTCCGCATGCGCCGATACAACGGTGCAAGAATACTATTTTCAAGAACTTCCGACTCTGCCTGAAACCAATCCTGCAAAGCTTGGCCCTCGGTCTGTCCGCGGGTTTCGTAGATCTGCTTGGCCCGGGAGCGTACCTTGCGCTCCACCAACTGCACCATGAGGGTCTGTTGCTTCTTTCTGCGAGTTTCGATGTCCACTGCTAACTCCTCGATCTGTGTCTTTCTTACCACTTCAATAGTACCCGATTCCTGTTAACGGAACATTACATTCGAGTCGGGACCGGATTACCAAAGTATTACTGCTTATCGCTCTTTCATCAGATGCCCGATTCTGTGTCAGGATTCATTTAATTGCATTGTTTTCATCAGCTTAATCGAAACTTAAGGGGAGAAGGCGCAGGCCATACAGGCGGGGAATGTTTCCTAAAACTGAGCCGCTTGCTGGAGATGGAGGTCGAACGCAAACCTAGGCGTGTGCGAACGAAGTCCACGCAGGCGGATAGTTCAACCGAGAGAGACTCTCTGCCCTCCTAATCGAAGATCAGTACGGCCGAGGCGATCACCGTGGTCCAGAGGCCGCGTTTATCGCCGACCGCGGACTGGGTCACGTTCGCGGTGCGCACGATTTTGTTGGACAGCCGGTAAATCTGCTTCTTCTCGTCCCAGGAGCGGTCGGGATCAAATTCCACGTTGAGGGTGGTCGCGAGCATTTCGGCGGCGAGTTCCTCGGCGTATTCACCGGCGGCGTCTTCGGTCTCGCCAAAGGAGTGGTGCTCGCTCAAATAACCATAAGTATTGCGGTCGGCCGGAATCGCGACGCCAATGGAGGAGGCCAGCAGCCGGTGAGGTTCGCGCGTGGAGTTTTCCGCGACCACGGCAAAAACCACTTCTCCGGGATGCAAGTACTTCACACCTTCCTTGCGGGCGAGGAGCTTGCAGTTGGGCGGGAAGATGGAGGAAACCCGCACCAGGTTCTGGGCAGCGATGCCGGCGTCGCGCAGCGCTAATTCGAAGGAAGTCAGCCGCTCACGATGCTTCCCGACTCCCTTGGTAAAGAAAATCCGCTTCGGAACCATGTCTTTGCCCAAATCCGTGATCCTCCGCAAGAAAAAATTGAGACAGGAGAATGCACAATCTAACACAATGTTTTGTAAAGGAAATATGAATTTGCAGGCGAGAGAGAAAAAATGCGGGGAGCGCTGGCGCGCGTCCCCGCCGGGTGCCCGGATTTTCTGAGGGGGAGGGCCCGGGCAAAACCGTTCCTAATTCGTTTCGTCGGCCGGAGCAAGAACCTAGAGCAAAAGCGTCTTCACTTGGCGGCGACCGCCTTGCTTACCTCAATGTTCGTGCCGTCGACCGTGCCAGTGACGGTGGCTTTCTGGCCTGCCTGCTGACCGAGCACCGCCAGCACGGCCTTGTCGGCGGTGTTCAGAACATAAACCTTGTCGCCCACGACCAGGGCGTATTTCGAGCCGTGCGCCACGCAGGTTCGCGTGCACTCGGCCGGGGTGCCCTCCATGTGCTTGGCGCCGCACATGGCGTCGCCTACTTCGCCGGTCAGCGTTTGTTTCCCGGCCGCCATTGCCGGACTCAGCAAGAAAAAGCTTGCCGAACATAACGCTGCCGCAATCAAGATCACACGCCGCCCACGATGCTGCCAGACCTGCCGCCAACTACGGTTCATCCCAAATCTCCTTCAAACCGATGCAGCCCGCGGGTGTGACTTGTGCGGACTTGCGGCCAGTGTACCAAGGCGTTGTCGTTTCACAAACGTTCCTTCAGCTGGAGCACAAAGACAAAATGTGCGAATTAGAGTACGGCAGCGGAAGCGATTTCGGAAAAGATCGCTGAAATTGTTCCAAAAAACGAACAAGCACCCTGAGACTGGTTCAGCCGAGAGCCGGCACAGCCGAGACCCGGCGCAGCGCTTACTTCGGTGCTTTCGCGGAGTAGATGAGATCGACGTCGACCGTCTTTTCGCGGACGTTGGCGGTCACGTGTGAGGAGACTTCCCAGTCCAGGGTCGGCGGCAGAAGTTTCTGGGCGGCGGGAAGATATTCACTCAGGTAGGTCGAGTCGTAGACGTCGCCGGGGCGGATTTTCCATGCGCTGCGAAGTTTCGCCGTCAGGCTGTTGTCGAGCCCGCGAAATTCGAGGTCACCCATGTGATAGACGTTCCCCTCGGTCACGACCAGGTGGAGGACGACTTCGCTGGCGGCGTTGTCAAACTGCGCGTCGGCCTTGATCGTGGTGGTGACGAATCCGTGAGACCCGTAGAGTTTCTGTATGTCTTTCAGATTGTCGCCCAGACGAATCGTGTTGGCGGGCTGGCCAGGCTCCGCATGGACCATTTTCTGCAGCGTGTCGGTAGGGAACTCGTGATTGCCCGACCACTCCAAGCCTTTCAGCTTGTACTGCTGGCCGGGAGTAACCGCAAAGATAACATCGACGAGAGTCTGGTTGCGCGGCCCATCTTCGTTTTCAGGGTTTTCGGCCCCGGGTTTCTTGACGACTTTGGGCTGGGGCTCGCCGAACCGCGCCTTCAGGTATCCGCGCGCGTAATAGACGGGCAGAAGCTGGTGCTGGACCAGCAGGTTGAGGCGAGTGCGGGAGTATTCGCGATCCGGAAGTTTTTCGGCCGCTGCTTCCAGGGCGGGCAACTCGGCATCGGCCGCGCCAGTGAACTCGATCTTGTGCACTTGGATGAGAACATCGGTCACATGGTAGTTGATCGATTCGACGGGACCGTCGGCTTTGCCGGTGCGCAGATACTCGACATGTCCGGGGATGGAGTTCTCCACCAGCATGGCCTGCAGCACATCGGAGACGTCGTCGGCCAGGCGACCCGAGAGCGGCAAGGTTCCATCGAACAGCGGCGAATGTTGCTGGATGCGCTGCTTCAGTTCGGCGTCGGTGAACCACACAAAATCCTCAAAATGCGCCGGAACATATTTATCGGCGTCGGTGACCTGTAGTTCGAGCTCGGTTCCCGCCGACGAATAGGTGAATGTGTAGGCAATTTCGGTAAAGACTCCCATATCGCCCAAACGGCGGGCGGCTTTCTTGAAGTCGTCATCGCTGACCGCAGTGCCCATCTGCAGGCCGGTCGCGGCGGCGATGGCGGCTTCGGGGAAGCGCTTGCTTCCCGTAACTTTGATGGCGATCAACTGCCGCGCCGACGCCGGCATTTGCGACAGCGGCTTCTGCGAAGAGACTTGACCCATCCCCGGTAGCGAGAGGACGGCGAAAACGACGGGTAGTGCGAGCAGAAGCCTGGGGATAGCTTTCATCATCACTTGGTCATCACTCGGGTCATCGCTCGGTCATCGACTTGGGATGTGCGCCAGTTCTTCCGTGGATTTGTGTTTCACCGCAATGTCGATGAAGGCCAGCGCCGCGCGGCTCAGAGCCTTGTCCTTGCGGAAGACCAGCGCCAGGTCGCGGCGCACCTGCGCGTCGGCGAGGGGAACGGCGGCCAGCACCTTGGCGCGAACGTCGTCCTCGACGTTGGAGCGGGCGATGAAGCCGATGCCTACGTCGGCGGCTACAAAGCGCTTCAGCAGTTCGCTGGAATCGAGTTCCATGGTGTAGTTCGGCTTCAGACGGCGCTCGTGAAACATCTGCTCGATAGCATCCCGCGTATGTCCGGCCTTGGGGACGACCAGCGGAAACTTCGCCACCTCGGCCACGGAAACAGATTTCAACTTTCCCAGAGGATGCTGGGGCGGCGCGATCAGAATCAACTCATCCCGATGGATGAGCACCACGGTCAGGCGGTTGTCTGTGACCGGAAGGGAAATCACGCCGAAGTCGACCGAGTTGTCGATGATGGATTCGAGAATTTTTCCGTAGTCCGCGCGCTTGATGTTTACCGACACATCGGGATACTGCTTCTTGAAATCGGCAAACACGTAAGGCAGGATGTGCAGGCATGTACCCTCGTTCGCGCCGACTATGATTTCGCCGCGGGGCACGCGCTCCATCTCGGCGATGGCGACCAGCATGGCCTTGCGGGCGTCCAGCGTTTCCTCGACATATTTCTGAAAGGCCTTGCCCGCCGCCGTCAGCGATACTTTTCCTCCGGAGCGGTCGAACAGCTTGGCGCCGACTTCTTCCTCGATTCCGCGAATCTGTGACGAAATGGCCGGCTGGGTGCGAAAACGCTTCTCCGCCGCCCGCGAGAACGAGGCGTGCCGCGCCACTTCGAGGAAGGTTTCGAGCTGGTCAAAATCCATAGAAAGCTCTCAGCCGTCAGCTTTCAGCCGTCAGCTTTCAGCTGTCAGCCAAGGCGGTTCGTCTCAGATCTCCAGCAGGCCGCTGCGGGTCGCTGAAAGCTGAGAGCTGATGGCTGACAGCTTCCAGTATAAAGTCGCGTTATCGCCGCTATAAGAACAATCGAATTGCCAGCCGCGGCCACTCGCTTTACACTCTTTCGTCCTGCACAACGCGACCGATTGTAGCAGCCGGGGGCCCGATTCCCCCGGGTGACTCATTCTAACGTCGCGCTTCTTTGCTACGTTAGCGTGGGGGCTACGACTCTCCGCAAGCGTTCGCCCGATTTCTGAAGGATTTGCTCCAGGAGTTTTCATGACTGAACCCAAGGCTGTTCTCGAGTTCGCGAAGAAGAACGACGTCAGGATTCTAGACCTGCGCTTCACCGATATTCCCGGCCTCTGGCACCACGTTTCCTATCCCATCGGGCAGTTGACGGAAGCCTCGTTCGACGAAGGGTTCGGCATTGACGGTTCTTCCATTCGAGCGTGGGCGGGCATTCACGAGAGCGACATGCTGCTCAAGCCCGACGCCAATTTTCATTTGCTCGATCCTTTCACCGAGGTGCCCACGCTGGTGCTGGTCTGCGATGTGGTCGATCCGGTGACCAAGCAGCGCTACGATCGTGATCCCCGCTACATCGCCAGAAAAGCTGAAATCTACCTGACCTCATCCGGCATCGCCGACACAGCATACTTCGGCGCCGAGGCGGAGTTTTTCATTTTCGATAATGTCCGCTTCGATCAGCGCGAGCAGTACGGTTTTTACTTTATCGATGCCGAGGAGGGCCGCTGGAATTCGGGCCGGGAAGAAAATAATCTGGGCTACCGTCCGCGCTACCGGGAAGGTTATTTTCCCGTTCCGCCCACCGACCATTATCAGGACTTGCGCTCCGACATGGTGCTGACCATGCAGAACTGCGGCATCGACGTGGAATGCCACCATCACGAGGTAGCTACCGGCGGTCAGACCGAGATTGACCTGAAGTTCGATTCGCTGGTGCGGTCGGCCGACAAGATGCTCCTTTACAAATACATTGTGAAAAACGTGGCCAATCGCCAGGGTAAGACGGTCACGTTCATGCCCAAGCCAATCTTCGGCGACAACGGCAGCGGCATGCACACCCACCAGTCCCTGTGGAAGGCCGGCCAGCCGCTGTTTTCCGGCGACGGATATGCCGGCCTGTCCCAGCTTGCGCTGTGGTACGTTGGCGGCCTGATCAAGCACGGCCCGGCGCTCTCGGCGATCATCGCCCCCACCACGAATTCCTACAAGCGCCTCGTGCCCGGCTTTGAAGCCCCGGTGAATCTGGCTTACTCTCGCCGCAATCGCTCGGCGGCCTGCCGCATTCCCATGTACTCGGTCGCGCCCAAGGAAAAGCGGGTTGAGTTCCGCCCGCCCGACCCGAGTTGCAATCCCTACATGGCATTTGCGGCGATGTTAATGGCCGGCCTCGACGGCATCGAAAATAGAATGGACCCCGGCCAGCCGCTCGACAAAGACATCTACGAACTCGATCCCGAGGAACTGTCGACCATCCCTTCGATGCCCGGCTCGCTCGAAGACGCCCTCGACGCCTTGGAGCGCGATCACGCCTTCTTACTAAAAGGCGAAGTTTTCACGGAAGAGTTATTGCGGACTTACGTGGACTACAAGCGGTCAAAAGAAGTGGACGCAATCCGGCAGCGGCCGCACCCGTATGAGTTTGCGCTGTATTACGACATTTAATATCAAAAGAGTGCGCACCGGCCGCTAGCAGCCTCCAGAAGCGCGTCATTTGCGTTCAATGGTTTCGACAGTTGACAGCTAAATTGGCCGTCGCTGGCGTCTAACAATCTGGTGTCTGACAATATCGAGGCGTGTAGTCGGACGTGTACATATGCGCGCACTCCCTTTTTAAGATAGTCCTCTTGTAGTCTGCTGCTTCTGCAGCACCAGGAAAGGCGAACCCACCGTGAAGAAAATTGGCTTGGCCATATTGATCGTCATTGCCGCGACATTCTTTGGGGCGCTGGCCGGCAAACACTACACAACTGGGAACAGCCGGTCGGACCCAAACCCTGCGCTGAGCAGCCTGGCTCAGATTCAGCCGGAGATGGACACCCGCTGGGCCTCGTTCGAAAATCCTCTGGCTCAAAAAGGCGCGGGCGCTACCACCAACCAGGGATTCAAGGGCCATCCCTTCGATTCTCTCGAGGCCGGGGAAACCAAAACACTTATGCACGTGGATGGCAGCGGCGAGATTCGCCGCATGTGGTTCACTCTTATGGAGAGAGATCCACAAATGCTTCGCTCTTTGCGCCTGCAGATCTTTTGGGATAGCGCCTCCACGGCCGCGGTGGACGTGCCCTTCGGTGATTTCTTTGCCGACATTCTGGGGCATACAACCGCGTTTGAGAACGCCCTCTTCGCCAATCCCGAGGGAAGGTCCTTCGTCAGCTACATTCCTATGCCCTTTCGCACCGGCGCCAGCGTGAAGCTCACCAACCAATCCCCACGAAAAATCGGCTACCTGTTTTATGACGTGGATTTTATCGAGACCAAGCATTGGAATCCCAACTCTCTTTACTTTCACGCCATCTGGAGGCGGGAGCAGCCCACCACCCTGGGCCGCGACTTTGAAATTCTGCCCAAGGTCGAGGGCGAAGGGCGTTTTCTCGGCGCGCACGTCGGCGTCATCGCCAACCAGCAGAACGTAGGATGGTGGGGAGAAGGGGTCGCAAAGCTCTATCTCGACGGCGATACTTCTCAACCCACGATGGTAGGAACCGGTACGGAAGATTACATCGGCACGGGCTGGGGCCAGGAGGTTTTCTTCGGCCGTTTTGCAGGCTGTACCTTGTCTGACCGTAAGGCGCATCAATTCGGTTTTTACCGCTACCACATTCCCGATCCCATCTACTTTCACCGGGATATCCGCGTCACCCTCTCGCAAATAGGAGGAGCGACCCGCAGCGAAGTGCTGGAGATGATGAAGAAAGGCCTGCCGGTAGAACCGGTTACGATGGATAACGGCGGCCAATGGCTTCGATTGCTGGATTCTCCCGGGCAAGCGATCCAGGATATAAAAACCAAACCTACCGATCCGTTCACCGCCTACGCGCGGCAGGACGACCTGTCAGCCGTGGCTTTCTTCTATCTCAATTCTCCAGAGAATCACCTGCCGGCCCTGGCGCCGGTGGCGGCGAGAATTCAGGGCCTGTCGGCCGAGAAAGAGAAATGAGCCAATCCCTCTACACTTTCAATCCACAGGACATCGTTGAATCCGATAAGGCCAGGGTGGGGAAGTTGACGTTCGGAACGCACAGAGTCGTATCTAAACCAGAGCCGGATCGGATCTCCCTGAAAGTCAAAAATCCCCACCCTGTCCCTCCAAGAAAGCTGAGGGACAAGGGTGGGGTACCCTCGAACGTAATTGTGAACCGCGCCCCTACTTCAGTTGCTTCTCAATCGCCGCGGTCACTTCTTTCGAATCCGGCGTTACCGCGGGCTCGAACCGCTGAACCACCTTCCCATCGCGATCCACCAGAAACTTGGTGAAGTTCCACTTGATCTCGCCGGCGATGCCCGCGCCTGTCTCTTTCGTCAGATAGGTATACAGCGGCGCCTGGTCGCCGCCCTTGACCGAAATCTTCGAATACATGGGGAACGTCACGTTGTACGTGCGGCTGCAAAAAGTCTTAATTTCTTCATTCGTCCCCGGCTCCTGCGCGCCGAAATTATTGGCAGGGAAGCCGAGGATGACGAATCCCTGGTCTTTGTATTTTTCGTAGACGGCCTGGAGCGCGCTGTACTGCGGAGTGTAGCCGCACTTACTGGCCACGTTCACGATGAGCACGACCTTGCCCTTGTAGTCGGCCAGCGGCGCCGGCTTGCCGTCGATGGAGTTGAGCGTGAAGCTGTAAACACCTGAGCCTGCAAACAGCGACGTGGCCATAATCAGCAGTACTCCAAAAGTGAGATAGGTTCCGAGATTCCCTGGCTTTCTGGACGGTGTTGAAGACGATGCTGTCATTCCTGACTCCTGTGTGGAGGATTTCCGCAACCCAACGGGGCTGACGCTAAAACGATAAGACTCAAGATAGGGGCTAGACGATGCAAAACTCAACTGAAGAAATGTAAATTCTGTTTCTTGCGGGCGGGTCGTGGTCTGGTTATACGGCAGTTCGTACGGAGCTTTCCTTAACCATCCGCTCCAGCAGGCGCATGCGCTTGCCGGGAAGTGCAGTCTCGGCCAAGTTTGGCCGGGTAACTTCGCAGCTGCTGACGGAAAGAAATGCGTCTCCCATGCAGTCCAGAGCAGAGGCGGAACGGCCCAGCACCATCAACAGGTACTTCTGAGCGATCGGCCGGTCGGCCGGATGGATCAGCGCCCACCAGCGCCGGATCGACTCCTGCACTTCAGATTCGCTCTTTTCGCCGACTACAAGGGAATCGATCAGCCGGTAAACCTTACTCTTGATCGCTTGGTAGGAGACGGAAATCTCTTGAGGCATAGGGTTCCTGGTTTGCTGTACTTTCCTACTGTGCAATCCGCCCACCAAACCCGTATGCCCATGTTTTGGCGTGGTTTAGGCGATTTGCACTAACCTAAACGTACTATGAATGGAATAAACCGGGTTCGGAATATGGATTCTGGAAGAGCAAGGGATGGGGCAATGTGGTTCCAACTGCCAGGAGCAGGAGGGCGTGGGCCTCAACCGCGTGCAAAGCGTATTCCGAAGTGCCTTCCGCGGTTTCCAGAATCTTCATCGCCACCAGCCAGAATCTGAGTGCAGGTTACAATGTTGCGCTCTGCTGAACCGGATTTCCGTCGAATCCTGCCTGGTTGGGCGGGTTTGGGATTCGGCTTTCTGTTTCTCACAAAATCGAACTGATTCTAGGAGGCGCAATGAAACGGTGGGCGTGGCTTCTGGCAATTCCGGTACTGATCTCGATGGCGGGGGCGCAGGTGTCGGCGTCTCTGAACTCTCCCCAAAACTCTGCGCCAGCCAGCAGTTCGCAGGGCAGCGGGCACGATGCCGATTCCGGCGAGCGGATGTTCTTCCCCCACGACATGCTTTGGGGCTGGGCGCAGTTGGACCTGGCGCCTCCGCACAACGAGATCGATCCGAATCTCTGCTCCGGTGACGTCGCCGCCAACGGCGGACTCCAGGATCCCTGCAGCCTGTTCGCCCGTTACATGTTGTCGGGAATCCTGGAGGTTCGTCCCTTCGGGCGCGGGCCGCTACGCAGATTCATGGTATACGGAGCGCCCACATTTCTGTTCGGCAAGACTCTGCCCAAGACTCTTTACACTTGGTCCCCGGACGCGATCGGGATCGAGCACTCCTGGGGAGTCGGGATTTATCTCAACAAGGGATTCGAATTCCGCGTGACGCAGCATTTCTTGTTCGACCGCCTGGGGGCGCGCGACAAGAATCTGGGCTCCGCCGATCTTGGCAACAACGGTCCCTGGGGACGCTACGTGACCCTGGGAGTGCGCAAAACGTTTGGCACGCGCCGCTGGTAGCCGACTGTCCCAGAAACCGGGAAGGGGCACTCCTGCCACTCGGGCAAGGTGCCCCGAACAAGAATAATCTACTGTTTATCCGCCAGTTCTTTATAATTGGAAGTTTTCTAAATCGCGGAGCAAAACATTCATAGCGGAGGTTGTGCATGGCTGGCTCTTATAACGGCGTAGCGGTACCCGCGGACGGCAAGAAAATCGGTTACGCCAACGGCAACTATGACGTTCCCGACCACCCGATCATTCCATTCATTGAAGGCGATGGCACCGGCCGCGACATTTGGAAAGCCTCGCTGCGAGTCTTCGATGCGGCAGTCGAGAAGGCTTACAAAGGCAAGCGCCGCGTTGCCTGGTACGAAGTATTTGCCGGAGAGAAAGCTAAAGCCAAGTTCGATACCTGGCTGCCCGATGACTCGGTCGAAGCCGTACGCGAGTTTCGCGTGGCCATCAAGGGCCCGCTGACTACGCCCGTCGGCGGCGGCATTCGCTCACTCAACGTAGCGCTGCGCCAGATTCTTGATTTGTATTGCTGCGTGCGCCCGGTGAAATATTACAAGGGCGTGCCCTCGCCGGTGAAGCATCCCGAGCGCATGGACGTCGTCATCTTCCGCGAAAACACGGAAGACGTTTACGCCGGCGTCGAGTGGGAGCAGGGAACTGCCGACTGCGTCCGGTTGATCGAGTTTCTCAACAAAGACATGCTGAAGGGCGGCAAGAAGCAGATTCGCCTCGACTCCGGCATCGGCATCAAGCCAATTTCGATCACTGGAACCAAGCGCCTGGTGCGTATGGCCATCCAGCACGCGATCGCCAACGGCCTGAAGAGCGTCACCATCGTGCACAAGGGCAACATCCAGAAATTTACCGAGGGCGCGTTCCGCCTCTGGGGATACGAAGTGGCTACGCAGGAATTCCGCGATAAAGTGGTTACTGAACGCGAGAGTTGGATCATCGGCAACAAAGACAAGGATCCGAACATAACCGTCGCGCAGAATGCGGAAGCGGTTGAACCCGGCATGGAGTTTGCTCCTCCGGCATTTCGCCAGGCTGTCGAAAAAGAAGTGAAGCAAGTGCTCGACGCGATCTACGCCACGCATGGCAACGGCGCGTGGAAAAAGAAAGTCATGATCAACGACCGCATCGCGGACTCGATCTTTCAGCAGATTGTGACACGTCCGGAAGAATACTCGGTTTTGGCCACACCCAACCTCAACGGCGACTATATTTCCGACGCAGCCGCGGCCCAGGTGGGCGGCCTCGGAATCGCTCCGGGCGCCAATATTGGCGACGGTTACGCCATTTTCGAAGCGACCCACGGTACTGCTCCCAAGTATGCCGACAAAGACGTGATCAATCCTGGGTCGGTGATTTTGTCGGGCGTGATGATGTTCCGTCATCTGGGCTGGGGCGAAGCTGCCGACCTGATCGAACAGAGTATGGAGCGGACCATCGAACAGAAAAAAGTCACGTACGACTTCGAGCGCCTTATGCCCGGCGCCACCAAAGTCAAAACCAGCGAGTTCGCCGACGCCATGATTGAAAATATGGGCGCGGGTGTGCTGGTGTAAGGACGATTGAGGAATTGGGAATTTCCCAGATTCCAGGCCGTGGCAAGGACCAAAGGTTTTCAATTACTCAATTACTGAATTTCCCAATTGCTCAATCCCGAGAGGAATCATCCCATGCGCAAAAAAGTCACCATCGTAGGTTCCGGCAACGTAGGCGCGACGGCCGCTCACTGGATCGCCTCCAAGGAACTCGCCGACGTCGTACTCATCGACATCATCGAGGGCGTACCTCAGGGCAAGGGACTCGATCTGCTCGAGGCCATGCCCATCGAGAAGCGCGACTCCTACGTCAGCGGCACCAACAGCTACGCCGACACCGCGAACTCCGACATCGTCGTGATCACTGCCGGCATCCCGCGCAAGCCCGGCATGAGCCGCGACGACTTGCTCAACACGAATTACAACATCATGAAAGCGGTGGTCGGAGAGGTGGTGAAGAATTCCCCGAACTGCATTCTGATCATCGTTTCGAACCCGCTGGACGCCATGGCGCAAGCCGCCTACAAGCTCAGCGGATTCCCGCGCGAGCGCGTCATCGGCATGGCTGGCGTGCTGGATTCGGCTCGCTTCCGCGCCTTCATCGCCGATGAACTGAAGGTCAGCGTCGAGAACGTCACGGCCTTCGTGCTCGGCGGCCACGGAGATACCATGGTCCCGCTGCCGCGCTATTCCACGGTCGCCGGCATTCCGATCACCGAGTTGATCGAGAAGACCAAGCTCGATGCCTTGGTTCAGCGCACCCGCGACGGCGGCGCCGAAATCGTAAAGTATCTGAAGACCGGCTCGGCCTACTACGCCCCGTCCGCGGCGGCGACCGAAATGGTCGAAGCCATCCTTAAAGACAAAAAGAAAATCCTTCCCTGTGCCGCCTACCTGCAAGGCGAATACGGCATCCACGGCCTCTACGTCGGCGTCCCGGTAAAGCTGGGCGCGAAGGGAATCGAGCAGATCATCGAGATCAAGCTGACCGCGGAAGAAAAAGCCGGCCTCGACAAGAGCGCCGCGGCGGTGAAGGAACTGGTGGTAGTGATCGGGGTCTAGCGCTCACACTCGACCTAAAGATGTCGGACGCAAGTGACGATGGAAATACCGTGGCGATGAGAGAAGTCCCTTTCCCCGAGTTTAGAAGAGAGTGCTCAAGAATCCTGCAGCGCGTAAGGAAAACCGGTAAGCCTGTCCTCGTCACGCATTTTGACAGGCCTCTTGCCATGATCGTTCCGCTGGCATCGCGGAAAGACGCAAAGGTACGCCTCGGGGCGAAGGCGGGTCACGGCCCGGTAGCCGGCGCAGTCGCTCTGGCTAGCGGAGCACGCGTGATCTTTTCCGCGACGGGGCGCTATGAACCTACGCCCCTAAGATTTCAATTTTTTGTCGCCCGCCTTCTGTGACTATTTAGGAGAATGATGGCAGCGCAGCAAACGGGGCTTAATAGCAGGTAACCTAGCAGGAATGCATCTGACGAATGCCCTGCCAGCTTCCTGACAGCGAATTCCGCAGGATATTGGAGCAGTATCACAGCAATTCCAAGAGTAAAACCAAGCTTAAGATTTGGCGGGATATCTCGTAAGCGGAATACCAAAGCTCCGATCCAGATCAGTAGAAGAAAAAATGCCGCCGCAATGAGTCCAAAAGCGACAAACTCCCGAGTCAATTCCCAGAAGGCAAGATTTAGTTTCGCAATGCGATCGGCGTCGACGTCGTGCAACAAATAAACCGCAACAGCGTTCGTGAAGAGCGCTGCTGCAAAGATTCCGAGAAAAAACCGTGAGGTTAGCCGCCACATGTGAAATCGAGCGGATGGTTAACTGAACCCAAAATTGCCGACACGAGGCAATCGGATTGGCCTGTGGCTCGGCACTACACCTTCTCGATCGTCACCTTCTTCAGCACCACATCCTTGTTCGGCTTGTTCTGGCGATTTTGGGGAACTCCGGTGATCTTCACCGCGACGTCTTGCCCCTCGACCACTTCGCCAAAAATCGTGTGCTTGCCGGTAAGCCAGGTCGTCGGCACCGTCGTGATAAAGAACTGCGAGCCGTTGGTGTTGGGCCCGGCGTTGGCCATGGCCAGTTTGCCGGGCTTGTCGAATTTGTGCGGCGAACCCTTCGTCTCGTCTTCGAACTGGTAACCCGGTCCGCCCATGCCGGTGCCCTGCGGATCGCCACCCTGGATCATGAAGTCGGGAATCACGCGGTGAAAAATCGTGCCATCGTAGAGCCGGTCTTTCGATTTTTTGCCAGTGCTCGGATGGGTCCAGTCACGCTTGCCTTCGGCCAGTTCCACGAAGTTGGCGACAGTTTTGGGCGCGTCCTTTTCGAACAGACGGCAGACGATGGTTCCTTCTGAGGTTTCAAAAATGGCGTAAGTGCCCGCGGGACGGCTCATGAATATTTATTCTCCTTGAGTTGATGGCTTTGATTTTAGCAGGAGGCAACAACATCCGGCCGCCCGGAACCGGGACTGTCACGACTCGCGGCGGCCCTCCTATTTGCCGCCGCCCGGCCGCAGGTATTGCGCAAGAAACTCCCGCGTCTCAAACGCCAGCCGCCTGCGCGCGTCCGGCGTCCGGAAGGTATGAACGTCCTCGACCGTCACAAAGTTCACCTCTGCTCCGGCCTGCTTCAGTTTGTCCACAAGTTCCTGTGCTTGCCCGAGCGGCACGCTCTGATCTTGAGTGCCATGAACAATCAGGAATGGCGCAACACCCTTCGCCGCATGAAAGACCGGCGACGCATCCTGCCATGTTTTCGCGGCGTGGGCATAGTCTCCGCCGAAAAACGCAGTCAGAAAACCCACGTCCTCGGGATCCTTGTGCGTCGTGAAATCGGTGGGCCCGCTCACATCCACCACCGCCTGCACCTTGCTCGAATACTTCGCCAGGGCGGGATCAGAATTGTCGCGCGTGTCTTCCATGCCGAGCAGAGCCGCCAGCTGCGCCCCCGCGGAGTGCCCGAACGCTCCGACATGCTGAGGATCGACGCCATATTTTGCGGCATTGGCGCGGATCCAGCGAACCGCGCGTTGTACATCGTCGAGCTGTGCCGGCCAGAGATTCTCTTTCTCGTGGAATAACCGGTAATCCACCGAGAAGGCGACAAACCCAGAACGGGCCAGAAACATCCCCATGGTGTGCATGGTCGATTTATCGAAGCTCGTCCATCCGCCACCGTGAATGAGAACGACGGCAGGGCGCAAATCGGAAGCGTGCTCGACCGGCAGGTAGATATCCAGCAGCAGCAGATTTCCGTTGACCGTGCCGTAGGCGACATCCTGCTGAACGGAAGCTGCGGCGTTGTCACCCGCAGGCGGCTGCGCAGCGGTTTGGGCCGCGCCCGCCTGAGCAGGCGCAGACTGGAAAGTTTGCCGGCCCACGGCCGCCGAGGTGGCAAGCATCGCGAGGATCAGCAGGAAAGAGTGCTTGGTCATGGTGAAGGGCATTCTAGGCTGGCTCCGTGGCTCTTCAACGAACGGCCCCCAACTCAATTCGAACTTGCCGGCGGCTTGGGCACGACCGCCGCGGGTTTCTTCACCGTGGTCCCCGCAGCAGCTGGTTTTGCGCCGGTCCCGGTTCCCGTACTGCGCATGATCGTGATGTGGTTGATCTTTATCGGACGCAGGGGCCTGTCGTTCGTATCCGTGTGCATGCGCGCGATCTGCTTCACCAGTTCCACGCTAGCCTCGTCGCACTGGCCAAAGATGGTGTAGTTGCCATTCAGCATCGCTGCTTGCTGCCCCGTGAATCCCTTTTCCGTAATAAAAAACTGGGAGCTATTGGTGTCACGGCCTGCGTTGGCATAGGCCAAACGACCGGGTTGATCAAATAGTAAATCCGGTGAAACCTCATTTTTGAAAGGCGGTACAGGATCGGCGCCCGCTCCTGTACCCGCTGGATCGCCGCCCTGGATCATGAACTCGGGAATCACGCGATGGAAAATCGTCCCGTCATAGAGCGGCACGCCATGCTTCGTAGCACCGCTGACGGGACTCTTCCAGTCCTTAGTCCCGTTCGCCAAACCAATAAAATTCTTCACGCCAATCGGGGCCTTATCAGGAAACAGCGTGCAAGTCAGCTTGCCCGCCGTGGTGTCGATGATCGCGGTCGGCTTGGTTGCCATATGGACGACTGGCTTGGTGGCGGGCGCGCTCTGGTTCGTCGCGGATTGGGTTGAGCCCGTCTGGGTCCAGGCGGACGAAGCCGCCACCAACATCGTCAAGAGTGCGAATGTTTTACGCATGGATTGTCCTCGCAGAGTGCAGAAAAAATTGCGCAACGCTGCATTGTACGACAGCGGCGGCCATCGTTTCCTGATGACGGATGAAGGAAGTCGTCAGGTTGTTTTACGGCTGTGGCGGCTTTAGCTGCATATCATGGCTCACGCCTTCTACCTCGCGAAACACGCGCATCAGGTTTCCACCCAGAATTTTCCTGATATCCGCGGCGCTGTAGCCCCGATCAAGCAGCGCCTGCGTGATCTTCGGCAAGTCTGCGGCGGAGTCGATGCCCTGCGGCGTCGCTCCACTCACCCCGTCAAAGTCAGAGCCGAGACCGACGTGATCAATGCCCGCGACCTTCGCGATGTGGTCAATGTGGTCAATGAGCGACTTCAGCGGCGGCCGCGGAATCTTGGCTGCCCACTCGCGCTCAATGCGGTCTTCATCGATGTAGCTGACCGTCCTGCCCTCGGCCTTCATTTGATTGACATACTGCTGCACGGCGGCGGCCTGATCTTTTGCCTGGGCGATCTGGGCCTTGCGAAAGTCTTCGTCAATAAATCCGTTAAAGAAGTTAACCTGCACCACCCCGCCGTTCTTGGTCATGGCCTTCAACATCTCGTCCGTCATGTTACGCGGAGCGTCTACCAGCGCCCGCGCCGAGGAGTGCGAAGCGATTACGGGCGCCCTGCTGGTAGCCATCACATCCCAGAACGTTTTGTCAGCCACGTGCGAAATGTCGACCATCATGCCCAGCCGGTTCATCTCCAGCACCACGTGCTTGCCGAAGTCGGTGAGGCCGTTGTGGTGCTGCACTTTCGCGTCGTCGATATCCCCGGAAGAATCGGCCCACTCGTTGGTGTTCGACCAGCTCAGCGTCATGTAGCGCACGCCGAGCCGGTAGTAGTCGCGCAGGAGATGAATGTCGTTCTCGATCGAGTGCCCGCCCTCGATCCCCATCAGCGCGGCGAGTTTATGCTCTTTGTGCGCCCGGTCGATGTCGTTGGCCGAGAAACACATCACCATGCGATCGGGATGCCGCGCTGCCTGCTCGTAAACCGAATCGATCAGATCGAAGGTATGGCGCGCGAAGTGCCCTTGGTTCGTTTCCGGCTCGACCCAGATGGAGAAAAATTCCGCGCCCAGATTTCCGCGCCGCGCCTTGTCGAGGCTGATGTGGCCAATATCTTTCGGATCGGTCGAGCCGATATCGAAGCCTTCATCGAGAAAGCGCTGCGGCGTGTCGGCGTGCGTGTCCACTACCAGAGCGGAGTCGTGAATCTTCTGGGCGCGCTCGCTGACCACGATGTCAGACGCGGCCGGCGGCTTCTGCGGAGTCTGCGCCGCGGCCAGAGAAGAAATCAGGAGAACGAAACCGAATCTGTTTATCATAATTTCTGGCCCGGAGCGAAGAACGATGCCGAGCAGATCCCGATTGTATAGGGAGACCATCCGTGCGACAAAGCCGCGAAGCGGCCAAAGCACGCAGCCCGCAGCGCAAGCTGTGGGTAGCCGCGAGTAGTAAGCGAGCCCCAGAGGGGCGAAAGATTGCTATGGCCGCAGCGCATCCAGCGCCTGCTGCACGCAAGTTTCCAGCGGCAGTTCAGTATCGATCACGGTCTTAGGGTGCGTGATAGCCTCGAAGCGCGTTTTCACGTCGAGGTAGAGTTGGAAGTTGCGATTTCCCGCCAGATGCGCGCTGGCATCGGCATTCGCCGCAAGTCTGCGCCGGGCCGTCTCCTCCGAGCACACGCACTCCAGAATTCTCCACGGCTGCTGCAGACTGGCAGCCGCCGTAATCACATTCTCGATTTGGTAGCGCCGGGAGAACGGCCGCCCATCCAGAAAGATCGCGCGCGCCGAATTCCGCGCCAATAAATATCCCGCGGTCTCCAGCATGATCTGCAGGCAGTAGTCATCCTGCCGCGTGGAGTATTCAATCTCCTCCGGCCGAAAGAGCGCGTGCCGGATTTCGTCCTTGCTCAGCACCCGGCCCGCCGTGCGCGCCGCCAGTTCGCGGGCGAGGGTGCTCTTGCCGCTGCCGGGAAGCCCAGCCATCAAGATAATCATTGGAGAAGAATCGTACAGGATTTATTGCGAAGGGTATTGGAAACCTTGAAACTCTGAAATGTTGCAACTTGAACTCTCTGAGTTGGTCCCGCTTAGTTGGTCCCGCTGCCGAGCGCAACCTGCGCCTCGGGCTTGTCACTGTCCGGATGCTGATCCGGATTCTCGTCGGGATGTTCAACGGGAATAATATTCTGCGTCTCGCGCCAATCGGAGTAGAGTCCGCTCACCATGATGTGAAACACCCACTGGTGACGCTCCTCTTCCGGTTCCACTAGGCCGAGCGCCTTCATGTAGAACAGATAGTGTTCCATCCAGTGCACCTGGTCTTTACTCATGCCGCGGCGTTGCAGGTCAACCGTCACGCCGGCCAGATGCGAAGACGCCGTATCGCCGTCAGCGGGAGCTGCATTGCGATTGTGGCGCCGCAGCTTCTTCTGAACCTTCACCGTCCGCACCGCGGAGTTCACCTGAATCTGCTGGTGGAACCGGTTGTAGTACGCCTGGCTCAAATCGTCGACAAAATCCAGCGTCCACGGACGGCAGAAGCGCCGTGAAGGATCCAGCCGCGGATCGAAACGCAGGGTCTCGCCCGCGCGGATTTCCAGCAGGGAACCGTCGGCCTTCAGAGCCTCCAGTTCGGTCTCATCCTGAATGCGCGGCAGTTCTAGTCGGTTGATCTCAGCATTCTGAATGAGCAACGATTCGTGCGAGGGCCGGAACATCGGATTCCAGCGCAGCCAGCGGAAGTGCCGGTGGTGCGTGCGCTGCACGGTCGCATGGTGCACCGCGAAGGCGCGGCCCGACAGCCCGCTGCACAGCAGCGCGGTCAGCAGCACAAACGCGAATTTGAAATTAGCCGTGCGTCTCAAGAGATGCTTCCGTTGTGCGCCGGGGTCCTGTGCCCGCTCTGCGCTGCCCTCACAGGTCTTTCTGTGTGAGTAGCGGCTATTCTAAGCCATGCTGTCAAGTGGTCCAACCTATGCCCGACTGAAACCGTTACTTGAGTACCCAGGCGCCTCGTAAAGCTGGTTACTTACCTTCCACGAATGGAGGTGCCCGACTGTTCTATCGGCAAATGACGGGCCATTCTTGAGCGCGCGCCCCTGCCAGCTATGTGCGCAGCTAGCCACGACTTGGAGCTGTTAGACAACGCTTAGGACGCGGGGTTGGACACTTTTTCTGCACACTTGACAAAAATCAGCACCACAAACGGTCACCTAGGCCGTGTCAGGGCCCAGGAAATCACTACCGTGAAATAAGTACCTCGCTCAATTGGATGATCGGTTGAACGTCGGTATAGTTCGGTATGTCGCCCTGCAGTTGCGCGCCATGGGACATAAAAGCCCCCATGAAGTCCTCAACCGAATCAAATAGAAAGTGGCACATCGCCGCGAATGGAGCCTTGGATCCAGGCGCCGCTCCAGCCAACCCACGCTCCACTGAAATCCCGCGGTAGCCGGAATGGGCGCCTAAGAGCTTTATCGCCATCGGCATGTGGTTGTCCAGGTAATAACTCAAATCGAAGTGCGAGCCTTCGTCGTTGGGATAGAGAATGCTGATCTTTATCATGATCATGAACTCCCGGCATCAATCGGCTCGCTGCGGCACGCCGCGAGCGATATTGCACGTGGGACCTGGACCGCGAATCTCGTTTGAAATATCGCGCCGGTCGTAAGTAATCAGTGACAGGTAATCAGCGCCAGAAAATCAGCGCCGCAAAAGGTCACCCAGGGCTTGCTTCATGACCTGACCGCTAACCTCGGAAATGGACTTGGTCAGCGGAATATCCTTGGGGCAAACCTCGACGCAGTTCTGCGCGTAGCCGCATTCCTGTATGCCGCCATCGCCCATCAGCGCCGCCAACCGTTCGCGTTCCAGCGCCTTGCCCGTAGGATGCGTGTTGAATAGTCGCACCTGCGCGATCGTGGCCGCGCCCACGAAGCCCGTGTCTTCGTTGAACTGCGGGCAGGCCTCCATGCAGCAGCAACAGGAAATGCAGCGCGAGATTGGGTAGGCGACCTCCTGCTCCTCGGCCGACATGCGTGGCCCGGAGCCCAGATCGTACGTGCCGTCGATCGGCACCCACGCCTTCACGGCTTTCAGATTTTCAAAGATCACGCTGCGGTCGACTGCCAGATCGCGGACGACAGGAAACTTCGAGAACGGCTCCAGCCGGATCGGCTGCTCGAGATCGTCAATCAGCGCCGAGCAGGCCATGCGCGCCCGCCCGTTGATCAGCATGGCGCACGATCCGCACACCTCCTCGAGACAATTCGAATCGTAAGTGATGGGCGTGGTCGCCTTACCGTCGCGCGTCGACGGCTCGGCCGCAATATCCATCAACGCCGAAATCACGTTCATGTTCGGCCGGTAGGGAACTGAGAACTCCTCCCAGTAGGCCTTGGAGGTGGGAGTGTTCTGCCGTTTGATTTTGATGATGACGGATTTATCAGCCATTAGCAGTTAGCCTTTAACAAGAATCCAATGTGCGGGTGCCCCATCCTTCTTTTCGCGGGTTTCGCGAAAAGAGGGTGGGGATTGTAACTCTCCCACAATCTCAAGCCGGTTCAGAAGGTCAATATCCCCACCCTGTCGCAAAAACCGCGACAAGCATGGGGCACCCTCAAGCTTCGCCGTTCAATACTTCCTCGGTCTTGGCGGAATCAGACTCGTATCCACCGGCTCGAACTCAAATTTCGGCTCATCCGCATCGGGCGCGAAATATGCTTTCGTCGTCTTCAGCCAGTTCTTGTCGTCGCGCTCGGGGAAGTCCGGCTTGTAATGCGCCCCGCGCGATTCATCGCGCATGCCCGCGCCCTGCGCGATTACCCGCGCCAGTTGCAGCATGTTGTAAAGCTGCCGCGCAAAGACCACCGTCGTATTCGCCCACTGCGTGCGGTCGCTAAGATTGATCTTGCGATAACGCTCCAGCATCTCCACCAGCTTGACGTCGGTCTGCTTCAGATTTTTGTTATAGCGAATAACCGTACAGTCCTTGGTCATCAACTCGCCCAGCTCGCGCCACAACTTCACCGGATTCTCTGTCCCATCAGCCTTCATCAGGTTCGCGTTGATGTCTTCCTGGCGCTTCTGCTCGGCCGCGAAGCATCCGTTGCCGTCTGATGTCGCCTGTAGCCCGCGCGCATATTTCACCGCGTTCGGCCCTGCGATCCCGCCGCCGTAGATACACGACACCAGCGAGTTCGCGCCCAGCCGGTTCGCCCCGTGATACTGATATTCGCACTCCCCCGCCGCGAAAATTCCTGCCACGTTGGTGGCCTGCTTGAAATCAACCCAGAGCCCGCCCATGGTGTAATGCATGCCGGGGAAAATCTTCATCGGCGTGTCGCGCGGATCGTCGCCCACAAACTTCTCGTAGATTTCGAGAATGCCTTCCAACTTCTTGTCCAGCAGTTTGCGGTCGATGTGGGTCAGGTCGAGATAGACCATCGGCTTGCCGTCAATGCCGAGGCCATTCTCGTACACGACCTTAAAGATGGCCCGGGTCGCAATATCGCGAGGCACGAGATTGCCGTACTTCGGATACCACTCCTCCAGGAAGTACCAGCGCTCTTTTTCTGGAATAGATTTCGGATCGCGATTGTCGCCCGCCTTCTTCGGCACCCACACGCGCCCGCCCTCACCGCGCGCGGACTCCGACATCAGCCGCAGCTTGTCTTCGCCAGGAATACAGGTGGGATGCACCTGAATGAACTCGCCGTTAGCGTAGTAACAGCCCTGCTGATAGAGCGCCGACTGTGCCGACCCCGTGCACACCACCGAATTCGTCGACTTGCCAAAAATCGCGCCAATGCCGCCCGTGCAGATGATGATCGCGTCGGCAGGGAAGGTGCGCACTTCCATCGTCCGCAAATCCATGGCGCAGATGCCGCGGCACACTTTCTGGCCATCGAGCACCGCCGACAGAAATTCCCAATGCTCGTACTTCTTTACCTTGCCTTCGGACTCATAGCGCCGGACTTGTTCATCGAGCGCGTAGAGAAGCTGCTGCCCCGTGGTCGCGCCGGCGAACGCCGTGCGGTTATATAACGTTCCGCCAAAGCGGCGGAAGTCGAGCAGCCCTTCGGGCGTTCGGTTAAACGGCACGCCCATGCGATCGAGCAGGTCGATGATCCCGGGCGCGGCCTCGCACATGTCTTTAATCGGAGGCTGATTGCCCAGGAAGTCGCCACCGTACACCGTGTCATCAAAATGAATCCAGGTCGAGTCGCCTTCGCCTTTCAGATTCTTCGCCGCGTTAATCCCGCCCTGCGCGCACACGGAGTGCGATCGCTTGACCGGCACAATGGAGAACAGGTCGACGTTGGCGCCCATCTCCGCGATCTTAATGACCGCGGCCAATCCCGCCAGGCCGCCGCC
Organism: uncultured Acidobacteriota bacterium; assembly: GCA_963800405.1. GTDB lineage: Bacteria > Acidobacteriota > Terriglobia > Terriglobales > Acidobacteriaceae > Sulfotelmatobacter. Next base: position 22,966 of record CAWDBW010000108.1, read on the forward strand.
CACAACAATAATTTTCGGAGTCGCTGCCATGATTGCTTTTACCGGCTTTCTGTAATTTGACTGTTCCCCGCAGCTCCAGGTTCAAAAGGCTGCTGGGGGCGCGAGCGCAGCGCTGTCAGGCTGGCGAGACCTGCTCCCGACAAAATGCAGAAGAACAGCAGGCACAGCGCCAGGAAACGCTTTTGCGCTTTGTCGCCAGAGACAATTCCCCATTTCGCCGAGAACAGCCAGATGCCGTACGCGAAGTGCCACGAAGCCGCGAGCAGGCCTGCCACGTAAAACAGAAAGAAAGGCGTTTGAAAAACTTCGTGCTGCACCTTGCCGAACGAAGCCCACGGATTGTCGTGCAGGTCGACGCCGGTAAACCGCATGGTGTAGGTGTGCCACAGGATGTAGGCGAAAGTGATGCCGCCCGTCCAGCGCTGCGCCGTGTACATCCAGTTGCCGCTCCACGGATAGCTGATGGCGTTGCCGTCGCCGCGATACCAGATGTAGAACCCGTAGAGCGCGTGAAACGCGATCGGCAGCCAGATCCCGAACAGTTCCAGAAAAAATACCAGCGGAAGGTTTGCCAGAAAACTCACCTGGCGCTCGTAAGCATGGGGACCACTTAGCGTGGTCGAGTTCGAAATCAGAATGTGTTCAAACAGGAACGCGCCGACGGGAATGATCCCCGAAAGGGAATGCAGCCGGCGCAGAACAAACGAATATCCCTGACCGGCGCGCAACGGAGCCACGCCTGGTCGTATCGCGGGAGCAGAAGAACTGGCTGACGCCACGTAGCGCTCCTTATAAATTCAGCTATGAGAAAAGAACCTGACATTATCGTGCGGCGAGAGAAGTGAAGTCAAGGAAGACTCGCCTCAAGAGCTTTGTCATTCCGATCGCAGAGAGGAATCTGCTGTTGGCCGGCGGCGTTAGAGCCGCTAGCTGCGCCCGGGATCATCGCACCACTCCAGAAACTCTCGAAACGCCGCGCCCCGGTGACTATACTGCGCCTTTTCCTCGGCGCTGAGTTCGGCAAACGTTTTTTGAATCTGCGGAAAATAAAACAGCGGATCGTATCCGAACCCGTTCGTGCCCTGGGGATGATCGAGAATCACTCCTTCGGCCGTTCCGCGAAAAATGGCGAGGGTCTGCCCGTCGCGCGCCGCAGCCAGCACGCACACGAACCGTCCGGTCCGGTTTTCCTGAGCAACGTTTCTCAATTCACGCAGCACGCGCGCGTTGTTGGCCTCGTCATCCGTATTTTCGTCGACCAGGTGTGGCGCTTCCGCCGCATAGCGCGCCGAATGCACACCCGGCGCGCCATTCAGCGCGTCGACCTCGAGCCCGGAATCGTCGACCACGACGATTTCTCCCGGCGCGTGCCGGCTATATTCTTCCGCTTTCTTGCGAGCGTTCGCTTCGAACGTAAGCCCGTCCTCGACCACGGCCGGCAGGGAAGCGAAGTTCGGTAGGCTGCCGATTTCAACGCCGTGGGGCGCAGCCGCGCCCGCGAAGTCCCTCAGTTTCCCCGGATTCGAAGTAGCAATCAGTATTCGACGCATGCTGTTATACCAACGAATAAGAGCCGTCTTGTCATCCTGAGCGCGTTCTTTGCGCGAAGGACCTATGCAACTGGCCGTCGCGAACGAAGCAGCAGAATCCATCCCAACGTCGAGATCGCCGCAATCGCTGAAATCCATCCCCCAATCACGCGATCCCAGGTCCGCACGAAACTGATCTGCACACGATTCAACCCAGCGCTAACTGGAATCAGCATCTGTCCCGTTCCTTCGCGCGCTCCCGTTTCCACCACGTGGCTGTTCACTTCCACTCGCCACGCGGGATACTGAAACAGACACAGCGCTAACTGGCCGGCCGCCGGCATCTCCGCCGTAAACATGCGCGACTCCGCATCCCAGCGGACGATCTGAAGATGAATTTGAGTCGGCGCGTTCGCCGCGTCGTCTACGGCGACGGCAACAGCAACGTTGGCCGCGTTCTTGTCGATTGCCGCCGGATCAGCCCCGAGCGGCGTGTACTCATCCACGCCCTCATACCCGGCGCCCGTAGCCATGTTGTCCTGCATCTCGCGCAAATCGGCGGCGTGATCCCACCACGGCGCCTGCACCCAGTGCACCGCTGCAACCACGAGAAGGATGGAGAACACGCACAGCGCGCCGCGCTGCCACCAGCGCCGCAGACCAACCGTCACGAACATACAAAAGATCATGCTCAGGCACAGCAGCCAGCGCCAGGGAAACTGCATGAACTCCAGCTTGGGCAGAATCTTCCACAGCAACCCCGTCACCGGAAACATCAGCACGCTGCAAGCGAGTGCCCAGCCCAGGATCACACTCCACGGGCCGCGCCGGTTTTCGCGCCAATGCCTCGCTGCCCACGCCGCGCCGAAGGTCACCATCATCTCGAAAACCGCGACCCACGAAATGACGCGGTTAAAGGCGTCGTGATCGGGGTCCGTGGTATGAATGAACAAAAAGTTGTCCGCCGGACGCGATCCCGCCGACACAGCTTGTGCAACGTCGATCCAGCGCTGCTCATAGATCGCCGGAACCAGATAAAACGCCGCTAGGCACGCCCCCAAAGTTACCGCGCCGGCTGCCACCAGCAGCAGCCGGGCCGAACGCTGCTGCCACGCAAACAATACCGCCAGCAGGGCCAGCGAGTAATGGATCATGACCGCAGCCGGAGCATTCGTCAGCCACGCCGCCGCCAGCACTAGCCCGAGCGGCGCGATTGCTCTCCAGCCACGACCCTCGTCTTTATCCACAGCCTTGAGCACGAACAACAGCAGCAGAGGCACCAGGCAACTCGCCAGCAGTTCGGCGAACGCGCTGCGCCAGTACACAATCACTAAGTGGTAAGGGTTCACGGCATATAGCACCGCGATGAAAATGGCGTCGCGCTGGTCGAACTTGCGCGGATCGAGCCTCTGTGGATACAGGTAGTGCCGCGCCAGCAGGAACATCGCGGCCCCCGCCGCCACCAACGCAATCCAGATGTAAATGCCGGAGGTCAGCGTCCACGGAAAGATCGCGCTCAGCGCCGCTCCCAGAGTCCACGAAGCTGGCGGATAGAAAATGAACCGGGGCTCGCCATAGCCGAATTGCGCCAGGGTCGCCCACCGGGGATAAACAATCCCATGTTTCCATTGCCCCAGGACTTCGAGCCACGAATACAAATGAAATTCAACGTCGTGTCCCGAGGGCGTACCCAGAAAGAAAAATGGAACTTCGACGGCGAAGGCTGCGGCCCCAATCGCCAGCAGCGGCGCCCACCGCAGCGACCACCAGTTGTCCGGACGATCACTTTCCGGACAATCGCTTTCCTGACGCAGATTCCCCTGGCCATCGTGTCCAGCCCGCTCGCTCAACGGACGCCCCGCCGTGCCGATCTTTCCCAGAGTCACCCCTTGCCGCCAAGAGTTTAATGCATCGGAACCAGAAAAACCGGCCTGGATTTCGGCCCAGATTCCGGCCCCCGGATTTAACCCAGATTTAACACGGCTGAAACCATCATGCAATGGAGTTCGACTACCCTACTCGCATTGGGGTGGAACAGACCACGGAGATTGAAGGGCTCGTGTCAAAGACGGGGCCCGGGTCCTTCAAGTCTTCGGAAGCTCACCGCCGCAGAAGCCTCCCGTTTCCACTCGTTCCCGCCAGCCGTACCGTCCGCTCGAATCTCTCCTGGAAGATTATCCGCCCACGACCTGCCACGGGAGGCTTTTTTCACAGAAGTGATTTTGAGGATTAAGAGGCTGGAATTCCAGGTCGTGATCAGCTTGAATCTTTGTCCCTGCGTCATCCCGAACCGCGGCGCAGTTCAGCCGCGGGAGGGATCTCCTCAGGCACAGTCTTTAGGGAGATCCCTCCCTCCGCCTGAAAAGCGGCTCTGCTCGGGATGACGCAAGGGTTTGAGCCACAACCGAATTTCGCGGCTGGATTCGCTAAGAAGAAAATCGGCAAGGAAAATTCCGCACGGGCGTGTGAACACAATTGTGCGTGGAACTCTGAGGACGGAAAAGAACTACGGGAAGAGGGGAAGCCTAGACGGAGGTTTCTTCCGGGCTGCGCTGATGCTGCAACTCGGAAAGAAAATCATCCTGCTGTAAGGTGGTGCCGCGGCGCAGCAGTTCCAGCAGATGATCTTCCAGTTCTTCCCCGGAATCGTCAGCTTTCTTTTCGCCTGGTTCGAACTGGGTCAGGTCGGCAACCAGGGCGCGCGGAGAAACACTCATTTCCAGCATGGTCGCTGGACAACTGCGCAGAAAACTGATCAGCTCACCGACTTGCGCGCGCTGCTCCGGAGTGCGGGACGGGAACTCGACTCCCATGCCGTGCCCGGGATGCGCCACTCGGACCATGCCTTCGGTGTGAACCTCAAGATTCTGAGCCTTCAGGCAGAGATCCACCAGAGCGCGCTCAGGAAAGGGCGCGTCGGTTTGCACGTAGCAGCCACCCAGGCTCAGGTCGGTCAACTTGCAATTGGGCACGGCTTCATTCGGGCCGGCGCTGGCGTTGCTGACCGCTGCTTTCAGCCAGGCCTTCAACTCAGTCGAGGCGCTCTCTGGAAGATCCAGAAAATGAACTCCGGTTTGCCCGTTAGGATTCGCCCATGCCACCTGCCCGTGGGCATCGATTTTCACGCTCCCATCCGGCAGTTCAAAGCGGAAGGCCAGCAGCGCGCCCGGAACCTGGGTCTCTGCCGTCAGTACATCCATCCCGCTCTCCGATAGATCGAGCAGAATGCCATCCACCTTGCGTGTGTCGGGCAGCGTGATTTCGACCGCCGCCTGCACCGGAACCCGAACCGTCCGCCGCCGCTCCCGGCTCAACAGAGCCGCGGCAGCCCGCAGTCCGGCTTTCGCGGCATCCTCGGTAACCGGCTTGTAGAGGACGAAGTGCGCTCCACTGCTCAAAATGCCGCGTACCTTCGCAGTGTCGGCCACCAGGGCAATGCTCAAGGGCTCGGTGCCCAGCTTCTGGGCCTGCTGCAGCACGTCTTGCGACAGTTCCGGATTGTCAAAATCGACAATCAGGGCGTCGAAGCGCTGCTGCTGGATGCGCGCCAGCGTGGTTTCATGATCGCTGGAGCGGTCCATGGCAATGCCGAACGTGGGCAGAACCCTGCCCAGAACGGAAGCCGCGTCGTCGTCGGTGGATACCAGTAGTGCCTGAAGGGTCATAAAACGATCAAATCCCAAACCTCGGATTGTTTACGGCCATCGTGGAGCTGCCGGCCGGGCTGCCTTGGAAGGAGCCGAGCCCGCGGAACCTGCACCCGCCTTAGCCGACATTGCATCCCCCAGGGTCGCGTCGTCTACTTCTGCCAACACTCCGTTGTCGTCATCATCGTTCTCAGCCAGCAACGGCGCTACTTCGCGCAACTTTTCCGCCGCCTGCTGGAGCATCTCGATCTGCTTGCCAAGTTGGGCGTATTTCGCCTGCTTTTGCCGCAGGACCTCATGGATATCTTTCATACATCCCCCTGTTAGCAATGTAAGAAGCCCATGCCGCGCCGGTCAACGGTAATCCCAGCCCTCAGATTACCGGGGTAACGGAGGGAAGAGTCTGGAGAGGCCCGCATTCAGGTCCCGCGCAGGCAAGAAAAAACCCCGCCTTGCCAGGCGGGGCTTGAAATCAGGAGAGCTTGAGAAACCGTTTAGACTTTCAGCTTGCGCCGCAGTAACCCGGCTACGCCGAGCAAGCCGGTGCCCAGGAAACTGAGCGTGCTCGGCTCTGGAACGGTCGTGACGTTGGTATCACCACTCGAAATCCTTGTGCTGCCGTTGAAGTAGCCCCGGCCCGTATTGATGGTCAGCTGTACGCTCGCTCCGTACACCGTAGACCCGTTGTACCACGTGCCCGTAATCGTACCCGTCAGCGTGTATTCGTGAGTTCCATTCGCCAGAACGATCATCGTCCAAGTTACCGGTCCGTCGAAGCTTCCGCTGAAGATCGCACCGGTAGGAATCCCGCCCAAACCGTTGCCGTCGATGACAAAGCTGCTGCTGGAGCCGCCGGCGAACGTGCCGCCCATCCCCAGGCTGCCGCTAGTCAGCGCTCCGGTAGAGAAGGACAGGCTGCCCAAGGAACCCGTAACCAGCCCCAGGCCGTTCAGACCGTTCACGGCAATCAATTCCGAGCCGCTGAGGGATAATCCCGCGCTGCTGCCGGACAAAGTTCCGCCACTGTTCGTAAAGTCAACCGAGTTACTGGCAAACGCTGCCATCGGCAGCGCAAGGGCAAGAACAGCAATCCAGAGAATACGCTTCATCACAACACCCTCCTGAGCTTTCATGGGGACACGACTGAACTACACAATCCCAAGCTGCCGTATGCACGTTAATTGCCAAATAAACTAACGGGCCAAGTTGTTACAATGTATATACTTAATCTAAAATGGACTCTTGGACAGAAAGACCGAAGTGCAAACACCTGCACATTTCGGTCACTCTTCTTGCGATTGCAGGGGGCCGTCAGCCGGTCAGCGAAGGCAGCTTGCCGGCCGAACCCAGCAGAAAGATTGCCCCTACTACAATGCTGTAGGCCGAGGTGAGCAGCGTAAGACCGCCTATTGCGTGGGCACTCACCGCGCTCAGCACGGGACCAACGGTGCGCGAAAACGGATTCTGCGACCCTGCCGGAGACATCCACGTCAGCAGCTTGTCCGCGGAAAATAGTCCCGCGGCTACGGCGCACATCAAGGTGTTCATGACCAGCAGGCCCGCAATAAACATCAGCAGGCCTAGTAGCCCCGCTGCTGTTCCGCCCAGGTTCGCCGCCATCAGAAACAGCAGAATCTGCGTTGGCGTCTCCGCGCCCAGTCCATGAATCACTCCCACCACAAACGTCGACTTCGTACCGTATCCATCCTTAAACACCTGGGGAGCTTCCACCCGGGTTCCACCAAAGATCCGGCTCAGCCGCCAATAGACCCACAACGTTCCGTTGGCTAGCAGCGTGATCCGCGTCCGAGGGTGAGCATGGCCGTGCGTCGATGGACGAAAGAATGTCCCCAGCACATAAAGTCCCAGCACCAGGAGGGTGAGCCCCACCAACCGTTCCGCCCAGCGATCGCTGGCCGCCGGCAGGGCAATGCGGAACGCCACCGCCGCCGTCCCCAGGACGGCGATGGTCGTCGCGTGGCCTGCCACGTAGAGCAGGCCGTAGCGCATGGCGTCGCGCGCTTTCAACTGCACGCTGCTGATGTCAGTGATGGCGGCGATGTGGTCATAGTCCAGCCCGTGCCGGAAGCCCAGCACCGCGGCCGAGAGCAGCGCCAGTCGCAGATTGACGGGGTCAACCAAAAGAAGAAGTCCGAGCGGCCAATTCGCTGGCGCATTCCCCCGCGCCGCACGCCGGACTTGTAGGCTAGCACACTCTGGCTCAGAAACCCCGTTGTCCCGGGCCAATTCTTGTTTGGGTAATCTTCTGGGCTAGTGTTTCTGGGGTGCATCCTTCTTGGCTGGATCGTTCCTGGTTGAGTCAATCCTGGTTGAGTCAAGCTTGGTCGAGGCAATCTGGCTTGAGTCAACCTTGGACGAATCGGCCTTGCCGAGATCCTTATTGGAATGGTCTTTCTTGAAAGCCTCTGCCTTGGGCTCCGCTTTCACGGACGCAGCTTTTTCGGGCGCCGGACCAATCAATTCTCGCAGGCGCCGCGACAGAATCGCAGCCAGTGACTGGTAGAAGCGGGAACCCAGATGCGGGAACAGCTCAAACACCTGCTGCAAAGTTGCCCGGTCCAGGTAATAGGCCTCGACCTCTTCCTTGGCAACCACATTCGCCGTCGCCGGCAACTCGTCGAGAAATGAAATTTCGCCGCAAGCCTCGCCTGGATTGATGACCACGTGCGTCCCCATGGATGGAATCTGCACCGCGGCCGTGCCCTTCAACAGCAGATACACCCCATGGGTTCGTTTCCCCTGGTGAACCAGCAACTCCCCTGGTTTGAACTTCATTCGAGCCGCTTTATCGGCGATCAGCGCCCAGTCGTTGGGCGTCAGATACACCAGTCCCCGCTTGGTGGCCGACAACACAGACACATCTTGCTGCAGATTTGCCTTCGACATGGCGCGCTTAACCCGATATCCCGGCAGACCTTCCGGTGGCGATTTGACAGATAAACAACAGGGCTGGTCAGAGATTAGCAGAAAGCCTGGAGGAAAACGCACAGCCGCATCTACGAAGGCACCCGGTGTTATCGAGAACCGTCGCGGGCCGCGAGCGCTGACGGAAAACGTGGCCCTTCGGGGTTTGACCTCAACCAGCGTGCATCGTGAGTGCCGTCACCGCGTCCTGTGATTTCAATCATCGTTCCCGCGACGTTCCTCAGGTATCCAAGAGCATCGCGCCAGGTTGCGCGACTCGCGCCCCGAGTAGTGCGCACCCCTTGTTCAAAGATATTGAACACCTCGTCCGGCTGGCCGTGGTCATCGCGATTGCGCTGGTGGCCTTTGTTACGCTGCGCGCCCTCGTCGTACCACACAGTTTTGGCCAGTACGGACACTATCGCGGCGACGCCATTGCTGACATCGCCGCCCGGCCGGTGTCTTTTGCCGGCCACGATACGTGCGAAGCCTGCCATACCGACGTGGTCGAGCAGAAAAAGCAGGGCAAGCATGTCGTCGTTCCTTGCGAAGCCTGCCACGGAGCCCAGGCCAAACACGCCGACGATCCGGCCTCGGTGAAGCCGGCGAAGCTCGATACCGCCGTCCTCTGCTCCCGCTGCCACGAAGCCAACAGCGCCAAGCCCAAGGGCTTTCCCCAGGTGGCGACGGCGGATCACTCGGGAGGTCTGGCCTGCGACACCTGCCACCAGCCCCACCGGCCAAAAATCGAAACCGCAGCTGAAACGAAACCCGCGACGGAGGGCAAGAAATAAATGGATATCACCCGCCGTCGTCTACTCATCTTGCTGCCGGCCGCCGCCGTCGCCTGGAAATACGTCCAGGCCGGCACGCCCGAGGCCGCGCCCAACTACAAGATGACCGAGCACTGGTGGGGCATGCTGATCGACATCCCCAAGTGCATCGGGTGCGGCAGTTGTGTCCGAGCCTGCGCGGAGGAAAACGACGTTCCCGAAGGCTATTACCGCACCTGGATTGAGCGCTATCACGTGGCCGACTGGAAGATCGAGCGCCCCGATGTGGAATCGCCGAATGGCGGCAAGCAGGGTTTCCCGCCCAATGAAATCGGCGGCAAGAATTTCTTCGTGCCTAAGTTGTGCAACCACTGTGCCGATTCTCCCTGTACCCAGGTTTGCCCCGTGGGCGCGACCTTCGTCTCGCCCGATGGCGTGGTCCTGGTCGACAAGAGTTATTGCCTGGGCTGTCGTTATTGCGTGCAGGCGTGTCCTTACGGATGCCGCTTCATCAATCCCAAAACCCATACGGTGGAGAAATGCTCGCTCTGTTATCACCGCATCACGAAAGGTTTGACCACGGCTTGCTGCGAGGTCTGCCCCACCGGCGCCCGCCAGCTCGCCGACTTGAAAAACCCAAAAGATCCGATTCATGAGTTCTTGCGGACTCACGTGGTGCAGGTTCTGAAACCCCACATGGCGACTGGGGCGAAGGTCTTTTACAACGGCATGGATGGTTCCGTGCGGTAACGTGCGGAAGAGCGGTTCATATGCGGAAGAGCGGCAATGTGTGAAAAAGGGGCAATGTGTGGAAGACCGAAGATGTGTGGAAGAGCGGCCCTTTAGGGCCGCGTCAGTCGACCGATAGGTCAGGGCTTTAGCCCCTGAGTGTCGGGGCCCGATTTGAAAAAGGAGGCTCGTGCAAATTCCCGTCGAAGGCTTCATGTATCCGAACGAAGTCGAGCTCCAGTGGAGCGTGCTCATCGTTCTGTATCCCTTCATCACGGGACTGGTCGCGGGCGCGTTCATCCTGGCTTCGCTGGAACGCGTCTTCCGCGTGGAAGCCGTGAAGCCCACCTACCGCCTGGCCCTGCTCACGGCGCTGGCGTTCTTGCTGGTCGCTCCCCTGCCTCTGCAGTTACACCTGGGACATCCCGAACGCTCACTCGAAATGTATTTGACGCCGCACCGGTCCTCCGCCATGGCCATGTTTGGATTCGTCTATCTCTGGTATCTGATGGCGGTGCTGCTATTGGAAATCTGGCTCGATTACCGCCGCGACATCGTCGTGAAATCCCAAAGCACCACGGGCGTGACGCGTCTCATCTACCGCGTGCTCACGTTGGGCTCCAGCAACATCAGTGAACGCTCGCTGCACATCGATGAAAGACTGGGCTACTTCATCACCGTGATCGGAATCCCTTCCGCCTTTCTTCTGCATGGATATGTCGGCTTCATCTTCGGATCGGTAAAGGCCAACCCCTGGTGGTCGTCGCCGCTGATGCCGATCGTCTTCATCTTCTCGGCCATGGTCTCGGGCATCGCCGCCGTCATGCTGCTCTACATGCTCACCACGCGCCTGCGCGGAAAAGCAATCGATATTCGCTGCCTGGACAAGATCGCGCAATATCTGTTCTACGTGTTCGTCATCGACTTCAGCCTGGAGATGCTCGACTTGCTGCAGCGCATCTACGAGGCCGACGAGTCCTTCCGCAGCCTTGATTTCATGGTGCACTCGCGTTTGTGGACGTCGCAGGTCCTCATCCAGATTCTTGGCGGCACGGTGACCCCCATCGTGCTGCTGGGGCTCACGCAAATCCTGAAGTTGAGCGACACGGCTCGCAAACGCATCTATGGGCTCGCCGGATGCCTGACCGTGATCGGCATCTTCGCCATGCGGTGGAACGTTGTGATTGGCGGGCAGCTGTTTTCCAAAAGCTTCCTCGGCTACACCACTTATAAGATGAGCTTTGCTACGCGGGAAGGACTGCTGACCGCGATCGCGCTTATGCTTCTTCCTTTTCCAATCCTCTGGGTCTTGGTAAAACTCCTTCCGCCGTGGCCGGACGCGGGCTCGGTTCCTGCCTCTAGTGCAATTCCGGCGCGCGGAACCAGCTAGCCTCGTCCACCGGGGCAGATGCGGAGTAGCGTATGGCGCAAGCTGTCGACGGCGTCGCATCGGATGTGGAACGGCTGAACGCACGAGTCCTGGAACTGGAACGCCGGGTTGCCGCTCTAGAAGGCGAACCGGGCACATCCCGTCCTGCCGCTCCTGAAGTCTCGGATGTTGTCCCGGAACAATCGCGCCCACCAGCCACCTGGCGTGGATTTCCCCCGGCAGAAATACCTGGCGGAGCCGTCCCGGTGCTGGGCAAGGCGGTGCTGGGAATCGCCGGAGCCTACCTGCTCCGTGCCATCGCCGAATCGGGCGCCATCCCTAAACTTCCGGTACTGATCGTGGCCATCGTATACGCGGGCTGGTGGATGATTTGGGCGGTTCGTATTCACGCTGCCAACCGATTTGCCAGCGTCACCTACGGCATCACTTCCGCGCTCATCCTCTCCCCGCTGCTGTGGGAATCCACAGGTTCGCTTCCAGGTGCTCTCGCCCGCCTTCACGGCAGCCGTACTGGTCACGTTCGTTGTACTGGCACTGGCGCTGTCATGGCGGGGCAACCTGCAGTTGATTCCGTGGGTGGCCACCCTGGCGACGGTTATCACGGCCCTCGCCCTGATCATTGCAACCCGCGAACTGGTGCCTCTTACCGCATCTTTGCTGGCCGTGGCTTTGGCCACAGAAATCGCTGCCTGTCTGGAACACCGGCTCAGCCTGCGAGCCGTACCGGCCCTGGCCGCAGATTTTGCCGTGTGGCTGCTGGTCTATGTAATGACTGCGTCCGACGGAGTGCCTGAGGGGTATCATCCCGTCGCGCCCGCCGTCATCATCTTGCTGTGCCTGACTCTGTTTGCGATTTATGCTGGCAGCGTTGCCGTTCGCAGCTTCGCACTGCGCCGCCCGATTGCCATCTTTGAAGTCGTCCAGGGCATACTGGCCTTCGGCCTTGCGGTCCTGGGTACGATGCGGGCCAGCCACGACGAGGCCGCTCCCGCACTCGGCGCGGTTTCGCTTGTTCTGGCAGCGGTCTGCTACTGGGGAGCGCTTTCGCGATTTTCCGACGAAGCCTACACCCGCAATCGCCAAGTCTTCGCCACCTATGCCGCCATACTACTTCTGGCCGGGAGCTACCTGGTTCTCTCCGCAAGTCTGCGCGTGCCGTTCCTGGGCCTGGCTGCCGTGACCGCGGCGCTGTTGTATGCCAGTTCTGGCAACCTGAGCCTCGGTCTGCACGCGTCGTTCTATTTGGCCGCTGCCGCCACGGTTTCGTCGCTTCCGAACTGGGTTGCCAGCGCGCTGGCCGGAACCGTGCCGGGGGCGCCCGATTGGAGCGCTTGGATCGTGGGCATCTCGGCTGCTCTCTGCTATGTCTTCGGCGCGCGGGATCACGCAGATCGAATCGGAACCGGCGGCTGCTTTGGGTACTGCCTGCAGCCCTCGTAGGTTTTGCGGCAACGGCTCTCGCCGTGGTGGCAATTGCCTTGCTGGCTGCGGGTCGGGTGGAATTAAACGCCTCGCGCCTTTCCGTCGTCAGGACTATCCTGAACTGCGCCCTGGCTCTCTCCCTGGGATTTCTTGGTTCGCGATGGAAGCACGTCGAACTCGGCTGGGTGGCATACGCCGCCGTCGCTTTCGGCACCCTCAAGCTGGTGTTTGAGGACCTGCGGTTCGGCAATGCCGCGTCCCTGGTTGTTTCGCTCTCTATTCTATGGATTGATACTGATCCTTCTGCCAAAGTTGATGCGCCGCAGCCGTACCGGATCCTGAGTAGCGCATCCTGAAATCTTGCTGATCGGAGCGGAACACCCCGCTATAATTCTGCTGCCATAGGAAAGGGGACCTGGCATGGCATACTCGAATCGACTCTCGTGGGTAGTTGCACTGCTGCTGGTTGCCGGTTTCGCTGAACTGGCATGGGCCGCCGAACCCCCGTCCGACTTGTGCTCGCTCCTGCCCGTTGCGACGGTCAGCAAGACGTTGGGATACGCTTACGATTCTCCGAAAGAGAAAATTGCCCCACGGCCGTTCCGTAACACCAATGAAGGAACGGATTGCGTCTACGGATCTGGGTTGCGCATGCTGTTGCTCCGTGTATACGTTGATCCCTCGCCATCGGCATCGGCTGACCTCTTTGCGAAGCTGAAGACTTACTTTGCCGAAGGATCAACTGCGGTAAGCGGCGTAGGAGACGAAGCTTATTCGGACAAGGAGCACGGACTGCATGTCCGCAAGGGCAAAGTCCGTTATTTTCTGGATGGTGCGGGAACGCCGAAGCAGAAAAACGACCTCGCGGTTGCGATCGCCGGGCAACTCTGAGGCGGATTCCTTTAATGCAGGCGTTTCAGCTAGTTCGTATGAGGGGAAAGTGGTGCGCCCTGAGAGATTCGAACTCCCGACCTACTGGTTCGTAGCCAGTCGCTCTATCCAACTGAGCTAAGGGCGCAACTTGGATGGGCAGAAACTGCCGCCTGTTGATTGCATTCAATACGATGTAACGGATCACGATCGTGACGAATCGCGATTGAAGCGACCTCTAATTATAACGAAGAATCGTTTCCCTGAAAAATGGATTCTATGTTCCGGTATTGCCTCAGCTAGAACTGCGTGACCACTTATGTTCCGGCTTAGATCCTGTTTCGACTTCCTGCAGTACCAACTATTTTTCCGTAGCCTGTGCTTGGCCCTGCAGTTGCCGTCATCGCTCGAAGTAATTCTTTCCCCGGGGCCGCGCAATTCCTACCCGGCCGATGCCCCCAGGAACTCTTATTTTCAATGGTTTACGGATGGCACGTGGTTTGCACTAACTCAGAACAGACGAAGTGGCGCGCAACGGGGTGCTTCAGAGAATAACTTCGGCCAGAGGTTTTCTGTGAGCACCCCTTGCTCTTGCTGCCACGCGCGTCAGCCCTCCCCGCTGTAACGCTTTCGCAGAGAGTGCGCGCCAAGCCGCTGATGCGCGCGAGAGATCAAAGTCAAATTCTTAACCACAGAGGGACACAGGGTCTCACAGCGCAATTTCCCCTGTGTCCTCTGTGGTCAAGCTCTTTCTTGCCGCTAAGCCAGCGCCACCGGTTCGCGCACATCAATTCCGGCATTGCGCAGCAGCTTCGCTACCGCATCCTGTTTCATACGCGAGGCGTCGAATTCCACCCGCACCGTGCGCTCCTTCGCGTTGAACTGTACCCGCCGGATGCCGTATACCTCGCGCATCGCATCGATCGCCCGCATTTCGTTTTCGCCCGGAATCGCGCCGTAATTGAAAACCACTTCGAGATAAGTCATGGATGCACGCCCTTCGGTCTTCGGTATGATGATCCTGAATCGGAAACCCGACCAGTTCGCCGGTTGAATCCAATATAGTGCATCGGCAGTCAAAGAAAACAGCTGCTTAATGCTATGACGGCCTCGAACCCCACTCCTGCCCCCGAGCGCGACCCGGTCTGCGGGATGAACGTGGATCCCCTAACCGCGAAGCATGTCTACGAGCACGCAGGGAAGAAATACTACTTCTGCTGCGTCGGTTGTGCGGAGAAGTTCAAGGTCAACCCTCAGGGATATTTGAATCAGGGATACCTGAACCCGCCCGCTCCCAAATCTTCGCCATTGGTGATGCTGGGGATGCCAGCGCCGAAAGCGGCGCAAGCCACCCCCTTACCTTTGTCATCCCGAGCGGAGGCTCCGTTTCGCGATAGCGGAACGAAGTCGCAGTCGAGGGACCTTGCGCCTACTGCGCCCCCGGCCTACGTCTGCCCGATGTGTCCCGAAGTCCGCGAATCCAAGCCTGGGGCCTGTCCTTCCTGCGGCATGGGGCTCGAACCCGACATGCCGGTCGCGGCCACGCGCACCCAATACACCTGCCCCATGCATCCTGAAATCGTGCGCGACGCGCCCGGATCATGCCCCATCTGCGGCATGGCGCTCGAGCCGCGCACGGTGACCGCCGCGCAAGAAGACAATCCCGAACTCGTCGACATGACGCGTAGATTCTGGGTTGGCGTGGTTCTCACCGCGCCGCTGCTTGCCATCGCCATGGGCAGCATGCTCTGGCCGAGCGTGTTCATGGGCGGAATCGATATCGTCAGGGGCGGCCGATATGCCGTCACGCGTTGGAGCTCAATCCTCCCTTGGCTTGAGTTCGCTTTGTCGACACCTGTAGTCCTGTGGTGCGGCCTCCCGTTCTTCCAGCGTTTCTGGACGTCCCTGGTCAACCGCAGCCCGAACATGTTCACGCTGATCGGACTCGGCAGCGGCGTTGCCTACATCTATAGCGTAGTCGGGACCGTCGCGCCGGGAATTTTCCCCGCGTCGATGCGCGCCATGGGCGGATATCCCGACGTTTACTTCGAAGCGGCCGCCGCCATCACCACCCTCGTTCTGCTTGGCCAGGTCATGGAACTCCGCGCCCGCAGCCGCACCAGCGCCGCCATCCGCGCGCTCCTCCATCTCAGCCCGAAAACTGCGCGTCTCGTCTCCGGCGGCATGGCGGGCGAGTTTACCGAACAGAAAGTCCCCTCGAACAAGTGAAGCCCGGCGACCGCCTCCGCGTCCGTCCTGGAGAAAGCATCCCTGTCGATGGCGTCGTGCTCGAAGGCCGCAGTTCGGTCGACGAGTCAATGATCACCGGCGAATCCATCCCCGTCGAGAAATCCGCCGGGAGCCAAGTCATCGGCGCCACCATCAACTCGACCGGATCGTTCATCATGCACGCCGAGCGCGTCGGCTCCGAGACCCTGTTGGCCCGAATCGTGCAGATGGTCGGCCAAGCGCAGCGCAGCCGCGCTCCTATTCAGCGCCTCGCCGATCGTGTGGCCGCGTGGTTCGTGCCTACGGTCGTAGCCGTCGCCGCCGTAACATTTGTGGCGTGGTTCGTGATCGGTCCGCAGCCGCGCCTGGCGCATGCACTCGTGAATGCGGTTGCTGTGCTCATCATCGCTTGCCCCTGCGCCCTCGGGCTCGCCACGCCCATGGCGATTATGGTCGGCACCGGCCGCGGCGCCAGCGCCGGAGTCCTGATCAGAAATGCCGAAGCTCTTGAAACTCTAGAAAAAGTCGACACGCTCGTCGTCGATAAAACCGGCACACTCACCGAAGGCAAGCCGCGATTGATCGGCGTCACGGCACGCAAAACGATTCAGGAAGATGAACTCTTCGCGACTGGCCGCCAGTCTCGAGCGCGCCAGCGAACATCCACTCGCAGCCTCGATTCTCGCCGCGGCCAAGGAACGGAATCTGCCGCTCGCGAATGATCCGATTTCCATTCTCTCCCAGGGAAAGGCGTCACCGGGATCATAGAAGGGAAATACATAGCTGCAGGAAATGAACGCTCATGCGCGACCAGGTAGTCACGGTGCCGGACAAACCGGAAAATTCCTTCCGCCCGGGATCAACGGTGATCACGTCGCGATCGACGGTAAATTCGCTGGCTGGATTTCCGCTGGCGACCCCGTCAAATTCGGGCTGCACGACGTGATCTGGGACCTTATGCGAACAGGGGTGCGCATCGTGATGCTCACCGGAGACAACCGCTCGACGGCCGAAGCCGTCGCGCAGTCAACTCGGCATCCAGAATTCGAAGCCGAAGTCCTTCCCGAAGGAAAACTCGAAATCATCCGCAAACTGCAGCAGCAGGGAAGAGTCGTCGCCATGGCCGGCGACGGCATCAACGACGCGCCCGCCCTCGCACAAGCCGACGTCGGCATCGCCATGGGCACGGGCACCGACGTGGCCATGGAGAGCGGCGGAATCACGCTGGTAAAAGGCGACCTGACTGGAATTCTGCGCGCCCGCAGGCTCAGTCAGGCCACCATGCGCAACATCCGCGAGAATCTTTTCTTCGCCTTCATCTACAACGCTATCGGAGTGCCCATCGCTGCCGGTGTCCTCTACCCGTTCTTCGGCATCCTGCTCAGCCCCATTTTCGCCGCCGCCGCCATGAGCTTCAGTTCCGTCTCGGTCATCACCAACGCCCTCCGCCTGCGCCGCGTTAAATTGTAAAGAAGCTGTTGGTAACTTCAGCGAAGAACTTTAGAACGACCGTGAAAGAGCGGCGCTGCAGCGCCGCGAAAAGCGGAACAAATTGACGCGGGCTTCAGCCCCCGAGGGTCGCCGTCCCCTACAGCTTGCCCAGAAAATCCGTGACCTCCGGCGCCGTCCAGTCAACCGCTCCGATGAACTTTCGCCGGATCACGCCGTTACGGTCCACAATATAGGTCTCGGGAAATTTGAACGTGCCATACAGCGCGCTGCTTTTCTGGTCCGGATCCCGCACCGTCAGCAGATTCACGTTGTGATCTTTCACGAACTGCCGGTAGGCGCTCTCATCGACGTCCACGCTGACCGCCAGTACGGTCACGCCCTTGTCTTTCAGGCGGCGCTGCATCTCCACCAGCGAAGGCATTTCCTCAATGCAGGGCGGACACCACGTCGCCCAGAAATTCAGCACCACCACATGCCCGCGAAACTGGCTAAGCGTCACCTTGGTCGGGCCGTCGTGTACGGTGAAATCCAGGGCGTTCGATCCAATCCGCGGCGGCCGCGACCCGCTATAGCAAGCCGAAAGCGTCACCGATAGAAGGCCCGCGATAATCAGGGAGGAAAGCTTAACAGTGCATCGCACACCGTTATAATAATAGATTCGGTATTCCAGGTGGGCGAGAACAACGCGCGCCGTCGTTTTGAAATCGAGACGCGGGTTTGCTTTGAAAGGGCGCGGCTTCACCCGCGCCGTAAAGCCGAAAGAAGATTGGGGATTTACCCCCTGAGGTCCGCTCCAGCTGCTTCCTCTATGGTCACGACGAAAACAATCACCGCGCGCCCGACCATCTCGGTCATCGTCCCCGCGCGCAACGAGGAAGCCAGCCTCGCCGATTGTCTGCAATCGCTGGTCGCGCAGTCCGGCGTGGATTTTGAAATCATTGTGGTTGACGACCACTCTGCCGACCGCACCCGCGCCATCGCAGAATCGTTCCCCGGCGTGCGTGTCCTCGAAGCCGGCCCGCTGCCCGAGGGTTGGACCGGCAAGAACAATGCCGTTACCTGCGGCGCGCGCCAGGCCTGCGGCGAGTGGCTTCTGTTCACCGACGCCGATACCGTGCACCTGCCCGACTCTCTCGCCGGCGCGCTAAAGGAAGCCGAGGAAAACGGCGCTGCGTTGCTGTCGTACTCGCCCGAACAGATTGCAGTCACCTTCTGGGAAATGGCGACGCTGCCGGTGGTCTTCGCCGAACTGGCGCGGCAATATTCTCCCTCGAAAGTGAGCGACCCGGCGTCTCCCATCGCGGCCGCCAACGGCCAGTACATTCTCGATTCGCCGCGAAACTTATGACGCGGTTGGCGGGCACGCCGCGCTCGCCGGAGACATCCTCGAAGATGCCGGAGCCTTGGAATCCAACTGGAAGGGGTTCTTGCCTGTTTCGCGCAGATCCGGGTTGTAGCGCATCAGCGGCCAGTAACCGGACTGCACGGCAAGTTTCTGCTGCTCCAGACCGTGAACCAGGTCATAGCCGTGGGCGATGCAGCTTGAGTAGGCGATGATGATCGACGGACCCTCGTGCGCCTCGGCCTCCTGGAAGGCCTTGGCCACATGGCGTCGTTGCCGCCCAGAGCAACCTGCGCCACATAAACCGAGCCATAGCTGACGGCCTCCATGGCCAGATCCTTCTTGCTGTTGGACTTGCCGCTGGCCGCAAACTTGGCCACCGCGCCGCGCGGCGTGGCCTTGGACATCTGCCCGCCGGTATTCGAGTAGACCTCGGTATCCAGCACCAGCACATTGATGTTCTTGCCAGAGCCGAGCACATGGTCCAATCCGCCGAAGCCGATGTCGTAGGCCCAGCCGTCGCCGCCCAGAATCCACACGCTCTTGCGCACCAGCGTGTCGGCGATGGCCAGCAGGTTGCGCGCATCGGAGCTGTCGTTGCCGGCCAGCTTCTCGCGCAGCACCTTCACCCGCTCGCGCTGCTGATTGATCTCCGGCTCGGTCTTCTGCGAGGCCTCAAGCAGCGCCGTCGCCAGTTCGTCGCCGATCGCCGGGGCCAGCGCTTCACCAGCATCTCGGCAAAGTCCTTCTGCTGATCGAGCGCGATTCTCATGCCGAAGCCGAACTCGGCGTTGTCTTCAAAGAGCGAGTTGGCCCACGTCGGTCCGCGGCCCTCGCGCGTTGCTGGTGTAAGGCGTGGTGGGCAGGTTGCCGCCATAGATCGACGAGCAGCCGGTGGCGTTGGCAATATACAGCCGGTCGCCAAAAAGCTGCGTCAGCAGCTTGATGTAGGCCGTCTCGCCGCAGCCCGCGCAGGCGCCGGAGAACTCAAAGAGCGGCTGCAGCAGTTGCAGATCCTTCACCTGCGTGTGCGAGAGCTTGGAGCGGTCCACCTCAGGCAGGCTCAAGGAAGAACTCCCAGTTCTCGCGCTCGCTCTCGCGCAGCGGCGCCTGAGAAGCCATGTTGATGGCCTTCTTGCTGGCGTCGCTCTTGCTCTTTACCGGGCAGACCTCGACGCAAACCGCGCAGCCAGTGCAATCCTCGGGCGCAATTTGCAGCGTGTAGCGATCCTGCTCCATGCCCTTCCACTTCGGCTTGGCCCACTGGAAGGTGGCGGGCGCTTTGTCGGCCGGCTCGGCGCAGTAGACCTTGGCGCGAATCACCGCGTGCGGGCAAACCATCGCGCACTTGCCGCACTGGATGCACAGATCCTTGTCCCAAACCGGGAATGAACTGCGCGATGTTGCGCTTCTCCTACTGCGCCGTGCCCGTGGGGAATGCGCCGCCGGCGGGAATCGCGCTGACCGGCAGCAGGTCGCCGTGACCGGCGGCAATCTGGCCCAGCACGTCGCGAACAAACTCCGGTGCCTTGCCGAGATGGACGGAATCAGATCGAAGCTCGGAGGTGGCCGCCGCGGGCAGCTCAACCTTTTCCAGATGCGCCAGCGCGTGATCCACGGCGGCAAAGTTCTTGGCCACCACCGCTTCGCCGCGCTTGCCATAAGTCTTCTTGATCGACTTCTTGATCTGCTCGATCGCTTCTTCGCGCGGCAGCACGCCGCTGATGGCAAAGAAGCAGGTCTGCATGATGGTGTTGATGCGCGTGCCCATGCCGGCCTCGCGCGCCACCTTGTAGCCGTCGATCACATAGAACTCAATCTTCTTGCGCAGCATCTCCTGCTGCGTGGTCTTGGGCAGATGGTCCCAGACCTCGGCCGCCGAGTAAGGCGAGTTGAGCAGGAAGACCGCGCCCGGCATCGCCGCTTCCACGACATTCATCTTCTCCAGGAAGCTGAAGTTGTGGCAGGCGACAAAACTGGCGCGGGTGATCAGATACGTCGACCGGATCGGGTTGGGACCGAAGCGCAAGTGCGAGGTCGTCATCGAGCCGGACTTCTTCGAGTCATACACAAAGTAGCCCTGCGCGTAATTCGGCGTCTGCTCGCCGATGATCTTGATCGAGTTCTTGTTGGCGCCCACGGTGCCGTCCGAGCCGAGGCCGTAGAACAGCGCGCGCACCGTCTTGGGATCTTCGGTGGAGAACGCCGGATCGTAGGTCAGGCTGGAGTGCGAAACATCGTCGTCAATGCCGATGGTGAAGTGGTTCTTCGGCAGCGGGCTTCTTCAGCTCATCGAAGATGCCCTTGACCATCGCCGGAGTGAATTCCTTCGAAGACAGCCCATAGCGTCCGCCGATGACCGTCGGCTTGGCGGCAAAGGGCAATGTGGCCGCATTCTCGGCCAGCACCGTCACGATGTCCATGATAAAGCGGCTCGCCCTTGGCGCCCGGCTCCTTGCGCGGTCCAGAACGGCAATCGTCTTGACCGTGGCAGGCAGCGCCGTCAGGAAGGCCTCGAGTCGAAGGGCCGGAAGAGGCGAACCTTGACCATGCCCACCTTTTCGCCCTGCTTGTTCATCAGCGTCCACGGCTTCTTCGGCCGCTTCCGCGCCGGAGCCCATCATAACGATCACGCGCTCGGCATCGGGCGCGCCGTAGTAATCAAACAGGCGATAGGCGCGGCCTGTCTCTTTGGCAAAGCGGTCCATCACCGTACTGCACAATCCCCGGAACCGCGGCGTGAAACGGGTTGCAAGCCTCGCGAGCCTGGAAGAAGACATCAGGATTTTGCGCCGTGCCGCGAATGATCGGGCGATCCGGGCTGAGCGCGTTCTTGCGGTACTGGATCATAAACTTGTCGTCCAGCAGCGCGCGGATGGTCTCGTCGCTGATGGGCAGAATCTTGCCCACTTCGTGCGAGGTGCGGAAGCCGTCAAAGAAATGGATGAAAGGAATGCGCGATTCAAGCGTGGCAATCTGCGCCACCAGCGCCATGTCGGCAACTTCCTGAACCGAGTTCGACGCCAGCATCGCCCAGCCGGTCGAGCGGCAGGCCATCACGTCGGAGTGATCGCCAAAGATCGAAAGCGCGTGCGTTGCCAGCGTGCGGGCCGTCACGTGCATCGTCGCCGGGGTCAGCTCACCGGCAATCTTGAACATGTTGGGAATCATCAGTAGCAGGCCCTGCGAGGCCGTAAACGTGGTGCCAAAGGCCCAGCCTGCAACGCGCCGTGCAACGCGCCTGCCGCGCCGCCTTCACTCTGCAGTTCTTCCACGATGGGCAATGCGCCCCAGATATTTTTCTTCCCCTCCGAGCGCCACTGATCGGCCCACTCGGCCATCGGCGACGAGGGGGTGATGGGGTAGATCGCGACCACTTCGGAGAGTCGATAGGCAACCGAGGCCGCTGCCTCGTTCCCATCCAGAATTACCATTTTCTGTTCACTCATTCGCTTTG
Organism: uncultured Acidobacteriota bacterium; assembly: GCA_963800405.1. GTDB lineage: Bacteria > Acidobacteriota > Terriglobia > Terriglobales > Acidobacteriaceae > Sulfotelmatobacter. The sequence continues at coordinate 44,731 of CAWDBW010000108.1, forward strand.
CCTCATAGCGCGGCCGGCGCAAAACAACCGCTAGTCTGAGTCTCTGCTCTGAGGGGGATGGAGTGGCAGTGATGCGGGACACAAGACGGGCGCAATTTCCCGCATTATGGCACTATTTTCACTCTATGAACAACGTTTTAACTCCTCGAACGATAGCACTCAATGCGTTGATATCGCATAGCTTACGAGCGCTATCTCCCTAAACTTCGCAACAAAGTGAGGGCTGTCGTCCCGAGCGAGCGGCGCCCCAAGTGCTTTTCAGCTTGGGGGTTGTGAGCCGAAGCATCTGCGGGCGCGTTTCAAAGTACGTCCGCGACACCACACCAGCCATACGAGCATTCGAAACCTGCCACGGAGCAGTTCGATTTCACCAGAAAACAGCGCAAATGGACGCTGTGCACTTACCCCTGAAACCGGGTGCCCCAGGTCTCCCGTCTGAGACCTGGGAAAGCACAACCCCCTCCCCGCCTTCTGTCAAAGCTGCACGAATGCCCCGTGCCCCATCCTTGGCGCGCACTAGCGCCAATGGGGCAAAGCAACACACTTAACCAGCCCCGTTCGGGCAGCCTCCCGATTACTCCAGCAGCGCCGCTACCTTCGGCATCCACTCGGGAATCGGTATCTGTTGCGGACACGCCTCTTCGCAAATGCCGCAATCGATGCAGCAACTTGACCTCTCCGCCTCGCTCAAGAACACCTTGTACCGGAAGCGCGCCGCCGCCAAATCGTCGAAAGAGTGTGCGTAGTTGAAGAACTCGAAGTTGGCCGGAATGTTCACGCCATTCGGGCACGGCATGCAATAGTTGCAACCCGTACAGGGAATCACCGTCCGGGCAAGGTATTTCTCACTCACCGCGGCAATGAGCTTCCGCTCCTCTTCGCCAAAAGCTCCAATTTGCGATTCGTCCGCAAACCGCAAATTCTCTTCAACCTGCTCCATGGTGCTCATGCCGCTCAGCACGACGGAAACCTCGGGCTGATCCCACAGCCAATCGAGCGCCCACTGCGCCGGCGACCGCCGCACGGCAAAGCGCTCCATCTCCTCGCGGATGTCGTTGGGCGGATCGGCCAGCCTTCCGCCCAGCAGAGGTTCCATCACCACCACCGCCAGTTCCTTGCTTGCCGCCAGTTTTAGACCGCGCGTCCCCGCCTGCTTCTCGGTATCCATGTAGTTGTATTGGATCTGGCAGAAACTCCACGCATCGCTGCCCTTCACGATCTCTTCGAAAGCGCCGTAGCCATCATGAAACGAGAATCCCAAATGGCCAATGCGTCCATCGGCCAGCGCGGCCGCCGCCTGCTCCATCACACCGTGTTTCAGCACCACATTCTGCCACCGGTCATGCCCACGCGCGTGCTCAGATAGAAATCAACGTGGCTCGTGTCCAGCTTCTTCAACTGCTCGTCGAGGTATTTGTCGAAGTCCCCGGAACGGTGATCGCCCAGGTTGGCAGCTTGGTGGCCAGCCGGACCTTCGCGCGATAGCCGTCCTTGAGCGCCTTGCCCACCAGCACTTCGCTCTGCCCGTCGTGA
>CAWDBW010000109.1:0-23839 GCA_963800405.1 uncultured Acidobacteriota bacterium
CACGCCCCGCGCGCTCGCGAAATCGCGCGCCGAGATCTTGTCGCCCATCAGCGCGATCGTCTCCGCGTCCGGTCCGATGAACACGAGGCCGGCGTCCTTCTACCGCCTTGGCGAAGCGCGCGTTCTCGGAGAGAAAGCCGTAGCCGGGATGGATGGCGTCGGCGCCGGAGCGCAGCGCGGCGTCGATGATCTGCTCGGCGTCGAGATGCGCGGCGACCGGCGTCTCGCCCGTGATCTCGACCGCTTCGTCGGCCATGCGGACATGGCGCGCGCCCGCTTCGGCCGCGTGATGGATCGCGACCGAGCCGATACCGACGTCACGCAGGGTCCGCAGGATGCGGCAGGCGATCTCGCCGCGATTGGCGATGAGCACCTTCGCGAACGGGAACGCCGGGCCGCCTTCTCGCGGCGCGCTCATTCCCCGGTCCATTGCGGCGCCCGGTGCTCGTTGAAGGCGGCGAAGCCCTCGCGCGCGTCGTGCGTGCGCGCCATGTTGGCGAGCATGAACTGGGCGTATTCGAGCGCGCTTTCGACGTCATTTCGCGGATCTTCGAAAGCGCCTGCTTTCCCAGCCGGATGCCGCTCGGCGATTTGCCGGCGACCCGGTCGACCAGCGCGGCGACCTTGGCGTCGAGTTCCGCCGCGGCGCCGCGGCGTTGGTCGCCTTGGGTGAGACTGGTCAGCTCGCGGGTGGATTTGCCGCGGCGGGGATCGTCTGTAATCTCGCGCACTAATAGGCCATCTAGACCAACCGTAACGGCCGTCCACCTGTCCGAGGTGATGACCAAAGGCGCATCGTTGCCTTCTGCGCCTGCGGGAATCGTGGTGGTGCGGCGCTTTCCACGGGCCTCGATGTTTTGGATCGACTCGATCCCGAGATCCTCGGAGGTGTACTTCGCTTTCGGGCCGCTGGCCACTACCACGTCGTCGCGGATGATCGGCAGGCAATGAAGTTCGGCCGCGGTGGCGGACATTTGGAGTACGTGCGCGACCTTGCCGGGCGCGTGCCAAAAGATCTGGGTTCGGGCTACGGGATCAAATACGGTGACGTGGGTTATAGGCTCACGGTCTACTGAGGTGACGGTCGTGGCCGTCATCCGCCGGCCCTGCGAGTCTAAGGCCTTTACTTCGGTGGTCTCGCGCGTGATGGTGCTTCCGTCGGGCAGGGCTTGCACGTGCGTGATCTTATACTCTGCCGTGTACGGCGACTTTGCGGCCCGCAGGTTGGTTTGCGTGGTTACGGGGGTGTGGCGCGCAACCTGGCTGGCGGCGTGGCCGGGAACTAACAGCGCCAATCCGGCGAGCGCAAGCAACGTTATAACTCTATCGATGATAGGTTCTCGCATTTCACGGCTCCTGATGGGCTAATCGATGGGACAAGGCTACAGTAGGCCTGCGACAGGGGGTCCGCAAGCATTTGTTTTCGAGAGACCTCGGCCTTATATGGAACGCAGCGGGCAAGCACGGTTGCGTGGAATTTCTGCATTCGAAGCGACCCGGGAATCGCTGGGAGTATCGGGCGAGGACAGCGAGTTGCACAGGTCCTTCGTCGGGCGAAGAACGCCCTCCTCAACAAGCGCGGTTGGGCTGCGAATCAGTTGGAGGCGGGGACGGCGCCGTATTTTTGCAGCCACTTTAGTTCTTCGCGGACTTTTATCTTTCCGTGCCAGGGATTTTTGGCGAGGCTGTGGCCTTCGCCGGGGAAGATCAGCAACGTTTCGGGATGCCGAGCGAGTAGAGGGCGTGCTCTAGCAGATAATCTTCCAACACTGCGACTCGGATGTCGTCGGCGCCGGCGACCATGTGCGTGGGTGTTTTACTTTGTCCATTTGGAAAATGGCGGCTTCGTCGTGGTAGCGCTGGGGGGCTTCCCAGGGGCGTCCGCCGAGGAAGTAGGCGTCGTCGGCAGTTGGATCGTCGTTGCCCCAGTTGCCGATGTGCTCGACGGCGCCGGCTCCGGTGACGGCGGCTTTGAAGCGGGTGGTCTGGGTGATGAGCCAGTTGGTCATGTATCCGCCGTAGCTGTAGCCGCCGATGGTGAGGTGGTCGGGGTCAGCGATGCCGTCTTTGATGAGGGCGTCGACGCCTTCGAGAATGTCTTTGCCGGGGCGGGAGACGATTTGGGGAACAATCTGCAGGAGGAACTTGTCGCCGTATCCGGTGGAACCGCGGTAGTTGGGCTCGAAGACGAGCCATCCGTTGGTGGCGGCGAGGGCGGACCACTGGTACCAGTCGGCTTCGAAGTGGTTGCCGTCGGCGTCGGCGGGGCCTCCGTGAATGAAGACGAGCATGGGCAGATGCTTGGCCTCGAATTTGCCGGGGGGATAAATCAGCATGCCTTCGATGGTGGTGCCGTCGTCGGCCTTCCACTGGTAGGGCTTGCCTTGAGGAAGGTCGCGTTCGGTGAAGAGCTGGTTGAAATGCGTGATGGGGCGGGATTTTTCGAGAGGGCCGGGGTCGGTATCGGCGAGGTAGACCTCGGCGGGCTGGGTGAGCGAAGAGAAAATGAATGCGACGCGCTCGGCGTGTGATCCGGTGGAAACTTTTTCGTAGGTTCCACTCCGGCCTGAGGTGGGATGAAGCGAGTCGGTCGGATTGGCGGCGGAATAGAGGTGGACTTCGGTTCCCAGTCGGGATGTGACAAGTACGCCGTTTCCTTGAGGAACTAGAGCGTAACTTTGGACTTCGCCGGGGAAGTCCTTGGCCCATTGCTCGACTTTGCCGTCATTGATGTCTACCCAGTAGAGATGCGGTTGCAGGTCGCGGTAGGGGCCGAATACGTCGCCGACTTCGACGGTGAAGAAGATGTGGCGGGAGTCGTTGGCCCAGCGCGGGTTGGTTTCCATGGCGTGATTGTGGGTGATACACACCGGGGCGGGCTTTGTTGCAGCGCTGGCATTTGCGGAGCCGCCGGCATGCGCGGGCGAGTCGCCCGCCCCCACACTTACTAAGTCGACGGTATAGAGCTCGACGTCTTCGTCTTTTTCCTGGCGTTGGTTGATTGCGTTGGTCAGGAAGGCCAGCTTGTTGCCGTCGGGGGAGACCAGGAGATTATCGATGCGGAGGGGGCTGGTCGAGATGAGGCGAGCGCCGGGAGTGGTTTCGTCGCTGTCTTTTTCTTTATCTTTATTTTTGCTGTTGTCTTTGCCGGAGCCGGAGCTGGGATTGGCGGCGGCGGCTTGGCGGGCGAGGACGGCGGCTACATCGAGGGCATAGATGTTGTCGCCGCGCTCGGCGGAGCGGTACTGGATGACATCTTTCCATTCTTTCTTGTATTCGTCCTTCTGGTCTTTGGTCCAGGGCTGGCGGGTGGCGAAATAAATGGTTTGTGAATCGGCGGACGTATTGCTAGACCAAGCGAAGGCGTGGACTTCTTCGTCTCCTTGAGTCAGGGCGAAGGCTTCGCCGCCGGTGGGCGAGATGAGGTAGAGCTGAGTGGTCTCGTCGTCTTTGTCTTTGTCGTTGTCTTGCGAGTCGGAATCGGAGTCGGCGGATTTTTCGGTGAGCGATTTGCGCTCGGAGAGGAAGGCGATCCAGCGGCCGTCGGGCGACCACTTGGGATCGGAATCGTGGCCGGATTGGGTCAGCTGGATTAGAGAGCCCTTGCCATCGTCGTTCTTATTGTCGTTGCTCTTATTCTCGGCGCGCCAGAGCCACAAATCTTTGCGGTAGATTTGCTGATCCCAGTCGGCGCGCTCGGCGCCGATGATGACCGAATTGCCGTCGGGGGAAATCTCCAGGGCGGTGAAGTCGACGGAGTTGAAAAATTCGTCGAGCGTCAGCTTGGGTTTGCTTTGCGCCAGGGCGGCCAGCACACAGCTCGCAACCATGACAACGGCTAAGGCAGTCTTGTGGATTCGCATGGATCTCCGGTTGGAAGAAGGTTTATACAACGGGGGATTCGTTCGAGGCAAGTTTGTGACCGGGAGTTCTAGAAATTCGCCATAGCAGCCAGAGCAGTGCGGCGAAGACGGGGACGGAGAGCTGAATATGCGTCCAGCGGGAGAGCGGGCCGAACAGGGGCAGGACGAAGGCGAGGTAGGTGAGCAGGCGGAGCGTGGCGGAGGATGGGTGCTGCGGGTGGGCGAGAATCCAGTCGGCGAGCAGGAGGAGGGCGGGCGCAAGGACCAACAGGTCGTAGACGAAAAGATGCGGGTTGACCAGGATGGCGGCGAGGGTTAGCGCGGAGAAGCGCAGAGGGAGCGGAACTGGAGATTTCCAGATCGCCGCGGCCACGACAACCGTCACCATGGAGGTCACGACGTAGAGAGCGAACGCGATTTGCGGCCAGGGGATGAGTAGCGTCCAGAAGGCGCGCAAGGAATGCATTTGGATGGGGGCGAGGCTGAGTTCGGAAGCGCCGATTAAGCGTGACATGTGCCAGAACGTGTCGATGTAAGCACGCATGACGGCGGGGCCGAAATAGATGCGTGCGAATGCGAGTTGTGCGCCCGACGAGATGACGAGTCCGGCGAGCGGCTTCCAGGCGTGAGACAGCAGCAGAACTAGAGGAATGGCGACCAGAAATTGCGGCTTGAAGATAAGGAATCCGAGGGCGATTCCGGCGAGCAGGCCACGGTCGGCGCGGAAGAAGAGAAATGCAGCCGTGAAGCACGCCAGCAGCAGCGCCGACATCTGGCCGCGCACGAAGAAATGAAAGAGCGGGGGGAAGGCAAGGCTGCAGATCGCAACCATTCCGAAGTGCGGGCGCAGAGCGGGGCAAAACTTCCAGACAGCATAGATGCATGCGAAAAATACGAACAGACTGGCGGCAGCAAAGATTGGTGCGGCGACTGGAAATGAAAAGCGAGCGAGCGGGACGAAGAAGAGTCCCACCTGCGGGCCGTAGAGATTGGGCAAAACCAGATTGCGCGGGGTCAGATTAGTCGTCGATTCACGATTGCTCGTCAGAGGAACCAGCCCTTGTATCGCGTCGATTGCGATTTGCTGGTTGTAGATTTCGTCTGCGCGACCGTGCGCGATGAGTCGAGCGGAGACGTAGGACGGACGAAAATCCTGGAATTTGACATTGCCGGCGCGGTCGAGCGGGCCGGCGGTTGCGAAGTCGACGGCGCAGACTCCCCACAGGCAAAGTGCCAGAACAATCGCCTGGGCGCGAAGGCGGCGCGGGCGTAGCCAATCTGCGAACCACGCCACTCCGGATTCAATCCAAGCTGGCATCACTGCGCGGGCTCGGCGGTTTTCAAGGCGTCGTCGAGCGTCTGGCCGGTGCGAGGAGCGCTGTGGGCGGCGACGACGCGCCAGCCGTCATCGTAGTCGCGGAATCCGACAGTCGAGTTGTATTGCAGGTCGCGGGAGTAGAGAGCGGCGCCGATTTCGTTGAGCGGAACCCACCGCCAGGTGAAGTCGACGTCGGCCAGGTTGCCTTGCTTGCTGATGCCGGTGACACCGACGAGTTCGCGTTTGGCGACGGGGATGGAGAGCGCGGGGCGGGAAATGGCCTCCGCGGGAATCAGGGTGCCAACCGTTTCCACGCCGGCGGGAGTCAGCAGAACGTCCCAGCACGGCGGCGGGACGAGGCCGGGAGAGCACGGAACCGTGGTCGCTGAAATCCAGCCGTGATGTTGCAGGACGAGATATTCGGGCGAGACATAGTCTTTGTTAGAGACGATTCCGGTCTGCAGCAGGAATTGCTGCGGCGTCTTGAACGGGTCGGAGGCCGAGATCAGGTCGGTGGCGAGACGGCGGGTAAGGAAGTCGCGCGGGGAACAGGCGGTGAGGAGGACGAGCGTCGTCAGCGCGATGATGGTTCGAAAACCCCCACCCTTCGGCAGGCTCAGCGCAGGCTTTCTCACGCCAACGACGCGCGAGACCTTTCGGCTCCGCTCAGGGCAAGAGTGGGGCACCCGGCACCCACGCGGATCAACACGGATCAAAACAATTCCAATCCTTGTCATCCTGAGCGAAGCGAAGGACCTATGCACCTTACGCGCACCATCAAGCTGCATAGATCCTTCGCGGCAAACTGCGCCGCTCAGGATGACAATCAAAAAGCGATACTTAGCGACTTGTGATTGTAAATAAACGCGAGCGTTTTTGTGGGAGGAAAGGGCGGGCGGTCATTTGGCCTTCGAATTTTGCGGGCCAGCGGCCGGGGATTTCGCGGGCGCAGCCGGGGCAGCGGGCTTCGGGAGTGAGGCGGTAGTCTTCGATGTGATATCCGTAGCGGCGGATCAGGGTTTCGTTGCACTCGGGGCAGCGCGTGTCTTCCCAGGGGCCGACCTGGCTGGGGAGGTTGCCGGCGTAGATGTAGCGGAGTCCGGCGGCCTGGCCGATCTCGGCGGCGCGCAGCAGATCTTCGACATTCGTGTCGCGCTGGTCTTCTCCATTCATTTTGTAGTCGCCGTGGAAGGCGGTGACGTGCCAGGGAATGTCGGGGGAAACGGCAGCGATAAATTCGGTGAGGCGGCGCAGTTCATCGGGGGAATCGTTGAAGCCGGGGATTAGGAGGGTCACGATTTCTAGCCACAATCCCATGGCGTGAATGCGGCGGATGCTGTCGAGGATGGGAGCGAGGCGTCCGCCGAGTTCGTGGTAGTGGCGATCGTCGAAACTTTTGAGGTCTACCTTGTAGAGATCGAGATGAGGGCGAATGTATTCGAGAACTTGCGGCGTGGCATTGCCATTGGAAACGAATCCGGTGAGCAGGCCGGCGGCCTTGGCTTCTTTGAAAACGGCGACGGCCCATTCGCTGGTGATGAGCGGCTCGTTATAGGTGCTGACCAGAACTTTTGCGCCCTGGTCGAGGGCGTCGCGAACCAGAATTTCAGGCGATGCCTCCAACGGCGGCGAGATGGCGTTGGGATCGCGCAGAGCTTGCGAGGTGACCCAGTTCTGACAGTAGCCGCAGTGGAGATCGCAGCCCAGCATGCCGAAACTGTAGGCGAGCGCTCCGGGATGGGCGTGGAAGAAGGGCTTTTTTTCGATGGGGTCGCATTGCATTCCGGCAGTGTATCCCCAGGGAACGTAGAGCGTGCCGCCGCGGTTGTAGCGGACTTTGCAGACACCGGGCTGGCCCTCGGGAATGGGGCAGCAGTGGCCGCACGAAAAGCAGCGGACGCGGTGGTTGTCCAGCTTTTCGCAGAGGGAGGGATCGGCTTCACGAACTTTGCGGTCGAGGATGTCGCGGAGGGCGGGCACGGGAACCTCTGGAGACATTCTAAGCTTCGAACGTCGGGTGCTAAAGCCCCGTTCATTTCTTCGGGCTTAACGCCGCGCTGAAGCGCCGCTCTTCCGCGTCACAGCGTGCGGCGGGTTTGCACTAGAGCCTAAAGCGCCTTCAGTGGCCGGGGGAGGGCTTGGAGTTCGTGAGGCGCTGCTGGAGCCAGGCGTTGGCTTGCTGTTCGATGGAGGTAGCCTGGGCGCGGGTCAGCTGCGCGGTGACGGAGGGCGCGAGAGCCTTGCTCGTGGCGTCGCCACTGGCGCGCGCTAACAGCATCCAGAAGTAGGCCCGGGTCAAATCTTTAGGGACACCGCGGCCGCCAAAATAAATTGCTCCCAGCTTGGACTGAGCGGCGACGTTGCCCTGCTCGGCAGCGCTGGTAAACCAGCGAACCGCCTCGGCTTCGTTCAATTTCACGCCGTCCCCGGTGGCGTAACGGAGGCCCAGGGCATTCTCGGCGGCGGGGTCGCCTTTCTCGGCCATCTGGCGAAGTTGCTCGAGGGATGCCGTCTCGACGGCTGGCGTGAAGGAAGCAGCCGGGGAGTTTGCGGGTGCCGGGGACTTCGACGAGGCTAGCACGGTGGGCAACGAACTGGCGCGGCGCTCCTGCAGCTTGGTCTGGATCCACGGCGCCAGCGTGAAGCCGAGGACGCCAAAGATCATGGCGGCGGCGACCACCAGGATAATCAAGTGCGAGAGTGGCAGGCTGATGCCGCTGGAGTGCTTGGCTTCTTCCTGAGGAGTTTGCATTTTCTTAGTTTCGTCAGAGGAGGCGAAAAGGACGCTTCCCGGGGACGGCGCAAATTTTGTGGCGTCAGCGGTGCCCAGCGGCAGCAAATCTTCGGCGCGAGCGGCGCGATTGATGGCAGCGAGCACGGCCTGCGCGAGGCGCTGCAGCACTTCGTTGTCCGTATCGGAAAATGCGTTGGGCTGGGCGGAGAAAACTTCGAGGATGCCAATCGATTTCTCGCCGACGCGGACGGGAGCGGCGAGGATGGAACGGATGCCGAGGGCGTGGCAGGTTTCGCGATCCACGCGAGGGTCGAGTTCGGCGTCATCGCAGCGCAGCAGCGTGCCGGTCTTTACGCACTCTCCGGAAAAACCGGAACCGACCTGCAGGCGGGCTCCCACCGGCGGAGCATCCGGGCCGGAACTGGCGCGGCAGACCATGAAACCAGGATCGGCGTCGGCGAGGGCGATGGCGGCTCCGGAGGCGCGCACCAGGGTCAGAGCGCGCTCGGCGATCAAGGGCAGAGCCGCGGCAAGATCGCGGCCGAGCGCCTCCACCTGGCGTTGCACGGCGCTCACGCCCGCCAGCGTGTCGGTGTAGTTAGGGCGCGGGGCAACTTGTGAGCGGGAGCCGTCGAGAGTGCTCAGGTCGGTTTCGCCATTGGCGACTCCAGCCATGACATTCACGAAGAGCCAGCGGCGCAAGTTGGATACTGAGTCGGCGGGTAATTCGGAAAAACGAAGGCCGGCGCGCCCGGAACAGTTCGACCATACGACCTGGCCGGTGGTGTAGATGTGTTCGGCGCTGTCGGCGAGGTCGAGGCAGAGATTCACGCGGCGGTCCAGGTCGAGAGGAGAATGGCACTGGATGGCGACGCCGTCTTCGCTGATGTCGACGATCTCATGGAGATCGAGCATCGCGCTTTGAGACTCGGCGGTGAAACTAACGTAGGCCGGGGTCTGGATCTTGTGCCGCACGCGGCGGCGGCGATTCGCTGAGACGGGTTGCAGGGCCGAGGTCATGGCAGCCATGGGAGTGGCTCGAGATTCTGGTGGCTCCATATTAACCCGGGATTGTGGAAAAGTAAGCAAAGAAGAAAAATCGGGAGGACGAAGGGGGGTCGGGAGCCGCATTCGGATTGCGCACTCGCCTAGACCCCGTTCAGACCGGCGCTTCAGAGCGAGTAAAATCTCCCGAATGGAGCTCAAGGTCGTATTCAGTGAAGATCCTGCGTTCGTCTTAAGCAGGGCTGGAGTTTTCCTTTCCTCGGAACCAGTTCTCCACAATATGGTTCTCTCCATTCTGCACGCGCGGGTTGCACACGGCGACCCGGGCCGCTATTGGATGGCACTTCAAGGCGAAGCCGTGGTTGGCGTCGTACTGCAGTCGCCCCTGACATTCCCCGCGACGCTGACACCCATGGAACCAGCGGTAGCGACGGCCATGGCCGATGCGATTGCCGACGCGGGCATCGCTCTGCCAGGGGTCAATGGCGATGCGGCGACAGCTTCGATTTTCGCGGGCCAGTGGAGCGAGCGTTCCAAATCGGCAGCCACGCCTTTCCAGGGGAACCGCCTTTATGAGCTTCTGGAGGTCAGAGAAGTTCCCGATATCGAGGGCAAGCTACGGCAGGCCGGTCCAGGAGATCGCAGCTTGATGATTGCCTGGACCCGCGCGTTCCAGCTTGAAATTGGTGAGTCTGCCGACGATACCGAACTGCGTGTGGATCGAGGGTTGGCGGCCGGACAACTGTGGTTGTGGGATCGAAACGGAGAAACGGCCTCTATGGCAGTTGCCCGCGAACCGGCGGAGGGAGTAGTCCGCCTGGCAGGCGTCTACACCCCTCCTGAAAAACGGAAATATGGTTATGCGGCGGCGTGCGTTCACGCTCTTTCGAGCCGGCTGCGTGACGCCGGATATCGCTGCATCCTCTACACCGACTTGGCGAATCCCACATCGAATTCCGTCTATCGGCGAATTGGATATCGAGCGGTCGCAGAAGCTCTCCGCTATCGCTTTGAGTGATGTGCGCTGGCGTTGGAAAAATTAGCCGGCGCGGCGGAGGATTTGGGCCTGGTGGAGGCTGGAGATGCGGGAGATGGCGGCGACCATCACGCTGGAGAGCAGCTGCATGGTGGCGACGTCGTTCTGGTCGAAGGCACCGGGGGATGAGGACAGGACCTCGAAAACTCCGAGGGTACGGCGGTAGTGGCGGAGGGGCGAGACCAGAATGGAGCGGACGCCGAGGCGGCGGCAGCTGGCCAGGTCGACGCGGGGGTTGCGCTCGGCATCGTGACAGAGCATGATCTCGCCGGAGCGGACGGCTTCGGCGGAGATGCCGGCGTCAGTCTGCAGGCGGACTCCGAGATCGGGAGCGGTGCGTCCGGCGCGGGCGCGGCAGACAATTTCGTCGCCTGCGCGCAGCGCGATGGCGGCTCCGGTGGCTCCAGTGAGATGCTGGGCGCGTTCGGTGATGGCGCTGATGGCGGGTTCCAGATCGAGTTCCGCGGGATGAATCTCAATTTCTTCGCCCGGGGTGACGGCCCGGAAGCCAGACACGGGGTGGGCAGCGTTGGCGACGCGGAGTTGGCTGCGCTGGGCAAGCGCCGGCATGCGGGATTGGCCGGCGTAAGACTGGTCGATGAAAGATTGGTCGACGTAGGAGCGTCCGGCAAAAGAACGATCGGCAAAAGAACGATCGGCAGAGGAACGATCGGCCTCGTAATCGGGCGAGCGATGCTCGTTGCCACGATGCTCGGCTATGTTCAGCACCTCAGCGTAGGGGACGGTGCGCAGCAGATCGCGGACCAGGTTGTTGAGTTCGGCGTCGATGATGAGGTGCGCGGTCTGCTCGTGGAGCAGCGATCCGCCCAGCACGCGCGACAGCCCGAGCAGGGACTGGCTGCCGCAGGCCAGGCAATAGGGCTTGCTGTTGGTGCTGATCAGCTCACACTGAATGCAGAATGTGGCGGATTGCAAAGGGACAAAGGGAACGTCCTTGAAAGTATTGCCATACAGAGTCTTGCGAAACATGATGACCCGTCCTCGCTTCTCTTACAGTGCAACGAAGGTAACGAGAGAGCGCGGAGAGAAAAAGTAACGTGGGTGGTTCCGGGTGTGGAAAACGGGGCCGAAAATGCTGGCGTGCGCGGGAGTGCTGACCATGCCCTGAATATTCTGCTGATTTCATCCCAAAAGGCGCGCGGGATGCGGGGTTTGCGCTGGCTATTTTTTTCGCGGGTATTGATTTCAGTCCGGGGCTCGAGTATGCTAGTTGGACGTTTCTGGTCCACTTCGCCGGAACGATTACTGGGGGAAATCATCATGCAATGGACAGCACCCGCTTTTGAAGAGATTTGCCTGAACTGCGAAATCAACTCGTACGCCAGCGCAAAACTGTAAACAGAAACGCCCTTCCCTGAAAGCTCTCTGAAGTGGCTTCGGCGCGCAGTTCTTTTACGCGATGCCGAGTCTGTGCCCGGCAACGGCCCTTGCACGATCCCGCCCTGTACGATCCCTGTCTCGATCTGACCAAGGTTACTTAGGAGCGGCTTCCGTCTTACGATGTAGGCGGACCCGATTTCGCCAGACATGATTTTGCCGGGAACGATTTCGCCGAACGGTACGTCCTTGCGGCTTTACGCTATCCAGCCTGGGCGGCGATGAGCGGGGTGTCTTGGTCGGGCAGGGGGATGACCTGCGGGGAGTGGGCTAGGGTGCGGTCGAGGGCGTCGGCGAGCGCGGTGGGAAACGACGTGGTCAGAAGATTGACGTCGATTTGCAGATCGCGCGTTGAATACAGGCGGTAGACGGTGAGGGTTCCGCGGCGGCGGTTGGCGGAGCTTAGCAGGTTGAGGGCGAGGGTCCAGACGGTCGAGGTTTCCAGCACTTTCGGCGTACCGGCTTTGTTCCAGCGAAACAGGTTTCCGGGGCGGCGGGCAGCCGAAGGATCGGAGGTCTCGAACGGAACTACTTCTCCGGGGAGCAGTTCGAGCTTCAGTTCGAAGCTGTCAAAGTCGTTGCTGCCAAAGGCTGCGGTCAGAATGCAGCGCACCTGGTCGTAATCGCGAGCGACTTTGAGTTCCTCGGTGGCGCGGCGGATGGCCAGGTTGTTCACGAAGATTTGCGGCTGATTAAAGGTGCGGTGAGCAACCCGGGCCAGTTCTCCGAATTCGAGGTAACCGAGATGCTGCACGCCGATCCAGATTCCGATGCCTAATACCGCGAGGACCAAGCCGAGCGAACTGCCGGTCGGCCACAGCAGAAACAGGCTCAGCATGGCGAAGACGGCGGAGACGCCGTAGAGCAGAATTACGACCTGGCGATGGGTCATGCCATGCTGCAAGAGCTTGTGGTGAATATGTTCGGCGTCGGCGGTAAAGACGGGACGTCCGCTGATGAGGCGGCGAACGATGGAGAGTGCGGTCTCCAGAATGGGCAAGCCAAAAGAAACGACGGGGATGGCGACGGCGACAATAGTGGGGGCTTTTTGGGCTCCCGCGAGCGCCAGTGCGCTTAACACGAAGCCGATGAACAGGCTGCCGGAATCCCCCAGAAAAATTGTAGCGGGATTGAAGTTGAAGCGGAGGAAGCCGAGAATCGCTCCGGCCAGGGCGATGGTCATCACCGTGACCAGGGACGGTCCGTAGAGGATCGACACCACGAAAACCACCAGGGTCGAGAACAGGGCCGATCCGGCGGCCAAACCATCCAGACCATCAATGAGATTGAAGGCGTTGGTGATGGCCAGCACCCAGACTACGGTGAACGCCCATCCCACGAACCAGGGCAGACTGTGCTCGCCGAACAGGACTGGAATGTTGACGATCCGCAGACCACCCATGAAGAGCATGGTGGCGGCGATGCCCTGTATGGAGAACTTGAAATAAGGACCGACGCCGTGGAGATCGTCGTACACTCCGAGCAGAAAAATCAGCGTGGCCGGGGCGAAGATGGTCAGCATCGTCCTGAGGGAAAAGACCGAGTGCATGCGGGGATAACGCAAGGCCCACAGCGCGACCATGACCATGCAGGCGGAGAAGGAAAGAAAGATGGCGACGCCGCCCAACCGCGGCAGCGGACTGGAATGCAGGTGGCGCTCCTGGGTGGGAACCGCGACCCAGCCGTGGACGGTAGCGAAATCACGGACGTAGCGGGTCAGCACGAAGGCTGACAGCAGCGCTAGAACAAACGTGCCAAGAAAAATACCGGTCAACTATGCCACCTTCGGCGAGCGGACATGCAACTATCCGCACGCCGGCTTCACCTCTCCAAAAGAGTATCTGTAGCGATGACCCGCAGTCGAGGTCGAGTGAACAGATTCCTGTTGGCGTTGAGGGTATTTCGACTGTAGCAGTCCCAGAATGGGACTTCAATCACCCGGGCTCGAAAAACCTGTGGAAAACTAAGTTGGAGTCCGGTAGATAGCGGGGTTACAAGGTGCGCTGCTGTGCTAAACTGCTGTTCAAAATCTCACTCATTACTTCAGGGGTCCTCTGATGGAGTCGGGCACTTCGAGCTTCACTCGCTGCGGCCGTGCTTGGTTGGTGCTGGCGGCATGTGTGGTTGTTATCGGCAGTGCATGCGCGCAGCAGGCGGGCAATGGAACAGAGTCCGGCCAAAGCGCTAAGCCGGCAGAGACAACGGGGGGTTCTCCGGCGCTTCCTCCAGTTCAATCGATCTCGCAGGCGGCGGTGAGCGCGGCGGGAGCGGCTCCGGCAAAAGCTCCGGATGCGGCGCAAGACGTTCCCGACCAGTCGATGACCGTAACGCTGGGTGCGGGGGATCTGATTGAAGTGAATGTGTACAACGTTCCGGAGTTGACCAGCAAGGTGCGAATCAGCCTGGCTGGAGACATCTATCTTCCCCTGATCGACTACGTCCACGTGGAAGGCTTGACGCAGGAAGAAGCTCAGAAGTTGATCGAGAAGCGGCTGGAGGACGGCGGGTTCGTGCGCAGCCCGCACGTGACCATTTTCGTGGATGAAGGGTCTTCCTCAGCCATCACGATACTGGGAGAAGTACAGAAGCCCGGCATGTATCCGGATGTCTCCGACCACAAGCTCTATGAGGTGGTTTCGGAGGCAGGTGGGTTCACGCAGTCCGCTTCACGCAAGATCGCCATCATCCGGCGGAACCAGGCGGATCCGATTCGCGTCGACCTGCCGCGGAATCTGGCCGATGACCTGAGCGGCAACATCGACATCCTGCCCGGCGATACGATCACGGTCCCGCGGGCGCCCATCATCTACGTGGTGGGCGACGTAGGCCGTCCCAGTGGCTTGCTGGTGGACAATGGGACGCTGACCGTGCTGCAGGCGATCGCGCTGGCCGGGGGCCCCAATCACACCGCAAAACTGGGCGCCTCCCGCATCATTCACAAGGGGCCTACGGGAATGATCGAGACCAGGATTCAGGTCCAGAAGATGCTGGAGGCGAAGATCCCGGACGTGACTCTGCAAGCGGACGATATTCTTTTCATTCCGGTCAGCGGAGCCCGCGTGTTCGCTGGTAGGAGCTTTGAAGCGGCCATGGCGGCGGCAACGGCGGTGGGGATTTACGCCGTGCGTCCGTAGGGGCGCTTGGGACGGAAATAGTTGACACTGATTTGCGAATGGAATCAGCCGGCTTGCGGCCGGCTTAACAGGCGGCGCAGCACGTCGATATATTTTCCGGCCGTGTGATCTCGAGAGAAATTGCGCAGAATGTATTCCCTTCCTTTTTGACCCAGCACTGCACCGAGTTCGCGATTGGCGGATAGCTGGAGGATGGCGCTGACCAGCGCATCGGCATTTTCCGGCTCGATGACCAGCCCGGCTTCGGCCTGTTCGACGATCTGGCGTGCCTGACCATCCACTCCGAGAATGACCGGGCGCGCGCAGGACATGAACTCCAGCATCTTGGTGGGAATGACGGTCTTGAAGACATCGGTCTTTTTCAGAAGAACCAGGCAGGCGTCGGAGGCAGAGATGTAGGCGGGGATTTTCTCGCGAGGCTGCTGGTCAAGAAAACGCAGGTTGGTCAATCCCCGGGTCTGCGCCAGGGTTTTGATGCGCTCTTTTTCTGCGCCCTCGCCCACCAGCAGAAACTGCACGTTGGCGTTCTGGCGCTGCAGTTGCTGGGCAGCCTCGAGCAGAGTTTCGAGGCCGTGCGCCATGCCCATGGTGCCGATGTAGCAAACCAGGAACCTTCCCTCGGCGGCGAGTTCTTGACGCAAGGCTTCGTTGGCTGCGGGCGGGGCAGGAGCGAAAAGATCGGTCTCGACACCGTTTTCAACAACAGCAATTTTTTCCGTGGGCACGCGCCAGTGGCGCATCAAGTGTTCTTTGAATGCCGGGGTCACGACGACGATCAGGTCGGATCGCTGGTAGAGAAACTTCGCCACGGCCGAGAGTGCATGATGTAGCAGCGAGTTCTCATCGCCGACACCGACGGCGGTTAACGATTCCGGCCAGAGATCGCGCACTTCGAAGACGAGTGGGATTTGGCGCGCGAAGGCGATCCACCAGCCGGAGAGTCCGACGAGCAGTTGCGGCGACGACGCGATGATGACGTCGGGGCGCGGGATGGTGAGGCCGCGCAGCGCTGCCGAGATGCAGAAAGAAGCATAGTTGCGCATGCGCTCGTGGGCTTTGCGATTGGGCAAGGGCCAGAGCCAGGTGCGGAATACATCGATGCGGCCGGGGGGGTTCTGCGCGGAGGACGAGGGGAAAATGCGTTCGTGGTAAGTCAGGCGGCGAAGACGGGCGCGCCATTCGGCGGGAACGACTCCCGTGGGATGATTGGGAAATCCGGTCAGCACCGACACTTCATGGCCGGCCTGGGCCCAGTGCTGGGCGAGTTCGGCGGCGCGGGCGGCGGGCGCGCCCATCTCCGGCGGAAAATATTGTGAGACGTAAAGGATTTTCACGCGAATCTAGAGGCTATCTCATAAATGGGGTTGCGGGTAGGTGGTAGCCGAACCACCGAAGTCAAAATCCTTTTTGCCACGGAGGGCACGAAGGTACACGAAGGAAATCAAACGAAGTCCTTCGTGGATCTTCGTGGCCTTTGTGGTTGATGCTTTTCTCTTTCCGCTGTCAACGAAGAAGGAGTGGATCGTGGTAGTATGCCGCCTTGCTTAGAGCCTGCAAGTTCGCCGCCGGTGTGGTTTTTCTTGCGGGAATGGCGTTTGCCTGCTATCGGTCCCCCCTGGATAATCTCGATCGCTACATCTATGAGGCGGTGGTTCGGAAATCGCAGCCCATCGACGCGGTGTATGCCGTCGTTAAGCATGAGAGCCCTCGTGCCGAACAAAGCTCGATTTTAGACAGCCCGCAACATCTGCAAGAGTTGGAGCCGATGTATGCGATTCGGCCCATCTACGTGGCGGCTATATCGGTAGTGAGCGCGGCCCTGCCCATACAGAAGGCGATCAGCTTCGTTTCAGCAGTGTCGTTGTTTGGAATCGGGCTGACCGTTCTCTGTTGGACGAAGCGGCCGCTGCTGGCGGGCCTGCTCATGGCGGCAATTCCCATCCCTGTGCTGGGGCGAGCCGGCGGTCCGGACGCGCTGGCGGCGGCGCTGGTGATTTCCGCGTTGTGGGTGCTGGAGCGGAGCAGGAGCAGGGGCATCGCTCTGACACTTCTGTTCGTGTCGCTGGGGGTCAGAACGGACAATCTTCTGATTCTTCTCGCGGTGCTGGCGTGGCTGGCGTGGGAAAAGAAATTGCCGCGAGCGATGGCTGTTGCACTGGCCGCGGCTGCGGTTGGGATTGTTCTGGGCATTAATCACTGGGCGGGAAATTACGGGTGGATCGTGCTGTTTCGGTTCAGTTTCATCAGTGGGCGCTATCCCGCGCAGATACCGCACGTGCTTACGCTGCGAGAGTACATCCGCGGACTTTGGAATGGGGCTTATGCCATGGCAGATCAGGTGGCGATTTGGGTGCTGCTGGGGATTTTGGCGTGGAGGCGGCGGCCAGAACCTTTATTGGTGGTCGCGGGGTGCGCGGCGGCGGCGCATTTTCTGCTGTATCCGTCGGGCGAAGACCGCTATTTGATCTGGGCTTACATCGTGGCGGGAGTCTGCTTGATCAGGTCATACGACGCGCCTGCAGCAGGGGAACTGGCTTACTGACTCAGTTTGCACAGGACCGCTCGGCTTCGCCCCTTCGACAAGTTCAGGGCAGGCTCTGCGCGGGACGGACGAGGCGTCCGTCGGCACATGAGCTGCTTTGGCGGACCACTCTTTGGTGACTTGGCCGCATCTATGGGGAGAGGATAAAGTCAGACATTCATGTACTTCCCGGTCCAGTCCCGACTTTTCGCGGTGACACTCGTGAGTTTGGGTTGGACGTCGTTCTGCATAGCACAGGCCTCACCACTAACACCGGCACATGATTTGGAACAAACGGAACAGCATGGGGCTGTGCCGGTGGGCCAACCGGAGCCCGATCAGCAAATCTATGGCAGCATCCGCGGCACGGTGGTGGACCAGAGTGGGGCGGTGGTGGCCGGGGCGCGCGTGAAGTTGACCAGTGGAGATCCGCCTGCCAGTCAGGAAGCGGTGACGGGTGGGGATGGGACGTTCCTATTTTCCCAGGTCGCTCCCGGAGCTTTTCAGCTGAGCATTACGTCGGCGGCGGCGGGATTCGCGGCGCAAACATCCGCTGGAACTCTGCACGCGGGAGAAAACTACATTGCCCCGGTGATGACATTGGCCGTAGCGACCACGGTGACGGATGTCGAGGTCGGAGTCTCACAGGTGGAAGTGGCGGAGGAGCAGATCAAGATTCAAGAACAGCAGCGCGTGCTGGGCGTGCTTCCGAATTTTTATGTCAGCTACATTCCGGACGCGGTTCCGTTGACTCCGAGGCAGAAATTCAAGCTGGCTTTCCGGACGGTGATTGATCCGTTCACTTTTGTGTCGGTGGGCGGCTCGGCGGGGATACAGCAGTGGCAAAATCATTTCAAGGGATATGGGCAGGGCGCGCAAGGCTATGCCAAGCGCTTTGGGGCGGGCTATGGCGACACGCTAACAGGGACGTTTATCGGGGGCGCGATTCTGCCGTCGCTCTTAAAACAAGATCCGCGATATTTCTACAAAGGGACGGGCAGCGTGCCCTCGCGATTTCTGTATGCGATTGCCAATGCATTCATCTGCAAGGGCGACAACCGGCGCTGGCAGGTGAATTACTCCAGCATGCTGGGAAGCCTGGCGGCGGGCGGGATTTCGAATCTCTACTATCCGGCTGAGGATCGCAATGGAGCAGCGTTGACGTTTGAAAACGCGGCGCTGGGGATTGGCGGCACAGCAATCTCGAACCTGTTTCAGGAATTCATCATCAAGAAGTTGACGCCGAAAGCGCCTGGGAACGGCGCGGCGAAACCGTAATGAGCGCGATGGCTGGTTTCAACACGTTGGCCTCGGCGGTACTCACGCGCCATGAAACGAGAGCCGTCGCGTTTGTCGTAACCGCACGATCCAGCGCATCAGCAATACAACACCGATGACCGGTGGGAGGCAGAGCAGCAGCCCGGCCAGTACATCAAACCAGCTAAACCGAAACTTAGAATAGACGGCGTTGATTGGTTGTAGGGTTGGTTCAATCCCGAGTTCCAGCGCCTTGCGACGCAGTGCGTCAAAGTCTTGGAACTGGATTCGCTTTCCCATCTGTGTGTCCAAGAGGAAGTAGGCATCGACCTGATTCGTGTCCTTGCCCAAGTCCTCGAAAGCCTTGCTGTCAGTAGCCCCCAGGATGTAACGACCCGCAATCTGTATATTTCGAACCCCGGCGACGGCATCCTCTTGTTCCGCAATGCCGGAACCCGGCTGCGTCTTTGGGTTGTACACCCAGCCTTGGTCGGTAACATCGATCATCATGATTTGATAGCCATTGGGGAGCGGAGCGTGCCATGTATCGCCGATCCCTAAATCGCGGTGCAGTAGTCCTTCGTTTACTACTGCCTGAAACACAAAGACAGCCCCACCCCAACCTAAGCACACGAATGGGAATAAACTCGCTGCGACGATCACTTTGCGGCGACCCTCCGTAACGCCCCGCGTGAGCATCGCAGCAGCGCACCCCAGTGTCGCTGCTCCGATACCCGCGACGACGATTCCGGCAACGGCCCAAAAGATGAGAACGACGCCTATCCCCATGACATCTGCAGTTTAACGGGCGTGCTCCTCCGTCGCAATCGCGGCTCATCCCTAACTGTTGAAGAATCGCCGTTACATCAACTACAAATCGCCGCGTCGAAGATCGTAGTTAGCTGGCAATAACTAACCTGAAGCCGGGTGGGGATGAGTCCTCGCGATGCGGAGCTAAATTACCGCCGTGTTCTTTAGATCGGCTGGAACTGCCGATAGATTGAGAGTTGGCAGGCTGATTTCCCATGTCGATGAAACTGCTCGCGGCGTCGGTGAATCCGGTAGATCCGTTGCAGGCGCCCGAGGCGTCGACCGGACTGGTGCTTCTGACGCAGAGGGCGATCAGCGCGCGGGCCGGCGGAATTAGTCTTGTACCTTCCGCCGACGCTTTCGCTTGGTCGTCTTCGGCGCGCCGGGGCGAGCCGAATTTCATCTACGGGACGCCGGTGGAGGATTGCCAGAGCGATGAGACGGGACCCTCGGGCCAGGAGTATGTCTCGGGATTGGCGTGGGGCCGTCCTGTGGAAAGTAAGGCGGTCGCCCAGTACCTTTTCTACGCGGGCGGTCCCGCTGGCGGGAGCGGGCGGCTCCTTGATCTGTATGCTTAGATCTGTACGCTTAGCCGCGATGAGATTTCTACCGTGGCGGTTCGCTGGTTAGTTAGCGCGACATCGCGATTACAACAATATTCGTCGCGGTGCGTCTTCCTCGGACCAATCCTCAGTAATAGCAGAGTTTGAAGACGCTTTTGTAGGCAAGGGCGCGGGCGCGGTTGAGGCGGCTGTGGGTGTAGGTTTCCCAGCGGTCGGCGACGCGGGCGAAGGTGGATTGTCCGGTGAGGCGGTGCATCACGCGCAGCTGCACGATGTGCAACTGATGATAGAAGGGGCTGGCGACCATAGGCAGGCGCGTGCCGGATTGCTCGTAGAGCGACCAGAAGCCTAAGTCGTAGCGATCGAGATTGTGCAGCAGGGTGCGGACGGCGCTTGAGAATAATTCCTGCGCGGAAGTGTCTTGCGTGGTCAGGAAATAATCGTAGAGGCCCCAGGCGGCCCAGATGAACCCGTTGAGAATGTGGGTGGGCGGGGAGACGATGTACTCCTCGAACCAGAGGTCGCCGGATTCGTCGGTGAAGGCGACGCCGCCGTCTTTCATGGGAACGTGGAAGCAGGCCAGAGCACGGCGGGCGGCGGCGAGATAGCGCGTGTCGTCTGACTCTTTTTCTGTTCGCGTTTCTCTGTGAGCGCGAAGCAGCACGGAAATTCCCTGGCCTTGCGCCAGCGCCGAGTACCAAGGGGCGTGCAGAGTGTCGCGGTATTCCCAATCGAAGTGATGATTCCAGACAGCGAAGCCTTGCGCGTTCTGCTCTAAGTGCGAGGCGAGCCAGTCGGCGGCGACGAAGAATTTTTGGCGGCGGTCCGGGTCGGCGGTTTGGCGGAAGAGATTGTAGTTTCCCAGGCCGTACTGCGCGATCGCAATGGGGTTGTACTGCAGGCCGATCTGGCCGTGATAGTCGAGTTGCGGGACGCCGGCGGAATCGTAGGCGCCCTGATAGTCAGCCTTTTCGGCGAACTGCATGTAGTATTGGCCGAGCTCGCCGGGAGTGGTGTGGGGGTTTTCTGTGGGAGTTTCGTGCCAGAAGGTGAGGTGACTTTTGCCACCCAGGAGGTAGGCGCTGAAGATGCGTCGGTAGTAGCTGAGTCGAGGCAAGAGGATTCCGGTCGGTTCAACTTATATTACGGCAAGGCTGCAGTGGTTGGGCCGTCGAGCTGCGCTCGATGGACGGGCGGGTCGCCCGTCCCCACACGAGTCGTACTGTTTCCACACGATTCGAACTGTCCTCACACACTAAGGATTTACCGAGTAGAGCGAGGTGACTGCGTCGTCGGGGTCGACGGCGACTGTGGTCAGGGCTAGGTAGGGCGTGGTGTTTTCTCCGTCGGGCATGATGGCGTT
This sequence comes from uncultured Acidobacteriota bacterium, assembly GCA_963800405.1. Classification (GTDB taxonomy): domain Bacteria; phylum Acidobacteriota; class Terriglobia; order Terriglobales; family Acidobacteriaceae; genus Sulfotelmatobacter. Next base: position 21,003 of record CAWDBW010000109.1, read on the forward strand.
GCCGTATTGGAACAGGGCTATAGGCCACGGGTCTTTTTGCCAAGTGAGCAGAGGGTGCCAGGCCTGGGCGTCGTCGCTGTTCGTATCACAGCCGTAGACGCGGACTTGGCGGTCGCGGTTGACCGCGCTGGGTTCGACCATGGTCGAGAAGAAGACGCGGGTTCCTACGCGGCATCCGTAGATGGATGAACTGCTGAGGGGAGCGAGTTGCAGCAACTTTTCCTGGCGGTCGAGGCGGTAGATGTGGTTCGATTCGAGAGGGGTGTCGGAAGAAAAATAGAGGCCGTCCTGGGCGGGAATGGCGGCGACGGCGCGGGCCTGCTGCTGGCCCTGCAGCACGGGCTCGACGTGGGTGAAATCGCAGGTGGCGCGCAGGATGCGGCATTCGTCGCCGTAATCTCCGGTGAGCACCCAGAGGCAATTCGCCCAGGGATCGTGGACGATGTTGTGGACGTGACGGATGGCGCCTTGGGGAAACGTATAGGCGACGCTCCAGCTGGCGCCGGCATCGGTGGAGGCGTAGATGTGGACTTCGTCGCGGGCGGCGTTGTCAAAATATTCTCCCCAGTAAATTGGGCCGCATGTTCCGACGGCGGGAAGGGCGGTGATGTGCAGCGGGCGCGTGCCGCGGAGAATTGTATGCGTGCGGCGGAATTCGGTTTCGCCGGGACGGAGGGTGACAATCGCTCCCGGCACGGCGGCGACGAGTCCGCCGTTGGGGAGTACCGTGAGGGCGTGGAAACCGTCGCGGAAGAGTCGCGCCGAGAGCCGGTTCTTGACCGAGAGGCGGTGGCGCAAGGCTGGTAGGAATTTGGCTATGGGCTGCCATGAGATGCTAGCGGAAGAATCGGAGATTTTCGCGCGTAGCAGTTGGTAACCGCGCGAGGCGTAGAGATGATCGCCGGACCAGGCCAGGGCACGCAGCTGCAGAAAACGAGCGAGGCGAGTCAGGCGGGGCGTTTCGTCGAAACTCGTTTCATGGTTTTGAACTTGCGGCATGCTGGCCTGAGCTTGACCTAAGGTTTAGGTGCTACCGAAAGCTTAAACCACAGGGGACACAGAGGTGCACAGAGGAACCCGGAGGCTTAATCGGAGTTCCCTAAGACAAGAACCTTCGACAAGAACGTTTTCATACAGAGGCATATTCTTCCGGGCTGATGATTTCGAGTTTACATCCGTTCTGTACAAAACCCTTTCGAGAGCTTCCCCTTGGCTGCGCGCTTTGGCCCTGTCCACAGCGCACTCCTCGACATGTAGGAGTTTTTCTGATCGACGACATCGAAACAATTCCGCGGGCAGCGGAGGAACTGAGGCATAGGATGGATGGTAGCTTGCACGACCGAGCCGGAGCAAGGGAACATCGACGGAGTATCGGCACTGTTGCCGATTAGTCGGCAATAGAAGAAGGTGACCGGCAGGACAGGCGTCGGTATCTCGGGAACCTTGATATGGACTGTGGAAACCTGGTGGCAGGCAACGTGCTTGTGATTCGGAATCGAAAGGCTCGGCGAGACTGTCCCCGCTGAGCAGAAAGCAGTGGTCGGATGTTGAGCCGGTGTGCCAATTCGCAATGCGGCAAGCCATTTCTTAAACTCAGAGAGGGCAAGCTGTTTCTGGTGGAGACCGAACGCATGGCCAAGCCGGGTGAACCGGCTACGCCCCCTTTTGTGAGGGCCCGACAACAGCGACGGCATGTCGAACATTACTGGCTGTGTGATGACTGCGCGCGGATGTGGACTCTGGTCTATGACCCGGAGCGCGGGGTCTTGTTAGAACCGTTGCGGCGGACGGTGGTGAGTGTGGCTGCGGCAGCGAGCACTGCCCTCCGCGTGGGGGCGTGATCCGAGCGTTAACTCTTAACAGGCTGCGGAAAAACTCATTTCCGCGCGAAATTTGCGACCTCAGCGGCTAAAGCCGCATTTGAAAGCAGGACAGTTACCGCAGCGTTAAATCGCGGCGCCACCCAAAATCAAGCGCACAGTGTTCAGGCGCACAATGCTCAAGCGCACAACCATCAAGCGCACAAGCGAGTTTTTCCGCAGCCTGTTAAGCGTAGCCCTCTTTGCTCCACGTCTTCCAGTCGTCGCGGACGGCGTTCAGCATCTTGGCCGTGGCCTGGTGCAACCACTTCCCTTTTTGCTTTTGCAGGTGCCGGAGGATGGATTTGCGCGCAGTCCTGGTTCCGAGATGGATGTTGGCGGTTTCCCATCCCATGGCGCGAAGCAAGCGCAATTCCTCACCCTTGGCGCGCAGCGTGGCCAGTTCGATGCGGGAGCAATGAGGACTCAGGCGGCGAACAATCCAGCGTCCACGCAACTGAACGAAAGGATCGAGACAGCGAACGGCGCGGGTGATGATGGTCTGATAGAGGATCTCGGGCGGTCCCTGGTCATCTTTCGCCCAGTAACAGGCGGAGGAAACCAGGGCTTTGGCCTCGCGGGCAATTCTGCCGCCGTGCCAGTCGGCAATGGCGACATAACGGGCGTGCCCCAGGCTTCCCAGGCCGGCCACGCGACGCTTCAGGCGATAGGGCAAGTCACGGGCGGGCATGAGGTGCTCGATGGCGTCGATGGCGCTGATGGGAATGTCGGCTTTCAGGGTGGGAAGGGCGTCCATTTTGCCCCAGAAATGAACCGGGTCGCGCAGGTCACTCTCCGCGATCTGCCGCAGCCAGTCGTTGTTCTCGCCCAGGACGAAGGGCAGTCCAGCCTCGAGCAAGGCTTCGCGATACCCTTCGAGGATGGAATCACAAATATCTTTCTCTTTGAGGGGCAAGTGGCCGGATTGGGAAGCCAGGTGGGCGCTCACGGCCAGGCGTACCAGATCGTTCACGATGC
>CAWDBW010000110.1:0-10609 GCA_963800405.1 uncultured Acidobacteriota bacterium
TTGGCTGGTGAAGCTGCAGGGGTGGGCTCCGAACATGGGAAATCAGACCGGATCTAGCTAGGCCTGGTTCGCAAGCTTCGTCTAGCTAAAGTTCTGCGGCGCCATCTTCGGCAGCGCACAAGTAGACCTGTGGGGTAATTCCGGTCTGCCGGCGATAGCGTTCGGCAATTCGATTGGCGAAGTCCTCGGCGTTTTCTTCGCGCACAAGGTTGACCGTGCATCCGCCGAAGCCGCCACCGGTCATGCGTCCCCCACAAAAACCGGGCAAACCCTCGGCCGCTTCGACCATGACATCCAGTTCGCGGCAACTGACTTCGTAGAGATCCCGCAAGCTGTGGTGCGACTCGCGCATTAAGTTTCCCACTCGCGCCAAGTCCCCTGCGGTGAGCGCGCGGGCCGCGTCGAGCGTTCGCTGGTTTTCGCGGACGACGTGACAACAACGTTTCCAGATCCTGGCGGGAATATCCTTCTCATGCTGGTCCAGCATATCAACTGGCACATCGCGCAAGGCGCGAACCGCCGGATCCCATTTCGCGAAAGCTCGCACCCCTTCTTGGCACTCTTCGCGGCGTTGGTTGTAGGCGCCAGTCGCGAGATCGTGCTTAACCATCGTGTTGCAGACTACGAGCTGAAGACCTGCGGGAATCGGAACAAGCTTAAACTCAAGAGAACGGCAGTCGAGAAAAAACGCATGCCCGGCTTTTCCCATGCACGAAACAAATTGATCCATGATGCCGACCTTGGCGCCGACGAAATCGTTTTCCGCCCGGCGGCAGAGTCTGGCGATGTCGGTGAGCGGCAAGTTCGTGCCGGTAGTGCTTAACAGTGCAAGCGCCGAAGACACTTCCAGCGCCGCCGATGAACTTAGCCCTGCGCCAATCGGGACTTTTCCGTGCACCAGCAGGTTCGCCCCGCCCAGCTTGTGCCCCGCCTGCTGAAGAACCGAGGCGACCCCCAGCACATAGTCGCACCAGGCTCCGACGCGCTTCTCAGGCAGGCGGTCGAGATCGAATTCAAAACTACCGGGAAACTCTTTGGAGTGAATCACGAGCTTGCGATCCGGCCGCGCTGCGATCGCCACATAGGTCGAGAATCCGACGGCGGCGGGCATGACGAAACCGTCGTTATAGTCGGTGTGTTCGCCGATCAGGTTGACGCGGCCAGGCGCACGGAAAATCCGGGGACGGGTTCCGAATGCTTCTTCGAAGAGGACACCGAGAGTGGCGGGAGTAATTTCGTCGATCGTATTCATTGGCATGTTCACGCTCGAATGCCCATGCAAAATGGATCCCGCGGATCCAGCACCAATTCCGCCTCGGAGTTCACGAAACCAGCACCTTTAATGCTGGGATAGATTTTCCCTTCCCGCACCGTGACGCTGCCTTCAAATACACCTCCGACAATACTCTCCTGTTTCCAAATCTGACCTTCGCGGATTTTTCCGTCGGCGTAGAGGCAGGCCAGCTTGGCACTGGTTCCAGTACCGCAGGGAGAACGATCGTAGGCCTTTCCGGGGCAGAGGACAAAGTTCTTGCTGTCGACCGAGGGCAGGCGGGACGGGGCAAATAGCTCGATGTGGTCGATCTCCTGATTTCCTGCTCCGGTAATTCCCTGCTGACGAAGCGCCTCGCGGATCGCCCAGGTGAAGTCCGTTAGTTTCTCGACGTTACCCAGTGATAGCTCCAAGCTATGGCCGTGCCCGTCGGGGTTCACCAGGAAGAACCAGTTTCCTCCCCACGCAACATCCCCATGCACCTTGCCGTAGCGCGGAACTTCCACTTCCACATTGGCGGCCAGGCGATAGCTGGCAACATTGTTCACCGTGACTTCGCCATTCGCATGCAGAATGGCGGTTACGGTTCCGACCGGCGTCTCGATGCGGTGTTCCCCCGGCCCAATCCGACTCATAAAGGAGAGAGTCGCCATCAGGCCGATGGTGCCGTGCCCGCACATGCCGAGATAACCCACGTTATTAAAGAAGATCACGCCGGCGGCGCTGGCGGAATCGACAGGCTCGCACAACAGCGCTCCCACCATCACATCGGAGCCGCGCGGCTCGTTTACGACCGCAGATCGAAAATCGTCGTGCCGGCTACGAAAACATTGCAGGCGATCGGCCAGCGAACCGTGGCCGAGATCAGGACCGCCGCTGACCACCAGACGCGTCGGCTCGCCTCCGGTGTGGGAATCAATCACTCGAACTCTTCGGCTCTGAGAACCAATCATTCTTCTTCTGTTTCGTTCTTCTTTGCTTCTGGCTCCTGCCAGCGATAGAGGGAACTATTTCAAGGGATCGCCCGTTAGTGGAGGTTAAGGTCAGCGTAGTGATTGAAATTTGCCAGCGACATCTGATCTCCGCTGGGCAAGTAAAAACCGAATCTGCCCGCGGAGAGGTTGGTTCCTGGTACGGTCCAGCGATCGAGAACCACCCATGCATCCCCGACCCTGATCTGATGAACAATTTCCGTGGGCGACACATGAATCTCAAAAGTGCGAAAGGCCTTCTTGTCGCTCTTGTGCGGAATCTTGACGTCGTTCGTCTTCTGACCGTTTCGAATATCCGTCCGATAGAAATTGTTCTCGTCGATCTGAAAAAGATCGTAGTTATTCGGATCTGTGTAGTTGAGCACCCACTGCAGCCGGTGACCTTTCGTCAGTATGGCAGAAAACACGAACGTTCCGGATGTGGGCGTGACGCCATAAAGGGTGTAGTCGCCCCCCTTGCGAACGAAGGCGCCATTCTCCTGCTTCCAGGCGGAGGGGTCGCTCCACTTGGACATTCCGTTGGGAGCCAGAGACAAGTCGATATTCCGTGGTTGACCAGCAGTGAGATCGAGAGTGGCAGTACGCACGAAATTATCGGCGGTGCGGGCGGAAAGAGTGTACGTGCCAGAAGGAAGACTTAGGGGTACACCGCTATTCACTTTGACCGGCGGCTCGCCAGTTTTCGTCAACGTGAGTTGGGCATCGGCCGGCGAGAAGTTGATCTTCACTATGATGAGCGCGGCTTCGAGAACCGTCTCTGACGCTGCCAGAGTCACGGGCGCGCCCGCGGCAAAGTGCTTCCTGATTTGCCGCGCCCTGAACCGATCTTTTCGCAGCTCAATGACGTGGTCGCCGGGAGAAATCGAGGACAGCGTGAGCGTGCCGTCAGGCTGCACGGTTCCGGCAGTCAACTGGTCGATAAGGACCGTGGCACCGGGAGGACCGCCTTGAATAGTAAGCGATGCCATGTGCGGCACGGGAAGTAGGCCGAACACCAGCTTTCCCTGGTCGCCTCGGCGAATGCGAATCTTTTGTTCAGGAACATCTTGGAATCCGTCCTTCGCGACCCGGACCGCGTATTCCTTGGGCTCAAGATTGGCGATGCGCAACTGGCCGCGCTCGGTCAATTGCGGGAGCGCTTTACCGTTGAGAAATACGCGCGACTTGTCCTGTCCAGTAACAACGAGGAGCGTCCCGACATTCTGTCCGGACTCGACGAAAGCCGTGACCGCTGGAGCGGCGGCAAGATCGATCGGCAGCTTGTAGTTTTCACCGGCATGGCTCACGTTCAATTCATGCGCTCCAGCGGCGAGGCCCGGAAGATCAACGCCGGCGGCGGTGAGATCGACGGGCGGTTGGCCATCGAGACTCAACTTGGCCGAAACGTCGCTGGCATAGACGTGCACATGATCGCCCATGCTGCTCACCACGACCGCAAGAACGCCCTTCGCAGTGATGGGAGTCTTGATCGCGGACGGGGCGCCGGCCGCCGAAGTGAAAGCGAGGGTGAAGCCGCCCGCGGCACTGTCGAACTTCAGCGTGTGATCGCCAGCGGGGATTTGATCGACGGTCCACTGCGCCTCTTGCAGGTCGACGGGCGGCTGGTCGTCGAATGCCACCTTGCCCACCGGGTTGTCGGAAGAGAGCTTGAATCCGGGCAACTCCGGCGCCGGTGGTGGCGCTGGAGTTGGAGTGACCACCGGCGATGGCTGGACGACGACGTCTTGAGTGGGAGCAGGCTCGACACGCGCCTTGCGCAGCCGCAGCAGAAGGAACGGCAGAGCCACAGCGACTACCAGCAACAGCACAATCGCTGCGGCCGCGATGCCCAGAATTTTCATGTCGCGCGGGTTGATGCTGATACGCGACCGCCGTGCGGGCTGAGGCGCGGTCGTGCCGGGCGCGGGAATCGAACGTTGGGGAGGCTCTGGTGGCTTGGTCGAGACTGTCGGGAGCTTCATCGCCGCCGGAGGTGGAGTGGGCGGCACTTGAGGTCGCGGGGTTTGCGGTAGAGGCTGAACCGGCGGCGGAGCCACGAAGGACTGCGTCGCTCCGAACGTGAGATCGGCTCCCTTGCCTTGCACTCCCGGCAGATTCAACTTTTGTAGCAGGGTATTCGCGCTGGATACGACTTCCTCGTCCTCAATGTATTTGTCGGCCAATTCCCGCGCTCGTGAGCCCAGGGTTTGCTTGGCGAGAGCATCGCTGGCGGAATCGGCTGCACTTTCCAGGCGGCGCAATTCGTCCAGATCGCGGCGGCGCACTTGCCGCTGCTGGGATTGAAGATCGCGCTGCACCGCGTCCCGGATCTGAATCAGCCGCATCTCCCGCGGATAGGCCGACAAGGCTTCCTCGACCCGCGACAGCGCAGTGCTCAAGTCTCCAGAGGTTTGCAGCTTGCGGGCCTGCGAAACGCATTCCGTCACGTAGGTCTCGCGCTTCTGATCGAGAATCAGCGTGCGCAAGGTCTTGGCCATGGGATGCGCGGGATTCAGGGTGAAGGCTTCCTTGGCCAGTTTCTCCGCCTCCCGCCAATCGGTTTCGACCAATCCCTGCGCCTGCTCCACCAACGCATTGGCGAGAACGGCTCGCGCCAGAGAATTGTTCTCATCCATTTCAAAGGCCTGGCGCAGCAACTGTGTGCCCTCGGCAATTTTCTTTTGCGCGCACAACTGTTGCCCTTCGGCCATAAGCCGCTGCGCTTCCGTCTTGCGCTCTGCGCCTTGCTGCGCGTGTTTTTGCAGTTCGCGCAATTCTTCGTCGTTGGGAAATTCTGTCTCCGCCACCTGAAGAAGCTCGAACACGCGCGCGTAATCGCTGGAGTGCAGACGCGAGTCGATCTGCTGGATCAGCTGGGTTTTAGATTCGAGGCGAGCCTGCTGGTCCCGTCTTTTCTGCAGCCGTTCCACTTCAAATTTCAAACCGGGATACTGGCTGTAGATCGTGCGCAGAATTTCCCAATCGTTTAACGCGTCGTTGAACGCCCCTTGCTCTTCGTGCAGGTGAGCGCGGGCCACAATGGAGTTGACGAGATCGCGCTTGTCCTGCACCAGGCGAAGAGCGCGTTCGAAGTGCGATTCCCCCGGATGCTTCTCCAGGGCCTCGCGCAGAATGCTGACGCGCTTGTCCAGATCGGGCTCGGCCTCAACCTGACGATCGACCTGCGCGATCAGCGCGGACAACTCCTGGCGCTGCTGTTCTTCGATGTCATAGCGCAGAGCCTGAAAAATCGCGTTGTTCGGATACTTGGCCAGGTAGGTCTGGCAGGTCGCGATGGCTTTGCCGAAATTGCGATCCGCCAGCTGTTTACGCGCCTCGGCGTAGGCTGTGTTCATGGCGTCGTGCTCGGAGCGCACTTCGTTGTAGAAGGTCTGGTAGCGGGCTCCGCTCTCGCGATTGACGCCGTCGGGAGCCCTGCGGTCAAGTTCGAGCACCAGGCCCAGCTTGGCCAGCGCGCTGCTGACATCGCCCTTCTGCCAGGCGTCCAGCGCAGCCTTATGGATTTGCTCTTTGTCCTGACGAAGCTTCTTGTAGTCTTCCTCCTGACGGTCGACCTCAGCTAGTAACTGCAGGGCCCGAGCCTCGTCGGGCCGCAACTGCAGGACATTCTGCAGAGCTTCGCGAGCGTGCGGGTAGGCGTGGTTGTCGATGTGCTGCTTGGCCAGGCGATACCAGTTGTCGATCTGCTTTTCGCTGCGCCGGTTCTCGATTTTGCTTTTCAGCGCGAGCGCGGCGGCATTGTCAGGCTCGATCTGCAACGCCTCCTGCAGCTTCTGCAGGGCGAGCGGGTCTTCTCCTTCTTCAAAGCGCGCCCGGGCCGCATCCAGCAACTGGGCCAGTGTCTTGCGGCGGACGGCGGTGTCAAGCTGGTGGCGAAGGGCCTGGATGTCGGCATCCATGTGGCCTTCGGCTTCGATCTCGCCGAGAATCTCGCCGGCAAATTGCAGATCGCCATCGGCGAGCGCCTTGGTGGCGCGCTGCAGGCGCGGCCGCGTACGCTCCGGATCGAAGAATTCGATCGGCTCGTTGCGCGACGCTTTGGCCAATGTGTCGCCGAGTTCGCGTGCAGTGTTGAAGCGGTGCCAGGCTTGCTTCGCCATCCCTTTGTGGACGACCCGGCTGATCGATTGGGAAATGGCGGAGTTTACTTCCGAAGCCGGAGGCGGATTTTGATTCAGAATGGCGTCAACAACTTCGTCGGCGCGGGCGCGCTGGAACGGATGCCGGCCGGTCAGCGCCTCATAGCAAACCACGCTCAAAGAAAAAATGTCAGACGCGGCGGTAAGGGGCTTCAACTGGATCTGCTCGGGAGACATGTAGAGCAGAGTTCCCTTTTGCGCCCGCGTGGTGTTGGCGTCGGCCATGTGGGCCACGCCGAAGTCGATAATCTTGACCGAGTCGTCTTCCATCACGAAGATGTTGCTGGGCTTCAGGTCGCGATGGACCAGTCCGCGCTCATGCGCCGCCTGCAGGCCGCGGCAGGTTTGCGAAATAATCTCGACGGTTCGTTCGACGGTAAGACGGTGACTGGATTCGCGGACGAAGTGGTCGAGAGTCTTGCCCGGTAGAAGCGGCATGACGAAGTAGGGCTTCTTTTTCCCGTCTTCTTCAAATTCCCCGATGTCAAAAATCTCGACGATGTTGGGATGGCTCATCGAGGCGAGAACGTCGCACTCTTTGTAGAACAACTGGAGGGAAGCAGGATCGGGAATGTCGAGGATCGTCTTGACGGCGACTTCGCGGCGAACCACGGTGTCGTAGGCGCGATAGACCAGGCCCATCCCGCCCTGCCCGAGGATCTGCCTCACCTCGTACCGGCCAGCCAGTTTTTTCGGCGATCCAGTGGCGTCCATGGCGGTCCTTGCGATCCAGGGCCCTAGCATTTTATACGATTTTCGGCTGCAACAGTATCTCTTTGTGGCGACGGCGATTGCTGCCAAAATCGCCGGAAAGCCGCTCTGGACGGCTAGTTTGGGCCGATGGCCCCTTCCGGGGCAGGCCGGCTCGCGGGCGCAATCCGGACCTTATTTCGTCAATTCTCCGGTGGACTTAAAACTCATTCCAGCCAGAGGACTTCCGGAAGCCAGGAGTTTCCGGATGCTGGCGCGGTTGGGGCCAGCCTGTTCGATCGCGGCGGAGAGGCAACGCAAGGCCTGCGGCAAAAGCGTGCCTTCGGGCAGGCGGAAAATCCAGGGAATGTTGGTTGAAGTGAGCGCGCGATCGGCGGAAATAGCAACGACGGGGACAAAGGACTTCACCCCAATCTGTTCGGCAAGATGGCTCGAAGGGCGGTCGAGTGCGATCAGCGCCAGCACGTGCTGCTGGTAGACCGCATTGACCAGATCGCTGGAAGCTTTTCCCCACGAACTCTCAGACGGAATTGCAATCAGCGTAAGGTGCTTGCCGGTCTTGTTGAGTTCGCTCATCATGCGAACGGTTTCGGGAGAACGCACGAGTTCATCGGCATTAGGCCCGAAGACACCGATCCTCAGATCGTTATTCCCCTCGTCAGCCAGGGATGGGCCTGAGTACTGCACGCCGTTCTCACCCACTTGGGCGTACGGTTTCTCCATGGTGATGCGGCTATACTCGATCGTTCCATTGCGCACGTGAGCGAGGAAAAGCGGCGCGATGTTTTTGCAGTTGGGGTCAAAGACCATGTCGCCGGTGACGCCTTTGTAACTCTCGGTCGCGGTCAGGGCATCGCGGATGCGGCCTTTATTAAGCCCTGCGCGGCAGATGGCGTTGAGCAGAATCTGCATCTGGTCGTAGGCCAGAGCGGCAAACTGGTCGGGCTTCTCGTGGTAGCGAGCTTCGTAGCGGGCGACGAAATCGAGCCAGCGCGGATCGGTGCGCGTTGGATCATAAGGGAAGACAGCCTCAAATCCTTCCGCAGCAGGACCAGCCACCTTGAGGAGTTCGTCGCCGATGGTGCGGTGGCTGCCGAACGCGCGCTGCTTCATGCCAAGTTCCTGCATTTGTTGGAGGATCATCGCGGTGGGTCCAATATCGTTCCAGAGAACGATGGCGTCTACGCGGGAATCTTCGATGACCTGAAGCTGGTGGCGGAAGTCGGTGTCGCCGGGCTTGAACTTCTGCTCGATCACAATCGGGTGGCCGAGGCGGCGGGAGGCGTCGCGGAATTTCAGCACTCCGAACCGTCCGTAGCGGTCGTTGACGCGCAAGATGGCGACGCGCTTGATGCCGAGTTCGGTATAGATGTAGCGAGCCAGCGTGTAGCCCTGCAGGCGGTCGTCCTGCAGGACGGTGTGAAACCAGGGAATGATCGTTTCTGGAACGGTGGGATCGCTGGAGGCACTGCTGACCAGCGGAGTCTCCGCTTTGAGAGTAAGACGCAGCGCGATGTGCGTGGATTCCGAACTGATGGAGCCGAACATGGCCCAGACTTTGTCGTCATAGATCATGCGGACGGCGTCGTTTGAGGCCGCGCCCCAGATGGCGGAGTCTTTGGCAATGCCGGCTGAGGCGGAACTGCTGTTCTGCCAGTTGTCGTAGTCGTTGTGGGTGATGATGCGGAAGGGCTTGCCCCCGTAACCTCCGGCAGCATTGGCCTCATCGATGGCCATCTGCGCGCCGTTGAGCATGCGATTGCCGAATGCCTGGTCAGGATGGTCGTAAAGCGGCGCGAGAACACCAATGCGAATGTCGTCAAGGGTCTTGAGATCGGGATCGGGAATGTCGCGGGCGGCCCCGTTATATTCGACCAGATCCTGGTAGTACTCGTAGTAAGGCTTGGTGAATTTTGAAAACGGGCGCAGGTCGTCAGGCACGCCAGTGTACGGCTTGAGCGTGCGATTGGCGCGGAGGGCCGGGAGGATTCTTGCCGCACGCACAGGGGACTGACGTCTGGGCCCACGCGGCACCGGCAAGCGCACGGCGAGCGCTGCCCGCATAGCGAAACCATTCAAGAGACGCATGGCTACTCCGTCGGTACTTCCCGCCGAAACATGGCGATCGCTTCGATTTCGATCAGCAGATCGGGACGGCAGAGAATCGCCTGGATTCCCGTGGAAGCCGGCAGCGGGTCGAGTTGCTGCTCTTGATAGAACGCGGTGCGCTCTTCGTTGAAGGCCTGGTAGTCGCGCTCAATATCGCGGAGATAGCAACTGGTGCGAACAATGTCGTGCCAGGTCGCGCCTTCCGCGGCCAGCAGCTTGGTAATGTTGTCGAAGGTGCGGCGCAGTTGCGCGCGCAGGTCGCCGACGTGCACGGTGCGGCCGGCGTCGTCGATGCTGGCCGTGCCCGAGATCAGCAGAATCGTGAGCCCGTTCAAATCAATCCGCATGCCGCGGGAAAAAGCGCTGCCGTAGTCATACGCCTCGTTGAGCGCTGCGTGATTGGTGATGGCCCGCTTCACCACGGGCGCTGTGGCCACTTCCGCGAATAATTCCTGAACATTCATTGGCTTGGCTCCTGATGGTTTCATTTCTTGTTTGCCGCCTTGTGCGTGGTAAGAATTTGTGCGGTTTCGACCGGATTCTTCTGGCGAATGCCGTGGCTCAGTCCCTTGGCCGTCGCAACCCAGAGGTCGTCGCCCTGAAAGTCTACTCCGAGGATGTAGTTGTGTGCCGGGGCGCTTTGTACTGGAATCTTCTTCACCGTGCCGGCCGCGTCGCGCACCAACATTTCGGGCTTATGCGTATCGAGTGCGGGCCGGTAAACGGCCCAGTTCGTACCGTCGTAGTAGGCGAGGCCTTTGTCGGTGGAGAACCAGGCGCGATTGCCGTCGACGCCCTTAATCTGGCTGATGAAGTTGCTGGGCAGACCGCTATCTTTGGTCAGGAAGTTATGCCAGTAACGGCCATCGTAGCGGCTCGCTCCGAAGTAGGTGGCGATCCAGAGATTTTGTCGACATAGCTGACCGAAGTCGTGATCTCGTGAATGAGGCCCTGATCCTTCATCACCACCATTTCGGTCTCGCCGTCGGGATCGTCGTAATTTTTCCAGCGCTCGGTCTTCTGGTCGTATTCGAGCACTCCGCCGCCCCAAACGGCGTAATAGACCTTGTCGTCGGCGGGGCTCACGGCGTAGGTCCAGATTTCGTACATGGGCGTGTTGCGGTGGTTGAAGAGGGACCATTGCCCGGTGCGCGTATTCAGGCGAGAAGCGCCAGCGGCGGTCGCGGTCCAGACAAAGTCGCCTTGCACCCCAACGCCGTAGACGATGTCGTTGCTCAGGCCGGAGCTGAGTTGAGTGAAGGTGTCGATGCGTCCGGCTGAGATGCGGCTCAGCCCGCCCATGGTGCCGGCCCAGACATCTCCGGTGCGCTTGTCGAGCGCGAGCGAGAGCACGGCCTGGTGAGCGAGGCTTTGTAGCAATACAT
>CAWDBW010000111.1:0-24261 GCA_963800405.1 uncultured Acidobacteriota bacterium
ATTCAGGAGAGCCGCAAGGAGGATGGATCGTTCTACGCTGTGCTGTCGCAGGCTCCGGCGGCGGGCAAAGAGGCTTCCATCACGGTCGAATACACCGGCGATAAAGTTCTGGAAAGCGCCGGCGAGGGCAGCTTCTACGTAATGGCGCGCACCTCGTGGTATCCCAATCTCAACGGATTCGGCGAACACGCCCTGTATGACCTTACATTCAAAGTTCCGCGCAGATACAAAGTGGTCAGCATCGGGAAGTTGCAGGAAGAATCGGTCGAGGGAGAACTCGCGGTCAGCCACTGGGTCACGCCGATTCCGGTTGCGGTCGCAGGATTCAACTACGGCGACTATAAGAAAGTCGACTTGGCCGATGACATTACGCACTACAAGATTTCCGGCTATTACCTGACTGAACTACCGAACAATCTCCGCCGGTTCCGCGCTTTGCAATCGATGGCCCCCGGCGGCATGACCAAATATGCGCTGGAACAGACCCGGGCGCAGATGCAGATCTGCACTTCGTATTTCGGCAGGAGCGCGTACGACGACATTTCCATCACCGAGCAGCCCGACTTCAATTTCGGGCAATCGTGGCCGAACCTGGTGTATCTCCCCATTTCCGCCTACACCGATTCCACCGAGCGCTGGATGCTGTTCGGGCACATCGACAACAAGTTCACCGGCTTCGTGCAGGAGGTGACTCCGCACGAAGTCGCGCATCAGTGGTGGGGCCACACCGTGGGCTGGGCTTCCTACCACGATCAGTGGCTGTCGGAGGGTTTTGCCGAATTCTCCGCGGGATTGTTTCTGCAGAATGCCTTTGGCAAGGATTGGCGGAAAGACTATGTTGAATTCTGGGATCGGCTGCGCCAGAGGCTTCTCGAAAAAAACAATTTTGGGATCGCCCCCAACGATGCGGGGCCGTTATGGATGGGAGAGCGACTGGATTCTCCTCGCACGGAGCATGCGTATCAGAACGTGACCTATCCCAAGGGCGCTTACGTTCTGGAGATGATGCGCTCGATCATGTACAGCCAGGATGACGAGGATAAAACGTTTATCGCGATGATGCATGATTTCGTTGACAGCTATCGCGACCGGCCCGCGTCTACCGAATCGTTCAAGGCGGTTGCCCAGAAGCACATGACCAAACTGATGGACCTGCGCGGAGACCACCGTCTCGATTGGTTTTTCGACGAGTGGGTGTATGGCACGCAGGTTCCAAAGTATCACTTTGACTACCAGGTCAGCCCGGCCGACGGCGGCAAGGTGAAGCTGCACATGACGCTCACCGAGAGCGACGTCGACGATCATTTTGTCATGCTGGTGCCCGTCTTTGCCGATTTTGGCAAGGGCTGGATTCGGATCGGGCAGCTTGGCATCCAAGGCAACACGACCCGCACCGCCGACGCGGAGTTGCCCAGCGCGCCCAAGAAGGTCGGGCTGAATGTGTATAAGGAAATTCTCGAACGATGAGCGATCGATCCCAGTGTCAACCTTCCCAGGGATTGAGAAGGGCCGCGTGAGTGTGCATGAAATCGCTGACGTTGCGGGACACAATAGTGAGGTTGTGTTGAAGCGCGGTCGCTGCCAACAAACCGTCGGTAGCCGATAGAGCTTTTCCCTTGCGCTTGGCCTCGGCTGCGAGCATGCCCCATCGGTCGGCGATTGGCCTATCGATGGGCAAGATGCGTCCGGAGAAGCGGGCTTGCAGGTCGACTTCGAGCCATGTTTCCAGGTGCGTCCGGCGTCTGCCTTGGGGCAGGCCCGCGACACCTTTTCGAATCTCCCCGAGCGTGAGGATACTCAGGTAGAGCAAGCTTTCGTCCGCAGCCTGCATCCACTCGAGCACTCGCGGTTCCGGCTTGGTGCGTACAACTTCGGAAATACAATTCGTATCCAGCAGGAATCCGCCCATAGCTCGCTTCCTATGTCAGATCAGTGTCGCGTCCAGGATCGCGATCACGCTCCAGATCAAGCTCAACGCCTACCAACGGGGATTGGCGGAAAAACTGCACCAGATTCTTCGGCTGATGCGACTTGCCCACTAAGCGGTCGTATTGCTCCTCCGCCACCATCACCACACCTTCTTTGCCCTGCCGCGTGATGCGTTGTGGCCCCTCGCTCCTAGCCCTGCGGAACACCTCACTGAACCGGGCCTTCGCGCTCTGAATCTGCCAGGATTCGCCGGCGGCTTTCAGGCTGGCAGTTTGGGCACGGACCACTCCTCGGATGGGCTTTCTTGTGGATTTTGACATCGGATCTCCTGAAAGTATGACTAGTCTGACTAGCCCTTAGTCTGCCCCTGCCAGACCGGCTCGTCAAGCACAATTTCGTCGCATCTATGGGAGGGTATGCCGCCTGGCTGGATGCTGCTCGAATTCAGTCTGCGGGCATGGGCGCTGGGCGCGCCAGGGCAGGATTGCTCGTGCTGCCGTTCACGCTAACTGGCTCCGCGGCTGGAGCTTCCATCCACTGGCGCACTTCCGGCAGCGCCTTCCGCATGGCTACTTCCCCGCTGCGGATCAGGTCGTCGGCGCGCTTGAAGTCATCGTAGGCAAATCCGGCGACGTCGGGTTCGACGACCAGGTCGGCCGATTGCCTCCACAGGCTCGACATGGCATCCTGTGCGATGGCGAAGGATTGCCCGATCACGTCAAAAAGATGCCGCGGCGCCCCGCCGTTGGACCACGTACCTTTCAAATGCACCGCCAGCACGCGATCGGCGCCCATTTCGCGCAGAGGCCGCGTGGGCACCGGATGCGAGAGCATGCCATCGATCAGGTAGCGCCCGCGAATCTCCACCGGCAGAAACATTCCCGGATAAGCACAGCTGGCGCGCACCGGATCGACGATCGAGCCCGAGTGGAACACCACGCCTTCGCCAGTATTGAAGTCGGTTGCGGTCACGCCCAGAGGAATGCGCAGCTCTTCAAAAGTCTTGACCTTCAAGGTGCGATTCAGGAACGCGACCATGCGGTCGTTGGAGGCGAAGCCGTAGCGCGAAACGGTCCAGCGGGCGAAGGTAGTGAAGCGCGTGCGGTGTGCGACTTCCTGCATTTCGGCCAGCGACAGCCCGCTGCAATAGCAGGCGCCAATGAGTGCGCCCACGCTGGTCCCGGCGACCACGCGCACCGGAATGCCTTCTTCTTCGAGGACCTTGAGAACTCCGATGTGCGCGATGCCCCGGGCGAAGCCTCCGCCCAACGCCACGCCAATGGCGGGAACCCGGGGTGCCGGAAGCGGCGCAGTCTTGCGGGAGAGCTCCCGCCCAAAAGCCTGCACCGAGCGAATAATCTTCCCCAGACTCTTCACAGCCAACCCCACATCTCCGGCCCCGGCGGCCGGAAATCCCACATGCCATGTAAGATGCCACAATCGCCCCGGAGGGTGTAAGGGCACAACGGTGCCATGCGGCGTTACGATGGGGAAACCCTGGGGCAGTAATGGTTACCGTGGAATCAGCTCCAGTTGAAGCCAGGCAGGCGCGTGACGAAACTCCTGTATTCCTGCTAATTTGCGGACAGTGTGGTGCGAGAAAATATGGTGCGTGAGATTTCATCCGGCGGCGTGGTCCTCCGGCACCGCGACGGTGCCTGGTGGATCGCGGCCATCGAACTGCCCTCGGGCGCGCCGGCCGCCGCGCCCGAACCCGGCCAGCGCGCCGTGAGCCCCAAAACGAAGCCCGTTCTCTGCCTGCCCAAGGGACTGATCGATCCCGGTGAGAAGCCGCTGGAAGCGGCCTTGCGGGAAGTCCGCGAAGAAACCGGGATCACCGCCGTGCCCATCGTCAAGCTCGGCGACAGCAAGTATGTCTATGTGCGCTCCTGGGGCGACGGCGAGCGCGTCTTCAAAATCGTCAGCTTCTACCTGCTGCGCTACGAATCCGGGCGCATCGACAACATCGCCGAAGCGATGCGCGTTGAGGTCGCGCGCGCGCTCTGGGTGCGCCTCGACGACGCGCCCAAGCTGCTAGCTTACCGCGGCGAGAAACAGATGGCCCGCAAAGCGCTGGAGTATGTCGAATCCCACCCGGACTTGTGATTCTGCACGTAACGTTTCTGCGGCTAGATAAATTCGCCTCCCAGCGATTACCATTGCAGGTTCACAAACAGAGTCGAAATCCTCTGTGTACCCTGTGTCCGTAGCCTGCCCTGAGCGAAGTCGAAGGGTGATGAAGATTTTGATTTCGAGGCCTGATCAATGAAGCGCATTCATAAAGTTGCCATCCTCGGCGCCGGAACCATGGGCGCTCGCATCGCCGCGCATTTTGCCAACGCCGGCGTTCCCAGCTACCTGCTCGATATTGTTCCCGCGGACGCCGATGGCCCGGCGCGCAACAAAATCGCGGCCGCCGGACTGGACGCCGCGAAAAAATCCAAGCCCGCGGCATTCATGGAGCCGTCGCTGGCCCGCTTCGTCACGGTAGGCAACTTCGAAGACGACCTCAAGAAGCTCGCCGACGTCGACTGGATCATCGAGGCCGTAGTCGAGAACCTCGACCTCAAAAGGGCCTTGCTGAAAAAAGTGGAAGCCATCCGCAGGCCCGGCACGATCATCACCACCAATACCAGCGGCTTGCCGGTCGGCAAGATCGCCGAAGGATTCTCGGACGACTTCCGCCGAGCTTGGTTCGGCACGCATTTCTTCAATCCGCCGCGCTACATGCGCCTGCTTGAACTCATCCCCACGCCCGAAGCCGACCGCAGCCTGATCGACGCGGTCTCGCACTTCTGCGATGTACATCTGGGCAAGGGCGTCGTGATCGCCAAAGACACGCCCAACTTCATCGGCAATCGCATCGGGACTTTTTCTGTGTTGAACGTCATTCGTCTAATGCAGGAAATGGATCTGACGATCGAAGAAGTTGACGCGCTCACCGGACAAGCCGTGGGCTGGCCGCGCTCGGCTACATTCCGCACCATCGACCTGGTCGGGCTCGACATCCTGGGCCACGTCGTCGGCAACATGACCAGGCCTGCTCGTGTGGAGGCGGGCGACTCGCCCGCCGCGCTCGACGAGCGCAGCGACCTCAAACTTCCCGATTTCTATCGGCAGATGCTGGAGCGCAAATGGCTGGGCGATAAGACCAAAGGCGGCTTCTACAAAAAGACGAAGGGCAGCGAAGGCCAGGAAGATGAACGTCTGGCGCTCGACTGGAAGACGCTCGAATACCACCCGCGCCAGAAGCCGAAATTCCCCGCGCTCGATATGGCAAAGAATATCGACGACACCGGCGCGCGCCTGCGCACGCTGCTCGGCCTCGACGGTGGCGCTCCGCAGAAGGCCGACAAAGCCGGAGCGTTTCTCTGGGCCGCGCTCTCCGACCTCTGGACTTACTCTGCCAATCGCGTTCCCGAAATTTCCGACTCCATCGTCGAAATCGACCGTGCCATGCGACTCGGCTTCAACTGGGAACTCGGTCCCTTCGAACTCTGGGACGCCGCCGGCGTCGAAGCCACTGTGGCCCGCATGAAAAAAGAGGGCAAGCCGATTGCTGCCAACGTAGAAAAACTTCTCGCCGCCGGCCAGAAGTCCTGGTACACCGACGATCCTAAGACGGCCTCGGGGCGCAAATACTGGCAACTGGCGACTGGCAACTGGCAACCGGTTGAAGTCCCGGCCGGAGTGTGGTCCACCACGGTCGCCAAGAAATCGAATGGCGTAGTGAAGAAGAATTCCGGAGCCTCGCTCATCGATCTGGGCGACGGCGTGGCTTGCCTCGAGTTTCACAGCAAGATGAACTCGCTGGGCGCCGACATCATCAGCTTGATTATCCAGTCGCTCAAGCCCGGCGGCCCCGGCGACGCCTTCGACGCGTTCGTCATCACCAACGACGCCACGAATTTTTCCGTGGGCGCCAACCTGATGCTGCTGCTCATGAGCGTGCAGGAAGATGAGTGGGACGATGTCGACCTCGCCATCCGCCAGTTTCAGGGCATGACGCAGGCCATCAAGTTCTCGCCGAAACCGGTGGTGGCCGCGCCGTTCGGCCTGTGCCTGGGCGGCGGCACGGAAATTTCGCTTCACGCCGCCGCCCGCCAGCCGCACGCCGAGCTTTATGCCGGACTGGTTGAAGTCGGCGTCGGACTGCTCCCGGGCGGCGGCGGCTGCAAAGAAATGCTGCTGCGCGCCGTCGACAGCGCGGCCGCGGCGCGCGGCAAAGTTTCCGGCGAAGCCCTCGCCGGCTCCGTCGAAATGATGGAGGCCATGAAGAAAGCCTTCGAAACCATCGCCACCGCCAAGGTCGCCACGTCGGCGCACGAAGCCCGCGGCCTGGGATTCATCTCCGACGCCGATCGCATCACCATGAACCGCGAGCGCGTCCTCTCCGACGCCAAAGCCCGCGCGCTGGAGTTGGCCCGCGCCGGATACGAGCCGCCCGTGCCCCGCACCGACATTCCCGCCCCCGGCGAAAGCCTTCTGGCCGCGCTCAAGATGGGCGTCTACCTCATGCGCCAAGGCGACTTCATCACCGACTACGAAGTGAAACTCGGCGGAAAAATTGCCGAAGTCCTCTGCGGCGGCAACGTCACTCCCGGCACTCCGGTGAGCGAGCAATACATCCTCGACCTGGAACGCGAGGCCTTCAAATCCCTGTGCGGCGAAAAGAAAACGCAGGAAAGAATTCAGTTCACATTGAAGACGGGGAAGACGCTAAGGAACTGAGGAACTGAGGTACAGCTCAGTAGAGATCGGTAGAGATCGGTAGAGATCAGCAGAGATCAGTGGAGATCCGTCGTAAAGCATATATCGCCGTGGAAGAGCGGCCCTTTAGGGCCGCGCAAGCGGCGTGAAGTGGGCGCGGGCTTCAGCCCCTGTGTCAATGAGCGCTATGGCGATATTTCGCCAATCGACTACAGCAAGTCACTTCCCGTCCCTATCCGATGACTCAGCGCGTTGAAAGGGCCATCGCTTCGACGGCGGAGGCACATCGAAGAACCAGTACGCAGTCATGTAGAAAAGGAACTGCTCCAAAAGCAAGGCGGGTATTAACCACAGCCAGCCAAAAAGACCAAGCAACGCGATGAAGACGATGACGTTGATAACAACCCAGCCGCAAACGAATGCCACGAATCGCGGTGATCGAAACTCTTTTCGGTAGTCCTCTCTCGCCCCGGCGAAGAATCCAACGGAGATGAAACTAACCATTACCCATAGCGGATTGACGTGATAAATGTCGGCGACTATGAATGCTCCTGCGCCAAGCACGCAGAGAAAGACTGCCGCTCCGACGAGATAGAACATGTCGAGTGTTCGACTTCGCTGGCGCTGCACCGGGTGTCCTCAGGCGGCGATTATACAGCGCGGTTCCGTGATTCCACTCTCTGACTGTCGAAAACAGGCGATTACACTCATTGTCCCCCTCTGATCACAGTCTCGCTCCCCGCCACCTCGAGATATGCCCGCCCTTCTGCCGTGAAGCCATATGTGGAATCCTCAAGAGATCGAGCGACCGCCCCTCGCTGACAACCACCATTCTTCCCGAAACGGGAATGTCCTCACCTTTTTCTCGCCGCGCTTCTTGACTTCCCCTTTACTCCCAGCTAATTCTGCTTCATAGCACTTTCGCTCTTTGATACCCGCATCTCCCCTAACTCTTAGCGGCTCAGGATTTTGCCCCTAAGTGATTGCAGCCCTTGGATTTTTTCGAGTTTTTCCGCTAACTCAATGATTCCAATAGACCAGGGGGGAGGGGGGTAGGGGTAGTTACCAAACCGTTAACATCGTTCCGGAATGCAACTTCCCGCTCGCGTTTCCTCACATTTTTCCTGCGCTACAATTCCCTCATGCGCAGACATCGTCTAGCTGCTGCCTCGGTATTCATTCTGACTGTTCTCATTTGCTCAACCTCGCCCGCTCGCGCCCAGGCCAACCAGCAGAAGGACGCGCCCGCGCAGGAAGTTGCTCCCGACGTGCCGGACGCGATTGCCGTCCCTACGGGCCTCGAGCCGGTGATCTCTCTGCACGCCAAGGGATCGCAGATCTACTCCTGCCAGGCCGGCGCCGACGGAAAGTTCGCCTGGACCCTGAAAGGTCCCGAGGCCGAACTCAGCGATCGCAAAGACAAAGTGATTGGCCAGCACCTTGCCGATCCGACTTCGAAGCTGCCAACCTGGAAGCTGAAAGACGGCAGCGAAGTTTCGGGCAAAGCCGCGGCCCATGTCGACTCGCTCGACTCGGAGTCCATCCCGTGGCTGCTGGTGAATGTCGTGAGCAACGCGGGCAAAGGACAGCTCGCGAAGGTGACGACGATTCAGCGCGTCCACACGCACGGCGGCAAGCCCGGCGACGATGCCTGCGACGAGTCGCACAAAGACGCCGAAACCAGGAGCGCTTACACGGCCGACTATTTCTTTTTCGCGCCGGGGAAGTGAATGGTCTGTGCTTGAAGCTGTGGCCCGATGCCAGGCATCGAAAGAGTTGCCTGGCAATATATGGAGAAATCTCATGCGTGAAGTCATCATCGCCTCATCCGTTCGCACGCCCGTGGGACGCGCCTACAAAGGTACGCTCCGCGCCACTCGTCCCGATGAACTCGCCGCGGTCGCCATCAAAGGCGCGCTTGACCGCGTGCCGCAACTCGACGCCTGGGGTAAGAACAAATGCGAGATTGAAGACGTCATCCTGGGCTGCGCCATGCCCGAGGCCGAGCAGGGGATGAACGTGGCCCGCATCGCCTCGCTGCGCGCGGGCCTGCCCGTCGAGGTTTCGGCGCTCACCATCAACCGCTTCTGTTCCTCGGGACTGCAGGCGATTGCCATGGCAGCCGAACGCATTATGAGCGGCGGCGCGGAGGTGATCGTCGCTGGCGGCACCGAGTCGATGTCGATGATTCCCATGGGCGGCCACAAGATCTCGCCCAATCCCTGGCTCGTCGAGAATTATCCCGGCGCGTATCTCACCATGGGACTGACGGCCGAGCGCGTGGCGCAGCGTGTGGGCATCACACGCGAGGCGGCGGATGAGTTTTCGTTGCGCAGCCATCAGAAGGCGCTGGCGGCGATTGCAGCGGGGAAATTTGCCGACGAAGTCGTTCCCGTGCCGGTGAGTTTCAGCACTCCGAATGGATCGAAGCCGAAGCGCCAGGAAATCGCCTTTAAAGTTGACGAAGGCCCGCGCGGCGACACGTCGCTCGAAGCCCTGCTCGCACTCAAGCCGGCATTTCACGTGAAGGGCACAGTGACCGCCGGGAACTCTTCGCAAATGTCGGACGGCGCGGCTGCCGCCGTGGTCATGTCGGCCGAACGGGCGAAGGCGCTGGGCATCCAGCCGCTGGCGCGCTATGTGGCCTTCGCGACCGCCGGGTACAAGCCGGAAGAGATGGGACTCGGCCCCGTGTTCGCGATTCCGAAGGCGCTGAAAATGGCTGGACTTAAGCTGGCGGACATCGACGTGATCGAGTTGAACGAGGCCTTTGCGGCACAGTCGCTGGGCGTGATCAAGGAAGCGGGGCTCGACCCGGAGAAAGTCAATCCCAACGGCGGCGCAATCGCGCTGGGGCATCCGCTGGGCTGCACCGGGGCCAAGCTGACGGCAAGCGTGATCCGAGAACTGAAGCGCCGCAACGCCCGCTACGGCATGGTCACCATGTGCGTCGGCGGAGGCATGGGCGCCGCCGGCATTTTCGAAAACCTGAACTGAGGCGGGTTTCCGGTCAAACCCTCGTCATGCGATCGATTTCGCGCAGGCAACCCTGCCTCGAAGGGCGACATCGAGCATAATAGGGTCTGCTGAGTGCACGGAGGTGCGCCATGCGGTTTTGGAGTTTCGCAGTGTTAATGGGAACGCTTTCCCTTCCGCTCTCTCTGGTTGCGCAACACACGGTCGCTCCCGCCCCTCCGCCGAGCCCGGCAGTCAGCCACGTCGCGCCCATGCCTTCTACGCCCCCTCCGGCCATTCACACCCCCAGCATTCCTGCTACCCGAATGCCCGTAGCACCTTCGCCAACCGGCGCGCATGCGGTCTCCAGTGCCGCGAAGCCAGCCCACGATCTGAGAGCGACAAGTCTGACCGGCAAGCAACAGGAATCCGCGGCGCGCCCGAACCCCGAAAGACGGGGCCTGTTCTCGTTCCTTCGGAAGCATGAACCAATTCCCCCAGACTCGCCCAACAAGTGCAAAGATGACCGGTGTTCGACCGATCGCTCATTCCCACCAGCTTCATTGTTCGCTTCCGCACCTTGGATCGCTCCCGGTCTTCCACCACACCGCAGGTGCATGAGAGTCCCCAACAAATAACCCTGCGATACCTTGCAATCTGCTGGTCCCCTGCTGCTACGTAGATTGAAGTATGCGGCGGCAGCCCTAATTTGCTGACAGGAGGGTTCCTATGACTCTCGCCCGCCTTCTCGCCGCTGCGCTGGTGTTGTGTTCTCTGTCGGTCTTCGCTCAGGGTCAGCAATCTCAAAGCTCCCATCCCTCGACATCGCCGCGCAGTTCAAATTGCGCATTTGGATGCGCTGCACCCGGCAACATTTTAGGAGACCAGCGCTTTTTCTTCGCCTTGAGCTATCACAGCGCTGCCACGCCATCAGAACCCTGGAGGATATTCCCGAACTCTCCGGCCACCCTCGTCTCAGGACAAACCAGTCCTGATCAGGTTCCATCGGACCAGTTCAAAACAGATCTCCGAGCCCGCCAATTTAACCGGTTGGTCTTGGACTCGCAGGACACGATGTGCTACGCCATCCGCAGCTATGTGGTTGCGCGCGATTCGAAGGCTTCCGACTCCACGCACCCGGTCAGCTATTCGACCTGCCAGAAAGCATCGCGCTACCAGTTGAAGACCACGGAGATGCGGTCTGTTACCGTAGACCGCTAGCGGTCTTTCGTCACAATTTTCTACCCATCTTTACCCGATCGCTATGCACCTTGACACGGTCCGGGCGTATCCTGTTACTGGACGCAAAGGGTCCAAAGAAAACAAGGCATCCCAGGCCCCGGTCGGTATTAAGGTTCGGCCATTGAAGTTAGGTCGGTATGGAGGTGCTTTATGCAGCTCTCCAGGGTGGGTCTCGCGGCGTTGCATGGCACTTTGGCTGTTGCAGTCGTCCTGCTGTTCTCCTGCAATACATTCGCGCAACATTCCTCGGGAGGCGGTGGCAGCTCCGGCGGGAGTTCCGGCGGCGGCTCGGTCAGCGCTGGCTCGAGCGGCGGCGGTGGTTTTCACGGCGGCTACTCGGGCGGCGGCTCTGGTTCCTCAGGAAGCTCCGCCGGTCATAGCTCTGGCGGATCGAGTTCGCGCAGCTCGACCGGGCACATTTCGAGTGCGGGATCGGCATCATCGCAATCGGGCACGTCTCACTCCAAAACTGCTCACCCGAATACCGCGCAAACTTCTCAAAAACGCGGCTTCTTCTCCTTTCTGCGCCATCCCGTGCGGAAGCCGGAACCCACACCCAAACCCGCCGAGCTGGTGGCCAAAGTGCGGCCGCCGCTCTGTTTCAAAGCCCCGTGCCCGGTTTGTCCCGCGGGACAAGTGCACGGCGGAAGCGGATGTGAGGGAACGATCCTTCCTGGCAGTATCCGGCGTATCTGCCGGGCGGGAGAATCTTGGGCGAACGGCGGCTGCCTGCAGCAGACTTGGTATCAGGACGAGTGTGGCGGGCTGCGCATGATGATGGAACGGCAGGCGAAGCGCATGCAAGCGGCGGACCTGGACCGGCAGGTCTCATGCGTCTTGGGTCCGTGGCAGCAATGTGCAGCGTCGGCCAGTTCGGCGCAGAGCGAAGCCGGTTTCTACCAGGAGTTGCAGAATAAATATCAAGAGTGCCAGCGGAGGTCGCCGACGGGCACACACTTCAGCGGATTCAGGGTCCCAGGCTATTCAGCCGGATTCTCGTTTGAGTCTTTGAGCATGCGCTAGAAGATCGTCGCCGGAGGATCATCTAGCCGAGCGGGTCCACCGGCGGTGGCCCGATTCCCGGCAGGCCCAGAACAGCGAGAATACCGGTAAGAAACACCCACTAACACCGGAGTTTCCCTCCTATCATTCCCTTCCCTGCCGCATTAGAATTACAGGAGTTCTTTCCGCCGCGCATTCAGCGGTTTCCTTCGCGAGGGATATACATGGCAACGACCACGGCAGTTCCCAAGACCGGCATTTTGAAGAAGAGGATTTCCGGCGGCAGCTTTTTGCTGGAAGTCCGGCAGCCCGAAGACATATTCACGCCTGAAGATTTCAGCGAACAGCACCAGCTCATCGGGCAGACGGCCGAGGAGTTTGCCGTCAACGAGATTCTTCCGAACGCCGAGAAAATCGAGCACAAGGATTTCTCGGTCTCGCGCTCGCTGCTGAAAAAGGCGGGGGAACTAGGGCTGAGCGCGGTCGAGATTCCCGAAGCCTATGGCGGCCTCGAAATGGATAAGGTCACAGCCGCCGTCATCGCCGATCACATTGCGAAGTACGCCGGCTTCGCCACCACCTGGGGAGCGCACAGCGGCATTGGCATGTTGCCCATCGTGTACTTCGGCACAGAAGAACAGAAGCACAAGTACTTGCCGCGCCTGGCTGCGGGCGAAATTGTCGGGGCTTATGCCCTGTCGGAAGCTTCCTCCGGGTTCGGATGCGCTCAACTGCCGCGCCCGCGCCGAACTTTCCACGGACGGCAAGCACTACGTGCTCAACGGCGAAAAAATGTGGATCACCAACGCTGGGTTCGCCGACCTGTTCACCGTCTTCGCGAAAATCAATGGCGAGAAGTTCACCGCGTTTCTGGTGGAAAGAGATTTTCCGGGATTCTCCGTCGGCGCGGAAGAACACAAGATGGGGATTCGCGGGTCGTCGACCTGTCCCATTATTCTCAACGACTGCAAAGTTCCGGTGGAAAACCTGCTGGGCGAAATCGGCAAAGGGCACGTGATCGCGTTCAACATTTTGAACGTGGGACGTTTCAAGCTGGGCGCCATGTGCGTGGGCGGAGGCCGGGTGTCGATGGAAAACGCCATCGGCTACGCGAAACAGCGCAAGGCATTCAACAAAGTCATTGCGGATTTCGGGCTGGTGCGGGAAAAGATCGCCAACATGGCAACTCTGCTGTATGTCGGCGAATCGATGGTGTATCGCACGGTCGGCATGATGGATACGGCTTTGAGCGAAGTCGACAAAGCGGCCGTCGACGCCGCCCGGCAGACGCTCAAGGCGATCGAGGAATACGCCGTCGAGTGCTCCATCATTAAAGTCTGGGGCTCGGAGATGATTGACTACGTCGTCGACGAGACGGTGCAGATTTACGCTGGATACGGATTTGTCGAAGAGTATCCTGCCGAGCGCGCTTACCGCGATGCCCGCATCAATCGCATTTTCGAGGGCACCAACGAAATCAACCGGCTGATCATTACCGGCTTCCTGCTGAAGCGCGCCATGACAGGACAGTTGCCCTTGATGCCTGCCATCAAGAAACTGATGGACGAAGTTTTGTCCGGTCCCTCGACTGCGGAAGAACTCGAAGGCGCGCTGCCCGAAGAACGCAAGTTGGTGGCGCAGGCCAAGAAGCTGGGACTGTTTGCCTCGGGCGCGGCTACGCAGAAATATATGCAGGCGATTCAGGATCAGCAGGAAATCATGGGCGCAATCGCCGACATGACGATCGAAGCCTACGCGATGGAATCGGCCGTGTTGCGCGCGCAAAAGATCGTGGCAGCAAAGGGCGAAGCCGGCGCGGCGTTGCCGATTGCCATGACGCGCGTCTATCTGTCGCAGGCTTTCGAGAAAGTCGAGTCGGCGGCGCGCAAGGTAATTGCCGCGGTCGCCGACGGCGACATGCTGCGCACCCAGCTTGCCATTCTGCGCCGGCTGGCGAAATACGAACCGTTTAACACCATCGAACTGCGCCAGCAGATCGCGCAGAAGATGATCGAACGCGGGAAATATACGCTGGCATAGCGCCGGCTGCTGTTCGCATGTCCTTCACCTGTGCAATGAGAATTCGGCGGAGAACGGCGACCAGCGCGGCGGTGCTGGTGATCTGGCTGTGGACTGGGTGCGGGTCGAGTTCCACGAAATCGGAAACGGCCCCTCCTGTCATCACCACCCAACCCGCCAATCAGACCGTTAACAGCGGGCAAGCGGCAACCTTCAGCGTCGTAGCCACGGGAACATCTCTCACCTACCAGTGGAAAATCGGCAGCACCAGCATCCCGGGCGCAACCGCGGCCAGCTATACCACGCCCGCCACCAGCGCGACCGACAACGGATCGCAATTCGAAGTCACGGTCAGCAACCCCGGAGGCAGCGTCACCAGCAATGCCGCAACGCTGACGGTGAATTCGAAACCGCTGATCACCATGCAGCCCTCAAACCAGACTGTCACGGTGGGAACCGGCGCCACGTTTACCGTCAACGCGGCCGGCACCGCGCCCTTGAGTTATCAGTGGCAAGAGGCAAGCGCCAACATTGCTGGCGCAACGTCCGCCAGTTATACGACGCCCGCCACCGCGCTGACCGACAACGGAGCGCAGTTCGACGTGATAGTCACGAACTCCCTGGGAAGCACGACCAGCAACGTGGTAACGCTCACCGTCACAGCGACCGCCGCGCCCGTGGACGTGGTTACCTACCAGTACGACAATGGGCGCGACGGCGCCAATCAAGCGGAAACGACGCTGACCCCTGCCAACGTCAACTCCACGACTTTCGGGAAACTTGGTTTCTATTCGGTGGACGGCCTAGTCGACGGCCAGCCGCTCTACCTTTCGCAAGTCAGCATTCCCGGCAACGGAACTCACAACGTTCTCTATGTAGTGACCGAGCATGACAGCGTTTATGCATTCGACGCTGACAGCGGGACAACTCTGTGGCAAGTATCTTTGCTAGGCTCCGGAGAGACGACCAGCGACAGTCGCAACTGCTCGCAAGTCACGCCGGAAATCGGCATCACGTCGACCCCAGTCATTGACCGCAGCAACGGGCCGAATGGCGCCCTCTACACGGTGGCAATGTCGAAGAATGGTTCGAATTACTTACAGCGCGTACACGCGCTTGACCTGACGACGGGGGCGGAATTGTTCGGCGGGCCCGTCACCGTGCAAGCAACTTTCCCCGGCACTGGCGCCGCCAGCCAGAATGGCAACGTGACTTTCGATCCGGCGCAGTACAAGGAACGAACCGGGCTGCTGCTCTCAAACGGAGTGCTCTACACGATGTGGGCTTCGCACTGCGATGACGCACCATACACTGGGTGGATCATCGGATACGACGCGCTGACGCTGGCGCAGACGCAGGTGCTCGACGTGACTCCGAACGGCAACGACGGCGCGATTTGGATGTCGGGCGCCGCTCCGGCTGCAGACCTGGACGGGGACATTTATTTTCTCGATGCCAACGGCACCTTCGACACCACTCTCGATGCGAACAGCTTCCCGGCCAACGGCGACTTCGGTAACAGCTTTCTCAAACTCTCCCCGTCGCCAATCCTGACGGTGGCGGATTACTTCACCATGTCGGGAACGGTCGCTGAATCGAATGCCGACGAAGATCTTGGCTCAGGCGGCGCGGTGGTGTTGATGGACCTGACTGACAACGGCGGGCACGTGCACCAGCTGGCCGTGGGTGCGGGCAAAGATTCCGTCATCTATGTCGTCGATCGCAATGCGATGGGGAAATTCAATCCCACGACCGACGGGATCTATCAGGAAATTCCGGGCGCGCTGGGCGGTCAGGTATTTTCCAAACCAGCCGTATTCAACGACACGGTTTACTACGGAGCTGTGGGCGATTCGATTCGCGCATTTCCGATCACGAATGCCATGCTGGCGACGACAGCAAGTCAAACGACCAGCCACACCTTTACCTATCCGGGTACTACGCCGACGATCTCATCCAATGGCGCGAGCAATGCGATTCTGTGGGCAGTCGAAAACAGCAATCCCGCGGTTCTGCACGCCTACGACGCCACCAATCTGGCGACCGAACTCTACAACAGTAACCAGGCTGCTGGCAGTCGCGACCACTTCGGAAAAGGAAACAAGTTCATGGTTCCAATCGTAGTGAACGGAAAAGTATTTGTCGGCACGCCCAACGGCGTCGCAGTATTTGGCCTGCTGCCGTGATGCGCGAGCGACGAATCGGTCGCCTTTGCTTCCGATCTTTTCTCTGCACCCCATGCTCTGATACAACTGTCGCGATGAAAACAAACATAAAAACAACAGTTACGGGTCGAGTTCTGCTCGGCTTCGCCATTTTCCTGGCAACGACGTTCTTGACGGCGCAGTCCAGTCCGGCCCCACCGCAGGATTCAGCCACTTTCGACAGAGACGGCACCGCGCACATCAGACGTGTCGTTCCCATGCCAACGACCATCAGCCCGGAAGCGCAGAAGTGGCTGGCATCGCTCAACCGGCAGAAAGTGGGCCCGCCGGAAACATTGGCCGAACGCCGCATCCACACCGATGCGTGGCGCAAGATGGATTCGGCCGAGGCGCGCAAACTCTATCCCGTGAACGTCGAGGAAACGACCACGGCAGGGGTGCGTACCGACATCATCACACCGTTGTCGGGCGGCGCGAGTAACCGCGTGCTCATCAATCTGCACGGCGGCGGATTCAATTCCGACTCGGGCTCGTTGATCGAGGGCGTCCCCATCGCGAACCTGGCCAAGATCAAAGTCGTCTCCGTCTAGTATCGCCTGGCCCCGGAGAATCCGTTTCCGGCCGCGGTCGACGATGTGGTCGCGGTCTACAAGGAACTGCTGAAAACCTACACGCCGCACAATATTGGAATTTTCGGCACGTCCGCTGGAGCGATTCTCACCTGCGAGGTAGCTGTCCGGCTGAAGCAACTCGGGCTGCCGCTGCCCGCCGCGGTCGGGATTTTTTCCGGTCTCGCCGACTTCAGCCGAGTCGGCGACTCCCGCCAACTATTCACACTCAACGGCCTTCCCGGGCGGACTGGAGCCGGTCGATCCAAATCACTTGCCGGACGATCAGTATGTCGGCAAGACCGATCGCAAGGACCCGGTACTTTCGCCGCTCTTCGCCGACCTGCATGGCATGCCGCCCAGCCTGCTGGTCACCAGCACGCGCGACATCTTACTCAGTGACACGACTACGCTGCACCGCGCCCTGCTGCGCGCCGGGGACGACGCGCAACTGGTCGTGTTCGAGGCGCTGCCCCACGCTTTCTGGTATCACTTTCAGTTGCCGGAAACTCAGGAAGCGCTCGAACGGATGGCTAGGTTTTTCGATGACAAGCTGGCGCAGTAGAATCTGCCTTACGTATCTACGAATGACTCCCAGAGAATTCGAACAGGAAAACTTATGATCCGAAATTATTCCCGCTTTTCTTTTCTGCGCATCGCACTTGCGCTGATGGTGCTCGGCGCTCTTCCAGTCGCGGTCCGCGCGGACGTCACGGTGCCAGCCTTGCTCGCCGATCACATGGTGGTGCAGCGCGGCCTGCCCGTTCACGTCTGGGGCACGGCGGCGCCGCACGAGCTGGTCTCAGTAACTTTCCGCGGCGAGACGAAGTCCGCGACTGCCGACGACGACGGACGCTGGAGCGTTTATCTTTCTCCCGGGGAAGCTGGCGGTCCCTTCCAGATGAGCATCAAGGCCGCGAACAGCATCGCCCTCAATGACATTCTGGTGGGCGACGTCTGGGTGGCCTCGGGCCAGTCGAACATGGAATTTCCCATGACCGCCCTGGCCAACGCGGAAACCGAAATCGCGGCGGCGCAGTATCCCAAGATTCGCTTTTTTAAGGTGATGCACAAACCAGCCGACTATCCGCTGGAAGATGTCGAGTCGAAGGGCTGGGCCCCGTGCACTCCGGAAACCGCGGCTGATTCTTCCGCGGTCGCCTACTTCTTTGCCCGCCATCTGGAGCAGAAGCTGGGAGTTCCCATCGGCGTGATCGAATCGTATTGGGGAGGAACTGCCGCTGAGTCGTGGACGA
This sequence comes from uncultured Acidobacteriota bacterium, assembly GCA_963800405.1. Lineage (GTDB taxonomy): Bacteria > Acidobacteriota > Terriglobia > Terriglobales > Acidobacteriaceae > Sulfotelmatobacter. The sequence goes on from CAWDBW010000111.1 coordinate 17,887, forward strand.
GCCTGCGCGCGCTCTCGGCCGATGCTGCGCTCATGCCCGTCTTCGCCGCGCGTGCTAAAGCCCTGGCCGAGGAGCCGACCACGGTTTTGCATCTGCCAAGAGAAGAACGCGAGTTTCAAAAGGCAGTCGAGCAAGCCAAGGCCGACGGCAAGCCGCTGCCAGCGCGGCAATGGCATCCGGATTTCGCGGCGTGGGCTCCGGCGGCGCTGTACAACGGAATGATCGCGCCGCTTACGCCGTTCGCGATTCGCGGCGTGATCTGGTATCAGGGCGAGTCCAACGCCGGGCCGGAGCGTGCTCCGCTCTACGCCCGCCTGTTTCAGACCATGATTCGCGACTGGCGCAACGCCTGGGGCGAAGGAGATTTTCCATTCCTCTTCGTACAGATCGCCAACTGGAACGCGGGTCCCGACAACCAGTGGCCTGAAGTTCGGAACGCACAACGGCAGACGCTTGCACTCAAGAATGCTGGCATGGCGGTCACTATCGACATTGGCGATCCGGTCGACATTCATCCCAAGAACAAGCAGGATGTCGGTTTGCGGCTGGCGCTGGCGGCACGCGCGCTTGCCTTCGGAGAAAAACTTGAGTGGTCTGGACCACTCGTGCGCCAGGTTACGCAAGAGGAACATTCCCTGCGCGTCTGGTTCGATCATGCTGGCGGACTGATGGCGAAGGGTACCGAACCGACTGGCTTCGAAGTCGCCGGTGCGGACGGAAAATATTCTCCGGCGGAGGCGAAGATTGAAGGCGAGTCCGTGGTCGTGTCGAGTTCCGCCGTGCAGTCGCCAGTTTCAGTTCGCTACGGGTGGGCTGCGAATCCGAACTGTAATTTGTTCAACAAGGAAGGCCTGCCTGCGTCGCCGTTTCAGGCGCCGGAATGAATCTGGGATGAAGTGATCATCTATTTCTCTTCCGGCACGAGCATGTAGCTGACGAACGCCACCTGCTTGCTGTCCGGCGACCATGACGGAACGTTGATAGTTCCCTGCCCACCGAACAGCTTCGCCAGCACCGCGATCTTCTTATCGCTCGATTTCGGATCCAGCGGCATGAGCCGCAGCATCACATCTTTATTTTCAGGATGGCCGGTGACGTCGGCGCCATAGGTGAGGAAGACCATCCAGCGGCCGTCGGGAGAAATGTGCGGGAACCAGTTGTTCAGATCGTCGGAGAAGAGTTGCTCCTGATCGCTGCCATCGGGCTTCATTCGCCAGATCTGCATGTGCCCGGTGCGCTCAGAGTTGAAGTAAATATATTTTCCGTCCGGTGAATATTCCGGACCATCGTCTAGTCCCTTGGCGGTGGTTAACCTCGTCTCATCGCCGCCGGCCGCGGGAATCGTATAAATATCGAACTCCCCATTGCGCTGGCCGACGAAGGCCAGCGTCTTGCCGTCGGGCGACCAGCCATGCCAGTACGAAGGAGATTTCTGTGTGATTTGCCGCGGTGGACCTCCCGCGATCGGGGCGATGTAGACCTGCGATTCGTGATCGCCCTGCGAGTTGTCGCTGATGGCCAACTGGGTGGCATCCGGCGAAATGCCGTGATCGTTGTTGCAGCGGTTTGCGAAGCCCGTGTCGATGACGACGGGCTTGTCGCCCCCGACGGCCAGGCGCTCGATATGGCCGCCGCGATTGAACAGAAACGCGCTGCCGTCGCGCATCCAGTTCGGAGCTTCGAATCGTCCTTGAGCAAGATAAGCTACGCGCCGGTCGGCGGAATCGATCGCGATGGTTTCGAGCGTGCTGTAAAGCACTGGCTTGCCCGCTTCTTCAGGACGAGGTTGGGTTAACTCGACATTAGAAAAGACCGCCTTTTCTACCACATCCTTGTCGTGCGAACACACGGCAAGACCCACGTAAAACGCGCCCTGCAGCGGAATGCGCAGCCATCCGCCGGCGACTTTGGGCTCGCCTTCCGCAGCCAGCGACATGTAAACGTAATCGCCGCGCTTGGCGATGCGCAGGCGCTTCGGGGCGGACAGGTTCGATTGAATCTCGCGCGTCACCGCGCCCTTCTCGTCGCGAAATTGCAGCGAGGTCAATCCGCTGGCATGCAGCGCCACATCGGCGTAGACGGAATCGGCGTCGAGGCTCTGCCGCAGCATCAGCGCCGCTTTCTTATGCTCATTTCCAGTCTTGGTCAGAAAAGAAATGTCGGCGGTCAACGTCACGTCGCCGGAAACTTTCTTCCATACAAACTGAAAAGCGTCGGCGGTGAACCACATATTCTCGCCGCTGCCGCTGATGGTGTAGGTTCGCTTCGCAGCGTCGTAGTCGACCGAGCCCGCGTGCAGAACTGTGCCCACATCGGCGTGCCCTCAAAATTCCGACGGGTGCTGAGCCAGCTTGCGCCCACGCGGAACTGCCGATCAGGTAACCAACACAGCTCAGGAATGCAACCATCGTAAAAATCCGAAAAGTGCGCATCAGAATCCTCCGTGAGAAACAACGTCCGGGCGACATCGCCAACTCCGCATTGTAACCCCATCTTTTGATACCAATCTTCAGGCGCTTCTGGTAAAACGTCTGCATGAAAACGAAACGAGCCCTCTTAGCCATATTCTTCTGCACGCTGTTTTTCGTCACCGGCCTGACTGCACAACAGACTGCGTCCCCTTCGGCGAATCTGGCGCTGACTCCGCCCATGGGATGGAATTCGTGGAACAAGTTCGCCTGCAACGTCAGCGAAGACATGATCAAGAGCATGGCCGACGCCGTGGTGAAGTCGGGCATGAAAGACGCGGGCTACGTCTACGTCAACATCGACGACTGCTGGCAGGTGAGCCGCGATGCCCAGGCCAACATTGTTCCCGATCCACAGCGCTTCCCGCATGGTATGAAGGCCTTGGGCGATTACATTCATTCGCTGGGGTTGAAGTTCGGCGTCTATTCCGACGCTGGATCGAAGACTTGCGCCGGGCGTCCCGGCGGCCTCGGTCACGAATATCAGGATGCGGTGCAGTACGCGGCGTGGGGTGTGGACTATCTGAAGTACGACTGGTGCAACACGACCACGCAGGATGCGAAGGCCTCCGTACGCCAACATGCGCGCGGCGCTCGACGCCTCCGGGCGACCCATCGTGCTGAGCATTTGCGAGTGGGGCACGGCCAAGCCCTGGCTGTGGGGCAACGAAGTTGGCGGCAATCTAGTGGCGTACTACTGGCGACATCCAGGACCGCTGGGGCAGGGCAAGAAAAGTGGCCCGACGGCGGCTGCTGCTCGAATGGCGTGCTGGCGATTCTCGACCAGCAGGCGGCTTGCAGTCTTATGCCGGGCCGGGGCATTGGAATGATCCCGACATGCTCGAAGTCGGCAACGGCGGAATGACCGACATGGAGTACCGATCGCATTTCAGTTTGTGGGCGATACTGGCCGCGCCGCTCATCGCGGGCAATGACTTGCGCGACCATGCGGCCGGAGATTCACGACATCCTCACCAACAAGGAAGTGATCGCCGTGGATCAGGACGCGCTCGGACGCGAAGGCGAGCGCGTCGCGAAAAACGGCGACCTGGAAGTCTGGGCGAAGCAGCTGAAAGACGGCAGCCGCGCCGTGATCCTGCTCAATCGCGGTGCGACCGAACAACAGATCACCGCGAACTGGGAGGATCTCGGTTATCCCAACACTGTCAGCGCTGCGGTGCGCGATTTGTGGCAGCACAAGGAACTGGGAAAGTTCGCCGGAAAATTCTCAGCCACGGTTGCGTCGCATGGGGTCGTGATGATCACGGTAAAACCGTAACCCTTCACCCACAGAGGGCACTGAGGAACGCAGAAGTCAAGAACTCTTCTTCAATTCTTCCATCACGCTCTGGATCAGCTCTTTGGCGTCGGTCAGGCTCTTCATGATGATTTGAATGTCCATGACCGGCTTGCCCGGCCAGCGCTGGCTCTGGCAATAGACGCCGTGCTGGCCGACCAGCGCCATGGCGTCGGTGATCGTGTCCATGGTGACGGCCAGTCGTCCGCGGGGCACGCCCATCATGGTCTCGTAGTGCTCCAGTTCTTCCTGCTTTTCGTCGAATACCGGCATCGGACGATTGTAACTGCATGCGGGCAAGGCGCATAATGGCTGGGCTGCTGTCTTATTCTTCGTTCGCGCGTCCAAGACCTTGGCACTGACGATTCCAAAAGGAGACATCATGCAAAAACGAATTGCCCTTCTCGTATTCGCGATTTTGACTCTCACGCTGTTCGCCGCGGCGCAGGCCAGTCCTCCGGCTTCGGCATCCTGCGATCTCGGTATGGGCAAGACCATCAAGACCGCCTATTCCAGCCCACGCATGAAAGGCCGCAAGATCTACGGCGGACTGGTGCCTTTCGGCGAAGTCTGGCGGACCGGCGCCAATGCTGCCACCACGTTTGTGACCAGCGCCGATGTGAGCGTGGGCGGCAAGACGGTGCCCGCCGGCAGCTACACACTCTTCACCCTGCCCACCGCCGACAAGTGGACTCTCATCATCAACAAGAAGACCGGCGAATGGGGCATTCCCTACAAGTATGAGAGCGACGAACTGGCGCGCGTGGACATGAAAGTTTCGAAGCTGCCCGCACCGGTGGAGAACTTCACGATCTCTTACCAGAAGTCCGGCAGCGGCTGCACTCTCCAACTCGACTGGGAGACGACTCGCGCGGCGGTCGACCTTTCGGCTGCGCTCGTTGGCGACAAGCTACGGCCCTAGGCATCGAACCGTGCGGCGAGAGGACTTCGTTGATTGCTGATTTTTTGATTTTTGATTGGAAACCGCTTCGACTTCAGATCCGAGCCTCAACGCTCGTCGTTTTTTCAATCAACATCAAGAATCAGCAATCAACAATTTCCCGCAGGCGTACAATTCTCCCAACAGCATTTCCGCGGGAGGTTCCCATGCCCGTTTACGACTATGTTTGCCTGGATTGTCATAAGCCCTTCGAAACCGTTCTAACCCTGAACGAACACGACAAACAGAACCCTGAGTGCCCGCATTGTGGCAGTAAGAATGTGGAGCAGGAAGCTGCCGCGTTTTTTGCGGTGACCTCGAGAAAAAGCTAGGGCCGGTATACGACGGTGGCCTGGCGAGGGGCGGGCTGTGCGCGGTTTCACTTGGTCTGTTGCCGAAGCGCGTCGGCGGCCTGCTGCGCCTCGGCAAAATCAGGAGAGATTTTCAGCGCCTGCTCGTAAGCATTGAGCGCTTCCGGGGTGCGGCCGTTCTGCGCCAGTGAGCGGCCGAGTTCGAAATATCCCTGGGCCGTGGGGTGCGCTTGCAAGGAGCGGGAGAGATCGCTGATCGCCTCATCGAGCTTACCTTGTGACCGCGCCAGCAACCCAAGGCCCAGCCAGGCGTTGAACTGGTTGGGGTTCAGGCTCAGCGAGCGGTCGAAACTGTTGCGCGCCGCATCGTCTTCTCCCAGGGCGCGCTGGGCCGCACCCAGATTGGCATAGGTCTGCGCCAACAGGCCTGGATCGGAGGTCAGGTCGATTGCGGCCTCATATTGCGCTATCGCCTCTCGCATCTGGTGGTGGTTCTGAAAATAGATTCCGAGATTGCTGCGGCTCATGGGATCTTTGGGATTGATCTGCGCCGCAGCCTCAAAGTGCGCATGCGCTTCTTCTTCTCTGTCTTCGAGAATCAGCGCCCCGCCCAGATTATCTTCGGCCACAAAATTGTTCTCTGTGACGGCGAGGGTGTGCGACCACAAATCGCAGTTGCTCTGCCAGTATCCGATCTGGCGATGCGTGGTGAAGGCCAAGGCGACGAGGACGACTGCAGCCGCAACCACAGGCCAAAGGCTGATTTTCTTTTCTTCCGCCCAGTCCGCGACGCCGAACGCGATCATCACGAAGATGCCGATCAGTGGGATGTAGGCGTAGCGATCGGCCATGGCGGCTTCGCCCACCTGCACCAGGCCGATCACCGGAACCAGCGTTCCCAGAAACCAGAGCCAGCCCACCAGCAGATATCGGCGGGATCGGAATCGCCACGCCGCCGCGGTGATAACGACTAAAACTATAGCGGCGACCAACACCTGCCAATTCGCCAGCGAATCTCCGGGATGCGGGTATAAAGGCGCCAGGCGCGCCGGCCAGACCATCTTCCACAAATACATTGAGTAAGCCCAAACCGCAGTCGCGACCCGTGCTCCCAATGAAACTTCGGCGGTGGTTCGCACCGCTCCTCCGGCCTGCTGCGCCTGCATGGTGATCACGGCACTGGCGGCGGAGAGCGCGAACAGCGGAAGTTTCTCGACCAAGAGCCGTGACCAGGGAAACGTGGGATTCGTATCGCCTGCTTCTGCTTTCGTGACGCGGACTCGCCCGAGCGGCCAGTAGTCGAGCAGCAGCAGAACAAACGGCAGCGTGATCACCATCGGCTTAGACGCGAGGCCGGCG
>CAWDBW010000112.1:0-28098 GCA_963800405.1 uncultured Acidobacteriota bacterium
CCATGAAGAGGGAAACTGTAGCACAAGTCGCCGTCCTTCGCGCTCCTTCGTATCCTTTGTGGTTATAGAATCTAAATCTCAACCACAAAGGACGCGCAGAGTCACGAAGGAATCTATGCCCGACAAAGCACCCACTCCCGACGAGAAGCTGCAACACGAATTCAACCGCTGGGCCGCCGCTGGCGAAGGCGAGAAGATGGAGCGCCATCATCTCGACATTACCGAAAAGACGATTCGCCTCATGAATCTGCGCCCGGGAGAACGCATCCTCGACCTCGGCTGCGGCTCAGGATGGGCCACCCGCCTGCTGGCCCGCCTGGTCGGCGAGGGCCCCGAAGGATTCGGCCAGGTTGTCGGCCTCGACGTGGCCGACGAAATGGTTCGCCAGGCCCGCGAAGCCTCGAAAGATTTCGAGAATATTCTTTACGTCTGGGGATCGGCGCAGCAGATTCCGTGGGAAGAAAACTTCTTCGACAAAGTCTTGTCGGTGGAGTCGTTCTACTACTATCCCGACCAGGACCGCACTCTAATGGAATTGTTCCGCGTGCTGGCACCGCGCGGCCGCCTGTTCATCCTGATCAACCTCTACAAAGACAACCAGTATTCACTGCAGTGGGTCGACAAGCTGAAAGTCCCGGTCCATGTGCGCTCCGCGGCCGAATATGTCGAACTCTTCCAGAAGCACGCCTTCGAAGATGTGCAGGCCGTCCGCATCCCCGACGACACGCCCACTCCCGACGATTACAAAACTAAGTCGTTCAACAGCCTCGAAGATCTGCGGGCGTTCAAACGCGAGGGCGCGCTGCTGCTGATGGCCTCGAAACCAGACCTGCGCACCCCGCTCCCGGGATATACGATTTACTAGGGACGAGGGGCACGGACTAGAGACGAGGGACTAGGGCCTGGTAAATCCCTGGTCCTCAAACTGCGAGCTAGTCCCTAATCCCTGGCCCCCAACCCCTGTCACTAGATCGAGCTGTCATCATCATCGTCCTTGTCGCCGTGGCTCAGGTCCTTCACCGGACTCAGCGTCCGCCCGTCCTCGGCATGATGAATCGCAATTCGGCCATTCACGTTTTCCAGCTTGATGTGCGTCCCGCCCGTACCCAGTTCTCCGCGCAGATCGTGACCGACGTATTGATGATTGTTCACGTGCAGTCCAAAATCGTTGCTGATTCCCCCGGAAACTGTGCTGGCCTCCAGTTCGGCTTTTGAGTCGGAAGGGATGGTCAACTCCACCGAGCCGTTCACCGAATTCAACTCGACCGAGCGTCCCGCCAGTTCGTCAAACCGCGCGTCTAGACGCCCGTTGATCGTCGACAAACGGGCGCGTCCCGCAAGATTGTGCGCCTCCAGACGCCCGTTAATCAGGGAGGCATTCACTTCTCCGCCCACTCCGCTCACGTCGAGCGCTCCGTTGATCAGCTTGATTTCATCCAGCCGAACCGTGCGCGGAACCGTCAACGTGTACTCGACGCCCGCGGGATTGTTATGCGAGCCCCAGTTCCAGGTGTGGTCGTGGTCGGCATACTTAGTTCGAATCGAAAGCGAATCGTTTCTGGAATCAATCTCGATCTTGGCCTCGTCCAGCCGCTCTTTCGTGTCAGCGTACTTCACCGCATCCACTTTCACTTCGTTCCGGTCCCAGCTGGAGATGTGCACGTCGCCGTTAATGTTATCGAGTTCCACGCGCCCGCCGGCCGTTATTGCATAGGTCTGATGAAACTCCTCGGTCAGCGCGCCGCGGTGATCCGAAACAATGCCCGACGCATGCGCTCCCAGCGCGAACATGAGCACAGCGCAAACGGTTCCCAGGATGGTTCCTAACCAGGTCGCAGACCGGTGATGACGGTTCATGTTTCCTCCGTTTCTCTTGGGTTAGACGCGACGCCCGACGATTAGTGAGGCCGCAAGCCAGAAAAGCTTGTCCCGGCACTATGGATTACGAAAGCTACCCTCGGAATGTTCCCCTCCCGTGGGCACGGAAAGACAATCCCATCCAGAGAATCAAGGCCTTCCCCTGTGCGCCTCAGTGCCCTCCGTGGTTCTGTTCCTTCCGGCTACTGTCCGCACGCCTTGCCTCGGCCACGAGGAAAACCGCCAGAATCGCCATCTCCGGCTCAATGGGATGCCGGTAGCGGGGAATGCAATACACAAAGTAGTACATTGCCGGATAAAGCAAGAACAGCCACAACAGCAGCCCGGCGCCGGGTTTACGCAAGCGCAACGCCCGGCCCAGTCCCCAGAACATCAGTACCGACCAGGCCAGGAACAGCGAGTTTTTCGCCACGCCCATCCACTCCGGCTGCGTATCTTTCGGCGGACCTGCCCAGAAGTAGACGAACCGCCTCACGCACAGCATCGCGAATCGTCCATAGTCGGCCCGAATATAGTCCAGCGCCTGCTGCTTGCGCATAGCAATGTAGGGGAGTTCACCCATGGCCTGAAACTGCCGCATCGCGTAAGGGTCGTGAGTCGCGTCCAAGTAAAGCATCAGCGTGCCGTCAGCGCCATTGCCGTTGCCCAGGCGAAGTTCGGCGCCGAAATTGTCGCGGATAAAAATAAATTTGCCGAACGTCTCATAATTCCGCACCAGCCACGGCGCAATGCAGGCAAAGAAAACCGCGGATGCCAGCACCACTCCAACCAACGTGCGCTTGCCGCGCCGCGCCCGCCGGTACCACGCCCACAATCCCGCAGCCGGCAGAAACGACAGCAGGGAAGTGCTGCTCAATGCTGTGATGCCCCAGAGCAGGCCGAACTGAAACCAGGGCAGCCAGCCCTCGCGATCTTCCAGAGTCAGCGCCAGCCAGAAAATCGTAGTCAGCAGCAGCGCCGCCAGACTCGTTTCCCAGATCGCGCGCGTGCACCAGAAGATAATGTTGGGCAGCAGAGCCCAGGCCCACGCCGAGCCGACCGCGACCTTCTCCGAAAAGATCCGGCGCGCGATCAGAAAAATCGGAATGCAGGTCAGCGCCGAGAACACACTGTTCAACGTCAGCAGCACGAATGCTGCCCCCTTGGAATAAATCCCAAAAATACGAAACACACCCGCAATCAGATACGGGTACAACGGAGGCTCCCATGCCGTGGGCCCGGTCGCGGGGCCAAACGGGCTGCTGAAGCCGTGACCGGAAGCCAACGACGCCCCGATGCGCCCCATTTCCCAGCCGAAGCCAAAATTGTCGTCCGTGTTCTTGAACTTGTAGGTGTGTCCAACGACGATCCAGCCGACGCGCACCAGCAGGGCGATTGCGACGATCCATGTCAGTGAAGTCCATGCCCGCGACACGCGGATGCGTGCCCACGTCTTCCCGGGCGCACCGGAGGTGTGTGCGCGGTCAGCGGCCGCGAGTGATCTCGATTCCATGAGTGGTTCTATTTGTAGCTGAGGCGAAGCGCGGGGGGCAAACTGAGCCACTCTTGCGAAATGTCTGTGCTGATGACTATAATGACTATGATGACTTCTTGAACTGAAGGGAATTTCGATGGGCGCACCCAACTGGACCGTGGCCGAAGCCAAAGCAAAATTCAGCGAAATCATTCAGCGCGCCATGTCGGAGGGACCGCAAACCATCACCCGCAAAGGCCGCACCGCGGCTGTTGTAGTCGGGGCCGAAGAGTGGCAGCGGAAAACCAAGCGCGCCGGAAACCTGGCGGAGTTCTTCGCCGGATCTCCGCTGCGGGGATCGGAGCTGAAAGTGCCCCGGCGCAAGGCAAAGCCGCGCAAGATTAATCTCTGATCTTTTCACAATGAACTTTCTTCTCGATACGAATGCGGTTTCGGAATGGGTGAAGCCGCGTCCCAATCCTGGCGTAATTCGTTGGATGGAATCCGCCGACGAGGACCGAGTATTCCTGAGCGTGATTTCGTTGGCGGAGCTGCGCTACGGTGTCGACCGCATGGCAGGGGGAGCGCGGCGCACTCGACTGGAGCAGTGGCTGCGGGATGAACTACCGCTGCGCTTTGAAGGCCGAATCCTCTCCGTCGACCACCGTGTCGCCGAGGCTTGGGGGAGGACCGTGTCGCGCTGCGAGGCTTTGGGGCGTCCCATGGGCGCAATGGACGCCTTCCTGTCGGCAACCGCGGAAGTTCACCGGCTAACGTTGGTTACCCGAAATGTTTCCGACTTTCCAGCGCTGAAAACTGTTGTGAATCCCTGGTCCGCTGAGCCCGCGCGGTAGGGGGCGGCTAGCACCGCCGATCCGGTAAAATATAGGTTTCTCCAGGACGCCCCGTTTGATTTCTGATCTCATCCTGACCGCGACGCTGGCTGCATCGACATCGGCTGCCCCCAGGGGCGTCGTGCCCTACATCCGCCAGCATTTCCTGGATACCACGTTTCGCGGACTCTACCGCGCCAACGCATTCGATGTGGCGTTGCTCATCCCCTATTTCATTGTTTTGATTCTGCTGGCTGGCTATGGAGTGCACCGCTACATCCTCGTCTACCTCTATTACAAGCATCGCAAGAACGGCACTACCGAGCCAGTTGCCCGTTTCGCAGACCTGCCACGGGTCACGGTGCAACTCCCGATTTTCAACGAGCAATACGTAGTCGAGCGCCTGCTGGAGTCGATTTGCAAGCTGCAATATCCCAAAGACAAGCTTGACATTCAGGTGCTCGACGATTCCACTGACGAGACGGTCGAAGTGGCCCGCGCTCTGGTCGAGCGCTATGCCGCGCTGGGCAATCCCATCAGCTACCATCACCGGACGAATCGCGAGGGCTATAAGGCGGGCGCCCTCGCCGAAGGCCTGAAGTCGGCCAAGGGCGAGTTCGTCGCCATCTTCGACGCCGACTTCACGCCGCCGGAAGATTTTCTGCTGCGCGTCATCCATCACTTCAGCGATCCGAAGATCGGCATGGTGCAGACGCGCTGGACCCACATCAACCGCAATTATTCCTTCCTTACCGAGGTCGAGGCCATCCTGCTTGATGGCCACTTTGTGCTCGAGCATTCCGGCCGCGCCCGCACCGGACTGTTCTTCAACTTCAACGGCACCGCCGGCATGTGGCGCCGCACCACCATCGACGAAGCCGGAGGCTGGCAGCACGATACGCTGACCGAAGACACCGATCTCTCCTATCGCGCCCAGCTCAAAGGCTGGAAATTTATCTACCTGCAAGATGTGGAATGCCCCGCCGAACTGCCGGTGGAGATGACCGCCTTTAAAACGCAGCAGGCGCGCTGGGCCAAAGGCCTGATTCAGACCGGAAAAAAAATTCTGCCGAAGGTCCTGCGCAGCAATGCCCCGCTGCATACCAAGATCGAGGCCTGGTATCACCTGACGGCCAACATCAGCTATCCCTTGATGATTATGCTTTCCGTTCTGCTGCTTCCGGCCATGATCATTCGCTTTTATCAGGGCTGGTTTCAGATGCTCTACATCGACCTGCCGCTGTTCATGGCGTCGACGTTTTCGATTTCCAGCTTCTACTTAGTTTCACAGCGCGAACTCTTTCCCCGCAGTTGGCCGCGCGCTCTACTCTATCTGCCATTTCTAATGGCTCTCGGCATCGGCCTGACCATCACCAACACGAAGGCGGTGATCGAAGCCCTGATCGGCAAGCAGAGCGCCTTCGCCCGAACCCCCAAGTACAGCGTGGTCTCGAGGCAGGACAAAGTCGGCGCCACCAAATACCGCAAGCGCCTGGGATGGGTTCCGTGGCTCGAACTTCTGATCGGAACCTACTTCGCAGCCACCGTCTACTACGCCGTCGACAACGAGAACTACATCACCGTTCCGTTCCTGCTGCTCTTCGTAGTCGGCTACTGGTACACCGGATTGATGTCCTTGCTGCAAGGCCGCTTCGGAGGCGCCTCACTCCGCGCAACCAACCACACCAAGCCCTTTCCGGTCGGAGTCTAGCCTCACAGGCGAATGCTATTTCATTGCAGTCGACTGCTCGTTTACAATCCAGTCGCTTAAGTTCTTCATCCCCGCGAAATGCATCCGTCCAGGTGAGGATGCTTTGCGATGAGGACGTTTCAAAAGGAGGATGCGATGCTTACCGCCCGCAAGATTCTCCACTCTGGCGCTCTCGCATTCCTGTTGGGATCGATCCTGAGTTGCGGTTCGGCCCACGACTCCGACGAATACTTTGTGTTTGTCGCAGCGAATTTGCAGGTGCCTTACTGGAAGACGGCGGGCGCAGGTTTTTCGAATGCCGCCGCACAAATGAAAGTTCGCTCCGATTTCACCGGGCCCACGAACTACGATCCCAAGGCGGAGCGCGATGCTCTCGATCAGGCGATACAAAAAAAAGCGACTGGCATCCTGCTGGCCGTCACCGATCCCGACGTTCTGAAAGATAGCATCGATAAGGCCATCGCCGCTGGCATTCCCGTGATTACCATCGACTCGGATGCTCCCTCGAGCAAGCGCCTGTTTTTCATCGGCACCAATAATTACCAGGCCGGCTTCACCGGCGGCCAGCGCCTGGCGCAGGAACTCAAAGGCAAAGGTAACGTTGTGGTCTTCACCATGCCCGATCAGTCGAACCTGCAGGATCGCCTGCGCGGCTACAAAGATGCTCTGGCCAAGACGCCCGACGTCAAAATTACCCGCGTGGTCGATATCCAGGGCGACCCCCGCATCGCCTTCGACACGGCAACCCAGATCGTCGGCAAAGAGCGCGACAAGGTCGATGGCTTCGTCTGCCTCGAAGCGCAATCCGGTAAGGAAGTCGCCGGCGTGCTCAGCAGCTATCACGTGACCGGAAAAGTTGTCATCGCCATGGACACCGACCAGGAGACGCTCGACGGGATCCAGAAAGGCGTGATCGCCGCTACCATCGCCCAGAAGCCATACACTATGGCCTTCGTCGGCATGCAGTCGCTCGACAATCTCTATCACCACAAGCCGTCATCGCTCGACACGGATTGGTCCAAAAATAGCTTCTCCCCGATTCCCAGCTTCGTCGATACCGGTTCCGCCATGATTGACAAGAGCAACGTGCAATCGTTTATCGAGGCAGGGAAGAATCTGGCGTCAGCGCCCAAGTGAGGGGGGAAATTGAGTAATTGGGAAATTCAGAAATTAAGTAATTGGAAACCAAAGCTCTTGGCCCTTGATCTTCAATTCCTCAATTACTAAATTTCCCAATTACTCAATTATTACGAGATGTATTCCCGGATATACTCGTCCTTGCTGTGCGCCAACTGGCGAATGTCGCCGTCGAAGATAACTTTTCCATCGCGCAGCATCAGAAAGCTCATGGGCACGTCGCAGTACTGCCCACGCGGCAGTGCGCGCACCTGATTGCTCTGCGGGTTGAATTCATGCGTGGCCAGAGTGAAGGCATCTTGCAGCCTATGCGTCACCAGCAGGGAACTGGTGCGGGAAACGTCGCGCTGCTTCATGATCAGTTCGATGATGGTATTGGAAGTGATAGGATCGAGTCCGCCGGTCGGTGAATCATACAGCAGCAGCTCCGGCTGCGAGATGATGGCGCGGGCGATGGCCACCCGCCGCCGCATGCCTCCCGAAAGTTCCGAGGGAAACAAATCGACGGTGTGCTCCAACTCCACGAAACGGAGCGATTCCCGCACCCGGTGGTCGATGGAGTCGTCGTAGACGCCGTGTTCTTCCATCAGCCGGTAGGCGACGTTCTCGCGCACGGTCAGCGAATCGAACAACGCGCTCTCCTGAAACACCATGCCCAGATGGCCGCGCAAGGGGAACATATCCCGTTCATGCATTTGTGTGACTTCGTTGCCCAGCACCGTGATCCGTCCAGAGTCGGGCGGCAATAATCCCATCGCGAGTTTCAGAATCGTACTCTTGCCCGATCCCGCAACCCCGAACAGCGCCTTGGTTTCTCCGAGCGGGAGCTGGAACGAAACCCCGCGCAGAAGTTCGTTATCTCCAAAGGCGAGATGCACATCATCGAAAACTAGGGCCAAGCCGCCATGATCCGGCGTGGGTGTGGCAGCGCAATCGACAGGCAAAGCCGGGGCAGACATAGTGATTAAAGATCACCGGTACCGCATTGCAAATCACATATCATGAACAGTGACGAACTCATCATGCCGAGGTCGGGCGTCAAGTTGCTCCCAGAATCACCATCAGCAGCCGGGTCACAACCACATCCACAGCGATAATCAGGATCATAGCTGCCACCACGGCCTCTGTGGTCGCGCGACCCACACCCTGAGTCCCACCCGTGGTTGACAATCCGTAGTAGCAACCGATCGTGGCCACGATGAACCCGAAGATCACAGGCTTGACCAGCCCGATAAACACGTCGGCAAAAACCAGAGACTGCCAGGCCGTATTCCAGTACTGCCGCGAATCCAACCCCAGCAACACGCTCGCGACCATATTCCCGCCGACCAGGCCCATCAAATCGCCGAGAATCGTCAGGAAGAAGAGCATGAACATGGCAGAGATCACGCGCGGCGTGACCAGCTTCTTCATCGGATCGGTGCCCAGGGCCCGCATCGCGTCAATTTGTTCGGTCACCACCATGGAGCCGAGTTCGCTCGCCATGCCGGAGGCGTTCCGCCCGGCGACGACCAGTCCGGCCAGCAACGGGCCCAGTTCCCGCACCACCCCGATCGCAACCAGTTCTCCGATCAAAGTCCGCGCCCCGAACCGGCCCAGGGTCGTAGCGCTATTTAACGCCAGCGCAACTCCGATGAAGAAACAGGCGGACAACACGATCGAAATCGATCCCACCCCGATCAGGTCAGCTTGCTGGACCATATCGCCCGTGTAGGTCGGCCGCCGGAATAGGTTGGCCAGCGACTGCCCGGCAAGAAAAGTGTATTCCTGAACCGACTGGACCTTGTGCTTGGCTAACTCCGTGGGCGAGATGAGTTCCATGCGATTCGGAAGGCCGCGCATCGTGGGCGACGCACCGGCTTGACCGAACTATAACAGAGAACGCTGTCGGCAATCAGCCGTCAATGACGGTGGCCTACGCTCCGGGTCAGTGAGTGAGCAGGCGACAACAGTTGAGCTTCTGCCCGGCCAGCGGTGGTCGCCCCTGGGGCCTGCGCTTGAGTTCGGCGTCCTGCCCGTGTTATCCGATCTGCGGGGTAGGTACGCCGTCCGTTCACAGGGGAGGCTCTTGCCTTCCTTTATACTTCGAACCGATGAAGCCCCTGTTAGGCTCACTATTATTGTTAGTTTCGGGCGTGATCGCCCACGCGCAAGCACCGGCAATTCCCGTCGGGTACGACGCATACAGGCTGTGGGAAAGGTGGCCATACCAGAGGATTGGCATGCGCGCTTACATGCGGAGCACTTATGACCGCAAGGGCGGAAATGAGTCTGCCGATGCGTCCCACTTCCTATATCAGTTGGCCGACGACAAGAATGTCACTCTGGATATACAAGGTCCGGGAGTGCTCTACTTTGCCCGTTATAACCATTGGCACGGGAGCCCTTGGCACTATGAAGTGGATGGTATCGACCATGTCGTTTCTGAAAGCAGCACCCCGGATCCACTCCACCCCGTCGAAAACTCTGCTTTTGTGCCCCATCGCCTTTTTCCGGAGCCGCTCGCATTTACTTGGTCGACGACAAAAGGTTCCGATTTGTCATGGGTTCCAATCGGTTTCTTACATTCGTTCCGCATGGGTTATTCAAGAACATTCTACGGAACGGGATATTACATCTTTGATCAGTTCGTAGAAGGAACCAAGCTATCGCAGCCCATTCGGCCTTGGAGCGTCAAAACTCCTCCGCCCAAAGATGTACTCAGCTTGCTGGCGCGCTCGGGCAGCGACATTGCGCCCCCAGCAGGAAAACGTGGCCTCCAGGAGGACTCCGGTTCCATCACCTTGACGGGGTTGAAGTTCACCGACATTTGGACTCGATCAGGAGCGGGAGTGGTTCGGGCGTTGAGTTTCTCTGTGCCGAAATCACAAGCTTTAGCTTTTTCGCAAGCTCGATTGCGCATCGTTTGGGATGACCGCAAACAGCCCTCCGTAGATGCGCCAATAGCACTTTTCTATGGCGCGGGTTTGCTCTACAACCGGGACAATCGCGAATACCTGGTGAAAAGCTTCCCGATGACGATCCGTTATGACGATAGCCGGGTCTATTTGAGCTGTTATTTCCCCATGCCCTTCTTTCAGTCGGCGCGAGTCGCGATCGGCGGCGTGGCCGATACGTCGTTCTCCGATGTGCGCTGGACGGTTCGCTACGGACCGTTCACGGACGCGCCCAATTGGGTCAGCTATTTTCATGCGACCTATCGCGACCACTCCGCACCCGAGTTCGGAAAAGACCTCGTGCTGCTCGATACCAGGCAGCAGGAAGGTGGAGGCGATTGGTCGGGCCAATTTGTGGGCACTTCGTTTATCTTCTCGCATGAAGCAGACCTCGAAACTCTGGAAGGCGATCCGCGTTTCTTTTTTGACGATAGCCAGACTCCCCAGGCCCAAGGCACCGGAACCGAAGAATGGGGCGGCGGCGGCGATTACTGGGGCGGATTGAACATGACCCTTCCACTTGCCGGTCATCCAGTTGGCGCCAAGTCTGCACAAGAAGCCCGCAGCGAGGAAGATAAGATCGAATCAGCCTACCGTTTTCTACTCGCTGACCTGATGCCTTTCGGCAAGAATGCCGTGATCCACCTTGAGCATGGAGGAACTAACGAATCCACCCAGCACTACGAGACCGTGGCTTACTGGTATGGACTGCCCGCGGCCTCGCTGGTTCAGACCGATGAACTCGCGATCGGGGACGATAAGAGCGAGCAGCAGCATGAGTATTTTTCCCCCGATGCATCCTCTCCGTACGAAATCGAATCGCGCTACGAGTGGGGACCAGACACACTCCATGGGGTGGAAATCTATCCGGCCAGCAAAGATCGAGGCCGCACCACACGCCATAGTTCCTCGTTCATTCTCAAAATTGATCCCCGGAATCTCGGAGTGATGCTGCGTCGAAAACTGGATTACGCATTTCCGAACCAGCGCGCGGAAATCTATGTGGCCGAGGTTCGGTCGAAGAAGCCTGACTGGAAGCTGGCGGGCATTTGGTATACCGCCGGCTCGAACACTTGCGTCTACTCACACCCGCCCGACGACAACGAACTGGGTGCGGCCCAGCATGTGCTGGAAACCTCCAACCGCCGTTTTCGAGACGATGAATTTCTCATTCCCCGCAGCTTAACCCGAGGACGGTCCGCCATCCGTGTGCTCGTGAAGTTCACTCCCGTACAAGTTCGTTTTTATCCTGGAGCCCCCATGCCGGACCTGGCATGGAGTGAAATCCGCTACCGGGCCTATAGTTTCGAAATGCCAAAATTTTCCCTGGAAACGCCAACGACGGAATAGAGGGTGCCGCGAATCCCGATTCACAGGACTTGGTTGGCAACAAAATCGCGATTTCATTCATCTACCATGAGCAAGAACAGTTTTCCTTTGGCTTATTTGTGTGACGGCCTGATAAAGTCAGTTAGCCGCCACGACGACCTAAAATCATTGCAGCAAATCGTTGTTTTCCAGGGTACCGCTGACAATCGTGTCCGCGTCCGTCTCAATAGCTAGCATTTCGTTCCCTCCGTCCACAACCAAGAGTTTGAAGTGCATTTCGGAGTGCCCCTTCGGCGTTATAGTAGCCGTGCCCCTGCAGTCCGTGTCCAATGAGTAAGAACCCGTGACGGGTTCCTCTGCGAATGTGAAAAGCATGCCATCCTCGCTGCCAGCGACGTGTCCGCTTATCACTCCGTCTCCAGACGCATTGACGCTTAACTTCAGCTCACCGATGAAAGCCACCGGTCCTGTGACGGGCGCGCCTGCGACGAAGGCGCCCGTTGCTTGAAACCCAAAACCACCCTCAACTCCGGCGTTGGTGCAGGTCGGGGAGCCCTGCTTCACGCCGAATCCCTCTTGGGTCGCGCCTGGAAACTGCGTGGCGAGGAAGAACCCTGTTGACGTCACCACAAAGGAGAATTTGGCCTTCATGGCTGCCAGGTCCCACGTACCCTTGCCGGTGCAGTCTGAGGCGACAGCGTACGTTCCGGGGACAGACTCGGTGGTAATCACGCCGTCATGGGATGCTATGGTCACTGAGGTAAACGTGGCTGTCGTTGGGTCAAACGTGAACTGGGCCAGACTTCTGGTAGGGAGACCAGTGACTGCTGTGCCGCCGTGCAGCAACCCGTAGGTACCACTCAGAGAGGCGGTCGAACAAGTCGCAGCCCAGACAGCGGAACTGAGCGCAACGCTGGCAAGAACAATCGTCAAAGCGATGCGAAACATTTTGTGAGTCATACCACCTCCTGTTTGTGGCGTTCGAAGGGGGCCGATTCAGTCGGGCCGCTGGGAGAAGATTGGGCGCGCCCCTGAAATGAGGGAGTCTACCCTGAAAACGGCCATTGTCAAGGCAAATCAGGCAGGGAAATGCGCCAGATTCAGGGTCCAGCGCGACCATCCTTGCCTGAGAGTCTACCCGCGCCCTTTTTTCTTAATCTCAATATTGAGTCTGCGGATTTTCTGATTCAGCGTCGATAGCGGCACGTGAAACCGTTCGGCGGCTTCAGTCTGGTTCCAGTTGCAGCGTTCCAGCATATCGGTGATGACGCGGCGCTCGACATCTTCCACGATTTCAAACAACGACGCGTCCGACGGCGGATCGTGCAGGGTGAGTGAGGAGCCGCGTCCCATCATCGAATCGGGCAGCAGGTCCATGCTGATCTCCGGCCCGGACGACAGCACGACGGCCCGTTCGATCACATTTTCCAGTTCGCGCACATTCCCCGGCCAGGAGTAGGCCATCAGCGGACGCAGCGCCTCCGGCGTGATGCGCGGCGTGGGCCGGCCGTTTTCTTCCGCATATTTTCTCAGGAAAAATTCCACCAGCAGCGGAATGTCCTCTTTGCGCTGCCGCAGCGGCGGAAGCTCGACCGTAATTACGTTGAGCCGGTAAAAAAGATCTTCGCGGAAGCGGCCCTCGCGCACCATATGCCGCAAGTCAATGTTGGTGGCGGCGATAATGCGCACGTCGACCTGAATTTCCTGAATCCCGCCCAGATGCATGAAGCGCCGGTCCTGCAGCACGCGCAGGATCTTGGCCTGCGTCTCCAGCCCCATGGTCGCAATTTCGTCGAGAAATAACGTGCCCTTGTCCGCCACTTCAAACAAACCTTTTTTCGATGCGATGGCGCTGGTGAAGGCTCCCTTGACGTGGCCGAAGAGCGTTGACTCCAGCAAGTCGGTCGGCATCGACCCGGTGTTGACGGGAACAAACGGTTTATCGCGCCGCGGCGAGTTCAGGTGAATGGCCTTGGCAATCACTTCCTTGCCCGTGCCGCTCTCGCCCTGCAACAGCACGGTCGAGCGGCTGTTCGCCACCTGCGCCACCAGGTCAAAAATCTTCAGCATGGGCTCGCTCTTACCCACGATGTTTTCGAAGTTATAGCGCTGCTTGAGCGCGCGCTTGAGCTGGATGTTTTCTTCTTCGGCCCGCCGCCAGCCCACCGCCGCGCGTATGTCGGCGAGAAGCTTTTCGTTGTCCCACGGTTTCTGCACGAAATTCGCCGCACCCGACTGCATGGCGCGCACCGCATTCTCCACCGTGCCGTAGGCCGTAATCATGATTACAGGCAGGCGCGCATCGTGCGAGCGAATCTCGGCGAGAATCTCCATCCCGTTGCGCCCCGGCAGAGTCAGGTCCAGCAGCACCAGATCAAATGGATGGTCCGCCATTTGCGCCAGGCCATCTTCGCCGCTTACCGCGGTCGCCACTCCGAACGATTCCATCTCGAGCAGCGTCTGCAACGATTCCCGAATCTCGGCTTCGTCGTCGATGATCAGCACCGAGCCCGCCGCCGAGGAACGCCCGTTCGAAGTTCCATTCGACGTAACGTTCGCCGTCCCCGGCGTGGCTCCGGCGTTCATGGTGCCGCGCGTTATGACTGCTGCTTCAGACATGCACTGCCTTCCTGCTCAGCGGAAAATCCAGGGCAAACGTCGTCCCAGCTCCCGGATCGCTTTCCACTCGAATCTTCCCCGCATGTTCCTGGATGATGCCGTAGGTCACTGACAATCCCAGCCCCGTGCCGCGGTTCTGGCCCTCTTTGGGCGCCGTCTTGGTAGTGAAGAACGGATCGTAAATGCGCTGAATGTGTTCCGGCGCTATGCCCGACCCGGTGTCGGAAACGCGCACGCTCACCGTCTCGCCGTTGCTGGTCGCCACGTTGAGCCGCCCGCCGCCGGGCATGGCGTCTTTAGCGTTAAGAAACAGATTCAGAAATACCTGCTGCAGCCGTCCTTGATTACCTTGAATCGGAGAAATCCCCGCCGTCAGATCGGAATGCACTTGAATCTTCGCCGTCTTGAACTGGTGTTCCAGCAACGCCAGCGTGTCGGTAATGACCTTGTTGACGTCCACGTCGGCAAACTCGGTGCCGCTGGTGCGCGAAAAGTTCAGCAGATTGTTGACAATTTCCGACGCGCGGAAAGTTTGCCGCGTGATCTTATCCAGCAACCCCGATTTCTGCGGATCGCCCTGCAGTTGCTTGGCCAGCATCTGCGTGTACGACGAAATCACGGCCAGCGGCGTGTTCACTTCGTGGGCCACGCCCGCGGCCAGCAGACCGATCGACGACAGCTTGTCAGCCTGCGAAAGCTGGCCTTCGAGATCCACCCGCTCAGTGATGTCGTCCATGATGACCAACCGCCCGATCACCTGAAACTTGCGGGTCACCAGCGGCGCGATGGCGACATTGACGGTCCGTGTCTCGCCTGCCGGAGTCTGCAGCCGGAATTTGTATAAGTTGTTGATGCCGGCGTTCTGCCGCACGCGGTAGAACTCTTCCACAAATTCCGCCGGGAAGACGCCGCGCAACGACTGCGTCAGAGTCTGCCAGCGCGGCATGGCATACATTACTTCCATCTGCGAGTTCCAGCTCTCGATGCGGTCTTCCATGTCGAGCGCCATCACGCCCACGTTGATCGACTCCACAATGTTTTCGTTGAAGTCTTTCAGGCGCTCGTACTCCGCCACCTTCTGCTGCAGCGACGCGTACAGCCGGCCGTTCTGGATGGCGATGCCGAGATAGCCGCCCAGAGTTTCCAGCAGCTCGATGTCTTCGCTGGAGAGATAGTCGCCCTTGGTGGTTTTTCCCAGCCCGAGCACGGCCACGGTTTTCTGCTGCGCGCGGCACGGAATGTAGTAATTCAAATCCAGCCGGGCAATCGCATCCTGCGATCCTTCAGTCTCGCGCGGCACCTGGTGCGTGTTTTCAAAGAACATGTGTCCCGCCGGCTCCGGCCGGGGAGCGCTCAGGAACGTGAGGTCCAGCTCGCCAACGGGATTCACGCCGATGGACTTCGCGACTAAGAAATGTTCGGTCTGCTCATCCCGCAGGAAAATTGCAATGTGATTTACCGCCAGCGTCCGTGATAGCCGGTCCAGCACCGATGAGAGCAACGCATTCAAGTCCGTTTCCGAACCGAGTTCCCGGCCAAATTCAAGCAGCGTCCGCCGGTAGTCATACACGGTGCGGTAGAAGGCATGGTCCACTCGTTCCTGAATCCACTTGCGCACCGGGTCAAACAACAGCGCGGTCACTACCACGGCCAGCACAAACCCAACCGGTCCAGTGCTGGGCTGCCGCAACTGGATCAGTGTGGCCACGCCCGCGACCAGCGCAAAATACATTCCCACCATGGTCGCCGCGGTCAAGGTGTAAACCACGCCCCGCTTGAAGATCAGGTCCACATCCATCAGGCGGTAACGGAAGATGGCGTGGCCAAAGGTCAGCGGGAGCAAGCCCAGCGACAAGACCGACAGTTTTCCAACCGTCCCCGGCAACGAACCCATCAAATAGGGAACCACATAGAACAACGTGTAGGGAACGACCGCCAGAACGGTTCCGCGCGTGACCCATTTCAACTGCTGGCGCAAAATGGTCGTACTCGCCAGCCGGTAGCTTTGCCACAATACGGCCGCCGCGACAACGAACAACACGGCGCCGTACGCCATTTCCTGGCGGTCCATGTCCCAGCGCAGATGCCCGCTCGCTTGCGCCAGCCGCAAGGCAAAAACATGCCTGGCCAGCAGCAGGGCGCCGGGAACATACACCAGGGCCAGCAGCCACGGACGCTGGCGCACGAATTGCCGCTTCTCCGGGAAGGTCAGAACGAAGTGCAGAAATAACGCCGGCTGCAACACCCAGGCCACGATGTTGCTCCAGTAAATCGTCCAGTCAAAGTCGTTGAACTTACCCGTGTACTTGAACGAATACGCTATGAACGAAACCAGGCAGAAAATATAGAAGTGTGTGGAACCGGGCGCGGTCCAGCGCCGCAGCAGGACGTATACGCCGATCCCCAGATAAATCAGGGCAATCAGCCGCAGCCAGTTATTCAGAGAACGGTCGGCGGGAACCAGGATGACGTTGGAATCGAGCGGAACTGACTCGCGGATCAGCGAGTACGTCGCCTTTGCCCATACGCCGGTGTGATAGAGCTGGCGCACCAGGCCCGGCGTGCCTTTAATCTCCTGGCCATTGACCGAAACCAACTCATCGCCAGCCTTAATGCCGGCTTTCGCCCCTGGCCCGTTCGGGTCAACCCGATCCGCCACCAGGTGGCCGTTGTGCTCCACCCACCAGACGCCATCGTCCGGGGCACTGGAGTGCTGTTCTGTCTGGAAATTGAAGCCGGCGAATACCACGGCCGCCACTGTCAGCAGGAATAACACGACCGCGACAAAGCGAGCTTGGCTTTCCCGATTCATGGGCTTGGACGGCGTCCCCACCCCACCACTGGGCCTGGGCTCTGTGGCAGGCGAGTTTCCCCGATCCTTGATTAGCAACTTCGCTGCCACGTCAGTTCCCATTCCCGGAAGGCTAAGTCCAGTATCTAAAACCACTTCCGAAATTATAGATGCATTTTCGAACGCTAACTATGTATTTGTGGATGTTTCTGTGAAATTGCGTATTCGTTTCCCCTTGCGATTCTTAGGCTTAACCGCACCTCGTTCGTTTGAAGCATTCAGCCTCAACCCGCAAATAGGATGACGAAGAGCCCGCTACGGGATGTGGGAGGCCCTTTGCGGTCCACCAGGGTTGCCACTTAGGTGCGGTCATTTTGACCGCGAGCGTGACCATGAAACTTTTTCCTGATCGAAAGCTCTGATCAACGCGCAGCTGAGTTCCCGGCACTCGATTCGTCTCCGCTCGGACGGTCGCTCACGCTCGGGTTGAGTGGTTGCGTGAATCCTCAAATCGATCCTCTTCGAATCAAGGAGCTTTCCATATGTTCAAGACGTCGCACCTCCTGCTTTCCGCCGTGCTGGCAATGAGCGCACTGTTGCCCGCCCGTAGCCACGCCCAAACCGTCAGCCCCTCCGGCGCCGTGTTCGTTATGACCAACGCCGCCGGCCACAATGAAGTCATCGCTTACAAACGAGGTACGGATGGATCGCTACAGGAGCGTCAGAGTTTTCGCACGGAAGGCCGAGGCAGCGGCGGGGTCACCGACCCGCTGGCTTCCCAGGGATCTCTCACCCTCAGTCAGGACCACTCCTTGCTCTTTGCGGTGAACGCCGGCAGCGGCGATATTTCCGTGTTTCAGGTCCACGGCGCATATCTCTCGTTGCTGGCAAAGGTCCCGTGCGGCGGTAGTGAGCCAGTCGCCGTGGCCCAGCACGGAAACCTCGTCTACGTGGTCAACGCCGGAGGAAGCAGCAACCTGCAGGGCTTTTACCTGCGCGCGGATGGATCGCTCCAGCACATTGCCGGTTCCACCGCTTACCTCAGCACCGGCAATTCGGGCGCGTCGTCGTTAGCCTTCAGCCCTGACGGTCAATTCCTTCTGGTCACCGAAAAACTGACTAACAAGATTGACGCCTTCCATGTTCAGATTAACGGAACGCTGGCGCCCATCGTCGTTAACCCCAGTGCTGGTCCCGGCTTGTTCGGCGTGCTGTTTGCTCCCAATGGAACGGCGATCACTACTGAAACCGGCGCAGCCGGCGCGACCGACGCCTCTGCCGTCTCGTCCTATTGGGTTCAGCCGAACGGCACTCTCTCACCCATCAGCACCAGCGTGCCGACTCTGGGCGCAGCAACTTGCTGGCACGTGGTCACTCCCGACGGTCGCTTCGTTTACACCTCGAATGCGGGTACGGCTACGATTTCCGGCTTTGCCATCGGCTCAACCGGCACTCTCACACCTCTGCCCGGAACCATCGTCGGAACCAACCCCACGGGGAGCACAAATCTCGATCTGGCCCTCAGCGCAGACGGCAAGTTCCTCTACACGCTGAATTCAGGCACGGGAACGGTCAGCATCTTCGGCGTCAATCAGGATGGCACACTCACCAGCCTGGGCGATGCGGACGGTCTCTCAGCCGATGCCGGCTTCAACGGAATCGCCGCCTTCTAAGCGATTTTGCTGATTCGGGTGCCCCATTTCTCGCGCGTCCTTGGCGCGAGAAATGGGGTTTTTGCTCTGGATCCCATCCAGACTGACTCGGGCTTCTCCGGTCGGTGCTCGACGTTATCCCGCCTTCCGCTCATCCTTCTTCGGAACATCCAGGATCGGATCCTCATCCCACTCAAACGACAGCGCCCGCGCCGTCGTCTCAATCGGTTCCAGCTCTGGTATGTCTTCCGCCACCGACGCTCCCAGTTCCGTGAACTTCCGCGCCGAAACCAGCACCCGGTTTTCCAGCGATCCGACCGCCTGGTTATAGGCTTCGACGGCGCGATCCAGGTTCGTGCCGACCGCAGTAACGTGTCCCGCGAGCTTTCGTAACCGCTCGTGCAGTTCTTTCCCCAGAGCGCTGATCTGCTGCGCGTTGCGCGCCAGCTTCTCCTGGTTCCAGCCGTAAGCCACGGCCTTCAGCAGAGCGATCAAAGTCGTGGGCGAGGCCGGAATCACCCGCTGCATAACGCCCTGTTCGATGAGCGTAGGATCCTGCTCCAGCGCCGCACTGAAAAATGTTTCCCCCGGCAGAAACATCACCACAAACTCCGGCGTAGCCTCGAATTGCTCCCAATAATTTTTGCCGCTCAGCGTCTTCATGTGGTCGCGCACTTGCCGCGCATGATTGGCCAGGCACACGCGCCGCGCCTCTTCGTCGGTGGTTTCGAAGGCGTCTAGAAAAGCCTGCAGCGGCGTTTTCGCATCGACCACAACATTCTTGCCGCCCGGCAACTTCACCACCAGATCCGGTCGCAGCCTCCCGCTTTCGCCGGTCACGGTTTCCTGCTCGGCGAAATCGCAATACGGCAGCATGCCCGCGATCTCCACCACTCGCCGCAACTGGATTTCTCCCCACCGTCCACGCACATTTGGCGTCCGCAGCGCGCGCACCAAATTTCCAGTCTCCGATTGCAGTTCCCGTTGCGTGGAAATCAGGGATTGCACCTGCGCTTTCAGATCCCCGTAAGCCTCGCCCCGCGCAATTTCCATCTGCTGAATCTGCGCGTCCACTTTGCTCAGCGACTCGCGCACCGGGCTAACTAGATCGGCGACCGCTTTCTGCCGGGCGTCGAGATCGCCTTGGGCCTCGCTCTGAAAGCGCTTCAAAGTTTCTTGCGCGATCTGCAGAAACGAGGAATTGTTGCTTTTCAGCGCGTCGGCGGCCAGCGCCTTGAACGCATTTTGTGAGTCCGCGCCGGATCTCGTCAAAAATTCGATCTTCTCGTTGCTGGTCTTTCGTTCCGATTCCAGCGCCGATTCCAGCCGCGCCCGGCTTTCCAACAGACCCCGCTGATCCTCCAAAAGCCGCGCCAGATCGGCCTTTGCGCCCGCTAATTCCTTTTCCGTCAACAACAACCGGGCCTGCAGCGCAGCCGTGCGAGAGCGCAGCGCCAGCCAAGCAAGCAGGCTGCCAAACAACAGGCCAATGGCCCCACTGATCCCTAGTTCTATAGACACAAGTAACTTCCCGCCCTCTAACCCAACCCCTAGCCTAGCACCAGCAGCCCAAGTTTATGCCTGAACCACTTTGCGCCGATAGGCGAATGTGAGCCCGAAACCCGATCCCTCCCAGGATCTCGTGGCGTGGGCCAAACTGGATGCATAGAGCTACCCGACCATTGTTGGCGTTCCTGCTCCTGACGATCGCCGCAAACATACCGCTGGCCAATCGCCTGATGGCCCAAGCCCCTGAACGTTCCGGCCAACCCGCTCCGCAAGCCACGCTGCAACCCGCCGCCGCGAAGGCCGCCGACATTCCCTTCACCAATTACGAATTTCACAGCGAAGACCAGCTTCTCGCCTTAGCGAACCAGTCACGCCACCAGGCCGGCGCGCCCCCGCTCACGCTCGACGCCGGACTCTCGCAAGCCGCCCGCGCCCACGCGCTGGCCATGCTCGAAGCGAATCAGCTCTCCCATCAATTTAACGGCGAGCCCTCCCTCCCCGTTCGTCTGGCCGCTGCCACCACCCTCCAACTCGATCAGGAGGGAGAAAACGTCGCCCTCGACTACGACGCTGCCGATGGACACCAACATCTCATGCTCTCCCCGCCCCACCGCGCCAACCTGCTTAACCCTGCCTACAACGTGGTCGGGCTGGGCGTGGTTCGCAGCGGAGACCGGCTGTATATCGTGCAGGACTTCGGCCACGCCCTCCCCAACTATTCGTCCACCGAAGTGAAAGAGCGCATCGCGCAAGCCGTAAGCCAGACGCGCCGCCAGACCGGCCAGCCCGATCTGCCGCGCCGCGACCTGCTCGTCGCCGACGAAGCTGCCTGCTCCATGGCCCAAGCCGACAAGCTCGGAACCTCCCCTGTTCACCAGCTTGCCGAACGCACCACGGTTCTCACCTATACCAGCCTGCATCCCGAAACCCTCCCCATCGGAAGCGCACACGCTATCAGCAGCCACAACCTGCACAGCTTCTCCGTCGGCGCCTGCTACGGCCGCACCGAGACTTATCCCACCGGAGTCTATTGGGTCGTCCTGTCGCTGGAGTGAGTGCAGCCTCCGACCCCAGAAACCCTTGTCATTCCGGCCGGAGCCGGAGCGCAAAGCGACGGCGCAGTGGAGGAACCTGCTGTTCACCGTAGGTAAAAGCGCTGCTGCTAAGCGGCGGCCTTTGCGGCACCGCTCATCGACGCCGAGCTTCGGAAACAACTCCAATTTGCAAAGAACTGTAAAACATCTGGCTTTTTTCCCGCCCATGCCCCAAGCTAGGTCTACGTCGCCAGTTTGGTCAGGTCGCCAGTTTTTGGCCCGATTGACGCGCGCTCCTGGGGTTCCTTCCACACTGGCTTTTCGCTAAAATCCCTGCACCTGATTTTGTCGGGAGATTTCTGGCCATGCTTCGAAGCGGAATTTCCATCTCTGCCCTCAACGCCGTGATTCTCGGATGTGCCCTGCTGGCACATCCCGTCGCGGCGTCCGCCCAGCGCCACGGTGGCGGAGGCAGCAACCTGGGCGGCGGAATTAATGGCAGTGTTTCCGGTTCCAATCGCCCCACCGGAGTCGCCGAAGGGGACAGTTTAAAAGACTTTCACCAGGTTCTCGCCGTGCAGGCCACCAGCCAGCAGGTTGCCGAGTTTCAGGCTCTGGTAAGAAGTACGCAGGCGGCGCAATCCGAACTGCAATCGCTCCTGCAACAATTGCGCAACGCAAACCCTGCTTCGGATTCCGCCTCTCGCAGCGCTCTCGCTCCGGCCCTCGACGACGCGCGCAACCGCAACAAGATGTTCCAGGAGGGATTCTCCGAAGCCCAGAGATCCGGGTTGAAAGAGATCGCCAAACGGCTCGCCAAAGCCGATGCCGACCTTGAGCTGGAGGAAAAAAAGCTGGATCAAGGTTTCGAACTCAAGTCCCCGGCCCCCGATCTGGCCGCGCACGCCGAAACTCTCGCTCAAGCGCTCACCGATTTCTCCAACCAGCAACTCGCGCTGGGCCGGGAAATGAGCATCACGCTAGCCAGCGGCCAGGATGCGGCCTTCACTCTTCCGCAGGTGAAGACCGAGGTCAGCATCGGCCGTCAACCCGTTCCGGTTGCGGTTTCCGGCGTACTTTCGCAGATCGCCGCCCAGGGCGGCCAGCGTACCTTCCAACTCGAACTGGTCGCCGATCTCTCTCCAATGCAGCAGAACATTACCAACTTGATGCGAGCGCAACTGGAGAGGTCCGGGACCTGCGGCGAGCGCCTCGCCATCAGCCAGGCGAGCCTGACGCCCTCGGCCCCTGCCAGCCTGCTCACGCTGTGGTTGCACTACGAGCGTTGGATCTGCGCTGGTTCCCGCACCGCGACCGAACTGGCGGAAGGCGACGGAACTATCGAGTTCAAGCTGACCACCGCTTTGGACCAGCCCAACACCTTGAAAGTCGCGGCTGCGTTTGGCCGCATCGATGCCAGCGGTATGTTCGGCGAAGCGCTGCGCTCCGGTTCACTGGGCGATGACTTACGTGATCAGGTTGCGAATGCGGTTCTGTCGGCGGTGCGCGCCGCATCCGATTTCAAAGTCGCGCTTCCGCCCGCGCTCCAGAATTCCGCCACTCTCCAAACCGCCAAGTTCCAGAATTGGGGCGTGGGCGGCTTGAGCGTTGTCGTGGAAGGCCGCATCGAACTCTCCAACGAGCAAGCCGAACAGTTGGCCAACCAACTGAATCAGGCCCTGTCGGCGCAGCGCACTCCTGTGCCGGGAACCCCACCGCAACCGTTGAAGCAGGCCCAATAACTGAGTACCGAGTACTGAGTACTGAGTACTGAGTACCGACCCACCGTCGTGTGCTACTCTTGCCCTGCCTTCGTCTGCGGTTCCGTTCATGGAATCCACGGCACAACCCCGCGCACTTCCGCTTCATTCCGGCCAGGTCCGCATCGGCACAGCGGGCTGGTCTTACAAGGACTGGGACGGCATTTTCTACCCCTCCGGCATGCGCCGCCGCAAACTGCATCCTCTCGAATATCTCGCCCGCTTCTTCGACACCACCGAAATCAATACGTCCTTCTACGGACCGCTGAAGCCCGAACTGGCCAAACTCTGGTGCCGCAAAGTCGCGGCCGTCAATCCCGGCTTCCTTTTCACGGCCAAGCTCTATCGCGCCTTCACCCACTCGCCGCTCGCGGTCATGGAACCGACTTCTGCCGCCACCATTCGCCCCACCGATCAGGACGAAGCCCGCACCCGCGAAGGCCTCGACGCTCTCGCCAACGAAGGCCGCCTCGGCGCGCTGCTCATCCAGTTCCCCATCTCGTTTAAAAACACTTCACTCAACCGCGAATACCTCGACCGCCTGCTGCGCCAGTTCATCGAATATCCGCGCGTGGTCGAAGTCCGCGACTCCAGTTGGAACAACGCCGAAACCTTGGCGGATTTCACCCGCAAGAACGTCGCCTTCTGCAACATCGATCAGCCCCTGCTCGGCCACTCGCTCGCCCCCACCGAACACGTCACCGCGCCTCTCGCCTACGTGCGCCTGCACGGCCGCAATTACAGCGACTGGTTTGTCGATAAAGGTCCCGATTCCGATAACCGCAACGACCGCTACAACTATCTCTACAACGAGAGGGAACTGGCGGGCTGGAGGGATCGCATCGCGAGCGTAGCCGAGCGCGCCCAGACCACCTACGTCATCACCAACAACCACTTCGAAAGCAAAGCCGGCGTCAACGCCCTGGAGTTGAAGGCCATGGTCAGCGGCCAACGCGTCTCCGCCCCGCCCACGCTCCTGCAGAAATATCCTGAGCTAAGAAGATTCGCCGATCCCGCCGCCGACTCCGACAACGCACCTCCCGGCAACCAGTTCTCCCTGCTGGCATAACAGCTTCGGGAAGAAGTATGAACGTATGCCCACCGGAAGGCGGTCTTGAGGATGGCGCAATACTTTCAGCTTTGCGATGAGAACCGCCTTTTGAGCAAAATCGCTGTTAGGCCAGTCAAGGAACCGTGCAGCTTTCTAATCTTTACTGCCGCACCGGGGCAATTCTTCTGAGCGTCAATCCCGTTGATGTTCTTATCTTCATTCCATTGCTACCGGCGATCCCAGTAATCGCAGCTTGGTTCTTGCCTTGGGAGCGATGGATTCCGGACGGCCGCCCTGTCAATGATCGCTATGGCCGGTTTTGAAAAACTCGCAGAAACATGCCGGCACGCGCTAAACTCATCCCCGTGAAAAAGTCACCAGTTGCGTCTACCAGGCGGTACCATCACATCGGAATTCCCACTACCGAGCGTCGCGAAGGGGAACGCCTGATCGCGCGCCATGCGACGTACGTGTCGGGATATGAAACCAGCGCCTACGGAATCGAGTGGATGCGGTTCGAACCCGAAGCGCGGGTCCCTGAACTGGTGCGTAGGGTTCCGCATGTCGCCTTCGAAGTGGACGATCTCTCCGCTGAAATCGCCGGAAAAGAGATACTGATTCCGCCCAACTCACCCTCACCCGGCGTGACCGTCGCTTTTATTGTCGAGAATGGAGCCCCAGTCGAGTTTCTCCAGTTTGATAAGAAGTGATGCTGGAACACCGTCAATGGGGTTTTGCGGATCGTTGGCGAACCCATCCCCTTACCCTCAAGGACCAGCGGTCAAAACGTGTAACCGCCTGTTAACAACAGTCTGACACGCATTGCGCTGCTCCTTATGGTTGGTTCTTCAAAGGCCCGGCGGGCTTGTAGGAATTGATAACGATGCCTGTCGGCATGGCCTTCGTGCTGGCGAGCTCGAATGCGCGTGCCGGAGTACCCTCTGCAAAAATGCGCTTCCCCGTCCCCAGCAGGACTGGATCGACGAGCAGCACCACCTCATCCGCAAGGCCCTGTTCGAGCAGCGTCGATGTCAGGGTTGAACTGCCCATAAGGAGCAGGTCGGGCCCATCGTGCGACTTGATGCGGCGAATGTCCTCGGCCAGCTTCGGCCCGACGCCCTCGAACGGGCCCCATTCCAGGCTTTCCGGCCGGTGGGTCACAACGTATTTCTTCGCCGCGTTGAGACGGTCAGCCATAGGACTGCTCGGGGCCTTAGGCCAGAAGGCCGAAAAGCCATCGTAGGTGCGTCGGCCAAGAAGCAGATCAAACCTCTCGCCATACCTCGCGAGGAGTGCTTCTCTGCCGGCGGGGCTCCGATAGGGCGCTGACCAATCGCCGTAGGGGAAATTGTTCTCATCGGCGGAGGCCTGGATCACGCCGTCAAGCGAGATATGTTCGAAAATCCTGAGCTTTCTCATTGCGTCTCCTTAATTTCTAAGACGGTCTGACGCTCGCCTGCCGCAAGCAATCAGCGCCGTTGAATTGTTCATCCTGTAGTCGTCGCAGAGTAGGAGATTCGACAGGCGAGGCGAAATATTTTTGTTTTAAGTGGTCGGGATTACATTTGGCGAAACATCCATAACACTCATTGACCCTGCGGCGGGGGACTTACTTCAACTAACGGGTCATTGTAACGGTTCGAAGTGTGGGGATTGAACGCCGAGTGCTGCTAAAGCCTCATCCATAGTCCGTACAACCTTTAGGAGCGGTCGCGTTTGCTCTCCCGCGATCTGAAACATCCGAAACAGACCATATGCATGTGTCTGCGGGGTCACGATGACGCGAGGCCGCCCAGCGGAGTTTGGAAGGGTTGGTTTTTGGCGAGCTATTTGACGGAGAGTTTCGCTGGAGACGGCAAACTCGGTGACCGAAGAGAAATCCACAATACCTGCTTTGGCATCAGTCGCAGCCGCATACTTCCACGCCGCTTCGTGAAACTCTGTCGCCGATTCATCCGTAAACCGCCCCTCGAATCGAGACAGTAGGACTTTGTTCGTCCAATCGAACTCAAACCGGAATGCCATCGAGGGGATTAATTCTACAGATTCCTGAGGGTACGGTTGACGAAAAATCCCCATAGCACTCATTGACTTCTGCAGGGATTTTGAGTGCTAACGCTGTTAACAACACCTACAAAATCCGACCGCCGCTGCACGTCACGCACGCGATACAATTGTGAGCCGTGGCCATTGCCTTGATGCGCAAGCACGCCCTCCTAGTCTTTCTGCTGCTCTCTTCGATCATTGGATTCGCTCAATACGGCACCGCTCCAAATAACTACTATCCGAACGGCTACGGTGGGTCCATCTTCAGAGGGGTTGTAACAGACAGCAGCGGCAATCAAATTGTTTTGACCTTCGCAAACGATAAGGGCACGCAGACCTTTACAGCCCTGTTCGAGACCGGTTGTTCCGTTCCCACTACTCCACCGGGCGGGCCGCCCACAATGCCCGCCAACATCCCAAAGGGAACAGCAATGACAGCCTTTTTCAACACAAGGACCAAGAAGGTGGATGGAAAGAAAATCAAGGAGAACGTGGTTATTGCAATCTCTTTCGACACTTGGAATGGGCACAAGATAGCAGAGGACAAAAAGAAAATCTTTTTGTGCACCAGCGATAAGCACCTTCAGTTCATGGCTTGGTAGCTTAGCCGCGCTCCTGCTGGGCGTTCGGGGCGACTGGCGTAACATCGCCACTACGCTCAGAACCCCTCAATGAGCGAAATGGTGACGACAACAGTCATCGCAATAAGTCCGCAAGAAAGGCAGGCAGAAGGAACAAAACCTGCAAAATTGTGAAGCGAACCCCGAAATCGCGGCGAGTAATTGGAACTGAAGACTTGATGCTTGCTACCAACCAAGTCAGAGATAGCAAGAACATGACGGTCCAGACGATGAGGCTGAAGAGCAGCCGTGCGTGCCCCAGAGAAAAGGCATGCCTTCCTTCGATAATTAAGGCGAAGGAACTTAAGACGACGTTGGCGCTGTACATCAAAATAGGCCATCCAGGATCCAGCGGTGGCTTAGACTTCCCAAACGCGTCTTCTAAGCTCTCAAACATATTTCCCCTGCCAGCACAAATGCTAGTCGATTCTGAACTGTCCATGCAGGTTACCTTGGGTCAACTGTCAGAAAAATCCCTATAGCACTCACCTACCGTGAGCCAAGACAGTTTTTCTTTGGCTCACTTATGTAATGGCCCGATAACAGCAGTTAAAAAATTAACGCTGGGCAGGCGCGGGATGCCCGCAGGGATATGCATCGCGAATACGGCTGTCCCGCGCTTTGGGGTTCAAAGCGTGCTGTCAAACCAGTCTTACTTTGTGATCTGCAATTCGAGCCCCGCAGCTCTATCAGGTGTCTTGATCCAAACCGTAGCCGTGGCCGCTTCGTATTCCGCGCCCTCGGCAATGGCTGCCAATGCTGCTGGGTCGGACCCAATCTGCAGGGGGTGCGCTTTCCACAGCCACCGTCTGCGGCGGCTTTTCTACGCCATGCACTTTTAGAACTAACGAGCGCTCCGCCGGGGCATAACTTCCTTCGCGCGTTGAGACACTCACCCGTATCTGCTCGCCATCGGCGCTTGCCTGCACGTTCTGCAGAAGATATTTCCCGCGCAAATAGTCCAGCGTGTTGCCGTCATCCTCGTAGTAAGAGCGAGTGCTTTTGCCGGCAGGATAGATTTCGAAAGTCAGAGGATCGATTGGCGCCTGGCCGGTATGCTCCACCAGTTGCCGCATGGGGATAACGCCGCCGGAGCGCGCGAACATCGGGATATATCCTAGCGGGGCATCCACCGTGATCGTGGCGGGTCCGGTATAGCGCTTGCCGCTCCAAAAATCGTACCAGGTGTCTGCCGGCAGATACACGCTTCGTTCCGTCTCTGCGTCCTTCACCACCGGCGCCACCAGCAGATCATTGCCAAAAAGAAATTCGTTGGTTTGGGAGTCAGGGGTTAAGTCCATGACCGCTCTGTCCCCGGGAAAGTCCAGCACTAGCGCCCGCATGATCGGCAATCCGGTTTGCGTGGACTCATAGAAGGAGTTGTAGAGATAGGGCAGCAGGCGGTAACGCAATTCCAGCGTGTGGCGATTAATGGCTTCCAACTGGCCGCCAAACGACCACGGGTCCAAGGTCTCCTTATCATTGCCCGAGTGCGTGATAAACAGGGGATGAAACACACCGGCTTCCAGCCAGCGCGTGTAGAGTTCCGGGCTGGGATAACCGATAAAACCACCGACGTCAGAGCCAAAAAAAGGCAATCCCGATATTCCCGCCGTCATCACCGTTCTAAGGCTCGTGCGCAGATCCTCCCACGTACCCACGTTGTCCCCCGTCCATTGCGCGGCATAACGCTGCCCCCCGGCATAGGTTGCGCGGGTAATTACGAATGGCCGTTCATT
>CAWDBW010000113.1:0-108244 GCA_963800405.1 uncultured Acidobacteriota bacterium
TCGTTTCACCGGACAACGCTTCCCGTCGTGAACTGAACCTTGCGGTTCGCCAGGAGTTAAAGGCCAATGGAAGCCTTGCGCCAGAAGATTATACTTTCCGTGTCCTAGTTCAGCGTCAGGACATGACTGGAGCCGAACGATCCTGGGCGAACCACTACGAGATCAACGACGTAGTTCGCTACGCACGTGGCAGCAAAGCCATCGGAATCCAATCCGCCGCCTACGCAACGGTCGTCTCGATCAAACCATCCGCAAACCAGCTCACGGTCGAAAAAGCGAACGGAGAGCTTGCCACCTACGATCCCCGCCGCCTCACAGGCGTCAGCGTCTACCAAGAGATCCAACGCGAGTTTTCCGTGGGCGACCGCATCCAGTTTACTGCCCCCGACAAATCCCTCGGCGTTTCAAATCGCGACATGGCAGCGATCGCGGCGATCCACCCCGATGGTCGACTGTCCGTCCGCCTCGACAACAACCACCAGATCGAATTCAACCCCAACGAGCATCGTCATCTCGATCACGGCTACGCCGTTACCAGTCACAGCTCCCAGGGCCTTACCGCCGAACGCGTCCTCGTTCACGGCGATACCAGCGTCCACCCAGACTTGCTCAACTCCCGCTTCGCCTACGTTTCCATCTCACGCGCTAGCTGCGAGGCCACACTCTTCACTGACGACTTGGCGAAACTCGGGCCCCAGTTGGGAGCCGAGGTCTCGAAGACATCCGCTCTGGAAATCAATGAAGCTTCATCCATCGCCCATGGAATTGGCATGCATCTCTAATGGAATTTTCCATCTATTCTTGCGTGATATGCTAAAGTATATCAATGGCTTGTTTCGATATAGTTAAATATATATTTATGATCTGTCTTTGATATGCTATATTATATCAAAGATGAATAACGATATAACAAAACATATCAGGCCGCTGCGCTTGGAAGGCCTTCCCGAGGACATGCGCCGCACCTTGAAAGAGGTGCGGGAAAAGCGCGGGTGGACCCAGAGGGACTTGGCCAGCCGCCTCGGGCTAACACAGACGCACATCTCCGGCATCGAGTCCGGCAAGATCGTACCCCGCTACGACACTCTTCTTGAGCTGGTTCGCATTCTTGACCGAGATCTTCTCATGGTCCCCCGCGCCCTCGTCCCCGTCGTGCAGTCGCTTATACGCGATCATCTGCAGCCGGACAAGAAGGGCGAAGGCGAGGAACGCTCCCTCTACGCCGACGGCGACGAGGACAGCACGCAGGAGCCACGCGATGAAGTTTGATCCCAAGAAGCTCAACGCGCTTTCGGTGCGCCTGCATGGGAAGCAGATCGGCGTCATCAACCGCCTTGCGGGCGCCCGGCAGATTTTTGCCTTCGAGCAGGACTACATCGATGACCCGCTGCGTCCGACTTTAAGCCTCTCGTTCAAGGGCCGCACCGGCGGGCTCGTTACCGCCCTGCGCCCGGTTCCGCGCCGCGTGCCGCCGTTCTTTTCGAACCTGCTTCCCGAAGGGCACCTGCGCGAGTATCTCGCAAAGCTTGCCGACGTGAATCCCGAACGCGAATTCTTCCTCCTCGCGGTCCTCGGCGCCGATCTACCGGGAGCGCTTGTCATCGAGCCACTTGAGGGTGATGCCAAAGAGGACGATGCCCATCATGATAATGCTGATGCCGTCCATGATGATGATCGCCCGCACGACGCCGTGCTGCGGTTCTCTCTCGCCGGCGTGCAGTTGAAGTTCTCCGCCGTCATGGAGGCATCCGGCGGCCTGACAGTTCCCGCCGGCGGCATGGGTGGGTCATGGATCGTCAAGCTTCCCTCCGCCCGCTTCGCGGCCGTCCCCGAGAATGAATTCGCAATGCTGGAACTCGCGCGCCGCGCGGGCATCGTGGTGCCAGATAACCGCCTCGTCGAAGTGTCAGAGATCGAGGGACTCCCCGAAGAGGCGCGCGCGCCGGGAAGCAAGGCTCTCGCCGTGCAGCGCTTCGACCGCGTCCCCGGAGGCGATCCCGTTCACATGGAAGATTTCGCGCAAGTATTTGGCCAATTTCCTAATGACAAGTACCGCTTTCGCAGCTATGCCAACATCGCGTCCGTCCTATGGGCGGAGGTGGGTGAGGACGCCATCGTGGAATTTGTACGCCGCCTTGTGTTCTCCGTTGTCATCGGCAACGCCGATATGCATCTCAAGAATTGGTCGCTCCTCTATCCCGACCGACGTAAGCCCGTCCTGTCGCCGGGATACGATTTTGTGGCGACGCTTCCTTATATTCCCAACGATAAGCTCGCTCTAAGCTTCGGAGGCACCCGCAGCTTGTCCGAAATCACGCCAGGCCAGATGCGGCGCTTTGCCGACACGGCTCGGATTCCCGCAAGCCCGCTGTGGAAGATTGCAGTCGAGACGGCGGAGCGCGCCGTCGCCGCGTGGAAGGGCCTCGAACAAGCGGACCTTCTCCCAAAGGATCTCCGTGCCTCCATCGACAAGCAGATTCTCGCGGTCGCCGCCACGGTCAAGTGACGCTACATCGCGTTCGGCGGGATAAGTCTCGACTTACGGCCGATTAGCCAGCCTTCCTTCTGATGAGTTGACAATCCCATCCGCTCCGGGCCTACCATTGTGCTAGCGGTGTGCCTTTTTTGGGCAATAAGGAAGACCTTGTTGACGCGGCGCACCAGCTCGTACCCTTCTTCCCCCAGTCGCGGCTCGCGAACAGGACGTGATTCATGCCCAGGAATGAGATCGCAACTCAGATTCGAGCTGCAGTGGCGGCGGTTACCAAGCAGCGGGAATTCGTCAAATGGTTGAAAGACGAGAAAGTCGGCGAAGGATTAGTCTTGCTGAACAACTCCTTCATCTTTCGCCAGAAGCTCAAAACAGTTAAGAGTGATCTCTACCTTGGGATTCCTACCAGGACGAGTTCGAACCTAGGGCTCTCACACGTTGTGGTTGCTCGCGGCATTGCATTTAATTCCGATTTCAAGTTCGTTGACTTGAAGGGAATGAAGAAACTGGATGTCGAAGAGATTGACGCAGCGATTGACCAACGGTTGGGCCAGCTCGGAAGCATCGTAATGGTATTGATTGGCGAAGTCCTGGATAACGTGGTGACTAGGACGCCGATTGGACATTCTCTCTTTTCCGAACTTGAGCTGAATCCTGCGGCTACGGCGGCACTGACAATACGGGATAAGACTGTTCAAATAAAGTCTGTTCTGGATGAGGAGGCAATTTGGATTGAACTGGAGAAGGCCTACGGTACAGACCTTCCTTCAGACTTAGCGCAGCCTATAGCAAGCGCGCTGGATCGTATTCGGAAAGATCACTATGCCGTTCTAAGACTCCCGGGCGAATCGACTGTTTCGCGACCACTGATCGAGTCATTTGTTGACGCTCTTCGACAAAACTTATCTCGTTACAAGCACGCCTGGACGAAATGCAAGGGGCAGATGGATGTCGATCCTGCTGAATTCAATGACGTATTACGAATCGCTTACAATTTCGCAACTGATGCTGTCTTAGTAATACGACTTCTTGTCAGCATCTGCGATCTGAAGCCTATTGTTCGCTGGTGCACACTGGACGAGTGGTTTCATTTGGCAGAGAGCTTTCGAGATTTACCGTGGACAAGGACGAAGGACAAGCACTCGCTAGACGACTATCAGCTGACCGTCAGCAATGCCAGAAACAGAGCTTTCCACCGATTGCTGCCTATTGATAACACTCTGCGAGTTGAGCTAGAAGGGACGAAGCTGGGAAGAGTAACGTTGCGATTGTTCCCGGAATATGCAGCTCGAAGTAGCGAAGAAACGTTGGATTACGAGGACAGGGCGTTAGTGGAGCTTCTTACCGATTTCACGCGAGTGAGTGAGAGAAGCGTGTCTTCTCAGTTTTGGAGGCGAAATATCACAGTGATGGAAGCAACCGTTGAGCTTCTCTCACGAACAAGCACAGCGCTGAAACTCTTGGCTAGGCCCTAGGTACAGCCACGCGATCTCCAGTTGGCGAGCTGCCGGGGGTATCAGAGCAGGGATGCCAAGTTTGCCAGCCGTCGATAGGGGCACTACGAAAATGTCCATGACGGCCCGCGTCATTGGCTTGAGGTCTTGGATTTCAGATTCTCCGCGGCATCTTTGGATGTGTAGGCGTCCAAATATTTTCGTAGCTTCACTCGCAGATCTTCTTCCGTTTTCCACTGGATAAATCGATAGCCTGCGAGATCAAAGTGTATGTTCTCTCCGTGACGAACGCAAAATACCATCGTTTTTCCCAGTGCGTGAGCAAATCCCGCTTCGTAGTAACAATTCGGCCGTTCACCGGAGAGTTCGGCAAGAATGATTTCGCTTCTTGAGATGTTATCGAGAACTTGATGTGCAATCTGGCCCGCGTCCTGAATCTCATCCACTCTTAGGACCTTGAAATCGAATTCCTTCTCCGCCACAGCCTTGATAGCGCCTTTGTACGCAGAGTCGAGAACTGCATCGCCGAACTTCATGATGACAAATATCTGCTTGAGAGGCTTGATCAGAGACTGCTGAATAAGGGAGCGACTCTCAGGGCTTGCCGACAATATTCGCAACTCATCCATAAACTCTTCCGTAGCATCGTGGTCGCGGAGGAATTTCTTATCTTTGAATTCAGGAGGGGTCTTGCCTTCCGCAGGGCGCTTCAATTTTGATTCACTCTTAAGGATGGTCATGTAAGAGACAGCGCCAAAATTGAAGAGTGCCTTTTTACCTCGACGGCTTACTGCCTTCACCTGCTTGCCGATCAGGGGCAAGACAAGCTCTTCGATGAGGTTTTCCCTAGACCGGTTCCACCAGTAGCGGGTGTCCTCACCAAAGTCGGTAATTGCGTGATACCACATAGCTATACGTCCTTAATTCATCTCTATCCAAAGATGCCGTAGTTCAATATTAGTCAGCCCCTTTTTCCTTTCGTGATTTGAGCGCAAGACTGTCAGGCGAAGTTTTGAATCCGCGGATTCCGAAGACAGCAAATCCTTATGGGTCCAGCCGGTTTGAACGCCCGACAAACCATTGATCCAATCAGTAATGCGCTTATCCCAGACACTCGCGGAGTCTTCTTGGACGTATCCGATCATTCCGCCAAACATGTGCGCGGCCCCATGATTTCCTTCCTTGAATCTCTGGATACCACCGGTCGAACTATATTTGCTGAAGACATATTCGCGCTCGTCACGATCCTTTTCCTTTGGCGTCGGTAGGCGTTTGCATTCTATCGGCATAATGAATTCGAAGTCCGTAAACCTGCGCCCTTCGATGGAGATCGCGGTCCCACAGGGAACAGGAACCAAATCGATCTTTCGACCTTTATTCTGTTCGTCGGCTTCTTCAACTTTAAATTGGAGAATGTCCCAGCCTGGGGAATGCCGGGAGATGCTATTGAGGTGGGAGCACAGTTGTGATGTCAGGATAGTCTCAGACGATTCTTGCGGACGCTCCGGCCTATCTCGCCAGCGCGGTAGCTCGGCACCGATGAAATTAAGCAATTCATGACGGAATGTCGCTGGTTTCTGTAC
The DNA here is from genome assembly GCA_963800405.1 of uncultured Acidobacteriota bacterium. Lineage (GTDB taxonomy): Bacteria > Acidobacteriota > Terriglobia > Terriglobales > Acidobacteriaceae > Sulfotelmatobacter. Next base: position 5,529 of record CAWDBW010000113.1, read on the forward strand.
CTCTCTGCCGAGAGTACCGAAGTGCGCTTGAGTGTCGTTGTCGTTTGCAAGCATACAAATTGCGTCAGAACCCCTGTGCCCGAAGATCCGACAGCGTTTCATCGGAATCACGCAAAGCCACGGAACGCAGCCAATAGCGCAAGCGATCCGGCTTTAAGAGGAAAATGAAATTCCCGGCATAGAGTCGCGCGATTCGAGTGATCTGCATCGTAGTGCCGCGCTGTTCATGAAGGAGGCTATTGAGCTTGCTGCTCAGCTCGGCAGCCCCACTCCAATCGATCTTTCCATTTCCGAATGCAAACGGCTGGCAGATGATTCCAGGCCATTCCTGCGGTTCAAGCGCACGCAAGGGATTCTTTTTGTAGATCGCATTGATTTGACGCGTGAAAACGCCAACAAAAGCAGCTAGGGCAGCATGACCGCGGTCTTTCATTGCGACGGAGTCTTCGCCGAGCCGGATAAGATCACGCTGATAGTTGACAATATCGTTCGCCAGGATCTCTTCGTTTGGACTCGCGTCAAGATTACCTGTCTCAGGATATGGAAGGGCGAGAATGTCAGCCCCTGACAGGGCAGTCGCTTTTTGCGTAAAGAGCCGTGTGCTCACCGCAGCGACGAACGCACGCAAAGTCGCAGCTTCTCTCGTAAACCACCGATCAGCCGCGCACAGCCGGTTATAGTGATCCTTAGGCGCAGCAAAACCGAGAATATCGGCCTTGTACGTTAGATAGTGTTTTGACCACACGCCATGAGGCAAATCCATTTGTTCTCGTACCAGGAAGATTGGTGGAGAAAATCTCTTTTCAGATCGTGGCCGTTCGATCAGCTTGTTCGGCGCTTTCGTTATGGCGTCACTGTCAACTCCCGCAAGGGTGAGCGCTTCGGAAGGCAGAAGAGACTTCCCGATAATGTGAGTTGCTTTGCCCGATACATCTCTTTTTCCTTCTATAAAACCTTCTCCGAAGTCCCAACCCTCTTCCTCTGCATATTGCCCCAATGTACGAAAACCCTTTAAGCGGTCTACAAATCCCAGGACACGCCCTCCACCAAGCAGGTCGGCACGCCAGATGGCATCATTGCCAAGCCCCAGCTTCTGTGGAATCCAGTGCAGGTCATAGTAGTCAATATCGAAACCCTGTTCTGCATCAACGCGACCGCTGCGACGGAACGTGGCGTGGAGGATTTTGCGATCGGCTGGAGCAGTCTTGGCTTCTGCTAAGACGACTATGACTTTGGTGTCTGCGCCGCCCTTGTGAAAGAGTCCGCGAACGGAAACAAAGTCGAGCAGTTCGCGCACGTCCCACCGGCGGATGAACTCTCGTCGGAAACAAAGAGACTGCTGATTGTAGAGGAAATTGTATTGCTGCAGCATGCTAAGTACACCGCCCTCAGCAACCATCTGCATTGATTCGTGGAGGAAGAGATATGCAAGCTGCTTGTCCGGCAGCGACCCGTGCTCGGTCTCATAGCGCTGATAGCTTGCCTCAGCCCCCGGAGTCCCGAGACTCGATGTGAACGGCGGATTTCCAGTAACCACGCCAATGGAATCTTTTATCAGACGCTGCTCTTTAGCAGCGAAGAAGCAGGAGTTGTGCAGAGTCTTTCCCGCAAGAAGAGGGAATAACTTAATACTGGAACGAATTGTTTCTGGCTCCAGCGCATCGCAAAGAGCCAGGCACAAACTGAAGGCCGCAAGCTCCACCGCGCCCGCCTCCCTGTCCACACCGTGTACTCTCTTCAACAGTCCCTTCAGAACCGTAACCGTCGGCCGCTTCCAGTCGTTGCGGTACCGCCAGTGCAATACGAGCCGCTTGTATGCTTCGACCAAGAAAACGCCGGAGCCGCAGCACGGGTCGAGAATGATCTCGTTCTTTTCCTGCAGCCGATCCAGCCGTTCCCAACTGAGTGCCTCATCGAGCATCAGCCGTACGAGGAAGGGCGGAGTGTAAACGGACGTGTCCGTGTTATCGACGAACAGTTGATAGATATGGCTGATTAGTTCTACCGGAAGATCTCTGAACGAATAGAGTTGCCACAGTGTTAGCTGTCCATTCAGCTCTTCGCGCCCCTCGACGAGTTTGGCGAAACGCGGCAATTGGCCACTACCCTTGAGGGTTTCGCGATCTTCGTCGGTGAGAGTGAAAACATTTCCATTGAAACGTTCTTCGAGTGCCGACAATAGCTTCGTGACAGCGGAACCATGAGCCAGCACTTCGAAAAACTTGGTGGCGCCCTTCTGAAACTGGCTAAAATAGTCCGGCAGCAAAACGCCGCGTTCCTCCAGGTACGCAATCAGCAAGGAAAGGATAAGCAGCTTCCGCCGAAGATGCTTCTTGAGGACGCCCTCATTGTTCAAGTCGTCATTGAGTCCTTTTACGGCATCAATGAGGCGTTTGTGCGCGGCCTTTCCCTTCGACAACATTGCTTTGCAGACAGTGGGGTCGTCCCACAGGGTTCCGTTGCGAAGGCGGGCCGCATCCCACCACGGGTCTTTGGCGATCAAGGCAGCAGTGCTAAGCGTCTTGTACGGCTTGCATACCTCCTGGCCGCTCGGCGAGATGAAGTCAGGCTTGTGTGCGCACCTGAACAGCTGCACCAGTCCGGGGGTTTTCCGATAAAGAAGTGGCACCCCGCCCCAGGACCAAAGACGTTTGTGCAGAGTCGCGAACTGTGAGTCTTCGCCAGGCCCGTTTGAAATGAAAATGAACGCTTGTGCTACGGGAGGCTTGCCGTTGCGCTCTGCCTCGAAAAATACCGCGTGCGCTCCGTAGCCCCTCGCCTTCTCCATCATGGCTATTTCTTCCGGCGTACGCCCCTGGTGCTGGTAGCCGGCAACGGGGATCAGACCGTCCACGTGCTGCGTAGCCGTAGACGCGCCGAGTTCAAAAAGCCACTTTGCTCCGTCGTTCATCCCCGTTTCGCCCTGCAAAGACACCCCAGACACGAGATTGTAACCCGATGGAGAAGAAAAGGCGAATATCCCTTTTGGCGGTGCGGCTGCGACGAGCGCAAACTCATACAGCGGCTCCTGCCATCACGGAAGCTCGCATCTTCTCCAGAGGCGCGCTCTTTCTGAACATCTTCTTGGTAAGCGTAATTTGTGTGCGTAACCTGGGTGAGAACTCTTCACCTTTGCCCAGTTTCTCGGACTTCAGGAAAGCGTTCAGGTCGCGAATCTTCTGAAACTCGGGCTCGGTGAAAAGAGAATCCTCATTCCCGTCGGTCAGGTAGTCGTCAATCAGCTGAAGGGCCGCGTCGCCTATTTCTTTGAGCAACCCTGCGTCCGCAAGCTTGATTATCGCCGAGGAGATGGAACTGTGACTGTAGTCAAGGCCGCTATTGAGCAGGAAATCTTTGACGAGATCAACCGCCACCATAATGAAGAGGTAGCGAGTCTGTCCCCGTGTAGGCAGTTTCGCGCCACGCCCAAACCCGTAGCCGCTCGCCATTTTCTGCATCTGGTACGCGGCAAAGAGAGAATCTACGCCGAACCCCGGATCGTTGACTATCTTGCCGAATAACGATCCGCCGGGCGCAAAGGGAGGGTTTTTTCCATAGGCAATGCCCGGCTCAGAGAGCCAGCCGGCCGCATAGGCCTTGAGAAGCTCGAAAGCGTTGGCTGTCTCTGTGTACTGGGGCGTAGCCGTAGGATGCTGCTTCTGGTAAGCGCGACGCGCTTCCCATGCCCCGCGTTGGATCTCCAGGAATACTCCGTATCTTTCGTTAAATAGCGGAGCCCAATTTCGGAAGTCTTTCTCAAGGGCGATGAAATCCTTCTCGCCTACAGCGTTCTGGGAGTTGGTGTAGCGGGTGGTCTCGGTCAGCAACTCCTCCCCTTCGGTGCCGACGACGACGATTTTGGTCACAACGACGCCGCGGTCAAGCAAAGCCTCCCATTGCGCCTGTGCAGGGGTCGGCGCGCTGCCTCCGGAATTCAGCTTGCGCTGCAGCACGGCCCAGATGGAGCGGGTCGTCTGGCATCCGTTGACGACGAATGGGTTGGTCAGCGTGAGTTCATTCGGACCCGACTTCTTCACGTCCTCGGCAACGATGGTTATGCCGTTGTTGTAAAGGCCGAACCGATCGGGATGCTGTTCTATGGTCTGCTCAATGCCCTTATTCACCTTTCGTTTGTTTCCGAGAAACTTGCGGACATTTTTCTCGTACAGCAAATCGAGGTCTCCCGTTTGCGCCTTATATTCCTGCATGAAGTTAAAGATATTAACGAGCTTCGTCGCTCCGATGAGCAGCGTTTCCTCCGAGCCCGTCACTGTCGTTTGGAGCTTGAAGGAGAGTTTGGCGGGTCCGAAGGCATCCTCTTCGGCAAGCTTGTTGTACAGGGTCTCGATGGATACGGAATCCACGTCAAAGCACTCCCCGAATTTCGAGCGCCCCAAGGTCTTGATGTTGGATAGATATTCCTGTTCCTCGTCGGTAGGCCTTCTGCTGGTGGCGAGCACGTATTCGAGGCGGTCCTTAGGGCCGACATTTTTCAGGAAATTACGCAGACGCTCAACCAGCTCCGCGGACAACGAAGAGAGCTTGGCCCTCTTTCCCTCCAGGGTCGCAAAGAGCTTCTGGGCTTCCGCGGCGATTGTGTCCGCGCCAGCATAGGCTGCCCCGTACTTGCTCTGAATCAGCATCCAAGAATCGCCTTCAATCCCCTCCTGAGGGTCAGCCTTAACGAAGACGGCCGCATCAATTCCACCGTCGCCCGCCCCGTCGCAGAGAATAATCTCGGCGGTTGCGGAATCGATCTCATGCCAGTCGCGCAGGATTTTCTCGGCAAAGCGATGCCCAAGCTGAGTCGTGCTGGGATTTCCGGCAACGATATCCTCCAGCCACTGTTGTTCAAAATCTTCAAATGAAATCATGCTATTGTCACCTGCGGTGTATGTGTGTAGGGCTGCTTTACGACTGCACGATAGTTTTCGTCAAGTCTTGGGTTCATGAGCATCAGAGCGGCAATGCGCCGGGCGGTCTCAGTGACGTATCGGGCTTCCTCGACGGTAAGGCTTCTGCCAAGCAACGCCTTTTCTCGATAACTGAGCCATTTCTTGATGACCGCGTAACCGCTGATTGTATAGCCCCAGACCTTGACGGGTATATTGCGCCAGCAAACACTTTCATTGAGATACACATCTACAGTGCGCTCTCCTAAAAGAAGAGTGTGCTCGGAAAGTGTCTTCGCCTCCTGGGTGGTGTAGTCGCGCTCAAGAGCCTTGCCCCTGCCCGGCATGGTAGCTCCCCCCTTTCCGGCATGTCCCCACCCCACGGCGAGTTCGAGGTCGCCTTCATCGGGATTAAGCGGCTTCTTGTCGGCGCGCTCGATGACGGCGATGGTCTGGAGCCCTTTTCGCACCGGGGCATCGGAGACACCTTTAATTTTCTGTTCGACATCCAGCAGGCCGGCGATCTCTCTGCCGAGTTGTGCGGAAGCGTTCAAAAGATCACTTGTGGCGGGTAAAGGAATTCTGGGCCAGTTTTGTCGAAGTGCCCCTTGATGTTCCGCCCTGAAAGCGGGGGAGTGAAGCGCCGCGACGATGTGAAAGAAAAGATCCTCGGCTGGCGTACCTAGGCTTGAGAGATACTGCCTGGCCAGGTCTGAGAGGTTAGGGTGTGAACCGGCTTCATCGAGAAGATCGCCGACGCGATAAATCCGCAGCGGGAAGAAGTTGGAGAAGCCATTCCCGAAATTGTCTGCAAGAATGTCCGTCACGTAGCCACGGTCGAAATCCGCCATCGGCTGTTTCTGTCGCGCCTCGATGCAGGGATTACCTTTGTGGACATTTCCGTAATAGTCGGGGGATCTCCTGCCGAGAAGTCCATGTTCCTGTTCCCAATATATCCACCGAATATCGAAAGGCCGATAACAATAGCGAACAAAATACTCCGGCCGCAGCCCTCGCTTTATGAGGGCTGAGCGCGTCGAGGGAGCATTGAATTGCTGGTTACTCTCCAAGGCTTGCGGACAGATGCGGCGCATTTCATCGTCGGAAACGGATGGATTGAAATAGTCTTCGATTCGTTTCACAAGGGCGTCTCGGTCGATATCCACGACGATGTCGTCGCGTTTTGATTGCACGCCGGGAAACGATACCGGAATCAAATCTGTCAGTAACGACCAGTTCAAATAGTCGCTGCCAACTTTTGTTTCATAGAAGGGCAGCCCCAGCTCCACTTCCGGATGGAGCTCGTCATACAGCGACACGCCGTCATTTTCTGCTGAAGACAGCAGATCGGCGCGCTTAGACTTGCCCCAGAGATCGCGAAAGCGCACGGTGTCCGTGCCTTGAGAGCCGCTGCGACGAACCATGAGGGCGATGGCCGTTCCGACTTGAATACCTTCCCGGTTGAACTCCGTTGAGAAAACGCTCGGATCGGGCTGGCCGTCAGGAGTGACTTTTCCAGTCTTATATTTGTCGCCATTCAGACAATCGATCCAAACCTTATCGAATGCTTCGAGATACCGTTCGCGCATTCCTGTGTAGGAGAGGCCGTCGAGCCAGGAGTAATTAGAAATGAAACAGACGATGCCCTGGCCAGTCTTCTCTACAATTCGGCGCTCGGCCATGCGATAGAAGCGAACATAAACTTCATTGAGCCCCTGTCCTTGCGGAGCGGGCGCGCGTTTCGTCGTCTTGTAAGCAAGAGAAAGATCTCTCTCCTCTTCGACGCGGGCAATTCCGGCGAAGCCGTTATAGGGCGGGTTGCCCAGAATCACGAGAATCGGCGTCTCCCGTTTGACGTGGTCTGCGGCGTCACGCTCCTCTTCGAGTTCTACGAAAGGCAGTTTCTTGGGGTGTTTTGGCGGCTCCCATCCTGTAAGGGCATTCGTGAGATACACCCCTGCCCGCTCCTTTTTCTTATCTGATAGCGGCGCGCCGTGTTGCTGCAGCATCAGACCTATCTGCAGATGCGAAACCACGAACGGCGCTGGAAGTATTTCAAACCCGAATACGCGTTCGGTCGCCGCCTTTTTGAGGTCGGTCGCCATGAGAGCGTCCCCTGCAGTTTCTCCGAGGGTCTTTGCGATTCTGTTCAGGGTTTCAACAAGAAAGGCCCCCGTTCCGCAGCAAGGGTCGAGTACGTAGACTTGCGGATCAGCAAGTCCTGCAGGGCGATTGAGTTCCTCGCGCAAGACTCGATCCACACGTTCGACCATGTAGCGGACCACTTCACGCGGCGTGTACCAGACTCCAAGCTCTTTGCGTAACTCCGGGTCGAATGCTTCCAGAAATGGTTCGTAGAAATACTGCACCGCGGCGCCCTCATCGAAGGAGGCAAAGAAGGAAACGCGGTCAACACGATTGAGCACCGAGCAAGCCCAATCGAGCACTTCAGGAAGGTTGAGAGGCTCCAGCTGCCCTGGGTCCGCCACTTCGCGGAAGAGCTTGCGCAGAATCGGGACACGCAAATAGTAATCCGCCAAACGCCAGTCAAAACGTGCTTTCTTGTCGGTCGGGAGATGAGTTTTACTCCACAATACCCATGCCGAGAACATTCCGTAGAAGAGCGTTTGAATGAGTGTCGAACGGAAGAAATGTTCGCCCCGCTGCGTATCAAATTTCATTCCGAGAGCTTCTTCGAGGGCGGTGCGGATGATAGCTAGCGCGGGAAGATGCCCCTCGTCGGTCCGGAATTTCGCCTCCCGCGCGTAGGAAGCGAGAAACCATGCAACGTCCTGAGGGTTGGCCAGCGTCGCCGTGTTAAGCAAGGCACGCTTCAGGAATTCTTCAAAACTCGGGGCGAGCTTGTCAGCGGTTTTCTTGGCGGAACCTGCAGCTTTCCAGAACTGAGCTTCCGACGCGGCTAGTCGGAACGTTTCCAGCTTGGTGGGTTTGCCCTCGATGTCCTGGCTGACCAGTACGAAGTCCCTGTAATTCGTGACCAAGACCTGGCGGTATTTGCCCCAGTAGCGCGTGACTTGTTGCCCATCTGCAACCACCCAGGCGTCCTCACTGGTCGCCTTAACTTCGATCACGCCTCGGGTAGGGATTGTCCCTTCTGGTACGTCACCTCCGGCGCCGCGCTGAAACTGGTCGGGAGTAAACAGGCCTCCGTCGGGAATACCAGCACCACGATTCTTGATGTTGATAATGCAACGAATCTTTGGTTTTAGTGCTTTCCCGATTCCGTTAAACAGGTTCGATATGGCTGGGTAGTAGGACGTTTCCTTGACTGCATTGCCCGATGAGCGGATTTCGTGCAATTCATTGAGGTATTCCTGGAGCAAATTCATGCGTCGGCAGCTCTAGTGGGGATTCGCTTTCACTATACAGCCGCGGAGCTCACTCGCCAGCTAAATTACTGATAACAGACTGCGATCCGTTAACAGCCCATGACCGTCTGTCCGTGCAGCTGCCGTCGATTACGACTTACTGTCGGACACTGAGAAAGCTTCGATTGTGCTTGTCTTTTCGCACTGTTGTGCGCATATGGTGTGCCTATTCCTTGCGAATTCAGCTGAGCCAACACGGACTGTCAAAATCACTGCCCACGTTCTACGCATAGCTGAGTAGTTAGGTGGCTTCGCGATTTCATCCCACTTCGCCCTCTTCCGGGTGGACGCCGCTCGGCCGCGGCTCGGGCGGGCGTTTCGGACTGCGCCGGTTTCGCGCCAAACCATAAAGCAAGAGCGGTTTGGCACTCACCGCGCTTTCACTCACGCCCTGCCACCCTCCTTCGGCCTCCGTTCTGTCCCTTTCACCGTTCCGCCTTGTTTCTTCCCGCTGCCGCTCAAGTGAAGAAAGAAACAAGCCGGAAACGGCAGAAAGGGAAAAAACATGAAATTAGAAGAAGTCAACACACGAACCAAAGAGGCCGTGGATTTCCTCGTTGCAGCATTGGAGTCCGGTCACAGTGAAGTCCTCACCGCATACCTCGGAGCAATGGCGAAGTTTCACACCTACAGCTTCGGCAACATCATGCTCATCGCACGGCAGAAGCCCGATGCTACCAACGTTGCCGGACTTCGTACATGGAACTCGCTTGGCCGCTTCGTTAAACGGGGAGAAAAAGGCATTTTCATTCTCGCCCCGATGGTCGGAAGACGAAGCACGAAGGATGTAGCGACCGACGAGCCGAGTGAAGACGCAACAACGGAGGGTCAGCGGACGCTGTACGGATTCCGGGCCGTCTACGTTTTTGACATCAGTCAGACCGAAGGCAAAGACCTTCCCACGCTGACCGAAGTCAATGGCGACGTGAGCGGATACCGCGAACGTCTGTTTAAGTTCGTGGAAGCGCAAAGCGTCGAGATTAGTTTCTCCGAAAAGATTGCTCCCGCAAAAGGTCTTTCGTATGGCGGCAAGATCACGCTGCTTTCCGGGATGCAGCCAGCCGAGGAGTTCTCCACGCTTGTGCATGAGATCGCTCACGAAATGTTGCATCGTGGCGACCGCCGCACCCTGACCACCAAACAAGTCCGCGAGACCGAGGCCGAAGCCGTGGCCTTTGTGGTCTGCCAATCTGTCGGACTTCAGAACGGAACCGCATCCCAGGACTACATCCAGCTTTGGCATGGAGACGCCAATCTCCTGCGCGAGAGTTTGGAAGCCGTTCAACAAACCGCTGCCGTGATCCTCGGGGGCATTGCCCCCGAGCCAGCGGCACTCGCGGCAGCCGCATAACACGCCAACACCTGCACCGTTTGGTTTTGGGGCTCGAACGTGTGCGCCGATTCCACCAACACCTAACCAAAGACACATGAGAGGAGAAAAGATCATGCCGAGTACGCAAAATGCAGTCAACAACCACGAATACCGCAGCGTTCCCATCACCGCGCTTGCGGAGTCCGCCACCAATCCCCGCAAACGCTTTGATGCAAAGAGCCTCGAAGAACTCGCCGCCAGCTTCAAGACGCAAGGGATTCTGGCCCCTCTTCTGGTACGCGAACTGGAGGAAAGCAAGTACGAGGTTGTCGCCGGGGCACGTCGCCTCAGAGCGGCGAAACTGGCGGAACTCGAAAAACTTCCCGTCCGCGTCGTCAAGCTGACCGATGCCGAGGCAATCGAGGCGCAGTGCGTCGAGAACCTGCAACGTGAGGACATCCACCCGCTTGAGGAAGCTCTGGGTTTCAAATCACTCTTGGAACTCGGAGAGCCTGTCTACACCATCGCCACCATCGCCTCACGCGCTGGCAAAAGCGAGGCGTATGTCTACGGTCGCATTAGACTCGCTGACCTCATACCGCCCGTGGCCGAGGCATTTCTGAAAGACCAGATCACCATCGGCCACGCTTTGCTGATCGCCAAGCTCCCGGCTTCGCAACAGCAGGAGGCCTTCTCGGCTGCGTTTCGGGGCTTGTGGACAAGCGAAGGCAACAGCCAAGTCCTGATTCCAGTCCGGGAGTTGGCAGCGTGGATTGAATCGAACATCTTGCTACAACTGGCGTCCGCGCCGTTTGACAAGCAGGATGAGACACTCGTTCCCGAAGCAGGTTCGTGCGCCAACTGTCCGAAGCGAACCGGATTCAACAAACTACTCTTTCCCGGACGTGCGTAAAGATTCATGCACGTCGCCCGACTGTTTCCGGGCCAAGATTGACGCTTCCGTGAAAAAGACTCTGGAAACCAAGCCGCAGCTAATCCAGATTTCGGCGGCATGGAATTCCCGCGAGGGTGCTCCCTTGGGACGGAATCAGTATGTGGAGTTGGAGATCAAGAAACCCAAGCCGAACGGCGCAAGCAGCAAGCTCTCAGCCGTTCAGAAACCCTGTGACAAGATGACCGAGGCCATCGTCATGGACGGCGGCAAGCGCGGACAGGTCGTCAAGGTTTGTGCCGATCCAGCTTGCCGTGTCCACCACCCCAACACGCCTTCTCCGCAGCAAGTCGAGCGGGAGCGGGCGGAGGAACGGAAGCGCATCGAAAAGGAGAAACTGGCCATTACGACTCGCCATCGTGTCTTGGCTACGATCCTCCAACGCGTGTCGGCTCCGTTAAAGAAGGCCGACTTGCTGGCGGTCGCCCACTACCTGATCGGCCATCTCTCCTATAGCCAAGTTCCGGCTCTGGCGAAGCGGCATAAGGTAGAGGCGAAGAAAGACTCTGCGTCCGCGCAGGAGCTTCTGGCCAAGCAAGTAGGCACGTATGATGAGTCCGAACTCTGCAAGCTGCTTCTGGAAATCAGCCTGCTGGATTCGGCGTATCAGCGATCCACCGCAAGCCGCGACGACGTTCTCATGGACGCCGCCAAACGCTACCGCGTGGACGCTGAAAACCTTCAGAAGAGCGTAGCAGCGGAATTTGCCGCGAAACAAAACAAAAAGACGAAGCCTAAAGCAAAGCCGAAGAACCGCAAGACCGCCTAGGTCAATCCTCTTAAATCCCCAGCGGAGTGCGAGTTCGCACTCCGCCATTTTTTATGGAATCGGGAGGCCGAGCAGCGGTGTCAACGGTCCGCAACCAGCCCGTTGAGACTTTCCTTCTGCAAACACACAAACGTAATGATTGCGACGATGATCTTGCGATCCCAGGTTCATGATGGGTCACCAATCCGACAGACTCAATCGGGGCCCACGCTGAACTTGGCGACAATCTGCTTTGGTTCAGCATCAGTGGCCGACAAGGTTAACGTGCAGGCGTCTCCTGCCAATTGTCTGCCCAAGATAATCTCTGTTGGTGCGTGTCCAACCACAACGTAGTTGCTCGGAAGATGCTGCTTGAGCCATTCGAAGTAGTTCCGTGAGGCCAGATCAGTCGTAAACGTCCACTCGGCGCGGGTGACGAATTCACCTTTCACGAGAGCGGCCGGAGCCGGTGTAGAAGTGCCCAGTGGGATAGTTTGCTCCTGCAATTGCCTGACTTCCGCCCCCAGATCAACCGTACCCAAACGATGCCATTGAAAAGACAGAATCACGATCACTGCCCCCACGGTACCCAGGACGATCGCGATCGTTGGTGAGCGGCCTGGCCTAAGCTGGTCCATAACGAGAGAGTGGATGATGTTGATCGCCAATGGGAAGCCGACCGTGTGACGGAGTATGGTAGCAGTAAATGTCTATGCGTGTACACGCGTTATCAACAGCCTGAGATCGGAAATGCATGCCCCCATACAACGATGTGTTGAAACGACTAAAGGTATGCGTTAATGCGCATAAAGGATTGCCTCTTGTGGCATAATGGGCCAAATCTGTCTTGTGAGATATCAAGATGGATCGGCATCAACGGTGAACTATGGCGAAGAGACCTGTGATCGACCAGCGCGGGTTGCGTGATTCCTCTGCGGAAGTACAGCGCAGGGATGCGACGGCGGGAACCAACCCAACCCGTCAGGACTTTGCGAAATTCGATAAGGCCATCGCTGCCGGCGAAATTGCTGTCTTTTCTGAGATTAAGGCGCCGCCATTCGTGTCGGAAACCGAACTCATCGAGATAAAGATTGTGCTCCCTTTGAAGTGGAGCTCGGAGCTTCTGGAAAGAATCGAGGCTTGTATTGACGAGTTCGGCGAAGAGAAAGGCGCGGGTAAAACTATCACGGCGGACGAAGGAACCGTAATCTAAGACAAGCGAATCGGCGCAAAGGTTTCGGTCGGAACTTGCATCGATATCATCGACGCGACAAAACTCCTATTTGCGGCTCAACGACTCCATTGGCGCTCGCGAACGAGGCTCAGCACTCTTGACCGGATATCATCCCGTATTTCGCGGACCCGCTGCATCGGCTTTCCTTTGGGGTCTTCGAGCGCCCAATCATCTTTTTCGAGGCCAGGAACGAAGGGACATGCATCTCCACAACCCATCGTGACCAGAAGGTTCGCGGTCGAAGCAAGTTCCGGGGATAGATACTTCGGCGTTTCTGAACTCAGATCAGCTCCCACCTCTCTCATCACCTCCACCACTTCGGGGTGAACGCGGTCGCCGGGCTGGGTTCCGGCGGAGATCGCTCTTGCTTTATTAGGGTCGGCGAGCTGATTAAAAAATGCTGCGGACATTTGTGAACGACCTGCGTTATGAAGACAGGCGAAAAGGACCGTTTTCAACTGGCACTCCTCTTGAATTGGCTGGTGACAATGAGCCGGAAAGGCCTCTGGCGAACGCACTCAATCTCTCAACGTTTATGAATAGCCAGTCTTTTCCGCGAACTGTTGCTTGGAGTAATTTGCAGCGCCCACCTGCCGATCGCTGACGGTGCAAGCACCATCCTTGATAGCGTCTTTCAGTTTCTTTAGGTCTTCGGCAAACAACCTGTCGCGTCGAAAAGCTCGTTCCAAATAATCAAACAGCAGCTTGTGGTCTGGGGAAAGCTTAGTGGTAAGGCGGTAGTAAACCCGGTATCCGGAGCGTCGGTCGAGCACCAGCCCAGAGTTTTTCAGATAGGTCAAATGTCTGGACACGTTCGACTGAGATGCATCCAGAACGTACTGGATGTCACACCCGCAAAACTCCCCATGCAGCAGGAGGCTCAGAATTCGAAGCCGGCTGATGTCCGCCAGGCCCTTAAAAAATATTTCCAGAAGGCCTGAGTCTTCCATATTCCACAGTTTTTTATTGCGCTTCATCTTGTCCCTATTAAACCACACCGCTGTGCGAGTATGCGCTTACATGCATAGACTGATATAATCCTGGCCGCCGGACTTTTGTGAAAAAGGAGAATTCGTATGTCGCGTTTGAGGATCCTCGCGACCGTCCTTGCACTCGGGACAACCTCGCTGCTCGGGCAAACAACAATTTTCGGAGCCGGGTCGACTTTTGTCTCCCCGATCATGGGCAAGTGGGCGGAACAATATCACAAGGTCCATCCCGATATTCAAATCAGCTATCTTGCGAATGGCAGCGGCGCCGGCATTGGATTGACTCTTACGGGAATGGTCGATTTTGGAGGGACCGATGCACCCGTAAGCGACGCCCAGCTTGCCCAAGCGCCGGTAAAGGTGAGTCACTTTCCCGTAATCCTCGGAGCCGACGTTCCCGCTTACAGTCTTCCGGAAGTGCAAACTCAAATCAGATTCACGGGACCAATACTGGCAGATATTTTCTTGGGCAAAATCAAGAACTGGAATGATGCAGCGATCGCTGCGAGCAATCCAGGCGTCCGATTTCCCGACAAGCCCATCGTCGTCGTACATCGGCAAGACGGAAGCGGCACAACATATATTTGGACCGATTATTTGTCAAAAGTGAGCACTGAATGGAAGAGCAAGGTTGGCAAGGGAACTTCAGTTAAATGGCCGGTTGGCATTGCCGCAAACGGGAACGAGGGCGTCTCGGAAACGATACTCAAGACTCAAGGATCCCTCGGATATATCGAGCTGTCCTACGCGGAAAAGAAGAAGATTGCGTTTGGAAGCGTCCAGAATGCGGATGGCGCGTTCATCTCTGCCAGCATCAGCGGCATCGAGGAAGCGGCCAGTTCGGTGAAGGAAATCCCAGCAGATTTTCGTATTTCAATCAGCAACGCTCCCGGCCGGAATGCCTATCCCATCGCCAGTTTTTCGTGGGTCCTCGTGCCGAATCATCCGAAAGACCCAAATAGGAGAAAGATTGTCATGGATTTCTTGGCATGGGCCCTTACTGACGGCCAACGCTTTGCCGAGGATCTTTACTATTCGCCGCTACCCCGAGATCTCACTTCGAAAATCAATTCTGTAATGATCGCGCAAGCAAAGTGACGCTGATGAAGAACAATGTTGGCTATGCGGAATCCCGCGGCGGCACCGTGGGACCAGTCAGTTTTCACAGTAGGCTCGCTGGCTATTGGAATGTGGCCGTGCACTTCAAAGCCGGGTTTCGGCTGGGGCTCGGATTGGCCCAAATGTTCATGGCAGTGTTTTCTTTTGTCCTCGTGCTCGAAACGGGACTCAATCGCTGGAGCGTAGTTTCTGCCGTCATTACAACTTTGTTGACGTTGGCCAGTCGTATGCTATTTCGCGGCAAACGCGGCAGCTAGCCTTTGAATGTTGAAACGTGTATATGCGGGTAAACGCATTTCCGGCTAAAGTTTTAACACTGTAGTAACAAAGCACGTTTACTATGCTTCTGCCCGCCGAGCGGGTCTGCTCCAAGAATCGAAATAATTAGTCAGCTTGGCGGCCGAGGGCCTCATGCGTGCAAACGGAACAGGTTTTGTTGTCGCAATAGGATCGATTGCAATTGTGGGCTTGGCGTTCTTGGCCGGTTGCAACCCAAAATCATCGGAAGATTTGGCCGTCGAATCGGACACCGTTAAGGCATCGCCTTCGGCGCCTACAAGCGTACTGGGTGCAGCTGGAAGCACTTTCATAGCCCCGCTCATGTCGAAATGGGTCAGTGGTTACCAGAAGGACCACCCCAAAGTCGAGATCAATTACAGACCGATCGGCAGTGGAGGCGGAATTGAAGAGATGAAGAAGGGCTACCTGAGCTTCGGAGCCAGCGACGCCCCGCTGAACGATGCCCAACTGAAAGACCTTTCTCCGCTAATCCAGGTGCCCGCGAGTGCCGGTCCGGTTTGTATCATTTACAACCTTCCCACTTTGACTGCGCCGCTCCGACTCAGTGCAAAAGCTCTTGCTGGAATCTATCAAGGAACAATTCTTACTTGGCAAGACCCAGCCATCGCGAACGAGAATCCGGGAGTCAAGCTGCCACGGGCAGCCGTGATCGTCATTCATAGATCGGACGGGAGCGGCACAACCAACATTTTCACTTCGTATCTCTCCAAGGTGAGTCAGGATTGGTCGTGGAAGTCTGGTCATGGCTTGGCCGTGACGTGGCCGGTTGGGTTGGGTGCCGAGGGCAGCAAAGGCGTGCTAGACCTCGTTAAACAGACTCCGGGAACAATCGGTTACTTAGAACTCAGTTACGCCAAAGAGAACGGCGTTCCGGTCGCTTCAATTCAGAACCGCGCAGGTCAGTTTGTGCAGCCGACACCCTCCGCAACTGCCGCTGCAATAAGCGCGTTCAGCGATGACTTGGCGAAGGATGTCCGTACCCCGATTGTTGATCCTCCCGCCTCAGCCAAAGATGCCTATCCGATTTCGGGATTGACCTTCATTCTGCTCTGGGAGGATCGCCCAGGACCGGATCAGCAACTGGCAGTCAAAAGCTTCATTGGCTACGCCATCTCCAAAGGACAGGATTCGGCAGAGGAGCTTTCGTACGCAAAGTTACCGGAGGCAGTTCAAAAGCAGGGGGAAGCGCTGCTAAGCAGATTGAAGGCGAACGGTCAGCCGTTGAAATGAGCCGTCGAGCGTTCTAAGCAACATACCTTTTAGGAGGGTAATTTCAAGTGAGAAAACTGCAGCTGGCTGTCGCAGCGGAAAAACGCGTAGTGAGACTCTTCAGCCGTGGTTGGCTAGCTGTTGTCGTCGTGATCTGTCTGGCCTCCGCGAGTGCTTTCGCCCAATCCGGTTCCTTGACCGGTGCGGGTTCTACATTCGTCAACCCGCTGATGTCGAAGTGGTCCAAGGAATATCACACGCTTCACCCGAATGTTCAGATCAACTACCAATCTATCGGATCGGGCGGTGGCCGCCAGCAATTTCTGGCTAAGACTGTCGCTTTTGGAGCCAGCGACGCGCCTTTGACGGACGAACAACTCGCGCAGGCTGGCGGTACCGCAAACGTGGTACACATTCCGGTCACTCAGGGCGCAGTTGTCATCGCATACAACGTGCCCGGCGTCTCGACACAGTTGCGGTTCAGTTCTGAAACCGTCGCAGGGATATACCTCGGCACAATCAAGATGTGGAACGACCCAAAAATTGCAGCCGACAATGCGGGCGTTTCCTTGCCTGCGAAACCAGTGCTGGTTGTCCATCGGTCTGACGGTTCTGGCACAACGGACATCTTCACCGATTACCTTACGAAGGTGAGCGAGGAGTGGAAGTCGAAGGTGGGCCATGGCACTTCAGTGCAGTGGCCGGCCGGTATTGGAGGTCAAGGAAACGAGGGAGTCGCCAACCAGGTAAGGAACACTCAAGGCGGAGTTGGTTATATCGAACTCGCCTATGCGCGGCAGAACAAAATCGCGTACGGCACGGTGAAGAATCGAGCTGGGAACTATATCGATCCTGATCCCAAGAATGTAACCAACGCAGCCGCGTCACTCAAAGACACTCCCGCGGACTTGCGGTTTTCGATCACCGACCAGGCGGGCCCTCAAGCGTATCCGATTGCAGGATCGACGTGGATCCTGCTCTACAAGAACCAACAGGATGTGGACCAAGGCAAGCTTGTCGCCGATTTCGTCGAGTGGGCAATCACTGACGGACAAAAATATGCCAATGAGTTGGACTATGCGGTATTGGCGAAAAATCTAGTCCAGAAATCGCAGGCGGCTCTTCATACCGTTACATGCGGCGGAAAACCCTGTTTGCAGAAGTAGGGATTGGGATTGAGCAGTCTCACAAGTTCTCACTCCTGAGACGACTCCGAGGGCGAATCTAGGAGACATAATGGCAACTGCTGTAGCCGACCGTCTAGTGATGGAACCAAAGGAAAAGGCCCGGCGTGTGGGCCTAGGAGATCGCATTTACCACGCCGTAATTAAGGGTGTGGTGGGAATCGTGCTCGCGATCTTTGTCGGAGTCGTTATCGTTGTGATCACTGGTGCATGGCCAGCTATGAAGCGTTTTGGTCCTGGCTTCATGGTCAACACTGGCTGGGATCCCGTGCATCTCGTTTTTGGGGCGCTGCCTTTTATCGTAGGCACGATTATCGTGGCCTTCTCGGCGATGATCCTGGCAGGCGGTGTGGGTCTGATGACTGCCGTCTGTATCACCGAGCTGCTGCCACGGTGGTTGCAGGGAACCGTAACGTATCTGATTGAATTACTCGCGTTCATTCCGAGCGTCGTTTACGGTCTCTTCGGGCTTCTCGTGTTGGCTCCACTTCTCCAGAGTACCGTCGAGGTCTGGCTAATGGAGCATCTCGGTCCCCGACTTGCGATCTTCAACGGAGCACCTTATGGAGTCGGGTACCTAAGCGCCATACTCATTCTGGCAATCATGCTTCTTCCGCTAATCGTGACCCTAACCAGGGAGGCCCTCATCCTCGTTCCCAGAGGGATTAAAGAGGGTGGTTACGCGCTCGGTGTCAGTCACTGGGATGTGGTTTGGAGCATCACTGTCCCCTACGCGAGAAACGGAATTGTCGGTGCATTCATTTTGTCGTTGGGCCGTGCGCTGGGCGAGACAATCGCCGTCGCGATGACGATTGGAGGTGGGTTCAGCCTTCCGAAAACGGTTATGGACCAGGGCTACACCTTGGCGAGCGTCATTGCGAATGAGTTCAATGAAGTCAGCTCGGACATGTACCTATCCGCATTAATTTACTGCGGCCTGATCCTTCTTGTGATTACGGTTGTTGTCAACATCTTCGCCTACTTCATTGTGCGGAGGTTATCAGGGATTCATGGATTCAAAGCATAGAGGCTCATTCTTGGAACACGGTTGGAGCAATTGGCGGCAATGGCGCGGGACTCTGGGTTTCGCGTTCACGGGCGTCGCGACCTTGCTATGCCTTGGAGCGCTATTCTCGATCTTGGGCTATTTGGTGATCCACGGGATCGGGGCGATTAACTGGAGTTTCCTGGTAAAAGAGCCGGCGGCCGTGGGTGAAGTGGGCGGCGGTATTGCTCCGTCCTTGTTGGGCACTTTGATCCTTGTTGCCATATCAATGGTCATCGGAGTGCCTCTTGGAGTGGGAGTCGGCATCTACCTCTCGGAGATTGCTGGCGATACTCCTTTCGCCCGAATCACTCGTGTGGCAATCAACACTTTCATCGGCGTACCGTCGATAGTCGTGGGGATCTTCGTTTATTTCATTCTGGTCAAACCAACCAATACGTTTTCTGCAGTGGCTGGGGGACTGGCGCTGGGGATCATCATGATCCCGATCATGGCAAGGACTACAGAAGATGTTTTGCGCCTTGTTCCAAACAGCATTCGTGAAGGTGGACTCGCTCTTGGGGCGCCAAAATGGCGGGTTACGTTCGGTCTGGTGCTGCCTGCAGCTCGCGCAGGAGTCATCACCGGCGGTGTATTAGCCGTTGCCCGCGTTGCCGGTGAGACTGCGCCCCTCATTTTGACAGCACTCGGAAATGAATACTATCCGTCCGGTCTCTTTAAGCCTATCGACGAAATCACACTAAGGATTCTGAAGTACGCACGTGGTCCGTACGACGTCTGGCACCAGCAAGCGTACGGAGCTGCGCTGATCCTGGTTCTTGGCGTCGCCATAGGGAGTCTGCTGCTCCGCATAACAACGCGAGACCGCCATGCGGCCACTACTTAAGAGCCTGGGAGGCACTGAGGTTCTGATTAACGTAACGCTCGCGAGTTCCTGATTCTGTGTACGAGCAAGGACAGATTGACGTGTCAGCAATGAATGCCCTTACAAGGTTTCCAGACATGAATGAAGCGGCCATGCGGCCCACACTAACCTTCGACGGGGGCAAGTCCGTCTCGCAGCCGCCCTTCTCGGTTACCAATCTCAATTTTTACTATGGTGCGCATCACGCCTTGCATGACATCTCGATTGTCATAGCGGACAAAGTCGTGACCGCTTTAATCGGTCCGTCTGGATGCGGCAAATCCACATTTCTGAGAACACTGAATCGGATGTATGAGGTTGTGCCGAGTGCGCGCCTGACAGGGGAGCTCTTGCTTCGCGGTGAGAATTTGCTGTCCATTGATCCTTCGACCTTAAGGCGGCGGGTTGGAATGGTCTTTCAACAACCGAATCCGTTCCCAAAAAGCATTTTTGATAATGTCGCATACGGACTCAGAATTTCAGGCGAGTTTTCACGCGCATCTATCCCCGATCTGGTGGAGCACAGCCTGAAACGAGCTGCTCTCTGGGACGAGGTCAAAGACAAGCTTCATCGTTCAGCTATGGCCCTGTCGGGCGGACAGCAACAACGTCTTTGCATCGCAAGGGCCCTGGCCCTCAATCCTGAAATCCTGTTGCTCGATGAGCCTTGTTCTGCGCTCGATCCGATCTCCACGGCCAAGATTGAAGAACTGATCTTCGCCCTCAAAGATACCTGTGCCATGGTGATTGTGACCCATAACATGCAGCAAGCAGCACGTGTGGGAGACTTCACTGGCTTTTTTCTCATGGGTAAGTTGATCGAGTTCAACCGGTCAAACGTCATCTTCGAAAACCCGGCCAGCAAACAAACTGAAGACTACATCACAGGTCGGTTCGGATGAACGAAGACGCCGCAGCCATGAAATTGGAGATTCCATGACGCGTTCGAGATTTCAATCAGGCCTGGACGAACTCAAAGAGCGATTGACTGAGATGAGTGTCACCGCAGAGCGCTCAATCGAGCTGAGTATTGAGGTCTATCTAACGCGCGACAGTCTAATCGCGGATGAAGTGTTCAAGCTGGAACGCGAGACTAATTCCGCAGAGAGGGAGATTGACCAGCTCGCTATTGATCTCCTTGCTATGCAACAGCCAATGGCGGTCGATTTGAGGTTCATCACGGCTTGTATGAAGATCAACGCGGACCTGGAACGGGTTGGTGATCTCGCTGTGAACATCGTGCAACGCGCCCTGTCGGACATCCACCTCCCGAAAGTGGAGCTTCCGGTTGACCTTGGGCGTATGGCCATCACGGCCGCCGGCATGATCCGACGCGCCCTGGATTCGTTTGTCGACGCGAATGCGGAACTTGCCGAGGCGGTTCTCATCATGGACGATGCAGTCGATCGCATGAATAAAGAGATTTTTGTTTCGATGGCCTCACTGATGCGCTCCAATTCTCCGGCTATTGATCAGGCTCTGAACGCTGTAGTGGTTGCGCGCAACCTGGAGAGAGTTGCTGATCATGCGACCAACATCGCAGAAGATGTGATCTTCTGGGTGAAGGGGAAGGATGTCCGACATGGTGCCGCTCAGGAGGCTGTTTGAGCGCAGTTGTCTTCTTGCCGGCCGTCGAGGGTGTGGCCAATGGTGCTATGACTCTATGCGTGTAGACGCATAAACATTCACACAGTTTTAACACAATTGGAATATTGCCGTAACAAAGCGCCCCTATCGTTGCGCTGGCGCAGTTACTTACAACGAGAAAGGACTGACATGAACAAAACAGCTGCAAGTGCGGCCGTGTTGGCGGCATCGCTGATGGGAACGGTGTTCGCTCAGGAAGGACCTGTCCCCAAAGGCGTTCCACATCTCGATCACGTCTTCATCATCATGATGGAGAATCACGGGTACAACCAGATCATCAACAATCCGAACGCCCCATTCATCGACAAGTACGCAAAGTCGGCCAATCTGGCAACCAACTATTTCGCCATCGCTCACCCTAGCCTGACGAATTACCTTGAGGTGGTCGGCGGATCAAACTTTGGGGTGCAGAGCGATAATTCCCCGGACTGGCACGATGCTAGCTGCACCACCAACTTGGCCTCCGGAATTGTCAACACTGACAACCCGCCCAGCCCAAGCATTTGCCCAATCTCCGGCAAAGGGACCGACGCGGCGACGCCTGCGATCGACTGCACAAACGAAGTTCAATGTCCGACCGGAAGCAACGACGGGGAAAACAATATTAATGGGATCCTTTCGATTCCTGCCGACACGCACATTGTCGGGAAGACAATCGCCGATCAGTTGGTAGCTGCGGGCTTATCGTGGAAGAGTTATCAGGAGAGCCTTCCCGTCCTGGTCGGTCCCGATACGGTTGACTACAGCGATGGCACCTTTACCAACAACTCCACGTTTCCTCCCTGTTCGCTCTGCAATCCTCAACTGAACACCGGCGACATCGTGCAGTTGTATGCCTCCAAGCACGACCCGTTTGTTTACTTCGCCAATGTGCAGGAGGGCGAAAATCCCAAGAACAGCTACAGGAATGTGGCTGGCTTCGACGGCAAGCACGGTCTGTATTCCGACCTGGGCTCGGGCGATCTGCCGAACTACTCCTTCATCGCTCCCAACCAATGCAACGACCAGCACGGACGCAGCAATGGCACCGCCTTCTGCCAATTTGACCCGAACGATGACGGCATGCAGGACGGATTGAATCCCGCATTGATCTACGGCGGCGACGTGGCCGTGCAGACGCTTGTTTCTGCAATCCACAAATCGCCAGCTTGGACTAAAGGACGCAACGCAATAGTTTTGTTGTGGGATGAAGACGACTATAGCGTCGCGCCGACAATCAACAAGGTCGTGTTTGTCGTGGACACAAACTACGGTTTTCACGGCCTGCAAACCGATCGCTTTTACACTCATTTTTCGCTGCTCAAGACGATCGAGGGTGGATTCGGCCTGCCCTGCCTCAATCACGCCTGCGATTCGGGCGTTAACGTAATTGACGATCTGTTTGCCGGTTTGCACGATGGCCAATAGTGGAGTTCCTTCGCGTGGATGAGCCTTACATTTTCGGAGGTAGTCGCCCTTGGAGTCTCTGAAAGGTAAGTATTAAAAAAGGAGAGGCGCGAAGAACAAGCGCGAACAAGGGCGGAGTCAAATTCCGCCCTTGTCGTGCTCTAGGTCGGCCCGTTCGCTCCAAACGTCGTGTTTTCAAGTCAAACCGATTCGACAAATGTCCAACTGTAAATCTCTCTTTCGAATCGTCGCCGTGCTTCTCGTGTTGTCGGGTGCGGCGATTCACGCGCAGAACGTGCCCAAAGATCCGTGTGGTCGTCCCGCAACCGGGAGTGTGGTAGCGGAACCAACGGACCTGCGAAGCAGCAACGGCCTCTTGGAGGTAGAGCTCACCTTCGAGAACTATCCCGGCCCGGATGGGCGGATGCGTTATTGCTACGTGACTAGCGGAGGAATCGAGGCTCCAAACCTTAGAGTTAAGCCTGGCGATCTATTAATACTTCACCTAAGGAACAACCTCACTGAGCCTCTGGGGGCGATGTCAGCACACTCTCACCAGAACACACGCGCAGGAGCCAATGATGATCCATGCATGAGCGGGCAGATGACAGCCGTTTCGACCAACCTTCATTTCCATGGTTTGACCATTCCGCCGGTTTGCCATGAAGACGACGTACTGAGAACAGCAATTCAGCCCGGCCCGACACCATTCGAATACCGGATTCGGATTCCCGAAAATCAACCACCCGGTATGTATTGGTACCACCCTCATATCCACGGCTTCACCAAGGCGCAGGTGTTGGGAGGCGGATCGGGGGCGCTTATCGTCGAAGGGATCGAACGTTCAAACAAAGAACTGGCCGGGTTGAGAGAGCGTGTGCTGATTATTCGCGATCAGGACCTGCAGAATCCAGATGCTCCACCGTCGCAGACCGAGCCAATGATGCCAAAAGTACGAGTGGATCACGACGGCGACACGGTGAACACCGGGACTGGTTTCGGTAGGCCCGCGAAGGACCTGTCCCTAAACTTTGTACCCATTCCGTATCCTGACTATCCAACGCCAGTCATTAAAATGAGGCCCCACGAGCGTCAACTATGGCGGGTGTTGAACGCCTGTGCGATTACCTACCTCAATTTGCAGGTCTTGTTTGACCGCGCGCCGCAGATGTTAGAAATGGTCGCCCTTGACGGCATACCCGTTAACCAGAACGGGAACTCGAACGATCGGCTGGCGTTGCGAAACCATCTCGGCATACCACCCGGCGGGCGAGTCGAATTCATCGTCATGGCGCCTGCGGCGGGCGCAGCAGCGACATTGATCACCCGAAGCGTGAACACCGGCCCCGGTGGAGAGAACGATCCTAATAGGCCATTGGCAACCCTAGTTGCATCGGATGACGCACCAGAGCCTATCTCGAAATTAGCGGATTCACCGAAACCGTTGCTCGCGCCCGAATTGCCGTGGCTCGGAGACGTGACGCCAGTTCGAACGAGAAAGCTATATTTCTCGGAGAAACTAGAGGACCCAAACGATCCGAGTAGTCCAACCACCTTTTACATTACCGTGGATGGCCAAACGCCCGTGCCATTCAACCCAGCATCGGCGCTCCCCAACATCATCGTCAAACAGGGCGACGTTGAGGACTGGATTATCGAGAATCGCTCGAACGAACTCCACGCGTTTCACATTCACCAGATTCATTTCCTGCTTGTCGATTGGTTTGGGATTCCCGTAAACGAACCTTTCTTGCGGGATACGATTAACGTTCCTTTTTATGACGGAAAGACGTCTCAGTATCCCAGCGTTAGATTGAGGATGGATTTTCGAGACCCCAAAATCGTTGGTACGTTCCTGTATCACTGTCACCTGCTGGAACACGAGGACAATGGAATGATGGGGCTAATCCGAGTAGAGAACCCTGGGGCTAAGACGAACTGAGCGTGCTTCCTCTTAACGGAAAGGGAAGAAGGTCTATGGCTAAGCAGACGATTGTCGTTGTTGAAGATGACAAGGACATTGCCCGCCTCGTGCGGCACCACCTGGAGGCCGCAAATTTCGCTACAGTTGTCTTCGCAAATGGCTCTTCAGTCGTCGGAGCAGCGGAGGCGATGCGGCCGTCGCTCTTCATCCTTGATGTGATGCTTCCTGGCAAGAGTGGATTTGATATATGCCGGGACATTCGTAAATCCCTCGCACTTTCTATAACACCTGTAATCTTTCTCACAGCCAAAACGAGTGAGGCCGACCGGCTCTTGGGATTAGAACTTGGCGCTGACGATTACATTTCAAAGCCCTTTAGCCCGAGGGAACTGGTTGCGCGGGTACACGCTATACTTCGCCGTTTTGAACGTCCATCGCCGAGTCTTCCTGTCTGTATCGGAGATATCGAAGTCGATTCATCGGCCATGACTCTGACGGTACGTGGGAAGCCCAATCCCACTACAGCGACCGAGTTCCGCCTGCTGGAATATTTTGTCCGAAACCGCGGGCGGGTTTTTTCGCGTGATCAAATTCTGGATGCTGTTTGGCGCGATGGCGGATATGTGACTCCACGGTCCGTAGATGTTTATGTTCGACGAATTCGAGAGAAGATAGAACAAAACCCTGAGAATCCTGTTTATTTAAAGACTGTTCGAGGAGCCGGCTACCGCTTCGATTTTCTTGAGCGTAAAAACAACTACCGGCTACCTGAAGCCGCTCTTTAAGAACAACAATGTCTGCTGCAGGGCGGTATACATGAAGTCGACAATCTTCGCTAATTTTGCCTTTGTGCTCTTTTTATTGTGCGGAATTTCGGTTGCTGATCGCGACACAAAGGGAAATCTAGAGAACGCCCCTTCGCCCGCCGCATCCAGCATCGCCAACAACGGTTCCCTCTGGCATCGTATTGACAACGGCAAGGATCGAACGAAGGCGCTTCTCTATTTCCCCACGTTGGTTCAGGGGGCCGCTGTGATTTATAACCTCCCCGGACTGCGTGGTTCCGTTTGCCTCACTGGGGAGACTCTTGCCGATATTTACTCCGGGCGAATCACTCGCTGGAACGATGATCATATCGCCGCAACCAATCCCCGCATAAGATTTCCGAGAGCTCGAATACGCGTTTTGAATCGCTCAGATGAGAACGGGATGAGTTGGCTGTTGAGCAGATACTTGACCCGAGTGAGCGGATCGTGGGCCAGCACGACGGGTGCAAGTACGGATTGGGCGTGGCCAACTGGACAATCCGTTCAGGACGAACGGCAGATGATAGCAAGCGTTCGAGCGACACCGTACGCGGTTGGCTTTGCGGATTTCTATTCCGTACGTAATCAACCCGCGTCTCGCGCCGCAATACAGAATAGAGCTGGGGTCTGCCAAACGCCGTCATTGGAGTCGCTGGCGGCGGCAGCGAATGCGGTAGCACCGTATTTACAATTTAAGTCTGATCTTGATGCGATTGACAACGAGGCGCCTGGCGCATACCCGATAACGGGGTTTTCGGGCCTCATCGTACCGTCCTACGAGAAGTCTGACAAACAGGCTGAGAGCGTGGCAGGCCTGTTGCGGTACATCTTGACGGATGGTCAAAAATTGGCCACCGACTCCGGGTACGTTGCTCTACCTCCACAGCTTGTCGAACTCGAACTACAAGCATTAATCTTGCTCCGACGTCACTAGAATTCTGCGATCACGAGGGGCAAGTCCTTTTGATCAGAACCCTTGTTCAAGTGGGCTCATTCCACGCCGCTCAACTTATTTTCCACGTAGGTGATACCAGTCGGCGTCACGATATAGTAATTCCCTTTACGGCCCCTGCTCCTGATCTTCTTCATTCGAGGCTGATCAATTTTGCAGTTGAGGCTGGTGGCGACTGTGACGTTCGTCAGTCGCAATCCGAGTTTTTTAAGATTGTTCTGAATTTGTCTACCCGTTATCCATCGGTGCCCTAGTACCTTCTGGAGGTGATAGGCGCTCAATAAGGCTCGATTCACTTGTGTTTCGGCCGGCCACCGATCAATGAGATCCCTCAGGTAGGCGACAGAACCCCGTTTCGTTGGCGAACCGGGAGTGCGAGGTTCATGACCGTTTGTAGCTGAATGTTCAGTAGCGGACGGGCCAAAGACTTCTACGAGCAGGATGTCTGCCGCCTTCTCTCGAAGAACCGGATCGTAACCCAAAATTACGGAATTGATCTGGTCCAAGAGACGCTTTTTCTCGTCCAGGATATTCTGCGCCAGGGATGTCATTGCATGTAAACGGGTATACGTGTTAACGCATAGTCTGGGAACCACGCCATTATAGCGTCTTGAAAAAAACTTGCAACCACCCACACATCCGTGGTATCTATATTTCCAGAAGCACAGAAATATGACAAAGGTTGTCACAGAGCAGAGCCTTGACGAAGTAGCCAGATATGCGGAGATGTTTTCCGCAATGGGCACCGTGGCAAGACTCAGGATCATGCAGCAGTTGCTGGCCGCCCATCCCTCGGGCCTCGTGGTCGGTGAGATTCAGGAAGAACTCGACATTCCCAATTCCACTCTTTCTCACCATCTTGACAAACTCAGGAATGAAGGACTGGTTGATGTGCACCGGGAAAGCACTTTTCTTAGATATACGGCTAACACAGACGCGCTACAAGAATTGCTGCTGTTTCTCTATGCTGAATGCTGCACCAAAAACAAGGCACTAAAACCAAGAGATTTTGTTCACATTTCCAAATAGGAGACCGACAAATGAGCAGTACTGATATCAAGGAAATCGTCAAGGAGAAATATGGTCAGGCAGCCCTGCGAGTCACAAGCGGAGGAAGCAGTTGCTGCGGGGCCGCTTCCGCTTTTGGGCACGGGTGTGACCCCATCACCTCCAACCTGTACGACGCTTCAGAGGGCAGCCTGGTTCCGCAAGGGGCGATGCTGGCGTCGCTCGGCTGCGGTAATCCAACCGCGCTTGCTAAGCTAAATGCGGGAGAAGTGGTGCTCGACTTAGGGTCGGGAGGCGGTATTGACGTATTGCTCTCGGCGAAGCGGGTTGGCTCGACTGGCAAGGCGTACGGCCTCGACATGACCGATGAAATGCTGGCTTTAGCCAATGAGAACAAACGGAAGGCCGGCGTTGAGAACGTTGAGTTTCTCAAGGGGGAGATCGAGCATATTCCGCTACCAGACAACTCAGTCGACGTGATCATCTCTAATTGTGTAATCAACCTTTCTGCCGATAAGGATCAGGTTTTGCGAGAGGCTTTCCGGGTGCTGAAGCCAGGCGGCCGCTTCGCCGTCTCCGATGTTGTTACTCATGGGGAAATTCTTCCCGAAGTAAGACGCAGTGTGCTTCTGTGGGTCGGTTGCATCGCGGGAGCATTAGAAGACGTCGAATATCGCGCGAAACTAGCGGCAGCAGGTTTCGAGCAGATCGATATTGAGCCCACACGCATTTATCGGGCCGAGGATGCACGAGAGATCCTCTCGGCTGAGGGTATTGACGTCGACACACTGGCACCGCAGGTGGACGGCAAGTTCATGAGCGCCTTTGTTCGCGCGGTAAAGCCAGCCCCTATCTCAAAGCAAGCCTGCTGTGGGCCAACCTGTTGCAACTAGGGGACTGTCGATTTAATGCGACTTTAACGTATTCGTAACCTTTTCGAGGCGAATACGAAATAGAATTGCCGGGCCATATTGGGAGCACGCGGTAAGGACTGAACACAGATGAAGACGAGCAGTCGGCTTAGTTTCCTCGACCGTTATCTCACCGCCTGGATCTTTTCGGCCATGGCAATCGGTGTGGCTTTGGGATCACTCGTGCCCGGTGTCGTGCCGTTCTTGAATCGTTTCAGTATTGGCACCACATCGATTCCGATCGCGGTCGGCCTCATCGTCATGATGTATCCGCCGTTTACCAAGGTGAGATACGAAGAACTGCCTGAAGTCTTTCGGAACAAGAAAGTTCTCGGCCTGTCGCTTCTCCAGAACTGGGTGGTAGGACCGATTCTAATGTTCGTGCTGGCCATCGTGTTTCTCCACGGCTACCCGGAATACATGGCCGGACTCATCATGATCGGGCTCGCTCGCTGTATCGCCATGGTCATCGTGTGGAATGAACTGGCGAAAGGTGACACCGAGTACGCTGCTGGCTTGGTAGCCTTCAATTCACTTTTTCAGGTCTTCTTTTATTCCGTCTACGCTTGGGTGTTTATCACGGTACTTCCCGCCAAACTGGGCCTCCGGGGCGCCGTCGTTGACGTTTCCATTGCGGAGATTGCCAAGAGCGTTTTCATCTATTTGGGCATTCCTTGCCTCGCCGGATTCGCAACTCGCGCTATCCTCGTCCGTGCCCGAGGCCGTGAATGGTACGAGCACAACTTCATCCCCCGAGTAAGCCCCCTGACTCTGATTGCCCTGCTCTTCACAATCGTAGTGATGTTCTCCCTGAAAGGTGAGTACATCGTTCGTCTTCCACTGGATGTTCTGCGAATCGCCGTTCCGTTGCTCATCTACTTTCTGCTGATGTTTTTGGTGTCGTTCTACATGGGAAAGAGGCTTGGAGCAGACTACTCCAAGACAACAACGCTGGCGTTTACAGCTGCCTCGAACAACTTTGAGTTGGCGATTGCCGTGGCAGTCTCAGTTTTCGGAATCAACTCTGGAGCCGCGTTCGCAGCTGTGATCGGTCCCTTGGTGGAAGTGCCAGTGATGATTGCATTGGTGAACGTGTCGCTCTATTTTCAGCGCCGTTACTTTCCAAACCCACAAGCGGTCGATATCGACCCCGTTTGCGCTTCTGCCCGAAGCTAGTATGATGCGGCTAGAACAGTTCGTTGCGCTTTCCTCATCGCCTTGATGACAGACGGGCAATAGCCGGCCCCAGTCACATGGGAATCCCCTGTTTCCCGGAAAGCGCGCTCCACGGGATGTGGCTCGGTTGCGGGTCGGTTCGCAACAGCACGCAACGCCCCAGATTCCACGTCTGAAGCGGGTTTTCAGATGGAGAAGAGTCGATTTTTTTCTAGCCCTACAAGAAACTTTACAGAACTCGCCGGGTTCTAAGCTCCTAACCACTCGTCTTTGACACACAATGGCAGGACGAAACTCTGGTGTCACCACACTCTTGAACGGAGCCCGGAGCAGTGTTCCCCAACGTCGAAGTACGCCACTTGCACGCCGTCATTGCCTTGGGGGAAGAACTGAACTTCACGAAGGCCGCCCTCAGACTGCACCTCACGCAGTCTGCGCTTAGTAGACAAATCACTGAGATCGAAAAACAGCTTAGATTCCGCCTGTTCACTCGGGATAATCGACGGGTCGTCCGTGTGGAACTGACCGACGCCGGGCAAGTCTTCGTCGCGGAGGCGCGCTCTTCGATCCTGCATATGGAGCGAGCTTTTCATCTCGCTCGCACTACCCATGAAGGAGCAGACAGCGTGTTGACGATTGGCCACTCTCACGAAGCAGATCAAGCCTGGGTCTCGGATCTTCTTGCAGTTCGTCTTCCTCTCTATCCCAAGCTTGCCATTCGATTGGTCAGTCAGTTCTCAATCGAATTAGTCCGAAGTGTATTGGCAGGTGAACTAAACCTGGCCTTAGTGACCGCACCGCCGCAAGACCCTCAGATCGAGGCCGCGCCGTTTGTTTTGATGCCTCTCTATACGGCTCTACCAGAGACCCATACGGCCGCTCAGAAGGAACAGATAGAACTCCAAGATCTGGCAAAAGACCAATTGATTCTGTTCGCGCGACGAGTTCATCCCGTCATTCATGACGCGATCATAGACGCCGCTCGACGTGCAGGAATCGCTCTAAAACACGCGCACGACACCATTACGTCGCAAGAGGCGATCCATCTGGTATCTGAGCATGTCGGCGTCGCAATCCTAACCAAACCAGCGGCTCTTTGCTTGCGCGCAGAGGGTGTAGTAGTGAAGCCACTTTCTGATACCACACTGTATTTCCAAACGTGCCTGATTATGAGAAAGGACGATGATTCACGATTGGCAAACGAGTTCGCCCGCGCCTTCCTCCGCAAATATCCTTACCAGCGCCGTCCACCAACGCCAACTGAAGGATCGCAGTCTGACCGAGTGGTCACGATGAAAAAGGCCACGCGCGCTCATTAAGTCACTTGTGCATTTCCCCCTTCATTTTCCTTCCCGAAGAGGTGTTATCGATCCGCGGTCCCGGCAGCATGAGGATCCTCCCTACGCGCCCCCACTTGGCGTGGGTTCAGTGTGTCTATTCCCGTTGGGAATAGCTATCGCCCGAGAACTCATTGGACAATTTGAGCCCCAGGAATCAAGTTAGTTACCATCCAGCTGCGATAGGGGTTTGTGCCATGTCTAACTCGGCCAGAAGACTAATAGAGCCATCTGACGGCTTCCGTCCGGTTTCTGTCGGGTCAACCTTAGGCCCGGCCGATTTGGCGAGCGAGAAGCACTACTCCGTAATCGAGATTGCAAAGCTCTGGGCGCTTAGTGAGAAGACCGTTCGCAGAATCTTCGAACGGGAGCCAGGAGTGATTCACTGGAGTACAGAGGAAAGATTGCACAAGCGCGGATACCGCACTCTGCGGGTACCGGAGACCGTTCTTCACCGTGTCCATCGAAAGCTGCGCCGAGCCAGCTAGCTCAGACCCCAGCGAAAAGCCAGGGCGCAAGAACCAATTCGTCAGGCGCTTTTGGCGCGCTTCGGTGGTTTGCGCTTAGCAGTTTTCTTGCCCGCATTAGGTACACTCCAGGCTTTGCGAACGTTGGCTGCGAGCTGTTCCTGCCGAGCCTTGACCCACGGAGCATAGTGCTTCTCGGTAATCTTCACGCTCTTGTGGCCGAGCAAGATTGAGACCTGTTCTAGGGGCACACCAGCTAAGAGCATCTCCACCGCGAACGTGTCTCGAAGCATGTGCGGGTGGCAACGCTTTAACGAGCCGTCATCGCGGCGCAAATCGGCAATCTTGAATAGTCGCCGGAAACTTCGCTGCCAATTGCCGACCACGGACTTCGGCGACCCGTTTCCAGACCAAAAGAAGTACCGCGGATTTGGACTAGGGCCGGGTGGAATGTTTCTCAAGGCCTCCGCTACCTCCGGAGGGAGCGGGACGTAGACTGGGCTTCCTGTTTTTGCACGGTACAGGAACAACTCACCATTTTCGCTCAACCGACGCCTTTCTAGCGTCACCGCATCCCTAATTGCAAGTCCACTCCATCGCATGAGCAACGTCAGAATCCGCAGCCGTGTTGCTTGGTTCCGGCATTCCACCCAGCCTTTGGGCTGATAGATGTAGGTTGCGTCCATGATCTTGTCGAACTCGGGCGCAGGGAAGTAATCCGTCGGAGGCCCATCTGCTCTGATTCGACCCAGCAGAACTGCGGGATTGGACTTGATCCAGCCGAGTCGCAAGCAGTAATAAAGAAATCCGATCAACCGCTCCTGTTTCTTCTTCTTCGCGAGGGGGCCATCGGTCCAGGTGTCACGAAAGCCTTCCAGATCGGCAGTCGTGATCTCAGTCAAGTGTGTCGAATCCGTACGAAGTGGCCCATGCGAGGAATTGCTTCTCGAAGATCGTTGTCAGCTTGTCGAGAGTCGAGTCGGCCAAATTTTCGTTGCGCTTGCTGGTCAGAAAACGTGACACGGCATCTTTGACGGTTACGAGAGCGGGCTTCGGCCGGGAGGTCTCTTCAAGTCCTTGCTGCTTCGCCTCATATTCCTCTTCCAGTTTGCGTTTGAAATCCTCGGCCTTTTCCCAACTGCGGGTCTTCGCGCTGCGACGGATGAAGGGGCCATCCGATCCGAGAATGCCATTGATCCACTTTGGGCAGCGACAACGCTTGTAGTTGATGTCTTCGGACGGGCAGGGAGGATAGTGGCGGGAGTAGACAGATAGCATGAATTCGGCCCCTTTGCCGAATCCATTGTACGTTTATTGTACGATTTTTTCTATCGTTTTATAACTACTTTATTATCAGTAGTTTATAGTGGTGGAGGCGGCGGGAGTCGAACCCGCGTCCGAAAATGTTACTGGTC
Source organism: uncultured Acidobacteriota bacterium (assembly GCA_963800405.1). Classification (GTDB taxonomy): domain Bacteria; phylum Acidobacteriota; class Terriglobia; order Terriglobales; family Acidobacteriaceae; genus Sulfotelmatobacter. The sequence goes on from CAWDBW010000113.1 coordinate 37,796, forward strand.
AAGAGAACTACATGCTTAGTCGAGTTCATGCCCTGGGCATTACCCCAGGACGTTCGCGGACTGCGCTCAGAACCGACAAGAAACGCGATCCGCTAGCCTGTGATCTTAGCCTCCCGCCCCAGACGTAGACGAGAAGAGCAGCCCGCTGTGTGACGTCCTTCGGAGGCCCACGGGCGAAGCCTCTTGGGACGGCTGCCTAAACTAGTTAGGCTGCGTATGCCATCTGTTGATTGGCAATTATCATTTTGCCCACGATTACGGGTGTGTGCACCCCGGCATGCCTCTTGGCCGCAAGCATCTCCGTCGAAGCCGTGACGCCCCCACTGGTGGGATGGCCTTGCAAAAGAACCACTTCCAGACTAGGTTGCCCGAGTAGGGAAGTCAATCCATTAGATGACGGGCGGCCTGCCCAAGGTTCCGGCCGGCAATGGTCGGGGTACCCCTCCCCCCCCTTTTTTTTCGCGCCATCCGTAAAATACTGATTTCGCTATGGTTAGCTATCGCATATCCCACGAATTGCTCGCAAAATATTCTGGAATAAGGAGTTACTGGCAAAATATTCCAAAATAAGGAGTTAGCGGCTACGCCGCGAGGGTCGGAGCTGGCTGCCGGAACGGCTTTGGCTGCGATGCTGGAACATCCTCTGCGCACACTTCGAGGTTGGCAGGTCCTGCAGTCTCAGTAAAGGTCGTTCGTCACATCCGGGAAATTTATTTTTGTGGAAAAGCGAGGATCAGGGACCCCCGGCATCCTCGGCGAGCGGATTAAGGGACTTGGTGGCAACGGTGGGATTCCCCACTCAAGCCAATAGACGGCTTTGAGTGGGCGACCCTCCATCGGGTATTCACTTCAAGGTTTATACTTCGCAAAGGTGGAAGAGGCATAAAAACCCGGAATGCCGATTAAGGCTTACTACGATGCCACTACATTTGAATTTCTCAAGGATGATACAGAACGCATTCTCGGCGTTCTCACAGCGAAGCATCATCACAGCTTAGAGGAACAACAACGCTGGGCTTGGCTTCAACAGATTTCAATTCTCAAAGCTTCCCTCGCGGGCCGACCCGATGGGAGAATTTTTCTCGAGTTCTATATCCCCAGAATGGGTAAGCGGGCAGACGCCATACTCATCGAGCAAAACATCGTCTTCGTGATCGAGTTCAAGACTGGCGCGACGGGGCATACAGCGGCCGCCTTCGATCAAGTAGAAGACTACGCTCTCGATCTGAAAAACTTTCATGAAGGTAGTCACGCCGCTCCTATCGTTCCAGTATTGGTCTCAACCGATGCCGAACCTCACCCGATACCTGAGATTACATTTGCCGACGACCTTGTTGCTTCGCCGCTAGGGACGAATAAGGTTGGCTTGTCCACACTGATCGACGTTATTTGTTCCGCGCGAGCTTTTCCAACCTTCAACATTGAGGAGTGGATGGCTACGGGCTACAAGCCGACGCCTACCATTGTTCAAGCAGCGGAGATGCTATATCGCACACATAGCGTAATTGAGATCTCCCAATCGGACAGTGGTGCGAAGAACCTCCAGGAGACTAGCGTCAGCGTCGGTGCCGTGATCGATCGGGCTCGGCGAAACCGTACAAAAGCGATTTGCTTCGTGACTGGCGTACCTGGCTCGGGCAAGACTCTAGCTGGGCTGAATATCGCTACGCGGCGCTCTATCGAGCATCTCGATGAGCACGCTGTTTTTCTTTCGGGCAACGGCCCACTTGTTGATGTCCTGCGGGAGGCCCTCACACGCGACAAAGCGAGGCGCGAAGGCATCTCGAAAAAGACGGCTGAGCGCGAAGTGCGTAGCTTTATCCAGAATATTCACCACTTCCGAGATGACCACGTGGGCAATCACACCGTTCCTCTTGAGAAGGTTGTTGTGTTTGACGAAGCGCAGCGCGCTTGGACGCGCAAACAGGCGGCTAGCTTCATGCAGCGCAAACGAGGGCAGCACGACTTCAACATGTCCGAGCCAGAGTTCCTGATCAGCGTAATGGATCGGCATCCGGATTGGTGCACGGTTGTTTGCCTAGTGGGCGGAGGTCAGGAGATCAACACTGGCGAAGCCGGCATCTCCGAATGGATCAATGCCCTCGAAGTACAGTTCCCCGGCTGGGAGGTTTATATGTCACCGCGGATAGCACTTCCTGAGTATGGCTCTTCAACTCAAGTGCAACGCTTCCTCACATCGCCGCGGGTTCACTCGGACGAACATCTTCATCTCGCAGTTTCGATGCGGTCGTTCCGGGCTGAGGCCCTTTCAGAATTGATAGGTCAGATTGTCGACAACGAACCGGAGGCCGCCTGCGTCACCTACGAAAAGATAAAATCTGCTTACCCCATCTATTTGACTCGCAGTCTTGGCGCAGCAAAGGCTTGGCTGCGTAACCAGGCGCGCGGAACAGAGCGCTTCGGCTTAGTAGCATCGTCAGGTGCTCAACGCCTTCGGCCGGAAGGGATCTATATCAAGGCGAAGCTTGAGCCGGTCAATTGGTTTCTAAATGACAGAACCGATGTCCGATCTTCTTACTATCTGGAAGACGTGGCAAGCGAGTTTGCGGTCCAAGGTCTTGAACTGGATTGGGTCGGGGCGTGTTGGGACGGAGATTTCTACTACAAGGAAGGTATGTGGGTCTGCCAGAGCTTCGAAGGTACAAGGTGGCAATCGGTGATGGACGAGTCGAGACGACTTTACCTCAAGAATGCGTATCGAGTAATTTTGACGCGGGCTCGACAGGGGATGATCCTCTTTGTTCCAAGCGGCGATGCATCCGACCACACACGACCTCCGTCATTCTACGACGGAACTTTCGACTTTCTTCGCTCGTGCGGGATACCCGCACTCGCCTGAATACCGGGAAATCCACTGGGCGAACGAATCCGCGACAATATGTAGTCAACGGGAAAACCGGGGACAGGAAAACCGGGGACAGACGGGACTGACCCCAGTTCCTGGCTCGCAGAATCAGGTGAACGTCCCGTCTGGCATATTCAGGAAAAAGCGCCTCCTCAGGCGCTGAAGCGCGGCTGATTTTGATTGGGCTTGACGGCACGAGTGAAACTCGTGCCCTTCCCAAAAGCGGGCGGGTGGCCCGGCCTTCGGATGAGGCTTGTGTGTGCCATCTATGCTGAGGGTGGCCCGTCCTTGCGTTTTTTGCAAGGGCGGGTAGCGATGCTGTTTGTGCGCATTAGTTGTGCCGATTTGCAATCCCGTGAGTGGCGCAACATGCGCTGCTGCAATCGCCTGTGGTTCCCGCCCTTCGCTAAGAACGCGAAGGACGGGGCACCCTAGCTGTGCTAGTCGCATCGGCGGGATCAAACGCCCTGCTACGCGCCCTTGGTGTACGGCAGTGGGATAGGTCCGGCGGGCTCGTGAATTTTGCCGGGAAAGAGCGGGCCTGGGGCGCTGAAGCGCGGCTGAGTTTAATGGGGCTTGACGGCACGAGTGAAACTCGTGCCCTTCCCAAAAGCGGGCGGGTGGCGCGCCTCTGGATGAGGGCTTGTGATCGCCATCTATGCTGAGGGTGGCCCGTCCTTGCGTTTTTTGCAAGGGCGGGTAGCGATGCTGTTTGAGCGCATTAGTTGTGCCGATTTGCAATCCCGTGAGTGGCGCAACATGCGCTGCTGCAATCGCCTGTGGTTCCCGCCCTTCGCAAAGAACGCGAAGGACGGGGCACCCTAGCTGTGCTAGTCGCATCGGCGGGATCAAACGCCCTGCTACGCGCCCTTGGTGTACGGCAGTGGGATAGGTCTGGCGGGCTCGTGAATTTTGCCGGGAAAGAGCGGGCCTGGGGCGCTGAAGCGCGGCTGAGTTTAACGGGGCTTAACGGCACGAGTGAAACTCGTGCCCTTCCCAAAAGCGGGCGGGTGGCCCGCCTTTGGATGAGGGCTTGTGTGTGCCATCTATGCTGAGGGTGCCCCGTCCTTGCGTTTTTTGCAAGGGCGGGTAGCGATGCTGTTTGTGGGCGTTAGTTGTGCCGATTTGCAATCCCGTGAGTGGCGCAACATGCGCTGCTGCAATCGCCTGTGGTTCCCGCCCTTCGCAAAGAACGCGAAGGACGGGGCACCCTAGCTGTGCTAGTCGCATCGGCGGGATCAAACGCCCGGCTACGCGCCCTTGGTGTACGGCAGTGGGATAGGTCTGGCGGGCTCGTGAATTTTGCCGGGAAAAAGCGCCCCCTCAGGCGCTGAAGCGCGGCTGAGTTTAATTGGGCTTAACGGCACGAGTGAAACTCGTGCCCTTCCCAAGAGCGGCTCGAAACGGAGCTTTTCAACGGGTTGATCGCGATCGAAATGCCCTACTCAAGCCGAAGGACGGCTTGAGGGGGCACGCGTCTGGGCGAGACGTTCCCACTCTGCCGCAAGGAGCGCGGCAGAAATGGGGCACCCGTTACGTCCCCGGATTGGCCATTTTCTGGCCGATCAGGACGGCTTCTTGCATCTGGCGGTAGAGGTCGCTGACGGCGGCGGGGGAGTGCGACATCAGGATGGTGTTGCTGCGGTCGTTGGCGCCGATTTCTTTCATGGTGTCGAGATATTGGGTGACCAGCACCAGCATCATCACGTCTCGGGGCGTCGAGCCTTCTACTGCTTTGGAGAACGCTTCGACGGAATCTTTCAGGCCTTCGATGATGGCTTTGCGCTGGTTGGCGATGCCCTGGCCCTGGAGGGCTTTGCTTTCGGCTTCGGCCTCGGCTTGTTTTACTTTCAGGATTTTTTCGGCTTCGCCGCGGGCGGTGGCTGCGACTTGCTCGCGCTGGGCGGCGTTGATTTCGTTCATGGCGGCTTTTACTTTGTCGTCGGGCTGAATGTCGGTGACCAGGGCCTGGTCGATGGCGTAGCCGTAGGTGCGCATGACGTCGTCGAGGCCTTGCTTGATGGCGACGGCGATATCGGATTGCTGCAGAAACGCGTCGTCGAGATTCATCTTGGGGACATGGCCGAGAATCACGTTGAACACGTACGACGAAATCTGCTGGCGCGGATTGGCCAGCTTGTAGAAGGCCTCGTAGACATGGTCGGGAAGCACGTGATACTGCACGGACACGGGAATCTTCACGAAGACGTTGTCTTTGGTTTTGGTCTCCACATCGAGCGCCAGTTGCTGCACGCGGAGATCGATGCGTCCGGCGATCTGGTCGAGCCAGGGCAACTTGAAATTGATGCCGGCGCTGGCTACGCGCTGAAACTTGCCCATGCGCTGCACCACGACCGCCTCGGCGGTGTGTACCTGGAAAAAACCGCTCAGGATGGTCCCGAGCACGAAGATGCCAATGATCAGAGCAAATCCCAACGTCACGACGTCCATCCCATTCCTCCCAGTCGCAGGCATGATAACGGTTCAGGCGCGTTCTCACAATCGCGTCTCACAATGCGGGATGCGAGGCGGCGAGTCGAGCTTCCAGTTTTGCTTTTACCTGGGGCCACTCGTCATCGAGGATGCTGAAGTAGACGGTGTCGCGGACTCGGCCGGTGTGGGTGAGCAGGTGCCGGCGCAGCGTGCCTTCTTCTTTGGCGCCGATGCGCAGAATCGCGTTGCGCGACTTCTGGTTTAAGCCATCGGTCTTGAGTTCCACGCGGATGCATTTCCACACTTCAAACGCGTGCCGCAGCATGAGGTATTTCGCTTCGGTGTTGACGGCGGTGCGTTGCCAGGCAGGCGCGATCCAGGTGGAGCCGATTTCGACCCGGCGGTTGATGCGGTCAAGGTTCATGAAGCGGGTGCTGCCGATGGCGCGGCCGGAACTGCGTTCGACGGTGGCGAATACCACGGACTCGCCGCGATCTTGCTCCTCAAAGGCCTTGTCGACCACCCGGCGAAAGTCGTCGGGAGTTTTCATGGAGTAGGGAATCCAGCGGAAGATGTCTTCCAGATCGTTCTGGGCAACCTGCCAGAAGAGTTCGGCGTGTTCGGGGCGAAGCGGTTCGAGACGCACCACGGTCCCGTTCAGCGTGACTGGCAAAATAATATGCAGCGGGCCTGCGGTCATGATTTCCTTTCGCCTACAAAGTCCGACCCATTATCTTGCATCTTGCAGACGTTTCAGGCATCTCTACTACGGCGCGGGTTTAGCGGATACGGTTCAACAATGTTACCGTTATTCCCTGATGTTGTTTGAGGTTGATTGGAGAGTGTTGACCGGAAATGATCTCAAGCGTCCAAACACAATCGATGCGGCGGGCGACCCAGCGATGTTGTAAGGAGAGCTCTGAGTGAAGTCGCACTGCCTGCCATTCTCCCAAATCCCGCACACCACGCGCCTGTTCGCCGATTTTCTGGCATACCAGCCCGCGGTTCGAGTGTTCTATCCCAGGCCGCCACATTTTCAGGATTGGTTGAAAGAAGAGGCTGCGAAGATTTCCTACGATCCTTCACGGCGCGAGCGGGTGGCGTCGATTCTTGAACGTCAGAACAAATCGTGGAACGCGTCACCGAAAACGCTGGCTAATCTCGAGCGCTTGGGCAAAGGCGCGGCGACGGTCGTGACCGGGCAGCAGGTCGGACTTTTCGGCGGACCTATGTTCGCCATCTACAAAGCGCTGACCGCCGTCAAACTGGCAGAACAGGCGACGGCGGCCGGAGTGGACGCCGTCCCAGTATTTTGGCTGGCCACTTACGATCATGATCTGGCTGAGGTGAACCACGTTTCCATTCCCGGCCCGGACGGCGCGTTGCGCGTGCTGACCACGACGAGCCACGATGTGCCGGGAGCGCCGGTCAGCGCGGTTCGTCTGGGCGACGAGATTCTTCCGCTGGTTGACCAGGCAGCGCAGTTGCTCGGGGATTCCGAGGCGGTGCAGTTTCTGCGCGAGTCGTACCGTCCCGGCGAATCTCTGGGCACGGCCTTCGCACGTTTCTACGCCCGCGTGTTTGCCGAGTGGGGAGTGATTCTGCTGGACGCCTCCGATGGCGAAATCGACCGCGTGGCCGAGCCTATGTATCGCGCCGCGGTCGAACGGGCCGACGAGCTCGCGGCCGCGCTGCTGGCGCGAAGCGCGGCGCTCGAAGCGGCAGGCTACCACCAGCAGGTGAAGGTCACGTCTTCTTCTGTATTGCTGTTTACCATGCAGAACGGGGCGCGTACTCCGATTCATCATCGCGGGCATGGGAGTAGCGGGGAATTTGTTATTGGCAGTGACGCCGCGGCGGAGAAGCTTTCGCAATCCGAACTGCTGGCCCGCATCGCGGCCAGTCCAGAACAATTCAGTCCGAATGTTTTGTTGCGGCCGGTCGTCGAGGATTACCTGCTGCCCACGCTGGCCTACACGGGAGGCGCGGCCGAGACCGCGTATTTCGCGCAGGCGGGCGCAGTGTACGAGGCTCTGCTCGGCCGCGTGACGCCCATTGTTCCGCGCTTCTCCGCGACTATCGTCGAAGCCAAGATGCAGCGCCTGCTGGAGCGCCACGGAATCGCCGTGCCTGACGTGTTTGCCGGTCCCGAAGCTTTACGCCGTCAACTGGCGGAGCGCGGGCTGCCTGCGGACTTGCAAACTGCTTTTGAAGCCGCGAGGAAGTCGATGGATTCGCACCTGTCCGACGTCAAAGAGAAGCTGGCGACGCTCGACCGCACGCTGGTGGATGCGGCAGAAACGGCTCGCTCGAAAATCGAATACCAACTCGAGCGGCTGCAGTCGCAGGCCGCGCGGGCAGAGGCGCAGAAAAGCGAACTGGTGACCCGGCACGCTGAAACGCTGAGCCAGGCGCTCTATCCCGCGAAAGGCCTCCAGGAGCGCGGCGTCGGCGGCATTTACTTCCTGGCGCGTTACGGGCGAGAGTTTCTGCAGCAGTTGTACGATGCCATGCAGCCCGATTGCCACGACCACCAGATTGTCGAGTTATAGCGCGAGGCTATTGCTTGAGCCAGCCTTCCAGATCGGCGAGCGATTCCACGCGGGGAAGCTCGCGCTCGCGATAGGCTCCGGCCACATCGAACAGAACCGCCTGCATGCCGGCGTTGCGCGCTCCGACGTAGTCGACCGAATACACGTCTCCGACGTACAGGCTTTCGGCGGGTTCAGTCTTCATCTCGCGTAGCGCCGCTTCGAAGATCGCGGGATGCGGCTTCTCCTGACCGACGTTGCCCGAGTCGGTGATGCTGGCAAAGCAGTCCACAATACCGCAGCGTTGCAGGACGGCGTCGATTTTGCCGTCGGCATTCGAGATGACCGCGATGGGGTAGTCGCGCCGAATGCGTTCCAGGGCGTCGCGGGTTCCCGGCAGAATCTGATCCCAGTTGGCCGAATTCTGGGTGTTGGCAACCAGCGCATCGCGGACGCCGTCGTCCAGGGCATTCAGACCTTGCAGCAGATAGGTATGAAAAGTCCACCAGAAGCCGTGGTCGACCTTGCCTTTGATCATGCCTTGATCGAATTCGTGCTTGGTGCGGCGCTCCAGAGCCTGCCAGGCCGCGAGCGTGGGATGCCGGTCCACCGGCAGCGGGGACAGCATGCGCGCGCGATTGGGAAACAGCAGAGTGTTGCCCACGTCAAAGAAAATGAAACGGGGTTTTGCCATCAATCCATATTAACCAAAATCCTTTTTTTTCCCGCAAGCTGTGAAGGCGATACCCTGATACGGAACCTCCTCCGCAAAATTAGCGCCATCATCCGGCTGGCATCGTGACCGGCAGGGTTCCGGGTTTGTAGAGCAGTGAACTGAAGCGGGAAAAATGTAATAATCCAAAGCTCAGGCCGGCTGCGGAATTGCAGGCCGGGTACAGGCGATGGCACTCCCTGCTGCAGTAACGCTGATTTCAGGTTTTACGCGGACCACGCGGGCGGCATTCGCGGTCTACGCGGTGGCGCGCGCCTACGCGGCCGTGTTGGTGGGGGTGGCGGTTGCCCTGCTCTATCGCGGGTCGCGGCAGGATGTTTACAACATTCTGTGGGCGGTGGTGTTCGGTTTCGCCACGCTCAACATTCTCACCCTGGCCGCACGGCGCCTGGAGCCGACTCGCCGTGGACTGAGCTTCGGGGAACTCATGGCCGTGATGGTGGTCTTATTGTCGATCTTCCTGCTGGGATGGGAGATGCTGAACCTGTTTCACGTCTTCCCCATCAAATTACAGCACTGAAAAGCAGAGGCGACGCCGGAGCTTTCGACAATGTTCCTGCGCCGGCCAGAAGTTAGTAGGTGAGCTTGAATTCCTCTTCCTCGCCGTAGCAGCGACAGCTCCGAAACTCAGGCTGATCCTACCCTGGGGCCGCGCCGCTGCGTCGCACGCTCGCTTTGCGGTATGATTCGCTTAATGGCGAAGAATCATCCTAATTTCGAAGTGACTTGTCCGTGCTGTAGTGGGGTGCTCAAGATCGACGTGGAGACCCGCGCCGTGATCGCTCACACGGCGGCCGTGAAGCCCAAGACTTTTAACGACATGGAGGCTGCGGCCAAAGCCATGCGAGAGCAGGACAGCCGGCGCGATTCCATTTTTCAGCAATCAGTCGAAGCCCAAAGGCATGCTTCGGACCTCCTCGAAAAAAAGTTTCAGGAGGCGGTGAAGAAGGCGAAAGAAACGCCCGACACGGGCAAGCCGATTCGGGATTTTGATCTCGAATGAGGCGACAGCCTCTGATTTCGATCCTATGAGCCATCCTCTTCTCCTCGGACACCGCGGGGCGCGCGCCCTGAAGTCGATTCCGGAAAATACGCCGGCTTCTTTCGACCAGGCCTTGGCCGACGGCTGCGACGGTTTCGAATTCGATGTGCGCCTCACGGAAGATGACGAGGCCGTGGTCTGCCATGACCCGAAGACTGGCGGGGTGGAAATATCCCGCGCCACGGCGAAGCAGGTTTCGCAACTGCCCCGGTTGCGCGATGTTCTACAGCGCTACCGCGACTCGTTTCTCGATATTGAATTGAAGGTCAAGGGACTGGAAAGAATCACGCTCGATCTTTTCCTGCGGCACAAGCCCCGCGGGGAATTCGTGGTCTCCTCTTTTATGCCGGGAGCGCTGAAGTCGGTGCGGGCGCTGGACTCTACGGTTCCACTCGGCCTGATCTGTGAGTCCAAGACCCAACTCCGATTCTGGAGCGAGCTTCCGGTCCAGTATGTGGTTGCCCAACAGGAACTGGTTGAGCCCGAACTGGTGCGCAAGATAAAAGGCGCCGGAAAAAAAGTTCTAGTGTGGACGGTCAATGAACCCGCAGACATGCAGCGTTTCGCGGAGTACGGTGTGGACGGCATCATCTCGGACCGCACCAGCCTGCTCTGCCAGACGCTGAAAGTGTAGAAGCCGCCGCGTAGAAGTTTCCCACGAGATGGTCGGCTTCGGCTCGGGCGTGGCGATGTGCTAATGTGCTCGCTGGGGAACGCTTTTACTCGTCATGCCCTCTCGCACTTCCAGCGCGCTGCTGCTATTACTCTTCCTGCCGGCCGGAATGGTTTCATTACACGGTCAGACTCAAGCTCCCATGCCTGACATGGCGGGCCCGATCTCGACAGATCGGCCTGCGATTACGGATTCCAGCGTGGTTGTGCCCGCCGGCAGCGTGCAGGCGGAAAACGGATTTCTGGAAACTCGCAGCCAGGGGCAGAGCGTGGGCGATGGTCCGGAAGTCTTGCTCCGCATTGGCGTTGCCAAGAAGACCGAGGTGCGCTTCAACCTGCCGGACTATTTTCAGAATCTGACCACTGGTGGGGCCGCCTCAGGATTCGGCGACTTTGCTGTCGGGGTGAAACAGCAACTTGGCCCCACGCCGGGGGGATTCGATGTGTCGGCGGTCGTCTTCGTCAGTTTTCCGACCGGGGCCAATGGCGTGAGCAGCGGCGGGTATGATCCGGGAGTGCAGGTGCCGTGGTCGCGCGCGCTCTCGGCCAACTGGATGGCGGCTGGAATGTTCTCAGTGTATTTTCCCACGCAAGGCCGTACGCGCAACGTGACCGGCGAAGGCGCGTTCCTGCTGGACCGGCAGTTGACCAAGCCCTGGGATGCGTTTGTGGAGTATGCCGGCGATTTTCCGGAAAACGGAGGGCCGCGGCACTTGCTGCACTTTGGAACCGCGCTAAAGATCGCAAAGCAGCAGCAGATTGATTTTCATGTGGGCGTGGGCCTGTCGTCGGCTGCGGTGGATCACATCATCGGGGTCGGGTATTCGTTTCGCATTCAGGCGATCCGCACTCAGTCGACCGGCCCCTAGGTCTATTGAGTGCTCTGGAATTCCATGTTCTCGTCGACGGAAAGCTGGGCGGGCGTGCCCGACATGTTGTCGCCGGAACGGGTGGCGACGACACGAAAGCCGCTGGAGCTGAGTTCGACCGAGTAGGTGTACGGCAGACGCTGGCGGGCGACCGTAATGTTGTTGGACGAAATCAGTTCGTCGAGCGAGACATATTTTCCTTCGGTGGCAAAGTAGCGGCGCTCGGACGAGGCGATGCTGATCAGGTCAGCCTTCACGCCAGTAATGTTGATGGCCGCCTGCGGGTTACTCGCGCCCGCTTCCGCAGATGCGCTCTTCGCCTGCCTGGAATAAATGTACATGCCAATCGCCAATACAATGACGAGACTGAGAAAGCCGAACATGCCTCTCATGAGTCCCTCCCCTGAAGTCAATTGCACCGCGAAAGCGGGCGGCTGGCAAGTAACCAGAGGCTATGTCCTCTAAAGTGCTCGGCTGGCAGGGCTTTTCACTTTTCTGACGCTTGGCGAATTTCCCTGGTGCGCCTGGGAGGGATATTTCTTCCGCCTCGCTCGGCCGTGGGGCTTGACGTCCCCCGATTGGTGGAGAGCACCCTGCCGACTCCTGGGAAAGAGGAATGCAATTGCTTCGGAGCGGTCCGGTGTTACACTAATCCGTTTTAGAGCGCCAAGAAAAACGATATTCCTGGCGGTACTTTCCGTGTTATTTCAATCCTGGAGGGCGATTATCCATGAGACTCAGAATGCGGCGGGCCACAAGAATCACATCCTGTTTGATTGGTCTGAGTCTTCTTCTGCCGAGTGTATCGCTCGGACAACAGTACAAGAATTTTCGCGTATCCGTTTACATTCCCGTTTTTGTGGTGAAGCAGATGCAGGACCCCGCATGGTTGCAAAGTAGTTGGGAGACTATCAGCCGGCAAGTGAAGGTGGACAAGGTCTATATCGAAACCTACCGCAGCCACGAGATAGCAGATGAAAAATTGCTGGAACAGGTGAAGAAATTCTTTTCAGAGCACGGGGTGCAGGTGGCGGGGGGAATCGCATTTACGGGAAACGAACGTCAGCAGTTCGAATCGTTCTGCTACACGGACCCGAACGACCGTGAGTATGTCAAACGCGTATCGGAGCTGACGGGGTGGCACTTTGACGAAATTATTCTGGATGACTTTTTCTTCGTGAATTCGAAGAAAGATTCGGACATCACAGCGAAAGGGAACCAGAGCTGGACTAATTTCCGTCTGCATTTGATGGACGAAGCGGCACAGAACCTGGTGATTGGGCCCATCAAGAAGGTGAATCCGAAAGCCAAGGTGATCATTAAGTTTCCGAACTGGTACGAGCATTTTCCGGGGCTGGGTTTTGACCTGGACCGAGAACCGAAACTCTTCGACGGGATCTACACCGGGACGGAAACGCGCGATCCAGTGATTACCGAACAGCATTTGCAGCAGTATGAGAGCTACCAGGTCTTTCGCTACTTCGAAAACATCAAGCCCGGAGGCAACGGTGGCGGGTGGGTGGACACGTTTGGGACGCGCTACGTGGACCGATACGCGGAGCAACTGTGGGACACGATGTTCGCGAAAGCGCCGGAGATTACCCTGTTTTTCTACGGAGGATTGTTGGAACCGGCGACGCCGGGCGATCGGGACGGTTGGAGGGATCTGCACACCAGTTTCGAATACAACCAGATGTTGGCCTACCGGGATGCCAACCGGTCGACTTCGGCGACGATGGCGCGAGTGGCCGGGTATTCGCTGGAGCAGGTGGATCCGATCGTTGGCCAGCTTGGAAAACCGATTGGGATTCAGAGCTACAAACCGTACCAGTCGGTGGGCGAAGATTTTCTGCACAATTATCTGGGGATGATCGGGATACCGATTGACCTGCATCCCACGTTCCCCGCGGATGCGGACGTGGTCCTGCTGACGGAATCGGCGAAGTACGATCCCGGGATCGTGGGGAAGATCAAAACACAACTGCAGAACGGAAAGAACGTGGTGATTACCTCCGGGCTGCTGCAAGCTCTGCAAGGCAAGGGCATCGAGGACATTGTCGAACTGCGATACACAGGCCGAACCGTTGCGGTGCAGGAATTCGCGGGGGCAGGCCGGGGCATTACCGGGAGCGGGAAGCAGAACCCGCAGATCCTGATCCCTGAGATTGTCTACTTGACCAATGATGCCTGGGGATTGGTGCGCGGGCTGGGGAGCGGCAATGGATTTCCCCTGCTCACCATGGATCGCTACTCGAAGGGCGTTCTTTATGTGTTGACCGTCCCGGAGAACTTTTCCGATCTTTACAATCTGCCGCCGGAGGTTCTGGGCGCCCTGAAGTCTTACATCCTGGGGAATTTCCCCGTGAAATTGGATGGGCCCAGCCAAGTCAGCCTGTTTGCGTATGACAACCAGACATTTATTGTGGAGTCTTTCCTGGACGAGACAACCGACGTAAAGGTGGGCATCACGGGTAGCGCGGCTAAATTGAAGAATCTGGTAACCGGCGAGGTGATTGAAAAGGAGCCACCGCCGTCTGGGCCAGCACCAGGGCTCTCCCGAGGGCCGCAACGAACAAGTTTCAAGATCAGCCTGCAGCCGCACAGCTACGCCGCGTTTGTGGAAATGAAGTAACCCGGGTTGGGCGCCTTGGAGTCAATCCCTGCCGGCTTTGGTCTTGTTCAAAGCCAGAGCGCGTTTGTCGACGATGGCGTCGTAGAGATTTTTCTCGACGGTGGGCAGGTCGGCGGTGCTTTCCAGCACGAGATCAGCGTGGCGCTTGCTAGCGGGCAAATACCGCCGCGCCGCAGGTAAAACCGTATTCTCGTATTGCCACAGGATATGTTCCAGCTGGCGCTGGCGTTCGGTGATGTCGCGCACCTTGCGGCGACGGAAACAGATGTCTTCGGGGGCGTCCAAGTAGATGGACAGGTCGAAGTAGGGCCGCAGTTGGGCAAAATGCAAGGCCAGGATGCCTTCCACGATGAGCAGCGATTTGGCCGGAATGTGTTCGTGGCGGGTGGTCACGCGCAAGTGCTCGGCAAAGTCGTAGATCGGAGCCTCGATGGCCTTGCCGGCCGCATAGTCGCGGATGTGGCTCTCCAGCAGTTGGACGTCGATCGCCTCCGGCTCGTCGTAGTTCAGCTTGGCTCGCTGCTCCAGCGGAAGATGATTCATGGCCATGGAGTAGATCTCCATGGAGATGACGTGCCCGTTGAGACGGGAGGCGACGCGTCTGGCTACGGTCGACTTGCCGCTGCCAGAAGGCCCGCCAAGTCCGACGATGAAAATCTCGCCTTGATTCGTACGGGCAGGATTCCTGCTGGTAGGATTCGAACTGGTAGCATTCGAACTCGTACGACTCGCACTGGTACGATTCGCACTGGTATCCATGATGGCTTGTGCTCTCGCCGGATGTGTTGCCCGTGACTAAGCATACTCCCGGCAGGCTTTCCGTGTTGTTTTCCTTAAGTAGTTCTCTATGGCTTGCTCTGCTGGGATAGGCGTTCATACGCCTGGCGATAGGGCGCCGCATCAGGGTTGAGTTGGTAAGCGGTCTGATATTCCTGCAAGGCACCCTGGCGGTCGCCGGTTTTCTCCAGCACCACGCCGAGATTGTAATGCGCGAGATGATTGCCCGGATTCAACCGCAACGCCTCGCGATATTCGGTTATGGCGTCCTGCTGGTCGCCCTTCTGTCCGAGCATGGTGCCCAGGTACACGTGAGCGGTATCGTTCTTGGGATCCAGGCGGAGGGCGGTGCGCTCCTCGGCGATGGCGCTGTCCCAATCACCCTGATTGGCCAGCGCCAAGCCAAGATCGAGGTGGGCAACCTCATCGTTGGGATTCAAACGGATGGCGGCTCGATACTCCTCTGAGGCGGCAGCCGAGTCTCCTTTCCGCGCCAGCGCCAGCCCAAGGGCGCGGTGCGCGTCGGAATTCTGTGGATTTAATTGCAGGACCTCGCGCATCTCCGCGGCGTTTCCATCCCAATCGCCCTTCTGACCAAGCGCGGCGCCCAGACTGTAATGCGCCAGTTCGTCCTGGGGGTTGAGCAGCAGCGCTTCCCGGTATGCGGCCATGGCTCCCTCCAGATCGCCCTTATGCTTCAGCGCTTTCCCGAGGTTGAAGTGGGCCAGCTCGTTCTTAGGATTGAGGCGAAGTGCTTCGCGAAACTGGGAAATTGCCGCATCCTCGTCACCTTGGCTGGCCATCATGACTCCGAGGGCGAAACGGGCGTTGGCATCCTGCGGGTTGATTTGCAGGGATTTTTCAAACTCCGGCCTGGCCTCTTCAAAACGGTCCTTGCTAGCCAGCGCCAAGCCGAGGTGATAGTGCAGGTCGTAGGATTCGGAGTCATACTGCAACCCCTTCCGGAAGGAGGCAATGGCGGCGTCGGTCTGACCCGCCGTCAGAAGCGCGCGGCCGAGGTAGAAGTAGACTCGCAGGAATTCGGGGTCGATTTCCAGCGCCCTCTGAAACTCCGGAATGGCTTCGGACTGCCTGCCCGCGCGGGTCAAAGCCGTGCCCAGGTTGTTGTGAAATCGGGCGTCATCCGGATTGGATACCAGAAGCGCCTTCCACCCGGCGATGGCCGCGTCCATCTGCCCGCTGTTTTCCAGTTTCGTGACGCGATCGACTTCCTTGTAGACATCGACGGCGGGCGTGCTGATGTTGAGCATGCCATCTGCTGGAATGTTCACAAACTCGGGAATATTCACGGCGCGATTCGACGCGGTGGCATTGTCGATCAGGATGGCGGGGCTGTCGTTGCCCTGCTCGTCGATGTGGGTAAGGTACATCTGGGTGTAGGGAGAACGGCTCTTGGAAGAGAAAACCAGCCAACGTCCGTTGGGCGAGAAGCTGTGCCAGGAGTTCATCAAGGGAGTGTTGCAACGCATGCGGCGGGGCACGCCGCCAGCGGCCGGCACGATATAGAGCTGGCTATCGGGCCGCATCAACTGTGCGTTGCGAGCCTGCACCCAGACAATCCAGCGGCCATCGGGCGAGACCTTCGGGAAGCTATTGCTCTTGCCGTTATGAGAGGCACCCTGGATCGGCACCGGCGTCCCGCCTTTGCCGTCATTGAAAGGAACACGGTAGAGGTCGTAGCGGATCTGGGGTTCGTCCGGATCGTTGGCATGCTGGGGCATCTTGTTGCCTGGGGGGTAGGGATCCATCGCCTCCGCCCGGACAAACACCACATATTTGCCATCGGGGCTCCAGACTGCGTTGGTTTGCACGTAGTGGGGATCATCGGCTCCGGGCAAAGGGTGCTTCTGGCCCGTGGTGCGGTCGTACCACGCCACGATACTGCGCGTCGGATAGAAAACCTGGAGGAAACGGTAGTCCTTATAGTTCACGGTGAAGTAGCCGGTGGACAGGTCCTTGGTCTGTCCCCGGTAATTGGTCAAGACGTAGCGGCCGTCGGGCGAGACCTGGGACATGAATCCGATGCGGGAAGTGGGAGCGGTCTCATCATGCAAGGAACTCCACGAGATGACATCCTGATTGCGGATGGTCATCTCGGGTTTGATGGGAACGATGGCATACAACCCCTTGTTATTGGCTGGACCGTCCAGATCCATGCCCATGGTTTTTCCGTCGAGGGAGAAGGAATGGCAGTTGCCGCAGGTGGGCATTTCCTTCAGTACGATGCGGCTTTCCGGTTTGGTCAAGTCGCGCAGCCGCCACTGCACTAAGTGGAGCGCGTCGGCGGCGAGCGGCTTGATGATGCCCTTCTCGGTTTCAGAAGGCATGAGCGGGACGTCACGATAGAAGATGGGAGCTCCCACGGGGTCGCGCGAGGTCGTGAAGTTCACCTTGCCGGTAGACAGCGCTGCCGGTGATTCGGGTGAGGCGTAACCGGTGATGGTCACCGAGGCTGGCCCCGCGACCGAGTGTTTCTTGATGTCCTCCCAGGCGGCGCTGTCGGGAATCCAGCTGTGGGAGGCGGCCATCTCCGGAGTGAGCTTCGGCAACTCGTTGGTGGGAGCAACGCAGCGCGGGTCAATCTCGCTAATCGCCGGAGGCTTGCCCGCGGACTGGAAGTGCAGTGCGGGGGAGCCATCGGCGAAAGTGATGTCAATTTGCCACCGGGTGGCGTCTTTGGCCGCATCATGCCAAATAAAGGTGGGCGCAGTAATTTCCGGAGGGAAGATCGAGTCCTGCAAGGGATAATCAACCGCGACGCCGTCGCGATGCGGCGCGAGGGTGGGGCTTGCGCCCGGACTTTGCGCCCGGCCACGCTCGACCGGGATGGGAGTGGCTGCGAAGATGGCGCCAAGAATCAGCAGGCTGACTCGGTTCTTGTACAAAGGGCCCTCCTTTTCACATCGGCTGTCGCAGAAGCTCTCTCTTGAACCCGCAGCGCGACTCCAGCCGCCGCGGGGGAGGCAATTAGCAGAACGGTTCTCTTATTTCGGGCGCTGAACCCCTACGCGCAGTTTACTCCCCCCTTGGTTGGTGTAACCAGTGTCAGCTGCTCATGGAAGTTTTCGAGTCTGTGACTTGGGCTTGCATATGGGACAGTCCTGCAGCCGGTGCATGAGCCTTTTCCAGAACGACCAGCTTTGCTTTTCGATCTCGTGTTTCCATCTGGGTCCGAACACCTTCTTTTGAACTTCGGGATTGCTGATGCCCATGGTCTTACTCCGATTGTTTGCTGGCTGGGGAAGCCCAACAGATGCGACTCCGTCCCCGCCGGTGGCGAGTAGCCCACCCCTTCCGACGGGCTCAACTCCACAGCCCAAAGCTGTGATCTAGACTCTCACAAAACTTGGTTCAAAAACTCGGTCCGGTCAAAGATCTTTCCCCAGTTCTTTCGGGTTGACCACTCTGTCGGAAGCTCATGGTCACTGCGATTCGGGTTCTGCCGGCGGCGATCCTAGAATCAGGGCCTGGTCGCGTTCCAGAGAGGATCGACGGAGATCCTGCGAGCGGGCCAGAGCTTTCTGCGCGAGATCGGCTTGGCCGAGCTTCCGATAGGCTAAATACAACTGATAATGGACGTTACCGTAGTGGTCCAAGGGAGCGGCCTGCTCGAGTCTGGGGATCGCGTCGGCAAACTGTCCCATGCGCACGTAGGCCGTGCCCAACAAGCCGCTGGCTTCATTCAGATTGGGCTGAAGTCGCAGCGCACGCTGTAGATAGGGCACCGCCTTTTCGTTCTCCCGGTCCTGCACATACAGGCGTCCCAGCAGATACAGCGCCTTGGTGCGCGTGGGATCCAGCGCCACGGCCTTCTCCAGCTCAGCCTGCGCGTCTCCGTCGGTGTGGTTATCCAGGTAGAACTCTCCCAGCGCTTCGTGAAGTTCGGCCTCATCCGGCCGCAACTGCAAGGCCGCCTGATACTCCTTGATCGCGTCGTCAAGATCCCGGCGAAGGACAGAGCCCTCGGCGCGCAGCTGGTGAGTTCGCCAGGAGTCGGGAAAAGAATCTTCGAGTCGCGCATAAGCCTCTGCCCCCAAGGCCTGGTAGGTCCGCTCCAACCAGTAGCTGGCCTCGGCATTTACGCTGGTGTTGCCATGCACTTGTGCTAGCGTGCCCGCCGCGCGTTCGTATTGCTGCAATGTGAAGTAGGCTTTTCCCAGGAGGAGCAGGTCTGAGTCGGTCAGACGCTTTTGGGTTTGCAGCGAGGTTATGCAGCGAGAATAGAGATGGGCCTTGCAGGGATCAGGGTTAGCCTGGGTTGGCGCAGAAGCGCGAGGCGCTGGTTGCCACTTCGAGAAATCGTTTTGGAAGGCTTTCCATTCGCGTTCTGAAAGTTCGGTTGCATTCGTAGAGCTGTAAAGACTCGCCAACAGAAAATGTCTGGCGGGCCCTTCGGGCTGATCCAGCAAGCGGGATAGGGATGCCTGTGCCTTCTCCCGGGTGAGCTCGATCAAGGGGAATTCCGGGCGTAGATTCAAGAATTCCGGAGAGACTTGCCAGATTTTGTCGATGGTGGCAAGGGCCTCTGAGGCTTGACCTTTGACCAGTTGCAGGGTTGCCAAGCCCAGCCCGGCCCGCTCATTTTTCGAATCGAGCTGAAGCTCAAGATGAAATTCGGTTTCTGCCTCTTCGAGTTTTCCGGCATGCAGATTGGTTTCGCCGATCAAGCTATGCAAGCCGGATTGCCGCGGCTCGATGTCGAGGGCCTTGCGATACTCCTGCGCGGCATCTTCCCAACGGTTGCGCTCGAATAGGATGTCGCCCAGAAAACGATGTCCCCAGGCTGACTCGCGATAAAGACGGGCGCCCCGATACGCCAAGCGAGCCGCCAGGTCCAGGTATTCGTGTCCAAGCTTGAACCAGGCCTCCGCCTTATCGGAATCGAGATCGGCAAACTGACGGAACTCCTCAGCCGCTCCGCGAAAGTCCTCCTGACTCAAGTGATACAAAGCCATGGCCTCGTGCGCATCGCGGTTGGAAGGGTCGAGCTTCAAGGCGCGATCGAGGAAGGGAGTGGCTTTTTCAGGAGAGCCGAGTTTGAGGTAATCCATGCCGACAATCACATTGAGGCCGGGCAGGTTGGGCCTTTCGCGCAGAGCCTTGGCCAGATGGCGGACCGCCAAGTTGTACTCGATGAGGCTCTGGTACGCCAGGCCCAGGTTGACCTCCGCTTCGAGCAGGTTTGGGTCCAGGGCAAGCACCTTCTTGAATTCTTCGGTCGCGCGGGTAAAGTCGCCCTGCTTGAGCGCTGCCTGGCCCGCACGGAAAGATGATTCGATCTCCCGCTCGGAGGACTGGCCAGTCGCGAGTCTGGGGGCCAAAAGCGAGAGCGTAAGAAACAAGAACGCGGCTGCGGTGGCGATTCTCATGCTTCAGAACTGACGCTTCAAAACTGAGAATACCAGCCTGGGGGCGGAAGGCAAGGAGGGAAGGACGGTTGTGTCCGGACGGGAAGGTTCCCGTCCGGACACAAGGCTTTATGAGTTAGAACGTCATTCGTAAACCGAATTGAATGACGCGTGGCAAGTTGTACTGGCCAGTCACCTGCCCAAATTGAGAACCATATCCGTTGGGCGGATTAAATTGCGGCCGGTTGAAGGCGTTAAAGAACTCGGCTCGGAACTCGACGCCCAGCCGATCGTCCGGACCAAACCGCGTGTTCTTGAAGATCCCAAAGTCAATGTTCTTAATACCATCGTCTCGTATGTTCGGCTCCACGCGGGAATCGCTGCCGTAGCTGTAATCCGTGGCAGGGACAAACACTGAAGTGTCATACCACTGGGCCAAGCGCTGGTTGAGCGATCCGGACGTAAGATGCGAGTAGGACGTTCGGTCCGGACGGGCGCAGCCTACTTCGGGGATTCCGACGTTGCTCAGAGGGCTGGGGCAGCCACCCACGATGATGGGGAAGCCACGCTGGAGGGTGATGATGGGGTCAATTCCCCAGCCGCTGATCAGCTTGTCGGCGACTCCCGAGGCGTCGCCCGCGAACTTCTTCCCGTGGCCAACCGGCAGGTCCAAAACCGCAGCGATCACCAGACGCTGTGGAACGTCGAAGCCGTCCAGGCTGCGCTCGCCGCGGAGATTGTAGGCGTTGGCATCACCCCAGCTCGGTGAGGCCGCTTCCAGCCAGTTGATTTCCGAATTGGTGTCGTCGATCAGTTTGGAAACGGTGTAGGAAGCGAGCACCTGCGCACCCGCTGAGAACCGCTTCTGCACCTTCAATTGCATGGACTCATAGTTGGAATCGCGGTTATCCGGCTCTTCCATGCTGACGTCGTCAAACTGCGGGTAGGGTAGCAGGAGCTGAGCCTGCTTTGTGGTTGCGTTGGTTCCGATATTACCCGATTGCACCGGTCCAGTGCAGCCCGCGCAATTGCCGGCGAATGGGTTGGCCACCGTCGCCGTGAGGTAGGCGATCTGACTCAGCGCCGCTGCGTTTCCGGCTTGACCGGTGGGCAGATACTGCGGCTGTAGTTGGTCGAGATCCTGACTATGTTCCGGCAGATGCGTACCTTTGGAACCTGCATAAGCGACATCGATCAACAGGTTGCCGGGGAGTTGCCGCTGGATGTCGAAATTCCACTGCTGAACGTACGGCGCCGGGAAGTTGGAGGTAGCTGCCCCGTTACCACTTCCTTGCACGTCGATCAGGGCCTGGTCCCGGCCAAAGGGCGGAGTGATTCCGCCCTGGAAGGGATTAGAGATCGTGGCTTTTGGGGTAACCCCGTCGGCTTGGTATGTCAGCCACGTGGTATTGAAAGAGTTGAGGAACAAGTTGTGTGGCGCGTCATCCCAGCGCACGTCAACCGGCAGGTAGAACATCCCGTAGCCCAGCCGGACCACCGTGTTCTTGTCCAGCTGATACGAAGCGCCCAGACGCGGGCTGATGTGCTTCCAAGCCGGGAATGCGCTGCGACTCGAATGCCGACTCGAATCAACCAGATCATAGGCACCCGTAAGGTTCGGGTAAGTTGCAGAGAGGGCTGAGTCGAGGGCGAGTAACGGGCTGGTTTCCGTGGTGTTGAGAGCGGCGATGCGGTTATAGCGCTCGGTCCAGTCCCCCTGTATGTCGAGGCGCACGCCAAGGTTCAACGTGAGCCTCCGGGTGAGCTGGAAGGTATCGCCGGCGAAGATGGCTCCATAGAGATTCTCGTCCGCGGTTCGCGCTGCTTCGGTCACGCTGCCGCTATCCCCATATCCGAGCAAGAAGGAAGCGAAGCCGTTGCCGCTGCCGCCGTTCGCGCCAGGAGTGCCAAGGGTAGAATCTTCGGGATTGGCCGATGTCGTCTTGGCATTGAATTGGAACAAGCCGGCCGGATCGTTGGTCTGGTAGTAGTTGTTTTGGAGGATACGATACTCTCCGCCGATCTTCACCGTGTGCCGGCCCATGATCTTGGTCAGCACCGGGCTGAAGCTTGGGGGTGTTGTCATAGGCTCCGATGCCGCTGCCGGTTCCCTGGGCGCACCAACCGCCGCCCCAGCGATCGTCACCCGACTGCTGCGAAACGCACACCTGCGGGATGTGGGTGTAAGTCATCTCGGGGGCCAGCGTCGCCCAGTTCGGTCCAAATTTCGATAGATCGATGCCCTCGCTCAGAGGCGTGCGCACGTATACATAACGGGTGAAACCCAAGTGCAGGTCTAAGACGGTCGTGGGGGAGAAAGCAATGGTGTCCCCCAAGGATATTTGTTGGGCGGTGGTTTTCTCGGTGCAACGGTCGGTGCAGATTTGGCTGAACGGATTGTCGGGCAGCGAGAGGATGTAGGAGTGAGTGTAGCGTCCGTAAATTCTCTGCTTGGCGCTCAGGTTGTAATCAATGCGGCCATTGTACTGATTCACGTCGCCGCCGGCGCTGTAGCTCTCCACGAAGTTCCCGTTGGGATTATTCGTCTGGTTGGGCTCCGGAAAGTAACTCAGCAGGACTTGCGCGGTGGGGTCGATTCGTCCCGCAGGAATCATATTGCCCTGGAAGGCTGTCCTGCAAACCCCGCCAGCACCACAGTTGGTGCTGGTCGTTGGATCGTAGATCGTCAAAGGAGTGGTAGTTCCGCTGCTGTAAACCTGAGAGAAGTCGCCGCCTCGCTCTTGGTCAGTAGGAACCCAGGTGGTGAAAATGCTCCCCTTGCGCAGGCGGAAGCCCTCATAGCTGCCAAAGAAGAACAGCTTATCCTTGATGATCGGTCCGCCTCCGTTGACTCCGAACTGGTTCTGAGTAAAAGGAGGACGAGCTACGTCGCCTCGGTTGGCGAAGAAGTCATTTGCGTTCAAGACCTTGTTCCGCAAGAACTCGTAGAACGAACCATGGAATTTGTTGGTCCCGGATTTGGTAGAAAGGTTGATGACTCCACCGGCAAAACGCCCATATTCCGGACCCAGGTTGTTGGTCTGGACCTTGAATTCCTCGATGGCGTCTTGCGTCGGGATGACGGTGACGACGTTGAGATAGGCTCCATTGGTAGGCACACCGTCAATCAGAATCGCGCTTTGACCGGCCATACCGCCGCCCACCTGAAAATCTCCCAGAGCAAAAGGATTCGCGCCGACCGGGGTGCTACCCGAGCCGTTGCCAGCTGAGGGCTGGCCCTGCGGGACCACGCCGGGCACTAATGCCACCAAGGCGAGTGGGTTGCGGCCGTTCAGGGGCAGTTCGGTGACGGATCGTTGTTCGACCACTTGCCCCAGCGAGTTGGTTTCCGGCTGCAGCAAAGGGGGCGCGCCGGTTACCTCGATGGTCTCGGTTTGCGCCCCGACTTGCAGGGCGATGTCGACCTTAAGGCCGCTTTCGATTTCGACAATGATCGGTTCCCGCACGAACTTCTTGAAACCGTTTTTCTCCGCCTCGATTTTGTAGCGGCCCGGCAGAATATTTACGAAGGTGTAGTCGCCGGAAGCACCCGTGGCCATGGTGTGCTTTTCGTTGTTGTCCATATTGATCAACGTCACGCCGGTACCGGCTAGCGTGGCGCCGGTGCTGTCGGTGACAGTTCCGGCAATGGTTCCGTATACGTTCTGGCCCCATACAGCCGCGGGAGTGAGAGCAAGAATGAGAACAGCCGCCAAACGAGCCCCAAGCTTCCAGATGTGCATCACTGCCTCCTCTTTACCGGAACTGGCAATTTTGGTATCGTTACCATACCCATGACGCGAATTTATAAGTTGGGTCGATGGGCGTTGTCAAGACGAAAATCGGCTAGTATATCGATTTTTTAGAGAACATCCGTTTGCGCTCACCGTGACGCTGCGCGCACGTCATACTCTCCGAGCATGCAACGGTGGCCGGATAATTCCATGTGTGATTTGCATATTGAAGATGGAACCCGCAGAATCTGAAGGACCGTAAACGATTACGAAATACCGAGCACGGGTTTGGTTGCAGGGGGAGTCAAATGCCAAAGAGACGGGAGGCCAGTCCGACCCTGGCCGACGTGGCGCGGGCCTGCGGAGTTGGGACCATGACCGTTTCACGGGTGGTGAACGGAGGGGACGGGGTCAGTCCGGGGACCGCGGCCCGGGTCCGAGCCGCAATCCAAAGGCTCGCTTACGAGCCCAATGAGGCAGCCCGCATCCTTAAGGGCCATTCCGCGCGAACCATCGGACTGATCTTGCCGGACTTGGCAGACCCCTTCTTTTCCATCTGCGCCCATGCCGTACAGGAATTGGCGGCGAACCAAGGCTATATGACGCTGCTGCTGGCTTCCGAGCGCGACTCCGAGCGAGAGGCGGGTGAATTGGCGATGATGAAGGCCCGGAGCGTCGCCGGAATTTTGATCGTCCCCACCAATGCGAAGTGCGTTTCCCAGTTGCAGGAACTTCAGGCGCGCGGGATTCCGGTGGTGATGCTGGATCGCACCTTTCCTGGAATGCAGGCGGGGAAGTGATGGTCGAAAACGATGCGGGAGCGCAGAAGGCGGTGAAGCATCTGCTGGAGCACGGGCATCGGTCGATTCTTTGTGTGGCTTATGACAGCCAGTTCAATTCCGTCAGTCAGCGCATGCGCGGATACGAAACGGCGTTGATGCAGGCGGGCTTGAAGCCACAGTTCGTGGTGGTTGACCAGGCATCTGAGGTGCGGGCCAAGGTTGTGCACAGGCTGCGCGCACCGAAACCGCCAAGCGCGCTGTTTACGCTCAACAATGTTGCTACGATCCAGGTTTTGAGAAGCTTCTGCAACAGGAACGGATCGACGTGCCTGAGGAGGTTGCGATCATCGGATTTGACGACCTCGAACTCGCGCCTTTGCTGGCCGTGCCGATTACAGCCGTGCGTCAACCGGCCGCGGAATTGGGGCAAAGCGCAACCCGCCTTTTGTTGGATTGGATTCAGCGTCCACGCGGTTCCGATGCGCGCTCACTGCAGGCACGGGTCACGCTGCCGACGGAACTGATCATCCGCAGGTCCTGCGGATGCCAACCTGTCCCGCCAGTCGAACCGCAAAAAATTGCAGGCGGAGTCTTGGCCACGCCCGCTCCTTAACCTGGAATACAAAGAATGATTCTTCAGGTTTTGGACCAGCCGCGGTTGGCTATTCGCCCGACCCCTTCTTTGATCGTAACGAGTTGATTGGCAGGGAACTGCTTGAAAGTTTCGTGCAGTCCGCTGGGCCAGTAGACGTCAATGTCCACGGTAGTGGAGGCTCCCAAGCCGAAATGCAAGCGGGGGTCGCTGCAGGAAAAGAAGCTGGATTGGCTCAACACGGCTTGCGCCTGGACCTGGCCCGCGTAATGGACGAGAACCCGGGCCCCAATGGCGCTGCGATTGGACTTTACGCCCTCCAGTTTCACCTTGATCCAGTTCGCCTTGCCGCTCAGATCATTGCGCAGCAGGGAAGGAGCCTCGTTAAGATTAATGATGAGTATGTCGACGTCCCCGTCGTTGTCAAAGTCTCCAAAAGCGCATCCCCGACTGCAGTGCGATGCCGCTACTCCCGGGCCAGCTTCCTGGATGAGTTCTTCAAAGACTCCTTTGCCCAGATTTCGAAAGACGGCGCGCGGAGTCTTGCTGGGATATTGCGGCAGGGTGCGTTCCACTTGCGGGTAAACGTGGCCGGTAACCATGAACAGGTCGGGAAGACCATCGTTGTCCAGGTCAACGATGCCGGCTCCCCAGCAAATGTATCGGGTTTCCACCCCGATGCGAGACGTCCCGGTTGCGTCATCGAAATTTCCCTTGCCGTCGTTGTGATAGAGGACGTTGGAGTCGTCTAGAAAATGAGTTTTGAATATGTCGAGATGTCCGTCTAGATCGTAATCACCGACCCCGACTCCCATCCCCGCCTCCTCCATGCCATCCTCGCTCAGGGCTACGCCGCGCAGCACTCCTTCTTCACGAAAAGTTCCATCCCGATTATTCATGAACAAGAGACTGGGAGTGGAGTCGGAGGCGACGTAGATGTCCTGCCAACCGTCTTCATCGAAATCCGCCGCGACGACGGTCAGGCCGTAGGTGGCCGGAGCCCGAGTAATACCCGCTTCCTGCGTTACCTCCGTGAATGTACCGTCGCCATTATTTCGATACAGGGAATGCTTACCCGTTCCCAACCCGCGAGGTCCGCATTCGACCGGGATGCCTTTCCATTTGCAGTAGGGGTTATCGCCAGGAACTCCTGCCGTTTCGAAGGAGAAGCGCACGTAGTTCGAAACGAACAGGTCAAGGTGCCCGTCGCGGTTGTAGTCCACGAAGCTACAGCCGGCGCCGAACCTCGGTTGATTGCTCCAAAGCCCGGCTTCCTTGGTCACATCGGTGAAGGTGCCGTTGCCGTTGTTGCGATAGAGGAAGTTCTGCCCGAAAGTGGTGAAGAAAATGTCGTCAAACCCGTCGTTGTCGTAGTCTCCGATGCAGACGCCGCAGGCCCACCCGAGCGAGTGCAACCCAGATTTTTCAGTGACGTCGGTAAAGGTTCCGTCCCGGTTGTTCCGGTACAGTCGATTGGTCGTGCCTTCGGGAACTCCTTTGAGACGGGTACCGGAAAGCACAAACAGATCCATCCACCCATCGTTGTCGTAATCAATGAAGGCGCAGCCGCATCCGGTGGACTCCACGATGTACTTAGCCATCCCGTCGTCGCCATAAATGACCGGCGCGTGCAGGCCTGCGTCCGCGGCAATGTCGACGAAATGGGCGTTGAAGGGGCGTCCGGAGGGCGCGGCTCTGGGAGCAGCCTTGACCGTGTGGCCTCCCATGCCCTGCTGCGCCAGCAACCGGTCCGCGGCGATGGAGAGCGCAGTTCCTACCCCGAGTTGCACGAACCTGCGACGGCCGAAAAGCCCGGTCTTGATCATTCCTTTACCAGGGACGAGTTTACGCTCACACTCCGCGAATCGGGAATTGTAAGTAGAAGCCCGCAACTCGATCAAGAAGAAACGAAATTGAATCTGAAGCAGTAACGCGGGTGTATGCTTACGCGTTCGGAGCTTTGATATTTGAACAAGCGAAAAGGGGAACGCTCACAGGCGGACCCCAATTGGGTGAAATAGACTGCGAACTTCAGGAATGCCAGCAGAACAGTGAGGTACTCTCGCGGCGTTGTTCAGTCCATTCATAGGATGATCTTGATCCGTCGGAGACGGACCTGCTGTTCCGCATTGTCCGTGTACTGAAAACTTCTTTCTTCCGAGGAACTCATGCTTACTGCAACTGCCAATTTAATTCTGCCGAGTACCACCACCGGGTCATTTCCACGTCCACGTTGGTTTGACGTCAGCATGTGGGGTCGCCCCCTCGATACCTGCATGCAGGACATTCGTTTCCGCGAGAAATTCCAGGATGCCATGGCCGTGGTGATCAGCGACCAGGAGCGTGCAGGCCTGGATATCGTTTCCCACGGCGATTTTCACGTCGATGAAGACCTCGCCGGCCGGGCCTGGCACCACTATCCGCTACAGCGTTGGGCCGGCTTCGAAGGGGATTACCTTCAACCCGAGGAGACCACCGCGCCGTGGCTGCACTATCCGCCGGGCACGCTGCTGAACGAAATCTACACCGGGTGGCGTTGGCCGCACGTGGTGGACAAAATCGAGCATCGCCCCCTGGACTACCCTAAACTGTGGCGCATCGCGCAGGGAAAGACGCGGAAGCCTCTCAAGTTCGGAACCTGCTGCTCGCAAGTGATGGCCCTCTTCTTGGACATCCACACCCCCAAATACAAAGACAAGCGGCAAGTCATTTGGGACATGGCGGAAGCGATGAACAAGGAGTTATTGCTGCTCCGCGATGCGGGTTGCCGCTGCATCCAGATCGAAGAACCTACCTTCCATTTCATGGCCAACACCTATGGCAAGGACCATGAAGAAGTGAAGTTCATGATTGAAGCCTTCAACCGGGAAGTACAAGGGCTGGACGATGTGGAATTGTGGATCCACACCTGTTGGGGAAATCCCAATATGCAGCGGGTCATGGAGGATACCAGCTATGCGAACTCCATCGAAATCTACCTGGAGCGCTGCCGCGGGGACGTCTGGACTCTCGAGATGAAAGACCGCAACCAGGCGGACCTTGAGCTGTTCGAACCGTTCAAGCACGATCTCAAGAAGAAGATCTGCATCGGCGCTGTGAGTCACCGCGCGCTGCAAGCCGACCGCCCTGAAGATGTGGCGGCGGAAATCCGCAAGGCGCTGAAGCATATTCCGGTTGAAAAGTTGATCATCTCGAACGACTGCGGCTTCGGGCGCCAGGGCTGCAATCGCGAGATTGCGTTTTACAAGGCGAGTGCGCTGGCACAAGGTTGCAATATCGTCCGTCGCGAACTCGGACTCCCTACTACCTACGTGCCGGCTGCCGACGCGAAGCTGCAAATCGATGTGGTTCCGGGCCGTAAGTAGAATGAGGATCGGTAGGAATACTCGGCGAACCTGATTGCAAATTCTCAACGCCGCGTTTGCAAGGGCGAGGTGCGCGCTATACGGATCGGAAAATTCTGGCGCTTCCGCACATTCTGATCTCCACGCGTGGCTGGTCCTTAGGAATGGGGCTGCGAGGACTTTTTATCATCCAACGGACGTTGGTCGCTCGGGCTTTGCTCGCTGGCCAGATGGAATCGGAACATCAGTGGCAGGACGGACGACCAGTACTTCCAGGTGTGCGCACCCGGTGCAGTCGACCATTCGTGCGCGATGCCGAGTTGCGTCAGCGTTTCATGCAAGCCACGCATCATCGGGAAAAGTCGATCATCTGTTCCGCAGGCGAGAAAAAGTCTGGGCACCGGGCCGGGCACAACGATGGTATGTAAACCCCGGCCCTGGGAATCGAGCGGTCCGGGCGGCGGGGGTTGCGGCGGCCAGAAACTCCACTCTTTATCGACGAGTCCACTCACCACGCTGACGCTGCCGAACCGGCCAGGAAAGCGGCGCCCCACATCCATCGACAAATAACCTCCGAAGGAAAATCCGCCGATGGCCCAATGCTGGCGTTCGAAAGGAATGGCATAGTGGCTTGAGACGGTTCCCGCCACTTCTTCCGCCACCAGCGTCAGATAGTTGTGGTAGGGAGCGCTGTTGGAGTACTCGGTGTAGAAGCTGTCGAAGCGAACGTCGGGCAGAACCACGATCGCGGGTCGCACCTCGCCCCGGCCCAGCATCTCGTCGTACACCTGGTCCACTTTGAGATGTTCCAGCAGATCTTCTGGGCGGTCGCGCCAACCATGATTCAAGATGAATACTTCAGACGGGGCAGCCTGCGTCTTGCGTGTGGTCTTGGGTACGAGGGCCAGAAAAAAGCGGGGCTGGTTCATCTCCTTGGACCAGAAACGAATCCGCTCCACCCTTAGGTTGGTGCGTTCCGAGAGCCGCACTACCTCAATCTGGCCGGGAGCGAGGGGCGCCTTTTCAAACGCTTCTTTATGTTGCCGGCACGAGGACAGAAAGAACATCGCAAGCATTCCCAATGCCAGCGCCAGTCCCCGCAGTCTGCAACCTTTCCACAATGCGACGCCTCACCCCATCTGCTGTCCGGTATTGGCCGCGCCAGGTTCCCGGCTGGCGAGTTTCTTCCGGATCAGTTCATCGATTTGTTCCAGGGTATCCAGGTTACGCGCGTTGATTTCTCTCGGCGCAAAGTTGACTTGAAAGCGCGCTTCCAGAAAAGCCACGAGGCCGATCATGCCGATCGAGTCGATCAGGCCGCCGGTAAGCAGAGGCGTGGCGTCGTCGATGGCGGCCTGATGCACGCCGAGCAGAACGTTTTCAGCGATGAACTGACGGACTGCGCTCTTGATCTCCATCGTTTGGTCGAGCATTGTTTGGTCGAGCATGGTTTGGTCGAGCATGATTCAGTGCAGTGTGGTCAAGTGCTTCTGCGAGTTTTTCTAAAGCCAGGTAATCGATCTTGCCCCGGCTTCCCTTTGGGATCGCATCCAAGAAAACCACGTAATCGGGCACCATATACAGAGGCAGCGTCCGCGCACAGTGGGCTTTGGCTTCGATCAGCGTGACCGCGCCGGCAGAACGAGAACGAACAAAAGCAATGATGGCGGTTCCCGTCTTCGCGTCCTCAACCCCGACCGCGGCCGCTTCCAGTATATCCGTCAGGCCCGCGAGTGCAGTTTCAATTTCCCCCAGTTCAATCCGGAAACCGCGGCGTTTTACTTGCCGGTCGAGCCGTCCATGAAAAAGGTAGTTGCCGTCGGGCGCCCGGGACACGCGGTCTCCGGCACGGTAATACCGTGAGCCGTCCACAGTGACGAAGGCACGTTGCGTATCTTCGGGGCGGGTCCAGTAACCGCTCATCAACGACTCGCCGCCCACGAGCAATTCGCCACTGGTCGCGTCCACCGTGACTTGGGCGTAGGGGCAGGGAAGACCGATGGGCAGCGGTTGTGATCCATCGAAGCCCGGCGGCACGCGATACCACGTGACCACATTGGTTTCGGTGGGGCCATAGAGATTCGCGCATGCCGCCTGCGGGACCGCGGCCTGCAACCGCGCCACGTTCGGACCGCGAAAGACCTCGCCAGCGAAGAGGATGACGCGCAGATCGGGATACGCATGCTGCACCAGCTGTCCCTCGTGCAACATCCCGGCCAGGATGGACGGCACCGAATACCAGCAAGTGATGCGGGAGTCGCGCAGGAACTGCACCAAAAAGCGCGGCATCCACACAATATCGGCGGGGACGAGCACGCAGGCGGCGCCGCGCAACGCCATGTTGAAAATGTCGAAGGTCGAGAGATCGAAGCTGAGGGGCGACGGGCAGGCGATGCGATCGGTGGAACCAATCTGAAACTCATGTGCCGACCATTTCACGAAAGCGCCGACCGCGCGATGGGAAAGCACGGCTCCTTTCGGCTGCCCCGTGGAACCTGAAGTAAAGAGAATCACAGCCGGATCGCTGGCGCTTGCGCGGGGCAGCGAGTCGTCGCCGAAAATGTCGATTGGAATCGATGGCGCCACTCGCCAGGGGATGGTTCCGCCGGTCTCGCGATCGGTTATTCGTGGTGGCGAATCGTCGCCCTCGATCACCAGTCTCGCCGCGCAATCCGCGAGGGCCGCTTCGATTCGCTGCTTCGGCCACTGCGGGTGGATGGGAACATAGATCGCTCCAGCCAGCAGCGACGCAAACACAGAGATGATTGCTTCGGTGGTCTTGGGCAGAACCAGAGCGATGCGATCCTGCTTCTGGATGCCGTGTTCGACGAACTGTGCGGCCAGCGATGCAGACTGCTCGAACAACTCGTGGAAAGTCGTGACCCGATCGTCTTCGGCCTGACCCGGTTCGATAACGGCCCGAGCATCCGGCGTGGCTGCCGCCGTGCGCCGTAGCCAGTCCGAGAGCACGTCGGTTTCAGGCGCGGGCAAGCGTCACCCCCCAGGTGAAACCAATCCCTGCAGAAGCGAACAGCAACAATTGCCCCGGACGAATTGCGCCCGCGCGCCGCAGATGCACATAATTGATGACCAGATCGCTCGCAAAAGTGTGACCGAACTCCGCCATGGGAGTGGTGGGCAGGCCGCCCTCGGGCAGGCCCACCATGCGGCGAAAACCCTCGCGGTCGCGCTGGCTGATGTTGGAATAAATAAAATGGTCGATGTCGCTCAAGCCCAGGGAAGATGCAGCCAGAACTTTCTTGATCAGCCAGAACAAGTTGAGATAGTAGACCGGCATGACCTCGTTTTCCATGCACGCGGCATCGACTTTAATCTGGAGGTGGCCGTTGGTTTTGACCAGCGCAATCGCATCTTGCAGATGGCCCAGCGTCATGGCTTCGACGCCCAGCAGCAGAGGGCCTTCCGTGCCGGCGCGGCGTTAGAATCACCGCACTCGCCGCGTCGCCTTGCACCGTAATCGGAAGCAGGGAACGGCTGCCAGCGGGCGCGCTGTCGCCCGTCACCAGCAGCGCGGTCTGAATGCTTTCGTCGGTGCTCATCCAGCCCAGCGCGGTCTTGATGGCGAGGTGCAGCGCTCCACAACCTCCGGATTTGAAACCCAGGTTCAACGAAGTTTCAGCCCCGAGTTCAGCGCTGAGCTTGTGGGCGAAAGAGAGATACTGCGAGTTCTCTCCCGGGAAAGTGCTGTAGTCCAGAATGAGATTGATGTCCTGCCCCGTAATTCCGGCTTCCGCGATCGCCGTGGAAGCGGCTTCGAGAACCAGGTCATACGGTTGCTTGCCGCCGCAAACCCGAACGCGTTTGAGTCCGAGACCGTCTGTGGCCTTCTGTCTGGCTCTCGGGCTCAGTGGAGCGAGCGTGGTGTGTACTCGATCGCGTTCGCGCTCCAGCACCGCCTCGACGGATTCATCGTCGGGAGGAACGGCGTACGCGGCAGACGCAATTCGTACATTCATCTTCAAGGCAACTCCAGCAGAAGCGCCGCAAACCCACCGTCGCCCGATGCTCCCGAGTCAAACGTTCCAGAACCCGATGTTGTCGGGCCAGATGATCCTACCAACAGAGCCGGTCCACTGCGCGGCCGGCTGCTCAAGGCCAGGATCAAGTGCAGTAAAGCGCCGGCATCGGTAAGGCCTGTAGCCACAGCTTGAGGCGGGACGATGGCCGCACTTGCTCCGCTAATCTCGCGGGCCAAGGCGGCTGCAGAACCTGATGCGCAAGGCGCGCCACTCCCGGCACAAATCGTGAGAGTTGGAACCGAACCACCGAGCATTTGGCGGAAGGTCTCGACCGGCTGTCCTGCGGCGGCCCACCGGCCCGAATTGAAATGGGCGTAAGATCGCACTGCCCGGCGGCCCGCCGGTTCCAACACCAATGCGGTTACTCCTTCGCTGGGCACGAAACCGGGCACGGATCCGTCGCCGTCATCTTCCCGCAGAGGCTGGGCGTTGAAGCAGGCTGGCGACAATAGGCCGGCCACTTCGTAGTATTCGTAGACGGATCGCGTGAGCGTATCCCCCGCCAGCACAATAGCCAGATCCGCCTGCCCATGGCGGAGCAGCGAAGCGGCCTGGATCAATGCGCACTCCCCCGCAACGCCCCGGCTGCCGACCGTTATATTAGGCCCTCTGAGCCCATGCCATAAAGCCACATGGCTGGCTGGAGCGTTGGTCAGCCCCTCCGGGAAGGGACTCGGGTCGGTCCCGCGCCAGCCATTGGCCGCTGCGCTTTGCCAGAAAGCTTCGGTGAGTTCCACGCAGCCGAGCCCGGTGGCGAACACGACTGCGACTCGGGACCTGTCGACCTGACTCAGATCGATCGCGGCATCCTGAAGCGCCAGCGAAGAGGCCACCAAAGCCCACGCCGACAGGCGATCCAGACGCCGCGTTTTCAAGCCCGGCACTACGCTGGCGGGGCGAAATGGCTTCACCAGAAACGCTCGCCGCAGTCCCGCGGTTGGCCACGCGGTGATGGATTCGGGCTCCAGGTGGCTCTGCGGGATGAGTCCGGCAAGCACACCGTACGGACTCACCGAGCCGATCCCGGTAATCGCTGCCAGTTTCGGAGTCATGAGCGGCCGTCCCGGAACCCGCCGTCTCCGAACTCGCTGTTCCCGAATATGAGCGCCGCGTTGCTGCCACCGAACCCGGCCGAGACCGACATGGCCAGCGGCAGCTTCTGGCGTAGAACTTCTCCCCGCAGCCAGTTCACACTCGCGCTCTCAATTGGATCTGTCAGGCGCAGCGTCGGCAGCAGCGCGCCACAACGAACGGCCGCGATCGTGATGGCCGCCTCCAACGCTCCAGCCGCGCCCAGACAGTGCCCGAAATAAGACTTGGTCGAAGATACGGGAACGGGCTGGCTGCGTCCGCCAAACACGGCCTCGTAGGCGTTGCTCTCGGCAATATCGTTGAGGGGCGTGCCCGTGCCGTGGGCATTCACATAGCCGATCTGCTCGCGACCGACCCCCGCCATTTCCATCGCGAGGCGCATACAATCCGCCAATCCGTTCCCCTGCGCGTGCGGCGCGGTGGAATGAAAGGCGTCGTTGGTCAAGGCCCATCCTCGCAGCACAGCCAGAACTTGAGCATGGCGCGCCACGGCTCGGTCGAGCGTTTCGAGCACCAGCACTGCGGCGCCTTCGCCCAGGTTCAGACCCTTGCGATTCTGGTCAAAAGGCCGGCATGGTTCTGGGTCCAAGGCCTGCAGGGAATTGAATCCGCTCAGCGTGAACGGACACAGTGCGTCACTGCCGCCCGCCAGCATCATGGGTGCGGCGCCGTCCAGCAACAGATTGGCGGCGAGCGCGATCGCCATTGCTCCTGACGCGCAAGCCGCGGAAACAGCGCAGCGCGGCCCGCAAGCGCCCAAATCTTCGCCCACGGCGTCGGCAACGTGCGCTGCGGGATAGGTGGCGGCACGCGCGAGCCCGCCGCGCCGGTACCAGGCCGCGGGATTGTCCACGATTTCAGGATCGATCTCGCTCACGCCCGCCACCGTGCTCGCCATCATGACGCCGCTCTCGCGGTAAGTTGTGCTCTCACCGAGAGGTGATACTGCGTCTCGGGCCGCGACCATCGCCAGTCGATCGCTACGAGAATATCGGGAACGGCTGCCCTCCGCCGGAAGCAGCAAATCAGGAACCTGGGCGGTGCTTCCTGCGAAGCCGGGATACAGATCCTTCGTGGGCTCCAGACAGCATTTACCTGACAACACGCCTGCCTGCAGGCGGTCCATCCCGATGCCATAGGGGCTGACTACGCCGACACCGGTAACGACGATGGTTTTCCGAGGGTCGTTCATAAGACGATCATTCATACGACGATCTTCATACGACGATCTTCATACGACGATCAGTCATTCGGCGATCAGTCACGCGAGGCGACGGGCCAGAAGTCAAAAAAATTCATCCACTGATCGTAATGGGTGGTCAAGGTTTTTTCCAGGAAGCGGACGGCTTCGGCCAGAGCCGCGTGCAGGCCAGCATCGCCGTCCTCTGCGGGAACCGGAGCGATAGGATCGCCCACGCAAGCGCGGTAGCACAGCCAACTTTCTCGAATCACGAAGCCTGGCAGCACCGGAGCTCCTGACACCTGCGAGAGCAGGAACGGTCCCAGAGGGAAGGAAGCGGGCTGCGAAAAAAACGGCACGTCGGCACTGTGCCGCTGATAGACGCGGTCCCCTTGCATGGCGACGATCTCGTTTCGACGCAACGCCTGTAAGAGTTCCAGGGTGGCCGGCACGCCCGCGCGGAGATCCACAATCTTGAGTCGCTCGCTGGCCATCAGATTCCGCAGCGTGATCTCCGCCGGTTTGTCCTCGACCACCCGCGCCACGTTGACCGGCCGGCCGTGCATTTCCAGCAGGCGCGAGGCGAATTCCCAGTTCCCAAGGTGCGCCGTCCATACAATCAGCCCGTTGCCCGCGGCCAGGCATTGCTCGATCTTGGCGGCGCCGCGCTCCTGGTCGACCAGCATGCCGAGCAGTTCGGAATGCGTCGCCTGCGGAACGTAGCAATACGAAACCATCAAATCGCAAAACGAATAAAAAACCCAGTAAACTTTCCATTGCAGAGCGAGCCCGCGCTTGCCTGAGATCCGCTGGAGATTGCCGGCGACCGCCCGGCGTTCTCGCTTCAGCATGAAGAAAAAGATCAGCGCCGTGACCAGCGCGACGGGAGGATGGAGCCGGCGTGGCAGCTTTGGGATGATGGCAAAAATAGTTCGCAGCGAGGTGATGTTGTGGAAGCGGTGTTCGTACCAGCGCGTCAATTTCCGCCTGCCGTCATGAGGCCGTAGAGTTTGTGCGTGGACAACGTGGAATTTCCTGCCGGAGGATTTCTAGATGTCAGTTGCCCGCCGCTGCCATTTTGGATTCAATGAACGCGGCCAGCGCGTCGATCGTTTCCAGATGTTGCTTGTCGAAGTTGGCCTGCACCAGCTTGATTCCGAAATGCCGCTCGATCTCGAGAACGAGTTGAAGAATGTCGATGGAATCAACTTCCAGCTCGCCTCCGAGCAGCGGCTGATCGTCCCGCAGATCCTCCGCGGTCATGTCGGTGATCCGCAAACTTTTCAATATGATGGGTTTAAGTTGCTCTTTAACGCTGGCCATGAGGTTTGATTTTGCAGCCTGAGAATACCATAAAGCCTACTCCCAGAACCGGCCAGCGGCGCGGAAACTACAGCAGTCCGCCATCGACTGCGATCACCTGTCCGGTGATGTAGCTCGCCTGTGGAGATCCCAGAAAAACCGCCAGCGGAGCCACTTCTTCGGCCTGGCCAAAACGCCCCAGAGGAATTTCCGCCAGCAGTCGTTTCTCCTCTTTCTCAATGTAGCTGGCGGACATGGGGCTGGGAATCACGCCCGGGCAGATGGCGTTGACTCGGACATTGAATCGCCCCACCTCGCGCGCCAGCGCCTTGGTGAAGGCGATAATACCGCCCTTGGAAGCCGAGTAATTGCACTGCCCGGCCTGGCCCCGAACTCCGCTGGGCGACACGATATTGCAAATGGCTCCGTTGCCCCGCCGCATCATGCCCGGCAAAGCCAGCCGCGAACACAAATACGTGCCGCGCAGATTGGTGTCGATGACTTCATCCCACTGTTCCTCCGACATAAAGGCCAACAACACATCGCGGTTGATGCCCGCGTTATTCACCAGATAATCGACGGGACCGAATTGCTGTTCGACGTGATCGAACAGCGGCGCCACACTCTCTTGCCGAGAGAGATCGGCTTCCACGGCCAGCGCCTGTCCGCCGGCGGCGACGATGCGCTCGACCACCCCGCGCGCGGACTCTTTCGCGTGATTGTAGTGCACGGCGACGCGGTATCCCGCGCTTCCCAGCGCTTGCGCGATGGCCGCGCCGATAATTCCCGAGGCGCCCGTCACCAGTGCGGTCTTCTGACCGAGTTCAGCCATATCTTCGAATTAGTGCAACGGCTTGAAGATCAAAATATAGGCGGCCCAACGGGAGTTGTAGCGCGAGATATTCCCGTCGAGTGCGTAGGAAACCGTGCCTTGCACCAGCGTACCCAATGGACCGGGCGTGTTGAAGTTGAGCTCCAGGCCGTCGAACTTGCGGAAGCGGAACGACTCCTCCAGGTTACGCGCTCGCGCATAACTGTACATCCCATCGACCTTCATGAGGTCCATCAGGTTGAAACCGTAATGCACGTTGGCCGCGGCGATAGCGTCAAAAGAATCCGTGCCCGGGGGAATGCCGTGCAGACGCGGGGACGCAAGAAACGAGGGGAAGTAACGCGAGAAGCGATCCAGTTGGTCTCCACCCCAGTAGGAGAGATCCCAGCCGCCCTTGGTGAATTTTCCGATGTAGTAATCCTTGTTCAAGTCGGCGTTGTAGAGCGTGTACGCTTTTTGTGGTGGCGGAATCAATAAGGTGGTTTGCGAGGACGTCGGCAGCGTCGTAAGAGGGGTGCATCCGATCGGCGGGCCCAGCAGCGAACTGCATCCGAATGGCCTCCAGTCGATGCGCTCGCCCCGCGTCCCCTGCGCATCGAACACGTAACCTTTGCGGTTGTATTTTATTTCCAGGCCCGGAAGCACGGTCAGGCCGTTGCGCGGCAGTTCGTATTGCTCGCTCGCTGCACTGGTCCTCAGGAAATTATCGTAGGCGAAGTAAGTCGACGCGGTGACGCTGAGATGCGTAGCCGGTTGCCACGAGGCCCGCAGTCCGGCGGTTTGCTCCCACGTCCATACATCCCCTTGGGTCAATTCCGTGTTGTTGCTGTAGATGCGGTTCTCGCCGGGCAGGCCGTTCAGCGACAAATCCAATGCCAGACGGAACTTCGGCCGGTACTGCTTCGACAGATCGGAAACCAGGATGGGCCCGGCAAAGAAGGTCGATAGCTGCGCGCCGGTATGGTGGAAATCGAAATCTGCAATGCTGATGCCGAGAAAGGGAATTGGAAAATTAAATGTGCCTCCGTACATCGCCCCGGCAATCAGCGCCGTAACGCGCTTCGGGCTGTTCTCCACTAAAACGCGTTCGTCGCCTTTCTTTTTCAGCGACCGCAATCCCAGGTCGGTGTCGCGGAACATGGGGTCGTCGGAACTGTGCTCGGCCGCCAGCGTTCCACTAAATTCCGGCGCGTTGATGACGTAATCGGAAAACTGAACCGTCCTCTGCACCACAAAATCGCGTCCCGCCGCATTCAACAACTGCTGGGCCGAGATGGATCGCAGCAGGTTGAACTGATTTCCCTTTTCGTCACGGACTAACTCGAAATTCTGCGTCTCGGTGTTCACCAGCACGTTGCTCTTGGCCCCGCGCTGATTCAGATACTGTTTCACCTCGCGAAAAGTAGTGCCGTCGATCCACACTTTGCCGCTATAGAGAACCTCGTCCCTCACTCGGGGCTCGACTCCGATCACATAACACATGACGCCGTCGATTTGCTCCGTGCCCAAGAGCTTATATTCGTAGCGCTCGTTCAGCTTCAATTCGAGGGGCTGGGTCAGGACCTTTTCCGGCTCGATTTGCGGCAGGGGAAATTCATGGTTCTTGCCGAACTTCACGCCGTTGACGTAAAACTCTTTTTGCGCCAGCTCCATCTGCCCGGCGCGGCTGTAAAACTGCCGGAGCTGCATGGATACGTCAAAGCCCGGCCCCAGATTCGTGCCTTCAAAGTGCAGGCTCATGAAACTCGAGGCCAGGTAGTTTTCCAGCTTCTGCTTCTGTGCTTCGCGATTCTGCTGCCAGCGAGCAATAATTTCCTCGACCTTGAGCTCGACTCCGCCTTTCACTTCAACCGAGTTATACAGCGTCTGATCGGTGTCGCTTTGCTGGTGAATGGAAATCAAGGCGTACTCGCTGGTGCAGGCGCAGGTCTGCGTAAAACCCTGATCCGTCCTGGTCGCCTGACCGGCCTGCAGCTGCGCTCCAGTCGCGGGGTCGTACCACTTGATCTCGAATGGTCCTGCGTGGGCGCCCTGTAACCGGACCGTCTTCGGCGAGTCGGGGTTTCCATTCACGCGCGCCATAATCACCACGTCCGACTTCCCGCCGCCGGACCAACTGTGCTCATCTTTCGATACACCATCCACGGCAACAGTGAACGGCGAGGCCGCGGCATCTGCGGGAAACATGTTGGCAGTAATGGAATGCGCCATGAATCTATTCGCGGTACACACCGCGTCTGCGGCTTTGGCGTCGGCCGGCTCTGACCAGAGGAGTTCGACTGAAGTTCCGCTGGCCGCGAGCATCGCTTGCAAGAGCCGCGAGGTCGCGGAAGTTCCTGCATCCGCATTGAGCGAGGCTGGCTTCAGTGATTCTGATTTAAGTGATTCTGATTTAAGAATGAGAGGTTTATTCAGCGCCTGCTCGGCAATCCACGCGGCATCCTGGCGCCAGCTTTCGGAATAGGTGGTTCCGAGCAGATCGGCGTAGGTGGCAAGCCGCTTTACGATATCGCCGTGCCCGGCGACAAACCCGGGCTGGAAGACAAACCCCAGACGCAACCCGGAATTGCTCGCCTTGGTGACTAATGCCAGCCGCACCAGCCCGAATGTGAATAGGCCGGGAGCCGTCAGCGGTTGCTGGCTTTCGATTTCTGCGGTTTCAATTTCAACAATCAGTCCGCGTACCGCAGGCGCCGAAAGAGGCAGCGATTTCAGGAACGCGTCGACGCGCTCCGTAATCTGTTTTTCGGACTCGTTGCCTGCCAGAGAACTGGACCTGACCACAAAGTGCAGCCAGACCTCGGACCCCTCGGGCATGCCCTGGACAGCTTGCGTTTGCTCCTCTAGAAGGCTGGCTGGGTTTTCGCTGCCGGCGAAATCGAAAGACAGCGGCGGCAGAACGATCAACTTCCCTGGAAACTCACACTGTTCAGCGGCCTTTAATCCCGCGGCGAGGTTCTGATTCGTGGGAATTGAGATTGCCGATCGGGGCAGAGCGGCTTGCGCTGTCAGCGGCAAAAGCAGAAAGGCCGAAAACAGCAGAACCACTGCAATCGGCCTCAAACCTGTCACTCGCGAAAAGAACCGGGAGCACAACGTTGCCGAGCGAAGCGACGATTTCATGACCATTAAATCCGAAATCTGGAATCAGGAACTTGACCGACGTTCATGGAAGGGAATCGATTGTGCGCCCGGGGTCTCGCGACGAGGTCGTGTCGGTGTCAGTGACGGTGACGGTTTCGCGAACGTGCTGCCTCATTGATTAAGACTATTAAGACTAAAGATAAAGTTTTTCGATAAAAGCCTGACCGCTCGAAGTATATACGAACCCCCGCAGCCCGATGGCTCAGTCCCCAGGAGTCGTGTCGGCGCGTCGTTGTTCGCCCAACAAGATAACGGCGGGAACCAGCCACAGCCCGCCCGCCAGCGCCAGAGCGACGCCTAACGATGTCACCAGGCCCATCTCGGCGAGCGGCGCGAAACTGGAGGCCATCAGCGCCCCGAATCCCACGATCGTAGTCAGGTTCGATTGAATCACGGCCGCCCCCGAAGCCTTCGCGATCACCAAAATCCCGATGTTCCGTTCTCCAGGTAACGGCGCACCAAATGGATTCCATTATCGATTCCAATTCCGATAATGAGTGGGATCGCCGTAATCGACATGAAACTGAAGCGGTGCCCACCATCCAGCAAGAGCCCAAAGGTTACCACGATGCCGAATACGATCGGGATCAGAACGATCAGCGACACGCGGA
Organism: uncultured Acidobacteriota bacterium; assembly: GCA_963800405.1. Classification (GTDB taxonomy): domain Bacteria; phylum Acidobacteriota; class Terriglobia; order Terriglobales; family Acidobacteriaceae; genus Sulfotelmatobacter. Next base: position 78,373 of record CAWDBW010000113.1, read on the forward strand.
GGTTGCGAAAACAGAGATAGACAATCAGCCCGATGCCGGCTGCGGTCCAAAGCAATGCCCTGCGGCTGTCATGCAGCACCTGGCTCTGCATGTCACGGTTGATCTTGTCGAACGAGAACTCCACGAAGGGACCAAATTGATTTCTCCATGAGGAGATCACGTTCTCGGGAACCACCTCGATAGCATCCGGATCCATGGCATAATAGGCAATCGCGGCGACATAGCTACCGTCTCCGATCTTGCGAATGCTGTTGTCGAGCAGCCCTTGCGGCAGAAGCTTGGCTGCCTTCTCCAGGGTGATGGGATCGTTCTTAATCGAATCGTTGCCTTGTCCGAGTTGTTTCAGCCGGTCAATAAACGGTTGCAGGGGCTCGGTTCGAAAACCATTCTCGTGCAGCGCATCCTCAAGGCGCGGGCTGTGGCCGCCAGATTCATGCCCGCCAGCGAACTGGCCCGTGCTTCTGAGTCTCGGCTGACGGAAGCAGGGCGGTCGGGGAGAAGATCGACTTGATGACGCCGCGCTGCCGATAACTTTCCAGACCGGCCGTCAATTGTTCGGCCCGGCGCAGAACTTCCTCCTCGCCCCCGGCGATCAACAGCACGTTCGGACTGCCCTCAATGCCGAACCTGGCGGAAAGCCGGTTTTGCGCGGCCAGGCAGGATTATCCGCGCCCTTGATCTCGAATGCCCTCCCATCTTGATGGTGGGCAGAAACAATAATGAGAGCAGGAACATTCCCAACGATAAGGCCGACCAACAGCCGGGCGTGCCGGCCCACGAAATCGACAAATTTCCGCGCTATCCAGGGAAGGAAGCGGAAGGTAATCGTCTCCGGCGCGCGCGGCTTGGAGAACCGCCACCATAGCTGCATCAGCGCGGGAACGGTCACAGCGTGTGGAACATCATCATGAACATTCCGACCGTGAGGATGAACCCAAACTCCGCCAGTGCTTTGAAGCTGGAGATGGCCAGCGCGGCCGTGGCGGTCGCCGCCGTCACGATGCAGAACACAACGCTCAGCCCGGTGGTTTCGAAAGTGCGAAACACGGCCTCATTAAGCGTCCCGCCCTTGCCCATTCCTGCGGCACCCGGTTGAAAAAATGTACGACCTGGTCGTCGCCCAGTCCGGCCAGGATCGCAATAAAGGACAGGCTGATGAGATTGACTTCTCCCGGATAGAAACTCGCTATGCCTGTCGTCCACAGAATTCCCAGGCCGGCGGGCAGCAGCGACAAAAGCAGCAGCGGAATCCGCGGATAGATCAGCAGGCACAACAGCAGGTTGCCCACGATCGAAATCAGGGAAATTCGGCGAATATTAGTTTCGATGAACCTGTGCTCCTGCTCCGCGTAAACGTAGGCGCCCGCCGCCGTGGCCCGCACTCCGGAGTCCCGAAAGGCGCTCCGCGCTGAGTGCCTGGATATGCTCGCGGGTCCAGTGCACGACTTGCTCGGCGAACTTGTAGTCCATCGGCCGACTGGCGAGGTTCGGCAATGATGAGCAGCGCCTTGTGGTCTTTACTGAAGAACCGGTTCCCCGATTCCCCAGTTCAGGTCGAAATTGGCGAACTGCGAGAACCCGCCGCTGTTGCGCGCCTCCACTTCCATCAGGCCCAGAGGATCGGCAACGAAGTAATCCGTTCCTAATGCGGAAAACGGCGTGACCAGTTCGCTCGCCGGCCCGGCGAACCGACTGATGAATCTGTTGCGGATCGAGCCGCCGCTTCAGATCCTCCGTTTGCTCGGGCTGCACGAACGAGGGAAAGTTCCAGGTAAAGAACCGCACCATGTCAAGCAGTTCTTCTTCCTGCAAGCCGCAACGCGCATGCAGAAACAGCCCGCTCGACAGCATGTCGGCGGTGAGACGGTCGGCCTTTTCCTCCATCTCGTCCGTCGCGTCCTCGCCTTTGTCCGGAGCCTCGATCAGCACGAAGAGCTGATTGCCATAACCTAGTTCTTCGCCGATCTGGCTCACGGCTCGCCACTGTGGGTCGCGACTCCCAAACAGGTCGGTCAGGTCGGTGCCGGTTCGTAGATTGTGGATGTTGGCATACAGCAATAAGGTTCCAACCATGCTCAGGGCCACGACCATCCCCGGATACCCACGACCAGGCGGCCCAGCAGGCGCATGCCACGAGCCATCATGTTGCGCTCTCCGGCAGGTTTTTTTTCGCGATGAATAAGATATGCGCCAGCGGTAGGCGGTTTCGGAACCGCCGCTCTTCCACCTGCATCCCAGCTTTCTCCAGAACACTGCGGTACTCAGTTGCCGGAAGCATCAGGGGCCGGACGCCGGCGCGGCCCCAGGCGAATATCAGACGGTCGAACGCCGACGTGATCGCCGACCACAGCCCGCGCTCGCGATCGTGTACCCGGAAGATTAATTTTCCATCGACCGCGAGCGCCGAACAGCAGCGCTTCAGCAAGCCTAGTTGTTCCTCGGCAGCCAGATACTGCAAGACATCGAGAATCAGAATCGACCCGGCCGGCGGCAGATCGAAAGCACGAATGTCCGCCACGCTCAGGTCCGCGTTCAGCGGGCTCAGAGCCTGGCGAGCGACCATGATGCGATGCGCATCCAGATCGCAACCTACCAGACGGCGGTGGCTGTCACTGAAAGCTGCAATACTCAAAGCCATGCCGTAGCCGCATCCTAGATCCACCACGGTTCCCGAACCCAGTTCTTCGGCCGCAAGCAGCGCGAAAATCCGGTCGAGACGCAGCTTCCAACGCACGAACCCGCGGTCTCCCCGGGCGCATTGAGCATACAACCCATTCACAAAGCGAATCCGGTCGCGCAATCCGGAACTGGATGAGGTTGCATTGGCGAGCGCCTTCAGCCGGAACGCAACCGCCGTGAGCGCCGCCCCCGCACCTCCGACGAGTACTCCCAACAGTATGCTGCCTATCCCCCAGGCCAGGAGTTCTTCTTTCATGTGCGGGCCGGCCAGCGCGGAGAGATGAAACGGCCGAAATGATCCGCCGCGCAGAAGATACCCGAGTTCCACCGAGCACACCACAATCGGGGCCTGGAGCAGCGGATTGTTGATGAAAGTGCCGGCCACCGTCAGCGGCTTATTCAGCTTGAAGAACAAAGCTAAACTCACTGCCGCAATAGTTTGAAACCCGTAGATGGGCACGATCCCGATGAAGATCCCCAGAAATACCGCAGCCGCGGCGCGGCCCGGCGTAAGGTCTTCCTTCAGCAAGGTGGTGGCGAACTGCCGCAGGTGAGTCTGAAATCTTCGGATCACAGTGTAACCTTTGCCCTCATCTGCCTGATCCAACGCTTGCTTGTCCGCGTGCCTGCGCACCGCTCACTGATCAGGCCGACACCACCGACAACTCGCCGCTCGCTACCATCTCTCCGCCCACCCACACCGTGCCCTCGATGTACGCCATCCGCCCGACCTCGGTCAGCTTCTTGGTTTCGATGCGCAGTTTCTGCCCCGGAGTCACCGGCTTGAGAAACTTGAAGCGATTGACCGCGCCCAGCAGCGCCACTCCTCCGGCAGTCTGGCTGCCCGTCTGCGGAGCGGCCGATCCCAACATCACTCCCGCCGTCTGCGCTACAGCCTCGATGAGCAGAACGCCCGGCAGAATCGGCTTCGCGGGAAAGTGTCCGGCAAATATCGGGTCCGCCGGATCGACCAACTTCACCGCGACGCAACGCACTCCGGGCTCGAGCTCTTCGACCCAGTCGATCCACAGGAAGGGCGCCCGATGAGGAATCATCGTCTCGATTTCACTTCGCTCCATTCGCCTGGGCTCCATCACTTTGGCTTGTATACCTCGAATGTTTCTGGTGGAATCTTCGGGTTCAGCGAATTGACGTCGATGATGAATACGCTGTTCACGCCGCTCTTGCCGTCGACCTCGAGCGAGCGCAGCAGGAAGTCTTTTTTGTCCAGCTTCACCACCAGGTAATTCAGCCGGCGGCGAAACGCGTCGGTGCGCGGAACCAGCTTCATCGCATAATCCCCGCCGTCCTCTTGCACGGTGATGGTGAAAGTTTTCTTCAGGTTCTCGATAGAATTTTCCCGGCTGAAATAAGATTGGGTGCGGCGAACGTTGCTTCCAACCTCCAGCACTTCGGTCTGGTCGCCGATGGTAACGTTGAGGTAGTCCTCATTGAAGCGAATGCGCACTCGGGAGGGTTCAGAGTATTCCAGCGCGAATCGCGCGGTGCCCTCGGCGCAGAACTTGCCGTGCAGCACCAGGGGCCTCACCATCAGGCTGGAGGTACGGGTTTCGGTGATCGTCCCGCAGCTGCTGGTGTATTTTTTCTGCGCTTGCTGAACCCCGTCCCAAATCCGGCTCAGCAGATCACTGGACCGCACATCGTTGGATTGCAGTGCGGCGGCCTGCGCGGCCAGTACGCCCGGAAAGATCAGGAAGGCCAGCACGGCCGATGCCAGCCGGATCCGCGCCGTCGCCATCAGTTCACGCCCCTAGAAAACGAAATGCGACCGACCACAGGCAAACCCACACTGTGTCTCGCACCGGCTTCATCTTGGAGCGGGCCTCACCATCGTGGTAGATAGTACTGACCGGCGCGTGCGCAATGGTGCAGCCCGAGCGTGCCATCTTGATCAACATCTCCATCTCTAATTCGTAGTACCGGCTCCGCAACGTGGTGCCACGAAGTTTATCCAGACGGATAACCCGGAACCCGCTCTGGCTGTCGCGAATTTCGCGGCCCACCAGCGACGACGCCAACCGGCTGCCAATCGTGTTGGAATAATAACGGGCGCGAGGCATGGATGCGCGATCGAACGAGCGCGCCCCAATCACCAGGTCCGCTCCCGTTTCTTCCGCCACCCGCAGCATGCCAGGTATATCTTCCGGTAAATGCTGGCCGTCGCCATCCAGAGTGATCACGTGGGTGAAGTTCTGCGCACGCGCGAACTCGATGCCGATTCGTAGCGCCGAAGCCTTGCCGCAATTCTTTGGCGATTGCAGGCACGTCGCTCCCGCTGCCCGGGCGACTCGTCCCGTCCCGTCCCCCGATCCGTCGTCAATCACCACCACTTTTTCAACATGCGGTTGAGTTCCCTTGACCACATCCGCGATGTAAGGGACTTCGTTGAAGGCCGGAATGAGCGCGCAAGTTCGCATGCCGCAGGAATTCCAGCGTGGCAGTGAAGCGGGCCAGCAACGCTGGATTTGCTGTGAGTGTATCACGCGTGGGACGGCAAGAAACATGGCCGCGTTCAGGTGCGAACGTCAACCCGCTTGGGTAGTGGCTGAGTTTGAACCTTCAAAGCGTGGCGTCATCCCGAGCGGAGCCGCTTTTCAGGCGGAGCCAGGGATCTCCCTAAGAATTATTCCTTGGGAGTTCCCTCCCGCGGCTGAACTGCGCCGCGGTTCGGGATGACGCAAGGAGAAAGTTCCAAACTGATATACCACCCACGCCCGTTGCGCCTTGCAATCCATCGCCGAATTGAAGTAACCTGTCGCGATAATTGGCCGATCCCGGGAACCAACTTTCTAACCGTCAATTAAAGTTCGCGCAGTCTTAAGGCTGACAGAAAAAGACTGGCGCAGGATGCGAAGACTATGAAAGCACTGCTCGTGCAATGCCCCGCGACGTCACCCTGGGTCCCAAGACGGCAGTGGGAGCCGCCATCCGTGGCGTTGGCCACCATTGCCGCGCAGATCGACAACCACGACGTAAAAGTCCTTGACCTGGCTCCCGCTCGCAAGCGCGCCATCCCCATTCTGATGGAGACCTTGCAGAGCGAGCGCCCGGACGTCGTGGGTTTTTCCGGGATGGCTTTTCAGTATGAATGCAATCTCGGCATGGCGTACCTGACCAAGCAGTTCGACCCGCGCATAAGAACCGTGCTGGGCGGCTACCACGCCACGCTCTCTTACGACACCATCGAGGGATCGCCCGGAGCCGACTACTGGGACTTCATCGTGCGCGGCGAGGGCGACTTCAGTTTCGGCGAACTGCTGGACTCGCTCGATGCCCAGGGCCGCGGGTTAGACAACGTATTGGGCGTTTCCTACAAAACCGAAAATCGGCAGTTTCATCACAACGCGCCGCGTCCGCTGGAGGACGTGACTAAGATCAAGCTTCCCGCGCGCGACAAGCGCATCATCAAGAATTTCCACATGTATTTCCGCCGGGCCGACGTCATCGAGACCTCGCGCGGCTGCCTCTACCACTGCAATTTCTGCAGTATTCACCAAATGTATGGCAGCTCGATCCGCCAGTATCCGCTGGAACGCGTGCTGGCCGATATTGAGGACGCCTACAGCCGCGGCGCCCGCCACATTTTTTGCACCGACGACAACATCACCCAGGACATGAATCGTTTCGAAGAACTGATCGATGGGGTGATCTCGCTCAAACTGAAAAATCTGCACTTCACCACGCAGGCGACCGTCCTCGGCTTCTCGCAACATCCGCAAGTCATCAAGAAATTGCCCAAGGCCGGTTTTGTCTCCATCTTCCTGGGCATCGAGAATGCCTCCGCAAAAAACCTGCGGGCCATGAAAAAGCCGAACAACCTGGCCCTTATCAAGAAAGCCATCGCCGAATTGCAGAAGGAAAACATTGTCGTTATCGCGGGTCTCATTAACGGGCTCCCCGACGACGATCCCGAGAGCATGCGGGAGAACTACGAGTTCATCAAGGAGCAGGGCGTCAGCAGCATCATGGACCAGATCATGACCCCCTATCCTAAGACGCCTTTGCGCGACAATATGCTGCGCGCCGGCCAGATCCAAAACCTTTCCGACTTCCGCTGGTATGACGGCTACTTCACCAACGTGCGCACTTCCGCGTTGTCCCCGGAAGAACTCAGCTTCGCCCGGTGGAAAATCCGCCGGGACATTATTGGAATGTGGAGGCCGACAAAAGCCGACTGGAAATTCTTTAAAGGCTACACGTATGTGTGGGTCTTCGGCCTGCGCTACATTATTTGGCTGAACGAACGGATGCTGGAGTTGTTGTTCGGCGTGGAAGGCCGCTACAAGCTGCAAATGCGGCACTTCATGCAGCTCAACGATTTCGGCATTAAAATCCCTGGCATCGAGAGGACGGACAGTTACCACCCCGTCTTTGGCACATCGGATGACCCCTTTCGCGATACGCGCCGTTCGCTGCTGAAGAAGCGGTTGAGCTTCTCCTGGCGGAAGTTGCTGGGCAGGGCAAGCGCAGCATCGGCGCCGCGTTCACAAGCATCGCAACCGGTAAACGAGCGTCGGCCTGAGCCAGCGCCCGTTGCAGTTGCCTCGCTGATTCCCAGGGCGCAGCCCGCAGACCAGTCGGGAGCCGGAAATAATCTGGTTACGATTGCATCGCCGCGAATGCAATGACAATCATTCGTCCATCGGTGGCCGTTGAATTTTCGGGCGCGGGCGTCGGACTCCGGGGCCAGAGAGGTCGCCGTTGCGCATCCTGCTGCTGAGGCCTTACCCGGAAACTGCTCAGTTCGGGTTGGCTCCTTTCTTCCAGACCGAACCCTTGGGCTTGATGTACCTGGCGGCGGCGCTGCGCGGGGCGGGACATTCCGTCCAACTGGCCGACATGCGTTTTGAGCGCCGGGGCGTCGCTCAGATTCTGCGGCAGTGGCCACCGGATTTAGTCGCCATCTCCTGCCTGCATATTCTTGAGGCGCCCGCCTCACTCCACGTCGCCGACCAGGTCAAGGCATACAACCCGAAGATTTTCGTTGCCCTCGGTGGCCACGCCATCTCCGCGTTTCCTAAGGCAGTCGATCGCAACCGCTCCGTCGACGCCATTTGCATCGGCGAAGGCGAGGCGCTACTGCCTGCCCTGTGCGACGCCGTTGCCAACGATCGAGCGCTGGACACGCTGCCGTCGCTGCTGCTTCCCAAAGGAGACGGCCGATTTCAGCCCACGACTGTCAAGCCGGGACCATGGCTCGATCTGGCCCAGATGCCTCTCCCCGACCGCTCCGTGGTGGCCCGTTATCAGAAGCGCTACTGCTGTCTGAACTACATGCCGATGTGGACCATGGAAACGGCCCGCGGTTGCTCCTACCGCTGCAACTTCTGTTCGGTGTGGCAACTCTACAAGCGAACCTACCGCTGCCACGCACCCGATCAGGTGCGGGCGGACTTCGAGGCCACCGGCCGCAACCTGTTCATGGTCGACGATTTATTTTGGGCCGACCGGAACCGCAGCGAGGAATTGGGCCACACGCTACTCCGCTCGAAAGAGCGCAAGAACTTGCTGCTGGTGCAGACCCGCGCGGATCTGGTCACGGAAAATGTGGACCTTCTCAAGCTCTGGCGCCCGCTGGCCAAATCCTTCGACATTTTCTTCGGCTTGGAGTCCCACACCAGCCCCGGCCTCAACTCACTGGTGAAGGACGCGGACATCAGCAAAACGGTGGAGGCGGTTCGCATTGCTCGCGAACTGGGATTCGGCGTCACCGGGAATTTCATCATCGATCCGGATTTTACCGAGGCAGATTTTCAAGGCTTGTGGGATTTTCTGGACGAGCATCAACTCTATCGCGTGGGGTTTACTATTCTCACCCCGCTGCCGGGCACCTACTACTTCGAGCAGAGCAAGAAGAAAATCGATGTATTCGACTGGACCCAGTACGATCTGCATCACCTGCTGTGGGAGCCGCGCCTCGGGGTAGAGCGCTTCTTCGAGCTTTATTGCGAATCGTGGCGGCGCAGCGTTCTCAACATCGCGGGTAAAAAGAAGTGGTGGCAGTGGCTCCGGCACGTCCGGGTGCGCGACATTCCACGCCTGGCCCAGATTCTGGCGCGCACCCAAACGCTGATGGATCCGGAGGCCTATGTGAAGCAGACAAAGCTCCTGCGCCCGAGAGTGATGGCGCCGGTACCTGAATCCAAGGCAGATGATGTCTCCGCGGGCGCTCTGCAAGGTTCGTGATTCGATTCAGTAGCGCCGTGCCATTAACCGCGGTGTACTGCGCGCACCGTGGAAGAGCGGCGCGTCAGCGCCGCGTCAAGTCGCGAAGAGATTCGCGGGCTTTAGCGCCTGGGGGATAGCTCTTAATCGCCGCAGCTTCCCACGGCTTCCTGGTCGGCGTTCGCAGCCGCGCCGTTCATTCCGATCTGGATCAGCTCCGGCTCAGGTTTTTCTTTCAGCACGTATTCGCGGTAAAGCCTCGCCATCCTTAGGTTTTCAGCATCCCGCTCGGCTCGCGCCCGCAACTTTTCCTCGCGTGCGTTTTTTGCCACGCCCAGTTGATCGAGATCGTGCTGGGCTTCATTGGTGACGATATCGTCCTTCAAGACCAGATGATGCTCCGTACTGCTGAGTTTCACGCTCTTGCCGCCGGCGAAAATCTCATGCCGTCCGTGTTCCTCGTACCACCTGGTCAGCGTCGCAGTCATATGCATCTTTTCGATGATGTTCCGCCAACCCATCCCCGTGTTGTAGGCGCAGAATGAAATCTCGCCCTCCTGCGTGGCGTACGGGATAATGCACTGTTCGGTCCTTCTGAAATCGTAGTTGAACAGATCCTGGAACCACATCCCCGCCACGAACAGCAGGTTCCAGCGGTCGCGGCGGCGGCGCAGGATGTCCTCCATCGTTCTCTTGCCCGAAACGTCGCCGTAGTCGCGTCCGGTTGCTCCCAGCCCTTTGTCGAGTTTCCTTAGCATATCGAAAGCGCGAAAATGTTTGGGCGCGCGGAACGCGTCGTAGTTCCGCAACAGTGCCAGCGCCATTCCGGCCACCGATATCCACTTGTTGCGAGCCCAATCGTTGATCCGCGCAATGTCTTTGGCGAACTGGTCCGCATTCAGAAACGCAGTGACCGGAACCGCTTCGCGCGTCTGCTTGTCGACCATGATAGCCATCCCTACTCCACAATTCGGGTGGCAACCGCAAGCCACTTGGCCCCAGGCGGCTTCGGGGCCGTGAACCAGGTCGGCCCAGTCGGAAAACGTGCTCAGAAACGAGAGCGGGAACCAGTCGCGGACGGGTTCGCCAATGCTCAATTGATTCTTCACATCGTGGGCGAGGTGCGAGAGAGTGTAGCGTTGCGCCCGGCGGCGTTCGTCGGTCACGGCTTCGTCGCGGCCGGTGAAAGAGACGGGCTGAAACGAAACCATGGCGACCTTGTCGGGATTGTCGAGCGCGAACTGTATGACGCGCCCCACTTGCTCGTTGTTGATGCCGTTGACCACGGTCGTGACCAGCACGACTTCGACGCCGTTGGAGTGCAGGTTTTCGATGGCCCGCAGCTTTACGTCGAACAAATTGCCGACGTTGCGATGCGAATTTGCCGGGTTGCCGATCCCGTCGAATTGCAGATACGCGTAGCGCAAGCCTGCTTCCGCGGCCTGGCGCGCGAACTCCGGGCTCTTGGCGAACTCGATGCCGTTGGTCGCGGCCTGCACGCTGTCGTAGCCGAGTTGCCGGGCATAGCGAATGGCGTCCAGAAAATGGGGCGACATGGTCGGCTCGCCGCCGGAAAACTGCACCGACATCTGGCGCCGTGGCTTGATCGAGAATGCATTGTCGAGCAGCGTCTTGATGTCATCCCAGGCCAGTTCGTGGACGAATCCCACCTGGTTGGCGTCCATGAAACAGGGGTCGCACATCATGTTGCAGCGGTTGGTCAGGTCGATGGTGAGCACCGAGCCCCGCCCATGCTTGATGGTGCTGCTGCCGTGGTTATGCAGCTTTTCGTCGTGATGAGCGCGAATGTCACGGCCGGGAAACATTTCCTCCAGATGCCGGAAAAACTGCGTATCAATGGAAATGACATCTTCGAAATGCCCATGCACCGGGCAATCCTTGAGCATCAGGATTCTGCCATCGCGCTCGATGATCTGCGCTTTAATCTCGCCGGGTCTCTCGTGCAACAGAACGCGGTAATCCTGCTGGCCGTCGACGATTTGGCGGCGGATTTCCGGCACGCAACGCGGGCACAACGAATCAGTTTCTCGCGGCCAGCCCAGAGGCGGCTTCGTTTTTTCACGCGACTTCAGCAGCGGCTTGTCGGACCAGCGGGGCGTGAAGGAAGGATTCTCGGGAACGAGCTCGTTACTCAAACAAAATACTTGCCACGCCCCACTCGCAATAACAGACATCGCCTTTTCAAGGTATTTGATGGGCCTATGCATTCTCAAAACTCTTGCGCTGCGAAGTAGCCATCCTAGTTAGAGCCACGGTTTGCTGAAACTACAGAGGAAGCCATTCCCGACTTGGGGCTCGACGCGGAGCCGGCCACGATTTCTTCCACTTGCCGGAAAGGACGATTTTGAAGAACGCTGTACATATCCACCAGATCGCGATCGGTGTATCCGTTTTCTCTCAGCACTTCCAGCGAGCGCAGCAGGTGCTGCTGGTTGCGCATGCCGAACCGCGTATGATACTCGATCAGGTGGGTCATCATCTCGTTTTTCGGAAACGTGGATGTTCCCGTGGGCATGTCGTGGTAGGAAAGCGCGCCATCCGCCAGGAAGGCACTGGTATCCCAGCCGGCTTCGGCCGCCTGGTCGACGATTTCGCAGCCTTCGTATCCGCGCAGACAAAAATGGTAAGGAAGAAGCGAAGGCATGTGCAGCTCCGCTAGATAGTCGAGCGTCTGCTGGGCATCGGCGCCGGTCTCGGTAGGAAAGCCGTACATCGTATTTACGTTAACGACCATCCCGCGGTCCTGGGAGTAGTTGATGATGTCCGCGGCCCTGTCGAGGCGCATGTTCTTCTTCACCAGCTTTTGAATGCGCGGGCTGCCGGATTCAACCGCGTAAGTAACCCACACCGTTCCCGCATCGGCCATCAGGTCCACCATTTCGCGGGTCATAATGTCGGCGCGCAACCCATTGACGAAATAGAGGCGCCAGTTCTCGCGCAGGCCAATAATCCTGCGAAAGATCGCCTCCGTGCGGTGGCGGTCCATGTTAAAGATGTCGTCGACTACGTAGAAGTCGTCGATCGCGTGGTCGCGCGACATCTGTTCCATCTCGGCGACCACGTTCTCCGCGGAACGCAGCCGGGCCGTCTTGCCGGCAAAAGTATTGCAGTACGTGCACAGGAACGGGCAACCGCGGCTGGTGAGCAGAACGCCCTGCCGCCGGTGGTTGTAGGCATAACTCAGGTGTTGTTGGTACCGGTTCAGATCGACCAGGCCATAGTCGGGGAAGGGAAGCTCGTCGAGATTGTCGACCACATCGCCATCGCCTAAGTCGACAATCTGATCGTCATGGCGTAACACCAGGCCGTTGGTGGTGGTGCCTGAGAGCAGCCGCGAAAAGGGCAACTCACCTTCACCCACTACCAGAAGATCGATCGCGGGGATGGCCTTCAGAAGCGGCCCGCGGCGGGCGGTGGCGATGGGGCCACCGGCCACGATGGGCACGTCCAGAACGCTGCGGGTCAACTCGGCGACACGTTTCAGTTCATCCTCGAACAGGCTGATGCTGCGGATGCCAACCAGATCGGGGCGATAGTCGAGCAGCTTCGCGGCCAGTTCTTCGTCCGTGCGCCCGTCTAACGAGGTTTCAAGAATTTCGATGTGTACGTCAGGATTGTGCCGGCGCGCGCTGCTTGCGACATACATCAGCCCGACCGGAGGGATGTGAACTTCAGGCGTAACCCGGCCACCGACCCAGCGCCGCTGATCGTTGGCTTCGATCAACAGAACCCGGCGGCACTTCGACAACTTTGCCAGGATGTCGGCTTGTGGCTTTTGCTTTGACGAATCGATCGTATACAGCAACGCCCATCCCCCTTGGGTTTCGAAGTTCCCAGCCCCACCCAGAGCGACCGCCCCAGCCCACTAAGCAGTGGACGAAGATTATCAGATCGCATTCTTCCGCGACAATACCCTGCTGCCCGGATGTACAGTTCGGAGGCGCCGGGAATGCGGGTTGAATGAAACTTCCCATAGAAACGTTTCGTTCCGGTCAGGAACTTGAGTTTTTGTCATCCTGAACGGCGGCGAAGCCGGCGTGAAGGACCTTACGTCGGCCGACGGCCTGATGCTGCGGAAGGGAACGCGTGTGGCGCGTGTGGCATGGGCACTCCCGCCGACTGTATCACTGCTGCAAGCGGATCGTAAGGTCCATCGGAGGGCTTGCGCCCTCCGCAGTATGACATCTGGAGGGTGTGGTGATGGTTAGCCACTAGTTGCGCGAGAGCATCGGGGTGGGTTTCGATGGTATCCTCCCGTTACACTTGCGGACACCCCATTAAAATCGACGATGAGCCGGTCAGCCTGGAAGATTGAGAACTACACTTACCGTGAGTGCCCGCATCCGGCGCGCGAGTTCCCCTACGCGGTTTCCCTGCACAACCACTCGTGCCATTCTGTCGAGAAGCTGGCGGCGTTAAATCAGGTCGTGAAGCTCGGCTTCATGCGCCCCTTGAGTGGCGTGCTGCAGAGCAGCTTCGGTCTGGGCGGCGTGGCTGATCTGAATTACGCGGAGATCACTTTCAACCCGCCGTACACGCCCGACGACGTATATCAGATGGAGTCCGCGGCGGCTGCTCGTTGGGGCTTCAACGGAGTTCACCTGACCATCACGGATCACGACGAATTCGCCGGCAGTCTGGCTTTGCTGCGCGGCCTGCCCCAGCGTAATGGTCCCACCAACGGCCGCATCGCAATCGGCGAAGAGCTTTCCTTGTGGTACCAGGGACACTTATTTCACCTTGGACTGAGCGGCCTGCCCGAGAGTGGCATCAATGAAACGCACCATCGAATTCAATCGGCGGCGCGCGCTGGACGCCACGACGAATTGTTTGAAACGCTCGCGGCCAGCGGCTGCCTGGTCGTGTTGAACCATCCTCTGGTGGCGTGGGGACCAGGGGCGGAGTCGATCCCGGTCACCGACCTGCTTACCCGCTACGGTTGGGCGATTCACGCATTAGAAGTGAATGGAATGCGGCGGCGCGAGGAGAACGATCGCGTTCTGGAACTGGCTCGCCAGTGGCACAAGCCGGTGGTGGGCGGAGGCGACAGCCACCTGCTGGTCGCCAGTTCTATCGTCACGCTGTCGCAGGCCGCGTCGTTCAAAGATTTCATTGCGGAAGTGAAGAGTGGCCGTGCCGTGCCGTTCGTGACGCCGGATTATTTTGCCCCGCTCAACTGGAAACTTTTCTTGCGGGTGGTATTTTTCATGTCCCGTTACCGGCAGATTGCCAGTTATAAGGGACAGCCGGTGGCCGCCATGCTCGAAGGCCGTCGAGTGTTGCTCGATCCGGTGGGAGCGGTCAGCCGCGCCTTTTTGTCTTTGGTCTGCGCTCTCGGATTAGCTCGCTGACATAAACGAATGCCAGAATCAGCGCGCCGTTTGCGACGCCGCGGGTTCCAGGGTTCCCACGTCTGTATCTTCGCGCGGGCCGGCCAGCACGAATTGAAATCCTCGTTTTCTGAGTTCATCGATGACCCCCGGCAGAGCTTCCAGCATGACATGCGCTCCACGGGGCAAGTGATCATGCAGCAGGATGATGTCCCCGCCGGCCACGCGGTTCAAGATGCGCCGGGCAAGCGCGCCGGAATTCCAGGTCAGCGTGTCGCGCGTCCGAATGGTCCAGGAGACATATTCCAATCCCGCGGCCTTGAGATAAGGCCGCAGCAGGGGATGCCGCATGCCCACCGGCGAGCGAAAAAGACGCGGGCGGAAACCACAACTGTGGCGCACGCTGTCCGTGCAGCGCTCGATCTCCGCCCGCAGACGCGCCGGCGTGAGAAAACAAAATAGAGAACGATGCGACCAGGTATGGTTGGCGACGAGATGGCCTTCAGCCCAGGCGCGGCGCACGATTTCCGGATACTGGTCGGCTCGCTTCCCCACGACAAAAAAGGTAGCCTTCACATCTTTCTCGCGCAGCAGGTCGAGTAGCTTGGGCGTATCTTCGGGATCGGGACCGTCGTCGAAAGTCAGGGCGATACTACGCGCGCCATCCACCCGGCAACGGTTGGTCACCAGCCACTGGTTGCGTGGATGAAACAACAGGTAGAGCGTGAGCAGCGTGCCCGCCGCATAAATCAAGAATACGAACAACAAGCGCGCCAGGCTGAACGGATACAGGAGAGCCAAAGAGGCGTTGGTCGCAACGACCAGCAGGAAAAAGATCGCAGCCCTCGCCATATCGGTTGTCCTGGGTTGCTCTGGAGAAAACGATCTTGGGGCAGTGGTGCTGGTTCTCTCCCCGACATCTATTTTCCGCCGGCAAACTCCTTCTGCAACTCTTCGCTCACTTTGTCCAGTTCCTTGTTCATGCACCCCTCAAGGCCGCAGTAATGCGCCGTGTAGGTCTTTACGGGAATCGATCCAATTTCTGCGTTGGTTTTCAGGTCGATGAAATGAACCGACAGAGTGAGACGATATTTGTGGTCATAAACCACGTCGGAGAATTTGACGTAGAGATCGTTCCCGGCCGTGCTTTCGTCGCCCGGGCCTTTTGCCGCAGTCATCGTCCGTCCGGAAAAGCCTTTCTTGCAGGTATCCTGAAATGCGGTGTTCGCATTGTTGATCACGGCTTGATACTCTTCCCGTGTGGAATAACCTTGGTGATGATAGTCGTCGGAGCTCATGTTGACCCATCCGAGAAAAATGTTATTCATGCCCTTCAGGTCCACAGGGGCGGCCTTTTCCTTGGCCAGAAGGAGTGCCGGAAGAGTTACGCTAAGCAGGCAGAATGCGATGAAAATCGTGCGTTTCATAAAAATATTCTCTTCTCCTTACGTTGATTGAAGATCAGTTTCCCGAAGTTCATTCTGACAATCCCGGCAGCGACGCGTGTTTCGCACCGGAGCCCCTTCGCTCTGCGACTTCTTGACTGCAGCATCGCGTCTTGGAGGTCTCGTAACCGCCGAATTGTATCACTCTAACCATGCGCTGTTTTTCTTTTCAGGTTAGATCACAAGCGTACAACTATGGGCAGAATGCGTTCGAAGTTAGATCCTACATCGCTCCTGTTCTCCAGCATTTCTGGTCTCGTGCCCCGCCGGGTACAATGATGTTTTGCCCCAGGACATTTTGCCCCCGGCAAGCCCGGTTCGAAAGAGGATTGCATGACCACAACTCACCAACCTCGTCCCCAAGTTGCCGCGGAACTCCCGGCTGTGCCGCTGACCACCGAAGGCTACAGCGTTCTGCATCAGATGATGCGCTTCCGCTGGCCTGCCTGGCGCGCTCTGCCGGAGACTGAAAAATCGGCTATCGCCAAGGAAGCGTCCGACGCCCTCTCCGCGATGGAGAAAAATTCCGCCGGCCAGTCCGCGCTCTTTTCGTTGATCGGGCACAAGGGCGATCTCATGCTGATTCACTTCCGCGAGTCGTTCGCCGATCTGAACCAGGCCGAACTGAAGCTCGCCCATCTGCGCCTGAGCGATTACCTTGAGGCCACCACGTCCTATCTTTCCATCATTGAACTCGGACTCTACGAGTCCACCGTCAAGATCTACAAAGAGCTCGCCGATCAGGGCATTGAGCCGCATTCCGACCAGTGGAAAGCGGAAATTGCGTGCAAGCTCAACCGCCATGCTGAAGCCATGCGCCCGCGGCTGTTCCCCGAGATCCCGCCGCAGCGTTATGCCTGCTTCTATCCCATGGACCGCCGCCGCGGTGAAGACAAGAACTGGTACCAACTCCCCATCGAAGAACGCGCCCGCCAGATGAACGAACACGGATTAATCGGCCGGCGCTATGCCGGAGAAGTCAAACAGATCATCAGCGGATCGATCGGATTCGACGACTGGGAGTGGGGCGTCGACCTCTTCGCCGACGAGCCGCTGGTGTTCAAGAAGCTGATCTACGAAATGCGTTTCGACGAAGTCAGCGCCGTCTACGCCCTGTTCGGCCAGTTCTACGTAGGCGTCAGAGTTCCCGCGGCACAGTTGGAAAAGTTGCTGGCCGGTGAGTTGCCGTAGAGACGTAACTGGTTACGTGTCTGCCGCCAAGATGCTGCCGTTCGGCGGAAACCTGCCCAGAATTTTTCACCACAGAGTCACATGGTCACAGGGAAATCTTTTCGTGCTTCGTTTTCCTCTGTGTCTCTGCGACTCTGTGGTCAAATGAATTCAAAAAGCTAAGGAGAGCCCATGTCGACCCTCGGCCTCATCGAATACAAAGACGCCAGCCCGGAAGTCCGCGCCATTTACGACGACATCATGACCACCCGCAAGACCGACTGGATCAATAATTTCTGGAAGGCCATTGCCCACGATCCCGCCACGCTCAAGCGCACTTGGGAAGACATCAAACAGATCATGGCTCCCGGCGCGCTCGACCCGCTGACGAAAGAATTGATCTACGTCGCCGTCAGCGTCACCAACCAGTGCGCCTACTGCATCGCATCGCACACCGTGTCGGCGCAGAAAAAAGGCATGACCGACGCCATGTTTAAAGAATTAATGGCAGTGGTCGGCATGGCCAACGAAACCAATAAAGTGGTT
The DNA here is from genome assembly GCA_963800405.1 of uncultured Acidobacteriota bacterium. Classification (GTDB taxonomy): domain Bacteria; phylum Acidobacteriota; class Terriglobia; order Terriglobales; family Acidobacteriaceae; genus Sulfotelmatobacter. Next base: position 95,750 of record CAWDBW010000113.1, read on the forward strand.
ACGGGATATCAGGTCGAGATCGACCCGCAATTCAAGAAGTGAACCCGCCGTCGGAGCTCAGACCTCGGACGCCTAAGGCCTGCGGTCCGAGGTCCGAGGCCGGCCCTTCGGCTTCCATTCATGCGCCTTCATATCCACGCGCCGCCCGCGAAAGCGCACGCCCTCGGCCTCGAGCCGTAGACGTTGCTCGATGGCCGAGTCGCCGGTCAGCTTGATTTGGCCGCCGGCTCCCAGCACCCGCTGCCAGGGCAATCCGAATCCGCGCCGCAGAGCCGCCGCAACCTGCCGCGCTGCCCCTGGAAATCCAGCCGCCCGCGCGACACCGCCGTAAGTCGAAACTTTCCCGCGCGGAATCGACCGCACCGCCTGCTCAATCCGCAGACGCACCGTCCCAGTATCTTTCTGCTGGGTTGTTCCCCCTCGGGAACCGCGACCCTTACCTTTCACAATCACGTCACCAAGATGAGCCGGGTGCCCCATTCTAACGTCGGGTTCGTTGCGACGTTAGAGTGGGGATTCTGACTTTCTGAGAACAGTCGGGCTACGCGGCTTTTCGAAACGCTTCCAGCGCCGCATACTCCGAATCATGCACTTCAAACACCGTCAGCAGCTTGGTGATCTGTAGCAGATCTCCCACGCGCTGGGTCAGGTTAGCCAGCTTAATCGTGCCTCCGGCGTTGTGCGCCGAAGTATGCAGCGCCACCAGCGTCCCCAGCCCTCCGGAATCGATGTAGCTGATTTCGCCCAGGTTGAGCACAATGCGCTTTTGTCCGTCCGCGATGGCCCGCTTCACCTGCTCCCGCAGCAGGGAAGACTCTTCCCCAAACACAATTCGCCCGCTGGCCTCAATGGCCAGAATGCCATCCACGGTTCGCTCCGTCAGTTTCAATTGCATGGTTACACTCCTCTGCGGCCGTTCGCAGAATCCGCCCCCAGCCACTTTTGCACATGAATTCTGTCGCACCAGCCTATCGTGTGGCACGCCGCTTCGCAACCCCGAGGGCTTCCTTGGCGTTCTCCGTGCCCTCTGTGGTTAAAGTTTTTGCGTATAATCGTCTCTTCCGCCCATGAGTTACACCGTCCTGGCCCGCAAATATCGTCCGCAGAAATTCTCCGAGGTCATCGGACAGGAACACGTCACGCGCACGCTACAAAACGCCATTGAACAGGGACGCACGGCCCACGGCTACATTTTCAGCGGCCACCGCGGCATCGGCAAGACCACGGTCGCTCGCATTCTGGCCATGGCGTTGAACTGCCGCTCGAAAGATAAGCCTGTTGCGGAGCCTTGCGGCATCTGCGAAAGCTGCACCGAGATTCGCGCCGGCAACGCCGTCGACGTGATCGAGATCGACGCTGCCACGAATCGCGGCATCGACGAGATTCGCGAACTACGCGAAGCGGCCCGTTATCGCCCGGCCCGCGACCGCTTCAAGATCTACATTCTCGACGAAGCCCACCAGATCACCGACGCGGCTTTCAACGCGCTGCTCAAGACGCTGGAAGAGCCGCCTGACCACATCGTCTTCATGCTCGCGACCACGCAGCCGGAAGACATTCCGCAGACCATCCGCTCGCGCTGCCAGCATTTCAGTTTTCGCGCCGTCAAGTTCGACGCTATCGTCGCTCAGTTGCGCGACCTGGTCACGCGCGAAAACATCGAAGCCGACGACGACGCCCTCGCCCTGCTCGCCGAAGCCGGCGACGGCTCTATGCGCGACGCGCTCTCTATCCTTGACCAAGCCATCGCCTCTGCCAGTGGACGCGTCACCGCCGATTCGGTCCGCAACCTGGTGGGTGCCGCGCCCGCGCATATTTTGGAGCAGGTCATGCAGGCCGTATCGGAGAGCCGCAGCGAAGAAATTCTGCGCCAGGTCGACCACTTGATCAGCGAAGGTCACAGCCCGACGCACTTCGCCCGCCAGATGGTGCGCTTCCTGCGCAACGCCACGGTCGCGAAAATTGCCGGGAAAGATTCTCCGCTGCTGCAGGTTTCCAGCGAAGAACGCGAGCGCGTCGCCCGGGTCGCCACGCTGTTCGGCGAAGAGGATCTTACCCGCCACCTGCAGATCATGCTGCGCACCCACGGCGAACTGGGATACAAGCAGGAACAGCGTTTCCACCTCGAGCTTGGCCTGCTGAAAATGGCCCATGCGCAAAAGCTGCTGCCGATTGAACAGTTGCTCAGCGACGTTGCTGCTTCTCCGGCGAACAGCGCGCAGCGTCCCGCAGCCCGGCCTGCGATCGTCGGTAGTTCGCCCAGCGGTGAAATTCGCCGTCCAGAGCCGCCTGCAGCGCGTCCCAACTTCGTTTCTCCTTTCGCCGCCGACTCTGCGCGCAAAGGCACACCGCGCCAGGAAGCCTCGTCCGATCCTGCGCCCGCCGCCGGTTCGCGCATTGTTGCCGCAGCCAGCACGCCTGAGCCAGTGATCATGGGCTCTGCCGCGCCCGCGCCGCAGCGCGAGCACGTGCCCGAACCAATCACCGATCGTAGAGACGTAGTTGGCAACGTCTCTGCCGCCGCCGCTAAATCGTCTGCCCCCGAACCGCAGCGGGAAGTGGATCTGCAAGTTGCACCCGTGCCGCCGCCCACCGCACCAGCGGCGGAGCAACCGCCATTGGAGCGTTTGCAGAATGCCGTGCTGCAAGCGCTCACCGACGGCAACCAGCGGATCCTGGTCTCCATGCTCTCGGCCGGCGAGTGGAGCGTGCAGGGCAATGAACTGGTAATCAAGATCGCCGAGTCCCAAACCGTGATCGACATGTCGCTCGGCCCCGATGCGAGACGTCTCGCCATCGCTTCCGCGAGTGGAATCCTGGGCCGTGCAGTGAAATTGAAAGTCATTCCCGGCGCCGCAGTGGCCCCGCAGGAAAACAAGCGTAACGGCGACTCCCCGCGTGCGTCCGGCCCCGGCGGCCGAGGCCGCGCCGAGCAAGATCCCGTGGTTCGCCGCATGCAGGAAAAGTTCAACGCGGAAATTCGAACGGTGATCGACTACAAGGAAAAGCGGTGAGCCTTGTCATCCTGAGCGAAGCGAAGGACCTATTTCAATTCTTGCTCGTGGCAGATTGCATAGGTTCTTCGCTGCGCTCAGAATGACAACGGGAGCCGAGATTGAAACGTGAGGTCCTATGGGTGGATTCAATCTGCAAGAGCTGATGTCCAAAGCCAAATCGCAATATGAAGACCTGCAAAAGAAAATGCAGGCCACCGTGGTCGAGGCCACGTCCGGCGGCGGTACCGTCACCGCCAAAATGGATGGCCGCAAACAGTTGCTTAGCCTGCGCATCGACCCCGAGGCGGTGAAATCGGGCGACGTGGAAATGCTGCAGGACCTGGTCGTGGCCGCGGTCAATGAAGCCGCGCGCAAAGTCGATGGGCAAATGCAATCCACGGTCGGTGGCATGCTGGGAGGCCTCGGCATCCCCGGACTGTAGGGATTTTCTCTTTGCCCCTTGTATAACGATTGTCCTCGTAACGCTCGTCATCCTGAGCGAAGCGAGGGCCTCAGTACTTTTCCTCCGCCGGCAACTTGCATAGGTTCTTGGCTTCGCTCAGAATGACAACGCAATGAAAGTGAATTGATAAATGTCGAAATTTGCCGAACCCATGTCGCGCCTGATCGACGAGCTGAAAAAACTGCCCGGCGTCGGCGCGAAAAGCGCGCAGCGGCTGGCCTTCTACATTCTGCGCTCCAGCGATGAAGACGCCGAAGCCCTGGCCGCCGCCGTGCGCGACGTTAAGGCGAACCTCCGCCTGTGCTCGGTGTGCAACAACATTACCGACGTTGACCCGTGCGTCTATTGCACCAGCGCAACCCGCAACCAGCGCCTGGTGTGCGTGGTCGAGGAACCCACCAACATCGCCGCCATCGAAAAGACCAAGCACTTCAACGGCGTCTTTCACGTGCTGCACGGCGCGATTTCTCCGCTGCACGGCATCGGCCCTGAACAGTTGCGTATCGCGAACTTAGTTACGCGGGTCGACGCCGGCAATATCGATGAAGTCATCGTCGCTACCAACCCCACCGTCGAAGGCGAAGCCACGGCAACTTATCTCTCACAGCAGCTCAAACGCGCCGGCGTGAAAGTTACCCGCATCGCCATGGGCATCCCTGTCGGCAGCGACATCGAATACACCGACGAGATTACGATGCTGAAAGCGATGGAAGGCCGCAGAGATATGTAGGGAAGATATGTAGGCTGCGATATGTGAGGCAAGAGAGACTTAGACCTGCCTAGGATTTCCACGGCGCGATCGGATTACTTCTTCATCTCTGCGTCCCAGTTCAACACCAGCGTGATCGGGGAAGAGACTTCCTGCTCGGCGCGGACGCCGACCAGGATGCGGCCATCCTGCGCGGTATCGAGCGGCCATGCTCCCCCGGTGGTCATAAAGATCTGGCGGGGAGTTCCGGCGCGGAATTCGGCCCCCTGGGGCTGGACGTCGACGGCCATCAGGGCTCCGCTGGCATCGCGAAAATATAACTGCTTGCCGTCGCGGCTCCAGATGACTCCAGGGACGCCGGCCGTGACTCCGTTGCTGGAGATCTGCCAGCGTCCGCCGGTCGCAGGAAACGGGACTACGTAAACCTCGCCGCGTCCGCTCTCGTTGGAGATGTAGGCCATCCAGCGGCCATCGGTAGACAATCGCGGCAAGACTTCGTCGAATTGCGAATTGAGCACCGGAGTCATCGACTGCGGCTTGTCCGCGACCGGCAGTGCGTAAACGTCCATTCCGGTGCTGGAGTTTTGTTGCTGCACCAGGATGGTGTGGCCGTCGGGCGACCAATCCCGGACCATGGCGGCCAGTTCGTTGGAGACGGTAGCCGGCGTTCCGCCGCTGTTGGCGGGCATGATTTGGACCTTGTAGCCCAGAGTCACAACCGCCAGGCGCTTGCCGTCGGGCGACCAAACCGCGCTGTAGCCCACCGCGGGATGGAAGGTCAGACGGGAAAAAATTCCGCGCTGCACCTCCAGCAGCCATAGATCGTATTTGCCGGCTTCCACTTCGTCCTCGCGACCCAGGACCACCGTTCGGCCGTCGGGAGACAGCCGCGGCCACGAGTAGTTCCCCGGTTCACCCAGGGTTGCGACCTGTTTGCCGCTGCGGTCCAGCCATACCAGACGGCTGGGAGTGGGAAAGGCGCTGCGATAGACCAGCACGCCATTCTCCGAAACGGAGAAGTTGCCCTGTGACTTAGCCTCGACGTACTCGATCTTGGGGGCGACCGGGACGGGGTTGCCGCTTACCGTAAGACGGTTCGGATCGAAGGGCTGCGCCACCAGGTTTCCATCCTTGGTGAAAAAGATGTAGCCGTTGGCGTAGGCGGCGGCGCTGTTGTCCTCGAGAATTGGCTTGGCCTCTGGCGAATCGAGCGAGGCGGCATAAAGCTTTCCGCGGAAATCGTCGCCCTCGGTTCCTATGTACAGGAAATGCTTGCCGTCGGGCAGGAAGAAAGGCCAGCGCGCTCCGGCGTAGACTCCAGCCTTCTTCGCTTTGGTGACGGCGACGGGCTGGCCGCCGCCGTCGGGCACGCGGTAGATGGCATCATGAATGCCGGGGGCAAACAGAATCACGCCGTCGCGGTTCCAGCTGCCGCCGCGACCGAACGGAGAATCGCACAACGTCTGCACCACGCCGCCGGAGGCTTCCACTTTTTTCAATTTGCCGTTCGCGAAGAAGCCCAGGAACTTGCTGTCGGGAGACCAGAAGGGATAGTAAGCGCCGTCGGTTCCGGCCAGAGGCTGCGCCGCCGCGGCTTGCAAGGGCCGGACGAAGAGAAACTGTTTGCCATCGCCGTCCGCAATGAAGGCGAGGGTCGAGCCGTCGGGGGAAATTACGGCGTGGTTGCTGGCGTTGAGGGAAGTGAAAGTATATTTTTCGGGCGCGCCGATCTGTGCCCGCACCACTTTGCGCAGGCTTTCAGCACGCTTCGAGAAAATCACTGTACCGGCGACTCCCGCAGCGGCGAGAAGTCCACACAGCACCAACGCGGCGATTAATGCAAACTCGCGATTCTTCCTCCGCGCCGCGACCGGCGCAGGCACTCCCGCTTGTGATCCGCCCTCGACAATCCACATCAGTTGCAGCTTCAAATCGTGAACGGTTTGAAAGCGTTCTTCGGGATCCTTCGCCAGACAGACCTTCACCACGCGATCCAGAGCAGGTGGAGACATGGGACGCACCACTGAAATTGGCTGCGGTTCCGAGGCGAGAATGGCCGCGACCACGCTGGCCTGCGTCTTGCCGTTGAAGGCGCGGATGCCGGTCGCCATCTCATACAGCACCGCGCCCAGGGCAAAAATGTCAGACCGCGCGTCTGCTTCCTTGCCTTCGATCTGCTCGGTCGACATGTACTGGAACGTGCCCACGATCGTTCCCCGCGCGGTGAGCGGTTGGTCAGCCGACGGACCGGAAATGGTCATGGTCAAACTGGAAGACGGCGGCGCGCTTGCAGTGGTCGCCTTGGCCAGCCCGAAATCCATCAGCTTTGCGCCGGCCTTGGTCAGCATGATGTTGCCGGGCTTCAAGTCGCGATGGATGACTCCCGTCTTGTGCGCCTTCTCCAGCCCTTCGCAGATTTCAATCCCGTACTTCAACACCTGCTCCGGAGGCAGCGGACCTTTGGCCAGCCGCGCCGCCAGCGTCTCGCCTTCGAGAAACTCCATGACCAGATAATCCATGCCGTCCTGATGGCCGACGTCATAGAGAGTGCAGATGTTGGGGTGGTTCAACGAGGAAATGGCCCGTGCTTCGCGGTCGAAGCGCTGTTTCGCCTCAGGGTTGTCGGATAAATGCGCTGGCAGAATCTTGATGGCGACGGTGCGGTCAAGGCGGGTATCGCGGGCGCGGTAGACTTCGCCCATTCCACCTGCCCCGGCTGCAGAAATCACTTCATAAGGCCCAACGCGCGTGCCAGAGGTTAGGGACATGAATGGGCGGAATTATAACGGAGAAGGCGGTTGCGAACCTCTAATTCGATCCGGGCTTCTACGCTCACGCTTTCGCGGCGTTGGATCGCGGCGGGATCTGAGGCATCTCGGGCTCGAGAAAAAGATTGGATTCTTCTTCGGCGGTCTCCAATCCTTCCGGCAGCGTTCCGCGGTTGTACTCGGCCATGCGATTCTTCCACTTCAGGAAGTCGGTAATGCTCTGGGGCTCGATGCGGACTTCGACTCGCCGCAGGCTGGCGAGCAGCAGGTTCATTTCGTATTTGAAGCCAACGGCCGTTCGCAGATTCTTAGCCGAGGGCTGCAGCACGTCGATCCGGCCGCGCCGGTATTCCAGCAATCCCCAGCCGGGGGGCAGTTCGTCAATCTTCACCAAGGCCGGCGGAGTCAGGTAGAACCGCTCACAGCCGACTCCCTCTTCCGGTTTCTGCCGAAAGGGCTTGTCGCGATCCGCCAGGAAATCCGCGCGCGTCACCTTGCACTCCACCAGCACGGAATGGCTGGCCCGCTTCCACCCAATGGCGTCGGGCATCTCGCCGCTGACGCAGGCTTGCTCCGACAGCACCACGCCGCAGCGATACAACCGCAGCCAGCGCACAGCCCGTTCCACCAGTTGGGGGTGAGTCATGGCGACAGTCTACGCGGTATCGTGCGGTGGAAAAGTGCCTGCATAGTTTCCCCGCTTCAGGCCAGCCGCTCGGAGCTGGAGAGAATCTTTGGGGATCGCAACGAGGATCGCAACCCGATCTTCGTTTCAATCGTACCCCGTCGGGCGCCTGCACTCTTCATCGCCTTCACCACCACCGGCCTCCGCAGCACGGTTTCCAGCAGATATCTTTCGGCGGCGACGGCTTGCGCGGTTGCGCTGCCCGCCACAAACCCTTCGGCCTCGATGACCAGAGCCTGGTTCGGAGGCAACTTTGCCGGCTTCCGCAGGAAGCCGTTGGTGCGGCGTTTTCCCGGGTTTATATTTTCGATCTTCACGCGGCGGATGTGGCCGTCATGCGCAGTATCGAAGGCATTCGCCAGCCTGAAAATCGCGGCCAGCTGAATCGTGATTTTCTGCTCGTCCGGCAGCAAATCGCGCAAGACCTTGTGGTTGCGGGCGGGCAAAGTTCCCCAGTGGAAGCGCGCGATGATCGCCGCCCGCCGCAGGTATTCCGGTTTCCATCCCAAGGGATTGGGGTGACTGCGGATCAACTCGAACGAAGTTTTGTGGTGTCCCTTATTCCCCTCGGACTTGCCCACATCGTGCAGCAGGGCTGCAATTTGCAGGCTGGAACGAGCTTCGACTGCATTCGCAAATTGCAGTAATCCGGCTGCGACCAGCCCGTCATAGAGCTCCAGGGCGAACCGAGCCACGCGCTCCGAGTGCGCGAAATCCGGGTCGAGGGCCTTCGCCCACAGCTTCATGCGAAGGGTCGCCATGGCTTCAATCTGCTTGCCCTGCGGCAGGCCGGCGCGCCACACGTTCCACAGCGAGTCAGGCCCGACGGTTTTCTGCCGGTACTCGTCAATCCGCTTGGTGCGCTCTTCCACGATGCGGGCATGCCAACTCTTCCGCGAAGCTTCGTCGGGGAACACGTGGCACGAAAGCGCCGTCGCCCACAACACGTCGAGATCATGGACTTCACCGAGCAGATCCTGCATGTGCTTCAGGTCGTTGCTCCAGGCCTTGTGCTCGGCGGGCAGGAAATTCTCGACAATATAACGAAACCGCTTAATGCCAATCCGCAAGGTGTGAAAGGCGACCTGCGAGCGGTTACGCAGGGCGCGGGTGTGCAGTTCCCGGGCGGCGGTCCAGCGTTCCAGGGCGAGATGCTTGAACACTGTGCTGCCGGGGCGAATGCGCGCTGCACGCAAGGGCAGCGACCTGCTCCACTGCCGCCATTGCTTGCGATCGAACTCTTCGAGCGCGGCGCGGGCTGCGTGTTTCTGCTCGCTTTCCCGCCCTTTTAGAATTTCCAGCAGCAGGTGAGCCGCGGCAGCACTGGAATTGGGAGCTTCGGGTTCGGTGGAGGGTGGGGCCTCGAGTGAAGCGCTGTTGTGCTCTGGGGATTCCCCCAGCGCGGGCGAGTCGCCCGCGTCCACACGAGGCGGAACGGGGTATAGCTTCTCAATCCACTCCATCATGATCTGCACGTCGCGCAGTGCGCCCAGGCGCTGGAACAGGCGCTTGCCCGCCTTCTTCATGGCCTTCCAGTCGCGGTCAGGATCCATGGCCATCATGCCGTCGGCCAGGGAGCGGCACCGCCGCAGCGCAACCCGCAAATCGTGGACAGGATCGGCGCTGAAGCCGGCGGCTACGTGATCGCACTCTTGCAGCGCGCGCAGCATCCAGTAGCGCAGTCCGGTGGTTTTGGGTGCGGTCTTCAAGGTTTTGGTCGCGGAGTGTGCGACCGGGCTCCGCGATTATTCTACTGAAGATGCCGCTTCCCGGGGCGATCGCCCTCCGCTACACGGACGGTCCTGCTTCCACCGAGCCAACCCACGGTCACCGCCCATTACCTCGGTAACGTTTTAGACCTTACCGTTTCGCTTTACCCTTGAGCTTCAAACTTGCGCTTTCGAGGAGTTTGCTATCGCCGCCACTAACACATCGCAAGAGGCACGTGCCGCGTCGGCGCGCGCGTTTGTTCACAGCCTCAACATCCTGATCAAGTACGCGCGGATGTATGGCTATGAACACAAGCGCACCGAGGCACAATTCGAAATGGCCTGGAACGAATTGCAGCAGGGGTTGCCGACCACCGGGGACCAGGGCTTTCTGCTGGGCGTTTCCGACAACAAGCTGCTGCTCGACGGCATCCCGCTGGAAACGGGCAACGCGGAGCGCAGCTTCGCCACGCTGCTGACCACGGCCGGACTCGCCAGCCTGCACTTCTCCAAAGATGTGACCGAGGAAGACTTTATTCGCCTGGTGCGGGCGTTTACGGTCGCGGGATCGAAAGCGCAGGACGTGTCCAAGCAGATCAAGGAAGCGCTGGCGGGCAACAAGCACGGAGGCACGATCAAAATCAATGAAGTGAAGTTTGTGGCCGCCGATCCGCTGACCGGAGACGTCAGCATCGCGGCGCAGATCGCAGCCCAGACGCTGGGACCGGAATTCAAGCAGTGGCTGAACGATCCGCAGAAGTTGCTGCAGTTGATCGCCGCCGCCGAAGGCGCGAATGCGGGGGGCGGGGGAGGTGGCAAGGGGCCGGCAGACGGCGTCCCCATGGTTCCGCTTCGGCAGCGTCCCGAACATCCCGCAGGAAAAGGCAAGGACATGGGTTCCGGCGGCAGTCCAGGAGCTGCCGCAGCTGCGGGGCTGCGGGCGCGGCGCCAGCGTGGACGGGCGGCATGGTTCCGCTTGCAAGAAGCAGGAAGTGGTCCAGGCGATCCGGCTGCTCACGCGGTTTGGTCAAGTGCAGAGCGGACCCGGGCGCGAAAGAAGAAGACATTCAGAAGGAATTGGTTGAGAAGCCGATCCCAATACCCGGCTGAACCTGCAGCAGTTGCTGGGATCGCTCGCGGCGAAAGCACCACGGAAGAGCAGGATGCGCCCCTGCTCATGAAAGCCGCCGAGCACATGGCGATCCGCTTCGCCCTGGAGCGCTATCCAAGGGCGAAGTCAAGGTCAACGCGGTCCACCAGATGATGGAGCACATGAGCCGGCAGATGGACTCCTTGCGCCCCATTCTGAAGTTGCAGGAAGAAAAGATGAGCAAGGCCGGGATCCTGGTGGAGTCGCACGCCGACATCCTGGACCGCATGTTCTGGGCGGAAGTGCCGGAGTCGGGAAAGAAGAGCGTTCTGCTCTCCCACGAAGCCCCCTGCGTACCTCCCCGCAACCTGCGGCAGTTCGTGGAAGTGCTGCTGGAGCGCGAAGACAATTAACCGCGGGCGAGATTCTGAATAACTACTCCGCGTGCCTGGTGAACAAAGAGGCAGATTCGCGCCGCAAAACCGCCATCGGCCTGAGCCAGTTCGCCGATCTGTATGCGCGGACGGGCGGCGAGACCATCGGGCAGGCCGTCAAGCAAGCTTAGGAACAACTTAGTGTCGAAAAAGATGCCGAGCTGCAAAGCCTGTTGAGCGCGGCTTTCGTCCGCCTGGGCCAGGAAGCCAGCGCGGCCAAGAATTATCAGGCGGTAAACGAAGTTTGCACCGGGATGGACATATTACAGCATGCAACGTCCGGTGCTCGTCAACGACCTGCGTCCCCGGGTCGGGGTGGAAAATCGGTTCCCGAATTCATCGAAGAAGCGCTGCAGTGAACCCGTCCCGGGCGATTTGCTGACTGTTTGCGGCGTACGACCCAACCGGGAGCTGAACACTTGGCAGATCGATTCTTCCGTTGCATGCGGCGGGATGAATGCGACCGCATGGTCGAATGGTAAAGGAAATAGGCTCTCCGGCTCTGTCGCAGTTGCGGGAGATTCTACGGACTGGCCAATCCCGGCAGGCCCGGGCGTGGTTGGCCTGGTCAGTCGGCTTGGATGTCGGCACACTGCTGGAATTGTTGCCCGCGCGCATGCCGGAATGGAATCGTTTCTATCATGACATCGTCGTCCGCCAGATGCCTACGGCGCGGCGACTGATCGCGGGCGTACCTTGCTGGAACTGGCGGAGATTCTCGATCCGTGGTTCTGCCGGAGGCCTCGATGAGATCGGGATGAGCGGAGACCTCACGGCGGCCCTGCCTCTGCATGCGATGGCGAGGCCGGGACAAGCGGATTCGCGCTCGCCATATATCCAACTAAAAGCCATTGAGTCGCTGGGGCGCTTCGAGGATGCCGAAGCTGTGGCATTCTGCGCGAAATTGTCGAAACCAAGAAAAGATTTGGCTGGTCTATCATCGCGAGCTCGAGAATCGCGGCGGCGCAAGCTTGGTCGAAAACCGATCCCCGCTACAGCGCGCAGGTTCTGTCCGACAGCGGACTGGAGCCGCCGAATTGGCGATCGCTCCTCTGGATACGGCCCCCGCATGTCCCTGGGTCCGGCAAGGCGTTATGAGCGCATGGTGCTGGCAAACCGCACCATCGGCGCCTGATCGGCAGTTCGTGGGGAAAGTCAAGAATCTCTGATCCGTGAATTAAGCCTGGGCGGCGGCATGGGAACGAAGGAAGATAATCTGCGCATCGGCAGCGAAGCAGATCTCGAGATTTCGCTCGGGATGCGAGTCGAAGATCGAGCCCACGTGCTGCTGCGCCGCGCCCGCGTCAACGAAGTGGGATTCGAGATCGTCAATATCGACTTGGAGAGCCGCTACCGGCTCCGCCGCCTGCTGGTCGACGCATTGAACGCAGCGCAGAACAAAGGCCAGGAGTGGAGCGGAGATCGCAAAGTGTAGAACAGCTCTTGGCTCTTAGCCGTTAGCTTTTAGCTTACAAAAACAAAAGCCTCTGCTCGTGAGCAGGGGCTTTTGTGCGTTCGGGCGAATCCTTGCTTACTTTACTTTCAAGAAGATGATCGCCAGAGTATAGAGCGCCAGCGACTCGATCAGGACCAGGCCCAGAATCAGTGCGAACTGAATCCCCGGCCGGGCGGCAGGATTGC
>CAWDBW010000114.1:0-10032 GCA_963800405.1 uncultured Acidobacteriota bacterium
GACAAACAGGCGCTTGCGCACTGGATCGTAAGCGATGCCGTTGAGTACGCCTTCTGGTTCCAGACGATAATGGGGCCGAGAAGTCCGGTGAGGTCGATCCAGCCGACTACGTCGCCGGTTTGCGGAGAAATCCGGGCCACGCGGTTGCTGTGCCAGACGTTGGCGAAAATCTGTCCTTCCACAAACTCCAGTTCATTCAGTTGATCGACCGGAGTCGAGCCGTCGTGAACCTTGAGGCGGCGTTTTTGCTGAAAGGTCTCGGGGTCGAGCACTCGAATCTCCGGCGTTCCGTCGCTCATAAAGAGTTCGCGGCCATTGCTGGCGAGGCCCCATCCTTCTCCAGAATAAGAAAACCTGCGCAGCAGATGAAAATTGTTCAGGTCATAGACAAAACCTAGTTCCGACTTCCAGGTGAGTTGGATTGCTTTGTCGTTGAGGAGGGTGATGCCTTCGCCGAACAGGTCAGGCTCGAGGTTTACTTGCTGGACGATCTCTCCGGTTTCGAGGCGGACTTTTCGAAGGGAGGAGTGCCCTTCGCGGCCCGTGCCCTCGTAGAGGAAGCCGTCGCGATAGGCGAGACCTTGGGTGAAAGCCGAAGTGTCGTGGGGATACGCCGCAACGATCGCAAACGTGTATTCCTGCGGAGGATGCGGGGCCTGATGAGAAGTCTGCGCCCCGAGAAACGGACGGACGGCGGTTAGCAGGAACAGGACCAGGACAACGAGTCGCGAGAACGTTCGATTCATTTCAGACCGGGTCTACTATGGCATCGACGACGACACGCATCGTTATTGTTTAGCTTGCGCCCTAGCTGCTATTCTGCGCCGTATCACGATCCATGCGAGAACCGCCGCAGCGACCACCGCTGCGAGCCAAGCCCAGTGCCGCGCTACCACGCTGCCGAAGGGGCCGACGATCTGCGGCCCGAACCAAACTACGAGGGCCGACAAAACCAGAAAGCGCACGGACCTACCCAGGAAAATCGCCACCAGGAAGTCACGAAACGGCATTTCAAACACGGCCGCACCCAGCACAAAGATTTTGAAGGGCGTGGGCGGGGGAAGCATTCCCGGGAACATCAGCGCCCAGAATTCATGCTGTTCAAACGAGCGATGGATTTTCAGAAAGCGTTCCTCGGAAATCCGCTTGCGCAGCACTTTCTCGCCACCCAGGTAGCCGACGATGTACAGAGGAACGCTGCCCAGCGCCGATCCCAGCGAGGCCATCGCGACGTAAAGCGGCAGGCGTGCGTGGTTCTGATACACATAAGTGGCGACGACAAAATCAACCGGCATGCCCAGCAGGGCACTGTCGGCAAAGGCAATCACAAACGGGCCCCAGACCCCAAGCACCTTCATCAGGCCCAGAATCCAAGCCGTATAGCGCGCTAGTATGTGTCCGATGCTCTGCAAGACCCATTAGTGTACGCGAACAGGAAGCGATGTGTGAGTAGGCCTGTTATCATCGCTAACTTCCATCGCTAACTTCGGAGCCCACATGCGCAAACTGTTGATCACTCTCGCTTTTCTCGCCGTTGCGAGCGGTTTGGCCGCGGCGCAGCAATACGATGTCGTTCTCGAAGGCGGCCGCGTGATGGACCCCGAGACCGGCCTTGACGCCGTGCGTAACGTTGGGATTCGTGACGGGAAAATCGCGCGCATCTCGGCTGCTCCGCTCGGCGGACGGCGCGTCATCCACGCAGCGGGTCTGGTCGTGGCGCCCGGCTTTATCGACCTGCACCAGCACGGCCAGGAAATTGCCAGCCAGCGCGTCAAGGCCTTCGATGGCGTCACCACGGCTCTCGAAATGGAGATAGGCGCTCCGGACGTAGCGCAGTTTCTGAAATCGAAGGCAGGGCGCTCGCTGATTCACTACGGCACCACGGCCAGCCATGTCGCTGCGCGTGCTTTGATTTTCGGTGCGCCCTTGCCGGAGGGAACCATCCTGCCGAAAAGTGGAGCGGCCACCGACCAGCCTGCTACGCCCGAACAGATCGAACACATTCAGCAGCGTCTGCGCGACGAAATTGACGCGGGCGCTCTCGGCGTAGGTATGGGCATTCAGTACACGCCCGGTGCGACGCGGCTAGAGGTTATCGACATGTTCCGGGTTGCGGCCGAACGCAAGTTGCCGGTCTACACTCACATGCGCAGCGCCGGCCGGGTTGAGCCAGGCTCGGCGATTGAGGCTGTCGAAGAGGTAATCGGCGCGGCGGCCATCACCGGTGCTTCGCTGCACATTGTTCACATCAACAGCACATGTCTGCGCGATTCGCTGGAGTGCATTTCACTGATCGCGGGAGCACGCGCTCGCGGCCTTGATGTGACCACCGAGGCCTACCCTTACATCGCAGGCATGACGGCGGTGAATTCTGCGCTGTTCAATCCGGGCTGGCGCGAAAAGCTGGGAATCGACTACGGCAATCTCGTTCTCCCGGATACCGGCGAGCACCTCACTAAAGAGCGCTTCGATGAATTGCACGGTTCCGGTAAGCAGCAGTGGGTTCTGGTTTTCGCCAACACGCAGGAAACGGTTGACGCCGTGATTCCCAACCCGCTGATCATGATCGCCAGCGACGGAGCGGAGGGCCATCCCCGCAACGCGGGCACTTACGCACGCGTGCTGGCGCAGTATGTTCGAGAGAAAAAGACGCTTACATTGATGGAAGCGCTGCGCAAGATGACGTTGATGCCGGCTCAAATGCTGGAGCGTTCCACTCCCGCCGCGCGCCAGAAGGGACGCCTGCAGGAGGGCGCCGATGCCGACGTGGTGATCTTCGATCCGCAAACCATCGCCGACCGCTCTACTTTCGAAAAGCCGATGGAGCCTAGTGTGGGGGTGCAGTATTTGCTGGTTGGCGGAACGGTGGTGATTGACGACGGCAAGCTGGTGCCCGATGTTTTCCCGGGGCAGCCAATACTGGGAGCGGGCAAAAATCAGCCTCGATGATTACGTCGGGGGCTAAAGCCCTCAAAGAGATGGCAATGCTCTACCGCAGCGCTGGAAGCGCTGCGCCACCCAAAAGCGTCATCAAAAGCGCCACTCGATGGCGAGTCTTTCGGCAAACCGTTTCGCCCGTGCTAGGAATGCTCGGTCTTGCCGTTCAATAAATCGATGGCGTGGGGAATCAAGCTGGCCACGGCTCCGAGGGATTCCACCGCGCCCGTGGGACTGCCGGGCAAATTCAGGATGAGCGACCGGCCGCGTACGCCGCACACTCCGCGGCTCAGAGCGGCAAACGGAGTCTTCTTGGCGCCTTCGCTGCGCATGCGTTCCGCCACGCCGTCGAGCAGACGGTCGCACACAGCCGCGGTGGCTTCAGGAGTTACGTCACGAGCAGCAATGCCGGTGCCGCCGGAGGTGACGACGAGTTGCACTTCGCGCGCCAGGCGAATCAGCAGGGTTTGAATGGGGATGGGATCATCGGGAACGACTTCGATCGCGGTCACCGAGAAGTGAAGCTGGCGGAGAAGTTGCGCCACTGCGGGTCCGGAAATATCGGTGCGCTCGCCGCGAGCGCAGGAATCGCTCACCGTAACCACGGCCGCGGTGAGGCCTCGCGGCTCATCGATGGGAAGAGCAGGCATCAGCGGCTTAACTGGAGAAGGTCAACCATCGCAATTACCCATCGAGGAGGACATCTTCCTCTTCGTCCCTGTGGCTTCCAGCTGCGGAGGGAACTGCACTCGGCGTCGACGGCGGAGGGGCAGTCTCGGCGGGCGCTGCCTCAACGGGCGCAGGTTCAGGTTCGGGCTCTGCACCGCCATCGCGCGAGGACTCGTCCAGCAATCGCAGGCCTTCCATCAGCAGGCCCTGGGTGTTGAGCTGCGTGGTCTCTTTGTCGGTTTTGCCTTCGAAGTCGAGCTGGAAATTTCCGCCGGTCCAGCGCAGCACTTTGAACACAGCCTCGTCGCCGACCAGATCTCCGTAGGTCGCGTGCTTTACCTGACCTTCCGAAAAGAACACTTCGCACTGATCGCCTTCGTTGCTCAGCGAAAGCTGGCAGCTTTTGCGTCCCATCTCGAGCGACTGCATGAGGTCGATTACGTTCATCTGAGAGAGGCTACCGCGCACCACGCCATCTTTCGGCGCAGTCTTCGACATTTTTTCCAGAGCAATGCGGTCAATGGTGCGCTTGATTCGGCGCGTGGCCTCTTTGAGGAAAAATGGCTTCTCCAGGTAATCATCGGCGGCGTCGACCGGCGAGAGCCGCTCTGCAATGTCGGCCTTGCTGGCCATCAACACGGTGGAAAAATTGGCGGTGGCCGGCCGGCTCTTCAACTTCTCGACTAGCTGGCGGCCATCCATGCCCGGCATTTTGTAATCGCACACCAGCAGATCGGGAGCATCGTCGACGGCTTTCAATAATGCGTCGGCGGCGTCGGTCGCGGTGGTGACCTGCGCCAGAGGAGTCAACGCATGCTGCAACATGGCCAGCACCATCGGATTGTCATCCACCAGCAGCAGCTTGACGTTATTGGACATGAATGTTGAAGGCGTTACTTTGTCCGGCGATATTCTCCGCTCTTTCCGCCAGTCTTACGCTCCAGCACAATTTCGCGAATCGCAATGCTCTTGTCTGCGCCTTTACACATATCGTACACGGTGAGCGCGGATACGCTGGCGGCGACCATGGCCTCCATTTCCACGCCGGTTTCTGCGGTGGTGACGACTCGGGAGGCAATCGCGACGCCATTCTCGCACAGCCGCAGATCGACATCAACGAGGGCGAGGGGCAGCGGGTGGCACATGGGGATCAGTTCGGCGGTGCGTTTGGCGGCCATGATGCCGGCAATGCGCGCCACTTCCAGCGGATCGCCTTTGGGATTGTGGGGCAGCGCTGCCAGTACGGCGGGACTGAGGGCAACGAAGGCGCTGGCTTCGGCCTCGCGCCGGGCAGGGGGCTTGCCGGAGACGTCGACCATTCGAGCGCGCCCTGATTCATCGTAGTGCGTGAGTTTTTCCGCCATCGTGAACCATCATCTTACAAGGAATCGCTGCCGCTGGGGCCCCCGCTGTTTTCGCGCGCTGCTCGCGACAAAGTGTATCGACTTAACACCAACGCCCCGCTTCCCGAGAAGGCCACGGCCAGCCATGCAGCGTAGAAGAATACGGCGAAGTAAGCGTCGTAGCTCGACCAGAAGAGCATCGTATCGAGAGCCAATACGCAGAGACAGGCTGCAAAGCTCGCCACAGGGACTCTCCACGAGGGGCTTCCTCTTCGAGACCACAGAAGCGGGAACACGCTTACGAATGTGAACGTTCCTGCCGCGTGAAAGCCGATGAGCGCAACCGCCAGGTCGTTGCCCTTACTGGAGCCTCCGTCGCAAAAGTACGCTCCCGCAAAGGCTCCGGCTACGCCAACCAAGGTGGCGACGATGAAGGAGGCTAGCGCGACGAGGATAAATGCCAAAGGAGAGGGGAGTCGTCTCATCGCAGCATCACCGCGACCCATTGGCCGGCTGCAAGGCAGTCGCGGTCTGGGGGAATGACGATGTAGCAGTTGGCGCGAGCGGTGGCGGCGATGTCGCCGGAACCTTGCCACGGCACTAACTCAACCTCGGCCTGATCAAATTCGCCGGAGAGGATGGCGGGGAGAAAACGCTGGAGGCCGGTCTTGGTTCGGATTTCTTTTCTTAGACGCGCATGAAGAAATAGCAGGTTGTGCGGAGACTGACCGGTCAGGGCCTCCAGAATGGGGCGGGCGAAGAGTTCGAAAGTGACCATGGTCGAAACCGGATTCCCGGGCAGGCCGAAGAAGTAGGTGGCAGGCTTTTCATGCGTGGCACATTTCCCGAAGACGACGGGGCGTCCGGGCTGGATTTTAACGCCGGTGAAGAAAAACTCGGCGTGCATTTCTGAGAGCGCTTGCTCGACCAGATCGTAGCGACCCATGGAAACGCCACCGCTCAGCAGCAGCAGGTCTGATTTCAGGCCCTCTGCGATGAACAGGCGCAGTCTGTGTAACTCGTCAGGGGCTATGGGCAGCAGGACTGGTTCGCCGCCAGCCTGTTGAATCTGTCCCGCCAAAGAGAAGGTGTTCGAGTTGCGAATCTGGGTTGGGCCCGGTGTGGCGTCGACGTCCACAATCTCGTCTCCGGTGGTCAGAACCGCCACTCGTGGCCGATTGAAGACTCGCAGCCGCGATTTTCCCACCGATGCCGCCAGAGCGATGGCCGCGGGGTTCAGCCGGAAACCACGGTCGAGCAAAGTGGCGCCTTCCCGGGCCTCGGCGCCGCGGGGAACGATATTCTCCCCGGGCGCGACCCTCCGGGTAATTTCGACCCGATGCTCCTCGCCCGGATGATGCGGCGGAGAGGTGTATTCGACCATGACCACCGCGTCGGCCCCGGCGGGAACCGGAGCGCCGGTCATGATGGAGGCAGCTTGGCCGCCGGCGATATTGGCGGGAATCCGGTCGAGTGGCTCACCGGCTTTGATTTCGCCGATTACTTCGAGTGTGGCGGGGAGTGAGGATAAGTCCGCGGATCGCACCGCGTAGCCGTCACGCGTCGAGCGGGGAAATGGAGGCAGGTCGCGATCGGCGGTCACACGCTCGCTCAGGACTCGGCCTGCGGCGGCGAGCAGATCGACCGATTCCGTTTCGCCGGTATGAATACAGCTGGCGTGGATCAGCGCTGCCTGCTGCTCGACCACGCGGCGAGCGTCTTCAAAGCTCAAGACAATTGAGGCGGCGGGCGCGCGAGACATGCACAGATAATACGTCAGAGGAGTAGGCGAAAACAGAACGCTGCAGCGCCGCGAGTCAAAATCCCCGCGGAGAAACTATCGCGCCAATTCCTGGCCGAGAACCGCGGGATTGCTGGCAAACGACAGGCCGGTTTCAAGGTCGACGAGGCGCTCCTGAACCAGTTGCGCGATTTCTCCGTCGAAGTGCTGCATGCCGTCGGAGGCACCAGCCTTGATGGCGTCGAGCAGAGTCTTGTTCTCGCGCTCGCCTTTTTCAATGCACTCGCGAGTGCGGGCATTGGCTTTGAGAATTTCGAAGGCGGCAACGCGCCCGCTGCGATCCTGCTTGGGGATGAGCCGCTGGCAAACGATGTAGCGAAATGCCTTGGCGAAACGCTCGCGCGCCGACTGCTGTTCTGCCGGCGCGAACGAACTTACGATGCGCTCCACGGTCTTGGAAGCGTCCATGGTGTTGAGACTAGAGAAAACGAGGTGGCCCGTCTCGGCCGCTTCGAGCACGATTTCAATGGTCTCGCGGTCGTGCATTTCTCCGACGAGAATGACTTTTGGTGCCTGGCGCATGGCTGACCGAAGAGCGTGGGCAAAGCTGGGCGTGTCGCTGTGCAGTTCCCGCTGATGAATGGTGGAGCACTTGTGATTGTGCAGAAACTCGATGGGATCTTCGATGGTGATGATGTGGTAGTACTTCTCGCGGTTGATGCTGTCGAGCAACACGGCCAGCGTGGACGATTTTCCCGAGCCCGCCGCTCCAGTCACGAGGACAATTCCGTCTCGCAGCTTGGTTACGTCGGATAACTGTTGCGGCAACCGCAAGGACGCAAAGTCGGGAATGTTGGTGGGAATGACGCGCATGACAACGGCACAACTGCCGCGCTGAATAAAGATGTTGACGCGAAAACGGGCCAATCCGGGCAGCCCGTAGGAAACGTCACAGGCTCCGTGTTCGCGCAGGGTGTTGATGGCCTGCTTGTTGTCGCCAATCAAGTCGGCGGCGATGTGGCGCGTGTCATCGGGAGTGAGGAAGGTAAGGCCGGGGACCTGCACCGGGATCATCTGGCCGTAGACCTGCACTTGCGGAGGGCGGCCGGGAGAAAAAATCAGATCGCTGATTTTTTCGGCGGCACGCAACATGGCGCCGAGCAGAGCCGGAGTCGCGACTCTGCCAGTTCCGGAGAAGCCCTCTAATGCAACGGAAATCGGAGCAATGCTTGGTGCTGCCATTCGTCCTCACACCTCGGGAATCGCATGCACCACAGAACGGGAAGAAAACTCAGATAGTTAACTGTACCGCGTGGCAGGCTGGGCGCGAAGGACAGTAAGTACATAGACCTTAGTAACCACCAGGGAATGTCCAGGCGCAAAAAATGGGCGGCCCGGAGGCCGCCCATCATTGGCTAGATATCATCTGCTCGACATGATTGACTCGATCCGAAAGTAACTAATTCTTCTTTGCCGGTTTCTTCTTCGTGCCGTAGCTGGTTTCCACGGTGGCGCCGATGCTGGCCAGTAAGGCTTTGGCGCTGTCGGCATTGGGGCCTGTGGGTGAGATTTCCAGGTACTTCTGGAAGGCCTCGGCCGTCCCCGGAGGAGCGATGGTCTTATCGCCCTGCAGGGTGGCTTTGCCTAGCAGGTTGAGCCCCTTCTGGTAATAGGCTTCAGCGCGGTTGGGATCGGCGGCCAGGCATTTATCGAAAGCGGCATTCGCCTCGTCGGGTCTGCCGGAATTGGTGAGGACCGCGCCGATATTGAAATAGGCCTGCGCCGCGGAGGAGGGATCGGTCTGCGCGGCCAATTCGTAGGTCTTCACCGCGTCGTCGATTTTCTTGGCCCGGTAGTACGCGTCGGCCAGGTTGTTGTAGTAAGCGGCAAGAGTCTTCGCCGCCGCAGCTGGATCTTTGTCGGCGGGAGCGGCTTTCTTGATGTCGACCGCTTTCTGATAGGACTCGACGGCGGAGTCCAGGCGTTTTTGTTTTTCTGCCGGATCGGTCTGCTTCGCGGCCGACAGCCGGTAGTAGTCGGCCAGCTTGAACCAGATCAGGTCGCGGGTGGCGTCCATCTGGGTGGCCTCCGTCAGGGCTGCGATAGCGGTATCGTAGTCGCCGCCGTCGGCGGCCGTCTTGGCGGCATTCAGCTTGTCGTTGAGCTTGCCGACCGTGGACCTTTCATGCTCTGCCTTGGCCTGCTGCTCCTGCATCTGTTTCAACTGCTCGGGAGAAAGGCCCTTGCCCTTGGCGGCGTCCTCTTGTTCTTTTTTCACGTCAAAATCGGCGGTGTTCTCGTCGAGTTTGACGATGAACCCGTTGAGGTGGTCCATCTCTTTGGCGGCCTTCTGGTCATCGGCACTCTTGTACAGAATTACGTTGTACTTGCCCGGGGTAAGTCCGAGCGAGAAATATTCCCCCTTCTTGTTGGTCTTGAGGGTGTACTTCTGACCATTGTCCTGGTTGGCCCAAACCACGATGCCATCCACAATGGGATTGCCCTGAGCGTCTTTGCAGACACCCTTGACTGTTCCTGAAGCCTGGGCGAAGGCCGGAGGAAGACACAGGCCAAGCGCCAGTATTACGAATAGAAGAATTGCGAAATATTTTTTCATTTTGCCTCCCGGCAAAGTCGAATTTTGCTGGCCGATTCCTGAAAAAGCCGATTTCTGAAAAGCCGATCGAAATTCAATCTCTAACAAATGTCTATCCCCCTGCGTAGGGAATTGGATCCTGCATCCCTGCGGCCGCGAAGGCACGCCGGCGCAATACACAGCTATCGCAGACGCCGCAAGCCTGATCCTCGCGACTGTAACATGACCAAGTTAAATCGAAGGGCGCACCCAGTTCAAGGCCAAGGCGAACAATATCGGTTTTCCGCATGGCGATGAGAGGGGTGACGATTTCGATGAGGCCGTCCTTGGTGCCGGTTTTGACCACATCATTAAACGCCTTGTAATACGCCGGGCGGCAATCCGGGTAGCCCGAACTGTCGGGCTCAACCGCGCCAATGTACACCTTTTCCGCGCCCCGTACTTCGGCCCAGCTTACGGCAACGGCGAGGAAATGGGCGTTGCGGAAGGGAACATAGGTGACCGGAACGCTCTGGCCGACTGGTTGGCGTGGGAACGGCAACGATGGTCGTCGGTGAGCGCCGAGCCGCCAATCGCACGAAGCGCCAGATGTGGACCTTAAGCTTGTGATGAATTTTCAGGCGCTGGCGATGTCCCGGGCCGATTCCAGTTCGCGATTCTCGGTGCGCTGGCCGTAGCTGAAGTGGACAGCTTAGGCTTCGTAGTCGCGAGCTGCTAGCGCGGCGCAGACGCAGGAAGCAATACAT
>CAWDBW010000115.1:0-4319 GCA_963800405.1 uncultured Acidobacteriota bacterium
GAGTACCACTGAACTGAGGGCTTTATGATTTTCAATCCAGCGCATCCCGGAAAGGTATTGCGGGATTATTTCGGAGACATGAGTGTGAGCGAGGCAGCGGAGAGGCTAGGTGTGACGCGGGCGCACCTGTCGCGGATTCTGAATGGTCATGCGGGAATTACGGCCGCTATGTCGCTGCGCTTGTCGGTTGCGCTGAGCACCTCGCCTGACTTTTGGCTGAAGATGCAGATGCAGCACGACCTCTGGCTAGCGCAGCAAGCCGGCCGCCCCAAGGTGCGCCCCTTCCCCCGGCTAGCGCGCCAGGTTGCTTCTGCAGTGCGAGCTTGAGGCCAAGGACAAGTTCTCAGGGTTTCAAGGTGGCAGAGTTTCAAGTTTCCAACGAAGCCACGGAGCAACATTGAAACTATGAAACCTTGAAACCCTGTTTGCCTTTCACCAGCTCTGCGATGCGCGCCAGCACTTCGTCTTCGGTCATCGAAGTCGAATCGACGACCACAGCATCTTCTGCAGGTGCCAGCGGAGAAGCGGCTCGGGTGCGATCGCGGAGGTCGCGTTCGCGCAGTTCGGCGGCGACGTTGGCCGCGACTTTCCCGGAAATTTTCTGCTGGGCCATGCGGCGCTGCTCGCGGACCACAGGATCGGCGTCGAGAAAAATCTTCAAATCGGCGTCGGGAAATACCATTGTGCCGATGTCGCGGCCTTCCATCACCACGCCGCCGCCCACGCCCATGGCCCGCTGATGCTCGACCATCCACACTCGCACCTGGGGATGAACGGAAATGCGGGAAGCCCCGTCGGTCACGTCGCGCTCGCGAATACGGGAGGACACGTCGATTCCGTCCAGCAGCGTGCGGTTGCCGCCGAGGGTGGGCTCCAGTTGGATGCGCGAGTTATCGGCCAGCTTGAGCAGAGCGGGTTCGTCATCGAAAGAAGTGTCGGTCTGGATGGCCTTTAGCGCCAGCGCGCGGTACATAGCGCCGCTTTCCAGGTTCACGTAGCCGAGCTTGCGGGCCAACCGGGACGCGATGGTGCTCTTTCCCGCGCCCGCCGGCCCATCGATGGCGATGATCAGTTTACGAAGGGGAGATGGATTCGTTGGAAGGTTTTTCATGTTCGAAGCAAGATTGTACACGCTGGACCGCACCCGCTCCGGCGTCCATCCCATCTTGCGCAGCTGGCGGATGCTGAGCGCGTCGTGGCGCTTGGCGAGCCGGACTCCAGCCTGGTCGCGCACCAGGTCGCAATGATAGTAAGCGGGCGGCGTGAGGCCGAGCGCGCGAAACAACAGAATCTGGCGCGCCGTGGACTTGAGCAGGTCGGCCCCGCGCACAACTTCGGTGATGTGCATGGCGGCATCGTCCACGACGACGGCCAGCTGATAGGCGGGCACGTCATCGCGGCGCCACACGATGAAGTCGCCGAAGTCGCGAACGGCTACGATGCGTTGCGGACCCAGATGCAGGTCGGTGAAGCAGATTTCTTCGCCATCGGGGACGCGAAAGCGCCAGTTCACTCCGGCCGGCTGGTCGAATTGCGCGGCGTCGGTTCGTGAGCGGCATTTTCCCGAGTACAAGGGCTCGTCGTCGGAATCGTTGGGCGCGGCTGCGGATTGGGCAACGTCCTTACGCGAGCACGTGCAGGGGTAAATCAGTCCGCGGTCGCGCAGTTGCTTCCATGCGTCCAGATAATGCGCGCGGCGCTCGCTCTGCGTGTAGGGAGCGTAAGGACCTTCGCAATCTGGACCCTCGGTCCAGGAAATGTCCAGCCAGCGCAGGTCTTCAACATCGCCTGAAAGAATTCAGGGCGGCAGCGTTGCGGGTCGAGATCTTCGTTGCGGAAGATGAGCGTCCCGCCATGCTCGATGGCGCGTTGCGCGGCCGTCCAAAACGTGCGCGCATGGCCGAGATGGAGCAGGCCGGTGGGAGATGGAGCTAGGCGGCCACGGTAAGGATGTCGATCGGCTGACACGGTTGATTATCGCGCCGCAGATTTCGGAGCAGGAACCGCCGGAAGCTTTTCTGGGGTGATCTGCAGCATGGAGCGGCCGCTGACGTGGACGAAGCTCAACTCACGCGCGGCGAGCAGAGCGTTGATGGCTTCTTTCACCTTCGAGCGGGCCACGAATCGCCCGAAGAATGTTTCCAACTCGGCCTGCTCCACGGCGATCAAGCAGTCGAGATATTTCGAGATCAGCGCCGAGAGCGCCTCGGGGACCGACAATCCCACGCCTTCTTTCACCTGATCTGGAGCCCAGCGATAGAGTACGTCCCACACCGAGCCTTCGCTGGTTTTGTAGTCCACGCGGGTGATGCGGAGTTTCGACCACAGCTCTCCCAACGCTCCATTGAGCGCGGGCAGAGAGACGCTTCCGCCGAGCGTTTCCTGCAGCTTCTGTTTCGAGATGGGGCCTTGGCTCTGAATGAGCGCGAACGCGTCGCAGGCTAACGCGGAATACGGCGAGCGCGAGCCGGGTCTTTGGGAGCAAGCTTGGGATTGCGCTCGCCCATCAAGGCACAGAAATAAGGAAACACGGACGCGGCGACGAGGAATCCGTTGTTCTCATCGCCCAGATTGGCTTCGAAGGCGGAGCGCTCGCGCAACATGCGGACCATGAGTTCGGTAGCTTCGGCAGCGCGGGGATCTTTGAAAGCCTGCTGCCATTCGGGCAGACGATCGACCGATCCGACGAAGGCGCCGATGAACGTGGGCACGAGCAGCGGCGGACGCTGCGGATACATCAGGCAGAAGCCAACGTCCCCGAGAAACGCACGCGCGTTTTCGATGGTCCGAATGGGCTTGCCATCGAGCCGCCATTTTTCGTGGCGGAGTTGTTGAAGTTCGAGATCGGTCATACGAGTTGCGAGTCCTGAGTCCCGAGTCCTGAGCAAACCATTCGTGCAAATACTCGCGGCTCGGGGCTCGCGACTCGGGACTAGATTCTCTTAAACGCCTTCTGAATGTCCTTTACAGAATACCTTAGGACGACCGGCCTGCCGTGCGGGCAGGCCATGGGATGATCGGTTTTGGCCAGTTCGGCCAGCAGCCACTCCATTTTGTTCCGCTCCAGCGGCATATTGACCTTGATGGCGGCGTGGCAGGCGATGGAAGCGGCAATGCGGGCGCGAATCTTTTCGAGATCGAGCGATTGCTCGGCGCGCGAGACCTGATCGAGCACTTCGTGCAGCAGATGCTCGACGGCGGCGGCATCGACTCCGGCGGGCGCAACTTTCACGGCGACGCTGCGCGCGCCGAAGGGTTCGGCTTCGAATCCGTTGCGCTGCAGCTCGCCGGAGATTTCGGCAAAGACCGCCTGCTGCGCGGGCGAGAGCTCGATCACGATGGGCATCAGCAGGCGCTGGCTTTCGACCTGTTGCGCCGCGCGCTGCTTGAGCACGCGCTCGAACAGAACGCGTTCGTGGGCCACGTGCTGATCGATGATCCACAAGCCGTCTTGGTTGACGGCGAGGATGAAGGAGTTGCGAATTTGTCCCAGCGGCCTGAGCGTGCCCAAGGCGGATAATGTCGGCTCCTCTTCACCCACGTCGAGAGAAGGAGCGCACTGATTGTCGGGGACGGGCTGGAAATTAGGCTGCAGCGGGGCTTTCTCCGTCCCGCGGGCAACCGGGATGGCGGCGTTCGCTTCCACGGCAATGCCGCCTTCGAATTGAAAATGCGCGGAAATTGGCGGAGGCACCGGCGGCTGCAGAGCGAAGCCGGTGGCTCCCGGCTCGCGCCATCCAGCTTCAACAGGATGCACGCTGGACGCAGAAAACCCTGACTCGTCCGGCGATGGCTCCCAGGGCTGAGCGCCTGGAGTCAGCGCCTGGCTTGCGGTGGCGTGGGAGCGGATTTCCGTCATGAATTGCGGCACAGGACGCGCCTTCATCAACGCCGCGCGCACTGAATCGCGCACAAAATCGTGCAACGCCGATTGCTGGCGGAAGCGCACTTCGGTTTTCGAAGGGTGCACGTTCACATCGACTTCGGCTGCGGGCAGTTCGAGGAACAGCAGAACTACGGGGTAGACCGTGGGCGGAATGATGTTGCGGTATGCCTCGGTGAGGGCGTGCTGCACCAGGCGGTCGCGGATGAGGCGTCCGTTGACGAATACAAAGATCGAATTGCGGTTGAGCTTTTGAATTTCGGGCTTGGAAACAAAGCCGTGAAGACGCATTTCGCCGGGATCTTTGGGGGCGGGAGCGTCGCCGTTTTCATCTTCTTCTTTCCTGCGCCAAGGCGGAGGCTGCGGGAGACCAATGCGCTCCAGCGCCTGGCGCGCTGTGACTGGAATCAACTAGACGTAACTAACGAAGCAGAGG
>CAWDBW010000116.1:0-8234 GCA_963800405.1 uncultured Acidobacteriota bacterium
CACGTTCCTGATCATCGTGGCCGGGCGCCTGCGCTTTAAGACCGACGCTCTGGTCATCGGCACGTTCGTATCGGCGGCAGCCGTTACCTACTTCACCATCGGCTCTCGCCTGATTGACTATGCGTCGGAAACCGTGAGCAGCCTGGCGCAGATCTTCGTGCCCATGTCGAGCCAGTCCAGGCCCAGGGCGACGTGGATGCGCTGCGAAAAATTTTCGTGCTGGGCAACCGCGCGTGCTCTTTCATTATTTTTCCCATCACCGCGATCTTCACCATTCTGGGCAAGTCCATCATTGAAGCCTGGGTGGGGCAGAAGTATGTTGCCACCAGCTATCCCGTGTTGCTGGTGCTGCTTTATCCGACCACGCTGATGCTGGCCCAGTCCGCTTCCGGACGAACTCTGTGGGGCTTGGCCAAACACCGGACCTGGGCCTGGATCGTGCTGGCGGAGGGTACGGCGAACCTGATCCTGAGCGTACTTCTGGTGCGGCCCTACGGCATTATGGGAGACGCCATCGGTACGGCCATACCGCTTTCCTGTTCGATGATTTTTTTCCTGCCGCGTCATCTCTGCCATCTGCTGGGAATAAAACTCCGGACTTATCTTTATCGAGCGTTTGTGTTTCCTCTCGCGCTCTGTGTTCCACTGATCGCGGCACTCTTATTGATGCGGCTCTGGTTCGTTCCCCATCGCCTGAGTCAGCTTCTAGTACAACTGGTGATTGCGGGCCTAGTTTACGGCGTGGGATTAGCCTGGGCGTTTTGGACGCATCGCGCATGGGATGTGGGACATTTGGGTACGAACCAGGAGGATGAAGTCACGCTCGCCCTGGTGGAAACCTACCAGGAGGAAGCGTAGGTCGTGCGCACAGGAGAAATGATTAGGGGCCCTCGATTGCAAGCTGTGCTGATTCTGGGCGCATCGCCGCGCATCAGCGTGGCGATGGCGCGCTCCCTGCACCGTCACGGCATCCCGGTGGAGATTGCATCATTTCAGCCCGAAGAATCCGACATCCGCTCTCGGGCGGTCCGCCAGTTTCATCGCTTGCCGGCGCGGCGACAGAATCCTGAGGCCTTTACCGCGGCCTTACTCGCCCTGGTGCGGGACAAACAATTCGATCTCATCTTACCCGCAGGCGATCCGTCACTGAAGGCTTTGGCAGACCTGTACGACCAACTGGGTCCGGCGCGGGTGGGCTGTCCCCCGCCCCGAGCGGTGGAGCGAGTCCTCAACAAAACGCTGACTCTGGAAACTGCGCAACGCTGCGGGATTCGAATACCCTTTACCTGCACCATCGCCACCAATGCCGAACTTGAGGCCATCGCGCCGCAGCTTCGCTTTCCGGTTGTGGTGAAACCGGAAAAGAAAGGCGCATCGGCCTTCCGGGTTTTCTATTTCAATACGCTGCCCGAGCTGTCGTCCGCACTAAGCAGCTACGATTGGGGCAGCGTTCTGTTACAGGAGTACTGTCCTGGCGTCGGTGTGGGGGTTGAAATCCTGATCCACAACGGCGAATGCGTGGCCAAGTTTCAGCACCGCCGCCTGAAAGAAGCGCCCGTCACGGGCGGAGTCGCCATCCTCGCGGTTGCCGAAGAACCCGATCCCGAGCTGCTGCGATCGTCGATGGAGTTGCTGCGCGCTCTCGAATGGGAGGGCGTCGCGATGGTCGAGTTCCGGGTTGACCGCCGCACCGGAAGCCACGCCTTGATGGAAGTCAACGGCCGGTTCTGGGGCTCGGTACTGGTTTCCCATCGCGGCCGGAGTCGATTTTCCGCTCTACTATTGGCAACTCTTCCATGGCGAGCAGCCCCGCGTGCCCGCCCGGTATGCGGTGGGCATGCGCTGGCGCTGGAGCCCGGGCTATTTGGATCGGCTGCAAAGCATCGTGTTCCGCTCGGTTGGGGGCCTGGGCCAGAGGCCCTCGATCTTGCGAGAATTGCTGAAGGCTCCGGCAGACTTTTCTCCGTTCGTCAAAGAAGCCCTGTGGTCATGGTCGGACCCATTCCCTTTCTTTGCTGAAATCAGCCGATCGATCTGGTCTCTCCTGAGTGTGGTTTTCAAGTCGGGCTTCCGGAGAGTAGTGCCGCGGCGGCTGACGACCTACCAACGCATCTACTCCAGACTCGATCCGCAAGCTCGCCGTGCTTACCGCAGTCTTCGCATCCGCCACTCGTTGGGGATGGGCATCGGTGGCCGGAATGGTCGCGCGCCCGCAGAAACTGCGCCGGCCAGGGCCAACTCGTTCTTGTTCATTTGCTACGGCAATCTGATGCGCAGCCCCATGGCCGAGGCCATGCTGAAGCATGTTCTCGCGGAGCGCGGAATCGATGGCATCGTCGTCCGGTCTGCCGGGTTGCACGCTGTATCCGGCCGGGAAGCGCACCCGTGGGCGCTCGCTGTGTCCCGGGAACTGGGCGTGCCGCTCGATGGACACCGGTCACAGCCCCTGACACCCGAGCTCGTCGCCAGTACAGACATAATTTTCGCCATGGATTTTGAGAATGTGGCTGAACTTGAAACGCGCTATCCGGATGCGAAGCACAAGATCGTCCTGCTGAGCCGTTATGCGGACGGAAGACAACGGAACCGCGAAATACCCGATCCCTACTTTGGCAACATCGAGACCACACGGCGATGCTACTCTGTGCTAGGCGAGTGCGTCGACAATGTAGCGCGCCAGATCGAATCTGCCGGGCATTCCAAAGAGTCGCTGTCAATTTCCCGGTCAAGCGCAGGCGAGAGGAGATAAGAATGAACATTGTTGTCCGACGGATTCGCGGCTTGATCAACCACCTGGGCAAAGTGACGGATACGGCGCTGGACCGTCAAGCCGCGGGCCGTCAGGTAACAGTTCTTGCCGGGGACGTTTTTATCGTTTCATATCCGAAATCGGGAAATACTTGGACTCGCTTTCTGCTCGGAAATCTGATCTACCAGGACGAGCCGGTCACCTTCGCCAATGTCGAGCGCCTCCTGCCCTCGCTGTACGTTCATTCCGATCGTAAGCTGCGAAAACTTCCTCGCATCCTGAAGAGCCACGACTGCTTCGATCCGCGCTACAGAACGGTGGTCTACATCGTTCGAGATCCACGGGACGTGCTGGTGTCGGCTTACCACTATGCGGTGAAGCTGGGTATTCTTCCGGAGAATTGGGGAATCGAGAAGTTTGTTCCCTCGCTGCTGGACGGAAGCTTCGATTCCGGAGTCCTGGTCAATCCGCGCTGGGGATCATGGCATGACAACGTGGCCAGCTGGCTGGCCATGAAGGACAACCGTAAATTTCTGCTGCTGCGCTATGAGGACATGCTGGAAGATCCGGAGCGCGAACTGGTAAAGGTGGCTGATTTCCTCAACCTTCCAGCCACTCCGGAGCGCCTGGCGCGCGCCGTCCGGCTGAGTTCCGCAGATGTGATGCGCGGCCTGGAAAAAAAGCAAGCGGCGGAATGGTCGCTCACCAAGAACACCCGGCCGGATATGGCCTTCGTGCGCAAGGCTCGCGCCGGCGGCTGGAGGTCCGAACTACCTCCTCAGTCGGTGGCCGAAATAGAAAAGGCCTGGGGTCCGCTGATGCGCACTCTGGGTTATGAACTGTCTACCACACCGGCCGAATCGGCCGAATTGCCGGCGGTCTTGAGATGAACACTCACGTCACTCGACGATATGCCATCCCACGATAATTCATTGTCCCGGCTGTTGGGCGCGCTAGCCCAAGCCGGGCGTGTGCTCACGGGTCGGCAGATCGCGGGCCGCGGGCTCACCGTTTTTCCCGACGACATCTTTCTGGTTTCTTACCCCCGCTCGGGAAACACTTGGACGCGCTTTCTGCTGGGAAATCTGATTTACCAGGACGATCCCGTCACGTTTTTGAACGTGGAGTCGAAGATTCCGGAAATCTATTTCAATCCTGATCGATTTCTGCGGCGACTCGCGCGCCCGCGTGTGCTGAAGAGTCATGAATCCTTTCAGCCGCATTACCCGCGGGTGATCTATATTGTGCGCGACCCGCGTGACGTGGCAGTCTCTTTCTACCACCACAATGTAAAGGCCCGGAATATTCCCGACGACTATCCCATGGCCAGTTTTGTGCCCCGGTTTATCGCGGGCGAGTTTGATCGCAAGTTCGGCTCCTGGCGGGACAACGTTCTGAGCTGGACTGCGCTGCGCGGTGACCGCCCGGATTTCGTCATGCTGCGCTACGAAGACATGAAGAGCGATACGGCCGCCGCTCTGCGCCGGATTGTGGCCTTCCTGGAGCATTGTTTTTTTCGCAAGATCGATTCCAGTCCGGTTGCGTTGCAGCGGGCGATTGAACTGAGTTCGCCGGAGCGCATGCGCGCGCTCGAAAAACAGGAGGCCGGCAGCTGGGTTCTAACCAAGGGAACCCGCAGCGATAAGCCGTTTGTTCGCTCCGCTACTTCCGGAGGATGGAAGTCTCAACTGGCGCCGGAGTCGGTGGCCGCGATCGAAGCGGCATGGGGCCCCTTGATGCAGAGCCTGGGATACGAACTGGTTTCGGAGCGGAATGCCGCGCCCGCGGGAGCAGTCTCCGATCGACGGGTACATTCTTGACCAAGGCCCCGTTCCGAACCGTCAAGACAGCCTCCAAGGCCCTACTGCGGAAGCTGGTGCCGAATTATTTGTTGCAAGAGCGCGCCATCGTCCAGCGCCTTGGGCCCCTGGCGGGCCGGATCTACGCCGGTTCGCGTGTGCTGGATTCACTCGGAATTCGGACAGAGAAACGCCGCCTGGCTCCGTCCTCGGCGCGGTCCGTTCTTTTTGTCTGCTTTGGCAACATCATGCGCAGCGCTATGGCGGAATTCCTGATGAGGAAAGAGTTAAGCGAGGCGGGCCTGACGGAGCAAGTCCGGATCATGTCCGCCGGTCTGCACGCCACCGCCGGGAAGGAATCGCATCCCTGGGCACAAGATGCGGCCGCAAATCTTGGAGTCTCGCTGCAAGAGCATCGCGCCAAGCTCCTCACGCGGGAGATGGTGGAGCAGGCGGACTGCGTTTTTGCCATGGACTTTCAAAACAAGGCTGAGCTGCTCACGCTCTATCCGGAAGCGCAGGAAAAGATTTGCATGCTGAGTGCGTATGGGGAAGGTGCCTGGCAATATCGCGAGATTTCCGATCCCTACCACGAGGACCTGGAGAGCACGCGAGTCTGTGCCCAGCAACTGCGAACCTGCATTCGGAACCTGATCGCCGCCACGCTTCTGTCTTCCGCCACGGCGAAGGAACCCGTCACTACTCGCTGACTCCGCCGTGCAAGCCTAGCTTCGAGTCTTCTTTTTGAGGCGAGACCGGAACCAGTTGCGGGCCCCGGCAATCCCGGGACGCAGGTCCGACAGCCACAGATCGTCGTAGCACATGCCGGGACGCCAGGGCAGCGCCATCGTGAACAGGCTCGTCCAGAAATTCGGATATGCAACTGGCCAATTGGGTGGGCGTCCCGCACGAAGATTGCTGAGGTGAGTCAACTCCCCGACCACGCGGCGGCAGGTGACGTGTTCCCGATAGGAAATGTCTTGTGGCGGGAGCGTACCTTGCAGGCACCAATCGATGAGATAGCGCGGGTAGTCGATTCCGCACGCCACCGGCAGGCCAATCGATCCCCAGGGCCGCCCATTAATTTCCATCAATATCAGTCGCCCGTCCCTTGTTTTCTTGTATTCCACCATCGCAATCCCGTCGAAGCCCACGGCGGTAATCAAGCGGATGCTCTGGGCGACGAGCGCAGGGTCCAACGGGATGGATTTTCTGGCGCTGCTGGCTGATCCGCGCGGGTCCACTTCTCTGATTCTCGCCCACTGAAAAGGTAAGCGCGCTTTCCCGTCCGCGACGAAACAGGAAAAACCGATTCCCACGCCTGCAGCGAACTCCTGAATCAGTACATCCCTTGCCACTCGTAATCGCTCGGCCACTTGGTTTTTCAATTCCACAGCCGAGTAGGCGTAGGCGACCGACCCGAACACCGCTTTGCCATTTATCCATCGGACGGAAAAACGATCTTTCACCACCACCGGAAAAACGACCGGAAACTGGTTCTGTTCCCAGCCGGAAAGATCGTCAACGGACTCGACGAGCTGGGTTCTGGGTACGTCGATGCCAAGCGATCTGGCGAGCTCGATGGTTCGCCATTTATCCGAGACGGTATCGAGGGCGTGTGGTGAAGGAACGGCAATACGGCACACGCCTGCGAAGCGGTCTCGCTGAACCGAAATTGGCCCCAGAGTCCAATCCGTAACCGGAATGACGAGATCGATCGAATGAGCGCGTACCAACTCGAGGATCGAGTCCACAAAAGCGCTCGGATCTTGCGTTGATTCCGGATAGTCGAGGGTAGACTTGCAATAGCGGGAGAGTTTGGCCGCGGCGAACAGGCCTCGGTTAGCCGCCACCGCCACCCAGTACCCGGCCTGCCCGGCAGACCGTGTGACTGACAACGCTGCCGCGCTATGCCCGTCTAGAACCAGTATTCTCGCCAATCGGTGACCTTTAACGTCGAACTAAACTGCTCGTCCGGCAAAAGCGTTCTCCAGGTTCCAGCGCAAGCCTGGCAGCGTCTTTGTGGGACGGATGCGCTTCAAACAGAGTGGATTGTCACCCCGGCGCGTCAGCCCGCTGGTAGTCGTTACGCCCGTCTCGTAGCCGGCAGCACGGCTCAGTTCGACGGTTTGCGCGTTCCAATGGGAGAAAGCGCGGGACAAGGATAGGAAAAGTGTTGGATAGGCCGCTCGAGATGGAGCTCCAGCAGATGTTTCGAATGGGTGAGTTCATGCCGGGCTTCGTCTTCTTTGACGTAGGCCATGTTGGGATGCGTCATGGTGTGCGAACCAACCGTGTGTCCATGCTGCGTGAGACTTCGCAAGTGATCATAGCTCATCATCAGAGAACCGGACTCGCTCGGAATTCTCGCTTCCAACTCTTGCTCGACGCGACTTACAAAAGCTTCCTGGGCCGTGCCGCTGAGCTGGCAACAGAGGTCACAGGCAGCCAGCAACGCTTCCTCCCTCCGGGCGGAATCATTCTCCGCGGAATCATTGAGAATCCAGGTCTTGGCCACGGAGTCGACCCACGTACTTCGCTTCGTGGTAGACAACGCAAAACGCAGACGACTGGGCCAGGGCAGCCGCCGGTTTTCGACGCAATCCACGGTCACGTAAAACGTGGCGGGCACCCCTACCTGATTCAAGACGGGCATCGCGAACTCATGGTTGTCGGTGTACCCATCGTCAAAAGTGACGACCACCGAGCGCTTGGGGAAGTCGTCGCCTCCCAGAACGTGCTTGACGGCTTCATCCAGGCTGATGGGATGGAAATCCCGGGCCAGCAACTCCATCTGCGCGCGGAAGACGAGCTCAGAGTGCGCGATTCCGCCCAGTGAATCCGCCTGCACAGAAGGGTCCGGCAGAACCGAGTGATACATCAGAATGGCCGCGCTGGGGCCATGAAAACCTGCCGCCAGCCGCAACGTCCCGCTGTCGAGAATCGTTCTTTTGGCCCAGTCTTTCATCTCTCATTCAAGCGAAAGTTACGACGACGAGTGTTTCCTTCCTCTGCCCCGTCTATTCCTCGCGCGGGATGTAGCGCTGAGTTGCGGCTCGGCTCACCGCCATCAGAGATCCGATTCCACTGACCCAGCTTTCAAATTCCAGCTGACTTCGGCTGGAGGTGTCCACAAACCTCGGCAGGAAATATGGGTTGTCGCGCCGATCGACGAGCCCGGCGTCGCAGGTGGTGGCGGAGATCACATCTTCCTGGCTTAACCAGCCCACAAATTCCTTCCGGTAAACTCCGCTCGGGTAGCAGAAATGGCTGGCCTCGCGTCCGGTCAGGGCTCGAATCCTCTCCCGATTCTCGGTAATTTCGCGCCGGAAGGAATTCTCCTCCTCGGGCGTGCGGTGGTGATGAGTGTGTAATTGTATATCGACCCCGTTCTTCTCAATTTCTGCCAGTTCCTGAGGATTCATGAGTTGCAGGATACGTTTGGCGGAGAGGTGAGAATAGTCGAGCCCGAGAATCGCCGCCAGGCGCGCGGCCAGCTCATTTTTTTGCCGCCCCGTCAGATTCTCACGGTCGGAGAGATCGATCAGGCTGCGCACGATGCGATGACGGCCAGCTTCGGTGCGCACCTCCATGGGTTCGGAAAGTCCCAGCTCAGGCGCCTGAATCATCTGCTCCCCGCGCCGCTTCCACAGCAGGTAAGAGCAGATCAGATTGAAAATCGGCAT
>CAWDBW010000117.1:0-46402 GCA_963800405.1 uncultured Acidobacteriota bacterium
CTCGAAGCCACATCGACGTCGGCGTCGTCGAGCACCAGCATGGGATCTTTTCCGCCCAGTTCGAGGAGCACGGGAAGCAAGCGCTCCGCCGCGGCCACCGCGATCCGCTTGCCGGTTGCGACGCTGCCGGTGAAAACCAGTTTATCGATTGACGAATGCAAGAGCGCGGCGCCAGCTGCGCCCTCGCCGACCACGACTTGCAGTATTTCCTTGGGCACGCCCGCCGCGTGCAGCAACGAAGCTAGCTCCAGTGCCACGAGCGGGGTCAATTCCGACGGTTTCAGCACCACGGCGTTGCCCGCGACCAGAGCCGCCAGAGTCTCGGTAGCTGGAATCGAGAAGGGATAATTCCACGGAGAAATAATCCCGATCACACCGTGGGGCTCACGCAGCAGCCGTCCACTCTTCAATTTTGTGGCCAGATTGCCGTGCGGCACGGGCTCATCGCGCAGCAGGCGCCAGGCGTTGTCGATGAGGAATCGGGCGGCCTCGAGCACCACGAGCACTTCGGTGACCAGCGACTCCACCAGCGGCTTACCGGCTTCGCGAGTGATGGCTTCTGCAGTCTCGGATTTGTTGGCGTCCAGCTTCGCCTGGAATTCGCGCAGCACATCGATTCGCCGGCGCAGCCCCAGTTCGTGCCACGCCGCCTGCGCCGCGCGAGCCCGCGCCACGGTGGCTTCGACTTCAGCTTCCCCCGCGCACTCGAGTTCGCGCAGAATGTCGCCCGTCGCCGGATTCAGCACCACAATCTTGCGCGCCGCGATTTGCAAGTCCGTAGCCATAGCGAAATCCTATTCGGTAGAGACGTAGCTTGCTACGTCGTCTCTCACCACGTGCACGAACCCTTTCTAGTACTCGACATTCACCAGATACAATCCGCTAGCGGGCGCAGTCGCTCCGGCGGCCGAGCGATTCTGCGCGGCAAGGATGCGGGTCACATCCTCCACCTGCAACGATCCCTTGCCCACCAGAATGAACGTGCCCACCAGATTTCTGACCATGTGGTGCAGAAATCCCGAGCCCCGAACCGAGTAGGTCAACTCATCTCCGACGCGCTCCCACGATGACGAAAATATCCTTCGCACATTCGAGACCGGAGCATCGTCGCGCCCCCGCTCCGGGTCGACGGCCGCGAATGAAGTGAAATCATGCTCGCCCACCACCAGCCCCGCGGCCCGCCCCATCTCCTGTTCCGCCAGCCGGTAAGGATAGTGCCACACGTAGCGCGCCAGAAACGGCGGACAAATCGACTCCCGGTAGATTCGATAGCGATAGGTCTTCGCCCGCGCCGCATGCCGGGCGTGGAATTCGGGCGGCGCTTCCTCCACTTCCAGCACGCGGACCGACGCCGGCAGAATGTCGTTCATTGCCTTCAGAAAATTCCCGGTGGGGACGGAAGACTGAGTGACAAATGTCATCACCTGCGCCAGCGCATGCACTCCCGCATCAGTTCGTCCCGAGCCCTGGGGCAATACTTTTTCTCCGGTAATCCGTCCAATGGCTGAGGCGAGTGTGCCCTGTACCGTGCTGGCGTCGGGCTGCACCTGCCAGCCGGAGAATTCCGCCCCGTCATAGGAGAGAGTTACTTTGAGATTGCGCATCCTGCGATCCTTTATTCCGCGATCTTTCGAGTCCCGCACCGCCGGTGCATCATCCAAAGCAATTCAGGCTTTGCCAGCAATTTATCAGTTCCCGAGGTGCCGCGGCGCAAGTCAAGGGCAGTTCGGCTCAGATATACTGGATAGTCTCCGCGGAATTCCGGTCTCCAGGGTGGAGACCTCTCGGCCGCTGCGTCCCTGGAAGAGGCGAGTGCCGGACGTGCGCTCCTAGAACGCGACCGGGGCAGAGCTGGGAAAAACTGTTTCGCCCAGATTTCAGGAACCTTGGGCGGGTTCTTTGCGTATTAATGCCTGGGTGGAAGTTGAGCCTGCTGTTCCGGGTGTGTCCGGCGAAACCCAGTTGTTGTCGCCATCGAGATTATTCGCAGCAACGTCTTAATCAAACTGATTCAAGTAAATTGCACAATAACGAACTGGTATTAACGAACGGAGATGAGTAGATGCCATTCGCACGTTTAACTTCGACCGTCCGGCTCGCCGCCGCTGCCAGCCTGTTGGCAACGCTGAGCTTCGCAGCCTGGGCCCAGGAAGCGCCCGCCGCTCCCACCCCGCAGAACACGCCGGAAGCGCGCCCCTTGCCGGTGTTGAACTATGCCCAGCCGGTTTCGCACTTTCCCAACCCGATCGGGCCCTACACGTCCCGCCACCTGGCGCCGCCGAATCTCGCCAACACGGCGCGAATTGATCAACTCATGCACGACGGGAAACTTTACCTGTCGCTGAATGACGCGATTGCGCTTGCGCTCGAAAACAATCTCGACATCGCCATCGCGCGCTACAACCTGAATATCGCCGACACGGACGTCCTGCGCGCCAAAGCCGGGGCTGGCATTCTCGGCGTGCCCAGCGGGATCGTGCAAAACACTCCCGGTGGCGGCGTCGGCGGCCTCGGCGGCGAAGTCGGTTCCGGCACCGGAGGAACAAGTCTGGCCGCGGGTGGCGCTGGCGCAGGCACCGGCGGTCTGACCGGATCTACCCTCGGTCTCGGATCGTTGATTACCAGCTTCGACCCGGTCCTGACCGGAACTCTGCAAGAGGACCACTTCAGTCAACAGGCTACGAGCATCTTCCAAG
This sequence comes from uncultured Acidobacteriota bacterium, assembly GCA_963800405.1. GTDB lineage: Bacteria > Acidobacteriota > Terriglobia > Terriglobales > Acidobacteriaceae > Sulfotelmatobacter. Next base: position 2,697 of record CAWDBW010000117.1, read on the forward strand.
GGGTAGTTCCAGGAAGCTCTCTGGCCCAAAATACGGGCACGGTTAACTTTGCCTACCAGCAAGGCTTCACCTGGGGAACTAATCTGTCCGTTGGTTTCAACAACACGCGTTCGACGACCAACAGCTTCTTCTCGTCCACCAGTCCCTCGCTCTCCTCTGGTTTCAAGGCAACAATTACGCAGCATCTTCTTCAGGGAAGGGGTTTCGCCGCGAATACCCGCTTCATCCGAATCGCCAAAAACAATCGTGAACTCTCCGACGTCGCATTCCGTCTGCAGGTGATTACCACGGTGAACCAGATTCAATCGATGTACTGGGATCTGGTGTACGCGTACGAGAACGTTCGCGTGCAGAAAGAATCGGTGGCCTTTGCCGAGAAGACGCTCTCCGACACCAAGAAACAAGTTGAAATCGGAAGCCTGGCGCCGATCGAAGTGGTTCGCGCCCAGAGCACGGTAGCACAGGACCAGCAAAGCCTGACCATCGCGCTGACGAATCTTCAACTTGAGCAGTTGCTCATGAAAAATGCGCTCAGCCGCACGCTGCGCAATCAGGTTCTGGCAGGGGCCGACGTGATTCCGACTTCGACCATGGAAGTTCCAGAAAGCGAACCGATCCAGCCCACGCAGGATCTGATCGCCGACGCTCTGCGACATCGGGCGGACCTCGTAGAATCCCGTATCCAACTCAACACCACCGAGATCAGCAATAAAGCCGTCCGCAACGCCCTCCTGCCCACCCTCGACTTCTACGCCTACTATGGGGGTACGGGCGTTGGGGGCTCGCAGAACCCGGCAAATCTTTGCACGACTCCCGGCAATCCGGGTTTTGGTTGCGCCGGAACGGGAGCGGGAGAGGTGCCCTCTTCCCCACCACGACCTATGGCGAGACTCTGAATCAGTTGGTCAACTCGACAGCTCCTGACAAGGGTGTTGGCCTGCAGCTTAATATCCCGATCCGCAACCGTGTGGCCCAGGCCGTTCAGATCCGCTCGGAACTGGAATATCAGCAGGCCCAGATGGCGCTGCAGCAAACCGAGAACCGCATCAGCATCGAGGTGCGCAACGCCCAGTTTGGAGTCGAACAGAACCGGGCCAGCGTCGCCTCGGCCCAAGCCGCGGTGGACTTCGCCAAACAGTCGCTCGATGCCGAGCAGAAGAAATATCAGTTTGGCACCTCGACCACTACGTTGGTTTTGCAGACGCAGAGCGCGCTGGCCACGGCCGAGTCCACGCTGATGTCGGCGATGGCCGCCTACGAAAAATCGCGCATCGAGTTGGATCGTGCCATCGGTGTCACGCTCGATCACGCGGGCATCAGCATTGACGATGCCGCCAAGGGTCAGGTCAGAAGCCTGCCCAACATCCCTTACGTTGCGCCGCGCAAGGACCTGCCCTCGACAACGCCACCGGCCCAGCAATAGGCCATTCGAGCTCAGGGCGCCGCTGTTCCGGACCGGACAGCGGCGCTATTTTTGCTCACAATTCTTTACAATCCTCTGCGCTCTCCGTGAAACTTCTCCCGCTAAGATGAAGAGACTTGGTTTTTGCGCCCTGCTTCCAACGTTGGCATCCTCAAACTTCTGTTGAGCAAGTTTCTGTTGGCCAAGCAGGCGCGCCGCTCTTATGCAAGGAGAATACTCATGCGTTTCTCGCGTTTGAATTTTATATTTCGGCTGCTGACGGTTTCCCTGGGGCCCGTGCTGTTGTTGGCGGCCCTTCCAACCGCTCTCCGGTGCCAGGAAGCCCCCCCGCCGGCGCCTCAGCCTGCCCAGCCGCAGCCGGTTCATCTGAAGGACTACTCCGTTCCGCGCTCGGCGTTTCCTCGCGTGCTGCAGCCCTACCTGCCGGAAGAGGTCGCTCCGCCGATCTTGGGCAACTCGGCACGCCTCGACTCGCTGATGAAGGATGGCAAGATCTATCTCTCGATCGATGACGCCGTGGCGCTGGCGCTGGAGAACAATCTCGATATCGACATCGCCCGCTACAACCTGAACATCGCCGACGCCGACTTGCTGCGCGCGAAATCGGGGGCCAGCATTCTCGGCATCAATACCGGCATCGTGCAGAACACACCCGGCGGCGGCGTCGGCGGACTCGGCGGCACAGTCGGCTCCGGCACCGGCGGCACCACGGTCGCGGCCGGCGGCGCTGGCGCCGGCACCAACGGACTGGTCAGTTCGACCCTCGGCATCGGCGCGCCCATTACCAGCTTCGATCCCCAGGTCACCAGCACTCTGCAGCTCGATAAGAACGACACCGAATCGGTGAGTATCTTCAATCCCGTGCCGGTCATCGACCAGAACACCTACACCGCGAACTTCGGATACACCCAGGGCTTCGAGTGGGGTGGCGCGCTCACCGGCTTTTTCAATAACAATCACGTCACCACTAACAATCCCAGCAGCCTGCTCACGCCGCAACTGGGGTCAAGTTTCCAATTCCGATTCACGCAAAATCTGCTGCAGGGTTACGGCTTCCTTCCTAACACACGATTTATTCGCATCGCCAGGAATAACCGCGAGATTTCCGACGTGGCTTTTCGCCTGCAAATCATCACCACCGTCGACCAGATTGAAAACATGTACTGGGACCTGGTCTATGCCTACGAGAATGTTCGCGTCCAGCAGGAAGCGCTCACCTACGCGCAGAAGGCTCTCGACGACTCCAAACACCAGGCGCAAGTCGGTACAGTACCTCCCATTCAAGTGGTGAGTTCGCAGAGCACGGTGGCCAGCGACGAACAGAATCTGATTGTGGCGCAAAATAATCTGCAACTGCAGCAGTTGCTGATGAAGAACGCTCTCAGCCGCAGCATTGAAGACCCGGTGCTCGCCGAAGCCGACGTCGTACCTACCTCGACCATGCAGCTTCCGCAACAGGAGCAAGTCACTCCCATCCAGGACATGATCAACGACGCGCTTCGCCATCGTGCCGAATTAGTGGAGTCGCGGATTGACCTGCAGTCGCGCGACCTCAACAGCAAGGCCGTCCGCAATGCCATGCTGCCCACCCTGCAAGCCTTCGCGTACTACGGCGGATCCGGGGTAGGAGGAAACATCAACCCGGTTCTGCCGCAGTGTTCCCCCACGATTGCCAGCGGTTGCTACAACCTCGGCACCGTGCCGCCCCCCTTCCACGGAAGCAACCCACCCGCGCCGGTTGGCTACGGGAGTACTCTGAGCCAGCTGGTGAATTCGACTGCGCCCGACAAGGGCGTCGGCCTGACGCTCAGCATTCCTCTGCGCAACCGCGAGGCGCAATCGAACCAGGTGCGCGCCGAACTGGAATACCGCCAGGCTCAGGTGCGCGAACTGCAGCTGGAAAATCAGGTGCGGATTGAAGTGCGCAATGCGCAATTCGATGTCAAGCAGAACCGGTTCGCCGTCCAGGCGGCGCAATCCGCCGTGGACCTGGCCCGCCAAACGCTCGACGCCGATCAGCAGAAACTGAAAGTCGGACTGACCACACAGACCACCATCCTGCAGGACGCCGCCACCCTCACCAACGGCGAGTCAAACCTCGTATCGGCCAAAGCGGCCTACGAAAAGTCGGTCATCGAACTGGATCGCGCCACCGGATTACTGCTCGACCACGCCAACATCAACGTCGCCGACGCCACCCGCGGCCAGGTCACGCACCTGCCCACCGTGCCCTACGTCGCGCCGCGAACGGACGCGGTTCCCGTGGCGCCGCCGTCGTCCTCGCCGCAGCCGGCTCCCCCGGCGCAGCCCGGAGGCCAGATGTAGTTTTACTACTCTGTCATCCCGAGCGGAGCAGTGCGATTGCGCTTAGCAATCGCACTGCGGAGTCGAGGGACCTGCTGTTTGTGCGGCCTCACGACCGGTTCGCGCCAGCACGCCTGTTAAACTACGCCTTCGCATCCAGGCGTTCGTAATGTCCGCATTTCGCCTATGACCCTTTCCGTCGTCATCATTACGTTCAACGAAGAAGCGAACATCGCTCGCACTCTCACCAGCGTGCAGCCGCTCGTGTCCGACGACAAAGGAGAAATCATCGTCGTCGATTCCGGTTCGACCGACCGCACCGTCGAGATCGCGAAATCATTCGGCGCAAAAGTGTTCGTCGAAGAATGGAAAGGCTTCGCCGCGCAGAAGAATTCGGCCATCGATAAGGCGACCGGGGAGTACGTTCTCTCCCTCGATGCCGACGAGGAAGTTAGCCCCGAACTCGCGGGCGAGATTGCGCAGAAGCTACAATACCGCCCCGCCGTTCACAAGATCGTGCACAGAACGCCGGATGGGGGTCTTGCGCCGACCTACGTCAACGGCTTCTGGATCGCTCGCCGCAACCATTTTCTCGGCCGATGGATCAAGCACGGCGGCTTCTGGCCCGATCGCAAGCTTCGTTTCTTCCGGTGCAGCACTGGGCGATTCAAAGAAACGGCTGTTCACGAGACCTTGGAGGTTGACGAGTACAACGAGGGCGGGATATCGGTTTCGTCACGACGATTGCACGGAGCGCTCATCCACCACTCCTACCCCACGCTCTCTGACTACATCGAGCACATGAACCGCTACTCGTCGCTGGGCGCGGAGATGGTTGTGGGCAAGGGCAAGGTCGGGTTCAGCATTATCAATATCGTGCTGCGACCGCTGTTCACCTTCACCTACAACTACTTCTTTCGACTCGGATTCCTCGACGGCCGCGAAGGCCTGCTGCTGCACCTGTACCACGCGGTTTACGTTTCCTGGAAATACGCCAAGGCGTGGGAACTCTCGCGCCAGAAATCCACGATGTCATCCTGAGCGGCGACGAAGCCGGCGCGAAGGACCGTACGAGAGCTAATTGAGCCGATGCAGTGGAACAGGTCCCGCTGCTTGCGGCGTAGCGGGGCCTCGCGGCTGCAACGTTGTTCCCGAATGTCGTTAGGTCCCTCACCCGGCTCATCGCCGGGTTCAGGATGACGTCGTTTAAGGGTTGTGCCGCTGACCGACCGGTCGTTCTCAGCTCACGTTCTTACCTTGCTCCCGCGCGTTCACTTCCCTATCATCAAGAAAGAACACTGGGGTTCGCCAACAACCGACTATGGGAAAAAAGCCGCTAAAGCCGCAGGTTGCCGACAATCCTGTCGCCGATGTGTTTGAGAACCGCCATCCTTCCGCAGCCGAAAAGAAGTGGGCTGAGACCACGCTCGCCCCCACGCTGGAAAAGTCTCCCGAGCGGCCGATCGGCGCTCCGACGGGCGTGAATCTCGACGAGCACGGCCACGCGCGCTTCACCACGATTTCCGGGCTGCCGATTCGCCGGCTTTACACGCAGGCCGATCTGCCTGAGGACTGGAGCGAAGAACAATATCTCGGCTATCCCGGCCAGGCGCCCTACACGCGCGGCATTCACGCCACGGGGTATCGCGGCAAGCTTTTCACCATGCGCCAGTTCTCCGGTTTCGCCTCGCCGGAGGAAACCAACCAGCGCTACAAATATTTGCTGGAACACGGCGGCAGCGGACTCTCGGTTGCATTCGATCTGCCTACGCTCATGGGCTACGACTCGGACCATCCGGCCAGCGAAGGCGAAGTCGGCAAGTGCGGTGTAGCCATCGATTCGCTCGAAGATATGGAAATTCTTTTCAGCGGCATCGACCTGGAAAAGACCACGGTCTCGATGACCATCAACTCGCCCGCATCGGTGTTGTGGGCGATGTACCTGGTGGTCGCGGAGAAGCAGGGCGCAGACTGGAAGAAAATTTCCGGCACCATTCAGAACGACATTCTCAAGGAATACATCGCGCAGAAGGAATATATCTACCCTCCGGCGCCGTCGATGCGGCTGGTGATCGACACCTTCGAGTTCGGCTCGAAATTCACTCCGCGCTTCAACACAATTTCGATCAGCGGATATCACATTCGCGAGGCGGGATCGACTGCGTTACAAGAGCTGGCGTTCACTTTGTATGACGGCGTCGAATACGTGGAATGGGCGCGGCGACGCGGCCTCGACGTGGACGAGTTCGGCCCGCGTCTGAGTTTCTTCTTCAACGCCCACAACGATTTCTTCGAAGAGATCGCCAAGTACCGCGCCGCCCGCAAGATTTGGGGTCAAGTCATGAAGACCCGTTTCGGCGCGAAGAACCAGCGCACTTGGCTGATGCGCTTCCACACGCAGACGGCAGGAGTATCTCTGCCGGCGCAACAACCGATGAACAACATTGCGCGCGTGGCCGTGCAGGCGCTGGCCGCGGTTCTGGGCGGAACGCAGTCGCTGCACACCGATTCCTACGACGAAGCTCTGGCGCTTCCCACCGAAGAAGCGGCACGCATCGCGCTGCGCACGCAGCAGATCATCGCCTACGAGTCGGGCGTGACCCAGACGGTCGATCCTCTGGGCGGATCATATTTCTTAGAGAACTTAACGCTCCAGATGGAAAACGGCGCTTTGGATTATTTCGCCAAGCTCGACGCCATGGGCGGCATGGTGAAGGCCATTGAGCGCGGCTATCCGCAGAAAGAGATTGCCGAGGCGTCCTACCAGTACCAGCGCGCCGCCGAGGCCAACGAGAAAGTGATTGTCGGCGTGAATGAATTCGTCATCGAAGAGCAGTCGCCGCACATTCTCTACATCGACGAGAGCGTGGCGCGGCAGCAAACCGCGAAGCTGAAGACCTTGCGCGCCCGCCGCTCCACTGACGAAGTCAACCGGGCGCTCGACGCGCTGAAGAAAGCGGCGGCGCAAGAGCCGAATGCCGGGAACGAACGGCAATGTCTCCTCGGTCAACACCATGCCCTATATCGTGGACGCGGTCCGCGCCTACGCCACCGTGGGCGAAATCTGCGAAGCCCTGCGGCAGGTCTACGGGACTTATACGGAAGTAAGCATTACCTAGACCGTGAGCTATAACTTTCAGCGCGAATACGAAGTCCATCTCTTGTTGGGAAGTCCGTCGGCTACCCGCCTTTGGCAGCGCGATGCATGGGCTGAAGTGTTTACGATCCTGGAAGGTCTCGCCCGGTCTCCCCGTGGAGTTCCGGTCACGAGCAGCATGCAGTTTGAGAGTTCTAACCGTGAGCCGGTCAAATTCGGACGCATCGGATGGAACTTGGAAGGCCATTCGAAGTGGACTCACGCATCCGAAACGACGCATCGCTTCCTGAGCGCTGAAGTCTGGACTCCATCCCGGGGCGCGTGTACAAAAGATGGTTGCCCGCCTGACTTTTTGTTCGTACTGTGGAATCAGGAATTTTTCTCGAAGGACTCAACCTTTCGAGACGTCGTTCTACTAGCTGTGCCAATCACCGACCCTCTGCGTGTCAAAGCCTGCAGCGAGGCAGCGCGGCGCCTCGCGGCGATGACCCAGGCGCGCTTCCACGGACGAATGGTCAGACCGTGGGCCCGCCCTTTCGGCAAGACTATGTTCACTGATTGCCTGGGCGACATGCCCACGACTGGCCTTTTTCGTGTAGGCCAAGTTCGTCGGGGGACACCTGGAAATGACATCCTCCTGGAACGTTGGGAACCTCTTTCCTCCTAGTTGAAGTCGGCCAGCCGAGGACCGAGTTCAGCAACGACCGGCAACGCAGTTGAGCGAAACCTTCAAGCCGTGTCAAGCGCCGGTGGGCGCGGGGGATGACTGTCGTAACGAGGACATCTCTAAAGTTCCCTGCAAAAGGCCGATGGAGTTGACATGGCCAAACCTCTACCCGCTCGACGTCCCTGGCCCCTTCTTGCACCGTTGCTATTTTGGAGCGGAGTCGCCACCGGCCAGGCCGTCGATCCGGTCGATTTCACCTTCCACGCAAACGTCACCGAGGTGCGCATAACTTTTTCTGCCAGCGACCAGAACAATCACGGCGTGGCCACGTTGCAGGCCCGCGATTTCGCGGTGGTGGACAAGGATATTGTCGTCCGCAATTTTCAAAGTTTTGCCCTCTCGGATTGGACCAAGTTCGAAATCGCCATGGTGGTCGACTCCAGCGAATCCGTGACTCCGCGCTTCCGCCAGGAAATGGCCGGCCTGGGGGAACTGGTTAGCCAAACCGCCGGAGTGCCGGACCACAACCTTTCCATCTTCACCTTCCACGGTCCCAACCCGGTTCTGCTGTGTGCCGGAGACTGTCGCACCTCCGGTGCCGTCGGGCAACTGGCAACTGCGGGAGCCGGGGGGCTGACGCCGCTGTACGATACCCTCGTCTTCGCGGCGAACTTTCTTTCCGTTCACGGCGACGCCAACGCGGGGAAAGTGCTGATCCTGTTCTCCGACGGTGCCGATACCATCAGCCGGAACTCACTCCACGACGCCCTCGAAGCCTCGCTGCGGAGCGAAGTCCAGCTGTATTGCATCGACCTGAACAACCCGCAGGAGTCCTCGCCCGGCGCTGCGGTTCTGCGCGGTCTGGCCGGCACCACCGGAGGCCGCTACTTCCCGCCCAGCCAAGCCAGCCAAGCCCTGCAAGTAATTCTTGAAGGCCTTCATGCAAGCTACAGGGTAAGTTACCGGATCCCGAGCCAGGCCTCCGGCTTCCATACCGTCCGGATTCTCCCTACGCATAACCTCAACCTGCAATTCCGCAGCCGAAGCGGATACTACTATCCAAACTAGATTCGGTTCTTGGGAGCTCTATGAAACGCACATTGTTCTGTATTTTCGCGCTGATTTTTCCCATGTTCATGGCAGCGCAAACCAATACCCACCAGCAAGGCACGATCGTCCGCATGCGTATGGCGGATTGCCTGGGGCCGCAGCACGGATTCATAGCGGTCATGACTGGCGGGCAGAAGGGCCAGGCGTCTGAGCAATGTCCAGAATATGTTCTGGTGGAGGACAAAGTGGTCTATGTCATCAGCGGCAAGAGTTCCGAGCCACTCATGCCTTTGGCGGAAACTATGCGGTTTCGGCTGCAGAAAAATGAAATGCTGATTCGTATTGATGACGCTCCGAAAGAATCCCATTTCCGCATCAAGGCCATGGCCCTGCGGCCTGAATGGGAGCGTGATCAAACGCTGCAAGAAGCCGAGGCGAACGCCATGATCAGCCAGCACTTAGACCCTGCAGCCATGCGAGGGCAGCGATAGCATTCCAGCAGTCTGTGCCGCCGTCGCCGGGGAGCATTGGCGGGCCAGCACCGGGCTGCAATTCCTCGACCACGAGTTCTGCCAACATCCCCGGCAGTAATGAGTGCGAGTGACTACCGCTTACTTGCGCATTTTCGTTTACATCGTCTACATTATGAAGCGCCGGCTCGAATACAGCTTTCCCGTTGCGTCATTCGTGCAGTTCATCTCGCCGCTATCGAGGAGCTTGCTTGAAACTTCCCCGCGTCCTGCTGGTTGACGACACTCCGGAAATCCTTGCGCTCTGCCTGGAACTACTCCGGCCCAACTTCGAGATCGTGGGCGCGGTCACCGACGGACACTCCGCCATCACCGTCCTGACCACGACGACTCCCGACGTTGTGGTGTTGGACATTGCCATGCCCGGGCTCAATGGCATTGAGGTAGCCAGGCTTCTGCGCAGCGCCGGCTGCCGGGCCGCCATTGTGTTCTTCAGCGTCGACATGGATTTTATGACGGCCGACGCGGAATTCATGGCGGCCGCACTGGAAGCGGGCGGCACTGGGTTTGTGGCAAAAAGGCTGCTTGCCTCCGACTTGCCGCGGGCCATCCGTGAAGCCGCGGAGGGGCGCGTGTTTGTGTCGGATTCGAAACTTCTCTGAGTTCTAGTCAGGTTTCTTCCTTTTCTTCCTTTTCCCTGACTCGTAACCATCCAGTCGCCACAAAGCCATATGGCACTTGGTACACATGTCCTTGGTTTCAGTGTTTTGGTTCAGGGCATCTTCCGGAATCTCGGATCCCATTTTCAGATGGTGTAGCTTGGTCCCGCCATGCGGCAGGTGGCAACTGGTGCAGGACATCTCGCCGCCCGTAAGTGGGTCGTGACTTCCACTCACGGGATGACGTACATAGGGATGCCCGATGCTATTGTTCGCCGTGAGTTCGATCGTCGGCAGATAACGCGAGGGAGCACGCTTCCCATTGGCCAGGTGACAATCCAGGCAGAGCTCGTTCACCTTGGTTCGCAGCATCCTCGGGTTCTCGGAGGTGTGCGGATTATGGCACCGCAGGCACATCCTAGAAGCATAGGGGAAATGCGGTTCCTGATAGGTCGACGACTGATGACACTCCAGGCAGACGATGGACTTCGCCGGCTTGAGCACGACATAGGTCGCGTCTTCCCGGTTCTCGACGCTGTGGCAGGAAGTGCATCCCCGCTGGACACCGGGATGGACGTGCGCCCCCGTACTGTGATCCGCGTGGCATTCCAGGCAGTTCGAATTTTCCTCGAGACGAGTAGGATGCGACGCCGCGTAGCCCAGACATGGGCCCAGCAGCCAGACCACCAGCAAGCGGCGCGAGAGAATCATTTGCACGGCTCCATCAGCGGTCGTGGTTCGGGTCCGGCGCAGTCCCAGTCATTGTCCCGCCGGCTTTGAGACGAACCAGATACGGCGAGAACGGCGTGACTTCAAGAGCTAACTTATCCTTGGCCGAGAAGATACGAGGCGGCCGCGCTTTCACGAACTTCAGCTGTCCGGCCCAGGGATCAAGTTTCACGCGGCTGCCCAGCGGCAAGGCGGCGATCTGCTGCGGGTTGTCGAGTTCGAGCGCGGGCGCGGCGTCAGCGATCGGGCTCATGAACGTGACCCGATTGTCGGTTACCAGGCTCTCGCCCAGGTTCGCTTTGGTCAGGTTGGGAATCTTCCGTCCGTACCGGGCCAGGGCCTTGAGAAACAGGCCGGCCTCGGAAAGACTGTCTTTGTAGGGCGAGTTGGCCAGAATCTTCAGCCCGAGCGCTTCGGCTTCGCGTTCCTGCTCGGGGCTATGTTTGAAGTCAAAGAGCGGCAATTGCTGCAGGCTGGGAACGACCAGGCGATCGTTGAAGGCGAAGCTGCTGTCGAGGTCGTGACCCAGGGCGGCATGCGCCAGAGCATGGGCCAGCACAACTGCCAGCGCGGCTTCGTTCGGCAAGGCGTCCAATAGTCCGCGGCTGATCAAAATGGTGTGGCCGATGGTGGCGACTTCGATGGGCGTGGTCGGGATAATCCGGCAGCGGACTTCGGGATCGAGAACAATCTGGTTGGTGACTTCCAGATTCGTGATCACCGTTTGCAGAACTTTGTCGACCTCGCCCTCGGGCACCACCAACCCAAGTTCCTCGAGTTTGACGATGACGTTATCTTCGGCGCGGCGCTGCCAGGATCGCTGAATATCCAGCGGACTCTGGTCGGGATTCTCCGATAGATCTTTGGCGGCGGCGGGATCGACCACAATCTCAGCAAATTCCGATTCCCGGCGTGGGCCGAGGTTGTACCCCCAGATGCGGGTCTGCGCTTTCAGCCGCGGATTCTGCTGCTGCGGTTTATTGGAGTCGAACTCTTCGGAGTACACCACCGCCGGGAGCCAGACTCCGTCCTTCAGGTTCATTCGCCAACTATCGATGTGAAAAGTGCCGTAGCTGCCGTTGAAACGGACAATGTTGTAGCCGGCATCTTCTACCCAGATCGCGCCCTTGAACCGGGGCACATTTCGGTCTTTATCTTTATCTCGGCGGGGACTCACTTCGAAAACCAGACAGCGTACCTCGCCGAGAAACTCGCTGTGGGTGTAGCGCAGCTGGTAATTCCTGCGTTCGAAGCCGGGACGATCGACGAAGATCATGGCTGAGAAGCCGACCGGACTCAGCGAATAGAGCTTGGAGAACGAACCTGCCATCCGTTCGACCAGGCGTTTGTCGAGATAGAATTCCTCCTTCGCCTGCTGGAATTGCACCCGCCCCAGGAAGTAGTGGTCCTCGGCCGGGAGGAATCCCATCGTGCTGTCGGGTTGCATGCGCTGCAGGTAGGTCTCCACCATCGGACTGTAGCTGCGCATGGTGGTGCTCAGGGCGCGTTCGTTCGCGATAATTCGGTCGATCGCCAGCTCCGCATCAGATTTCGGAGTGCTGCCTGCGAAGGCCGGGGTCGATACCAGCAAGATCGATACCAATAAGATGGTTGCCAGCAGGCTAACAAATGTGAGAAAGGAGCGCCGCTTCATGGTTCGCCTCCTGTAGATCTATTTCTCGAAACCACAGGAACGCACAGCGACATCGGGTGAGGGCGAGGGTCAGGGCGGGGGCAAAAGATCACGCTGGAAGCGAGGCGGGTCCTTCCCAGGAGAGATCGCTAGACCCCTTACCTCCGGCCAGCAAATACGCAAAAACAGACTGCCGAGGCTTTGCATGAAGCCTCATTTCTCGGAAGAGGAAAGGACCGAACCGGCAGTTCCGAGCACTCCAGGGGAAGGACAGCGAAATTTTAACGGCAGCACCTTTCCTGCACAGTGAGGGCGCTCACGGGAGAACGTGATTTGCGTCATACCTTTTCTGAGGCTTCAGCGGACTCCCGGCCCCGCCAGGTCAGCCCGCTGATAGACTCCCGCGACAAAGCCGGAGAGTTTGACTGATGGAAACTGTTTGACGAGGACATAGTCCAATCCCGGAGCCCTTGTTATCCTGGCAGGAAGATCGGGGAGTTCGTAGGGGGAGATGGTGAGCAGCAACCATGGCGGGCGCAGTTGCGCGACCGCTTCTTCGCGTAGGAAATCCGGACGCTGCGCCAGCGGCAAATATTTTTCGTAGTAGCCGAAGAGCAATTGCGCTCTGAAATCCTGCACCGAACCAACCTGCGCGTTCCCGCCCGGCGTGTTGGCGGAGATGTACTCGATCGCATCTTTGTAGTGACCGCGTCCCACTTGCCACAATTGCACGGAAAGCAGCAGATTCCCCAGCGTCCATGCAGCCAGCCCGCCGCGATCAGCCGGCGCATGGGCAGCGCTCGCGTATCCCACGCCTTGCCGATCGCCAGTGAAGCCAGGATATAGAGGACAAACACATTCACCAGGAAGTATCGCGGGAAAAGAAACACGCGCCCGGTCCAGAGCAGCAGCGCCAGCGGAGCGACAACCACACCCACGGCGAAGAATATCCAGCGCAGGGTCGCGCTGCCGCGCCATGCAGCAACCTGCCAGGCAACAAACGCAAACACTCCCACCACAATTACACCGGCCAGGGCAAGTCCCCGGCAGACCAAACGCGTAACTGATGGTCTCGAACAGTACGGGCCACAAGCCAAGCTGCGGCCCGTTCCCCGCGGCCATGTGGCGGACGTCAACGTACCAAAGAACTCCCAGCAAGGCCACGGGAGCAGCGTGCAGCCCGACCAACTGCCGGGCTGATTTCCACGTGCGCTCCCGCCACGGCAGCCCCGCGACCGACCATAGCCCCAGCGCAACCGCGACGCTGACAAAACTGAGATTCCCCATCATCCCGATGACGACGGCGATACCGTAACCCGCAGCGCTCTGCCAGGCTCGCGAGCGCAGGAACTGGTCCATGCAGTCGTACCCCACCAGAGCCATGCTGCCGGCAATGGCATAGCCTCGTGCCTCCGAGGAATAGAACACCGCCAGATACGACAGAGAAAACAGCAGCGCTGCCACGAATGCGGTGGCTCGAGACTGCCGCAGTCCAATTCGAATTGCGGCTACGACCGCCACCATGCCCGCCAGAATCGAGGGGACGCGGTACATCCACCAATCTCGGTCCGGCCCCAGCATCCACATCCAAAGCGAAATGAGGTAGTGATTGTTTTCGTGCCGGATGGCAGTGAACACCTGGCTCGCAGACGTCAAGGGGGCGACCAATGCCAACGACCACAACTCATCCAGCCACAGTTCGCCGGTGCTGCCGCCCACACGCAGCACCAAGCCCAGGAAGAACACCCCACCCAGCGCGATCCAGAACCATCGGGGCTGGCTGCCGGTCATTCGGATTTTCCCTCACGCGAAAAAGATCAGCTTAGCAAACTCTCGGGATAGTCACTTCGAGGCGGGAAACACCTTCCCCATTACTTTCGCGGTCTCCCCACGCGCTCCGCGGTCGCGAACATCTTGGCAACCGTGTCCATGTCCTTGGGTTGCACTTTTCCCGCGGGGATGCGCTTGTGGGTAAGATCCTCGAGCTTCAGCAGGAGATCGACCAGCGCCATGGAATCGATGAGTCCGGAAGAGACCAGCGGAGTATTTTCGTCCACCGTCACGGCCGGTTTTCGAATCAGTTGCACAATGTGCTGTACCATCTGCTGGTAAAGTATCTGCTGTTCTTCCGCGGTCATGCTGACTCCGTTCTTAGAGTAAACTCTGCGCTTCTGCGTTCAACTCGGGATGCTCGCGTAACAGCTTTTCGCGCGTAGCCGAGCGGGCCGCCTTCCCGGCGGTGCTCTTCACGATCCATTTTGGCGGTTTCAGAAATATGGTTCGAACCGCAATTCCCAAGGCTGCGACAATCTGGCCCCGAATCTCGCTCTCGATCTCCGCAGATTGCGCGAGTAACCCTTCATTTTCCAATTCTGCCACGACCACTACGTCTTCCGTTCCAAGCTCAGGATTGTACAGGCCCATGGCGACGACCCGCCCGTCGTGAACTGCAGAATGACTGCTCACGATTTGCTCAATGTCCTGCGGGTAGATGTTCTCGCCCCCGACGATGAGGAGATCTTTCTTGCGACCCACCACGTAGAGTTCTCCGTCGCGATAAAAGCCGAGGTCGCCGGTGTGGTACCAGCCATCGATGATGGCTTGCGCCGTCAGGTCCGAACGGTTGTAGTAGCCGTCGAATAGACAATCGCTTTGCACTACGATTTCACCAACGCAGTCGTTCTCCAGAATCGCGCCAGAATCGGACACGATGCGCACCCGCTGATTGGGTAGCAGACGCCCGGACGAATTGAATGACACCGCTCCGGCACTATCCTTTTCCATCGGGATCACACGATGCGCGCCGCGGAACTGCTGCCCATCCGCGTATATGGTCACTGGATCGCAATCAATATTCGACTGCGTCACCGCAAAGACGTTCTCGGCCATCGCGTACGACGACTGCATCACCGTGCTCGGAATCGAAAAGGCCGTCTGAAACTCCATCATGCTGCTGGCCCGCACCGGCTCGGAACAGTTGATCAGCAGACGAAGGGACGAGAGATCATAGGCGGACCTGCGATCTTTGGGAGTGCGCCGCGGCACAAACTGAAAGGCAAAGTTTGGCATCCATGCCAGCGTGCATCTGTGCTCGCTCACAATCTGCAACATCGATTCCGGCCGCATCACCCAATCCAGCGGTGATTGCATGACCAGAGGAACGTGATACACCATGGGCAGCATGAAGCAGGCGATCAAACCCATGTCGTGATAGAGCGGCAGCCAGCTGTACACGCGGTCCGTCGTGCTGTCGATCTTCAGCGATTGCGCCAGATGCTCGAGTTGACGCAGCACCGCGCCATGACTCAAAGCGACTCCCTTCTGCAGTCCGGTGGTCCCGGCGGAATGTTGAATAAAGGCCAGGCTGTGGGGCTCTATCATGGGATCTGTCAGCGACGCTTTCGCTGGCGATTTGGACTGCTGTGAAACGTCGGCGGCACTATGACTGCTGGCGCGAATCAGCCGGGTGGCGTCGTCGAGGGACACGCTGCTGAGCATCTCCTCAGGAAACTCAGCGTCGATCACCACTGCGCTTGCGCTGAGGTTGGCGGTGACGCCTTCCAGTCCGGACCGGTATTTGGCGGGCTCAACTTTGAAATTAGGATAAGCGAGAAACGCGGGCACGGCGCCCATCATCATCGCCGCCGCGAAGGTGGTCATAGCAGGAATTCCTTGCGGCATGATGATGACGATGCGGTCGCCGGCCGCCAGTCCGTCCTCTCGCAGGACTTCGGCTTCCGACCGGGCGCGCTGGCGAAATTCGGCGAACGTTACGCTCTCGCTCTCCTCTTCATCGATCCAAGCGGTGATGAATGGCCGGTCCGCAGGTGCCGCGTCCAGAGCGTCGATCAGGTTGGCGAATCGAAGCACAGGCCATTGTAGACCAGGGTGCGCAGACCTCTTTTGAAGGCTGGCCAGTCGGGTTTACACCGCCGTTTATACTCTTAGATTCGTTTGAACAGAATCGTTTGGCTAGTTCATTTCACCAGGAATGCCTGCAATGCGGTTAGCCGGGATCGACAACCTGCCCAAGAAGCGCGCGTGGCTGAGTACCCTGCTCGTGGCCATTGTCCTGCTGTTGTACCTTCCGGTAGTTCATCATGATTTCATCAAGTTATGGGACGACGACGCCTACGTCACCGACAATGTCCACGTCGTCTCCGGATTGAAGGCAACGAATATAGCCTGGGCGTTTACCAGCTTTGAACAGTCCAACTGGCATCCGGTGACATGGCTGTCGCACATGCTGGACTGCCAATTGTTTGGCTTGAATTCCGCGGCCCATCACTCCGTCAACGTACTGCTGCACGCGGCCAACGTTCTGCTTCTGTTTTGGATCTTGCAACGGGCCACGGGCGCGGTGGGGCGGAGCTTCGTGGTAGCCGCTGTGTTTGCGGTGCATCCTCTGAACGTCGAGACCGTTGCCTGGGTGGCGCAACGAAAAAGCCTGCTCAGTGCGTTGTTCTCATTGCTCACAGTCGCGGCCTACGGATGGTACCTGCGTCACGGAGGATGGAAGAAATATCTGCTGATCGTGGGTGGCTTTGCTCTGGCTTTGATGTCGAAGCCGATGGCAGTGAGTCTTCCCTTGCTGCTGTTGCTTTTCGACTACTGGCCGTTGCGGCGCTGGGAAGAACTTCCTTTCTGGAGACGATGGACGAGGCTGACCATCGAAAAGCTGCCTCTGTTCGCCATGAGCGCGGCCAGTTCCGTGCTCACAGAAATGGCGCAGGGGGTCGGAGGATCGGTCATGGGATTGTCTCTCCTTCCCGTCTCCGCCCGCATTGAGAACGCGGCTATCTCGTGCGTCGCTTACATCGGGAAAATGTTGTGGCCAGTCCGGCTGGCCACGTATTATCCGCTGCGACTTTCACCGCCTCTGGGCGATGCGATTGCCTCCGTAGCGATCCTGATTGCGATCAGCGCGTTGGCGTTGTACTTCCGCCGGAATCGTTATCTTGCAGTCGGTTGGTTCTTCTTCCTCATCGGACTGATTCCCGTGATCGGCATCGTTCAGGTTGGTTTTCAGGGCATGGCAGATCGCTACACCTACATTCCGGCCATCGGCTGGTGGATTGCGCTGGTGTGGGGCATCAGCGATTTAGTGGAGCCTCTGCCGATCGGGCGTGCTCTGCTCACGTTTGCGGCTCTGTGTCTTATCACTGGCTTTAGCCTGGCCACCGTTCACTACCTGAAATATTGGCAAAACGGGGTGACACTTTTTGCACAAGCCGAGGCCGCGTGGAGTCAACCGGACATGTGGCTGGAACAACTTTACGGCAATGCCCTATTCTCTGCGGGACGCACCGAGGAAGCGTTGCAGCACTACCAGGAATCCTGCACGATTCAGCCGCGCACCGAATATTGCCATTACAACATTGCGCACATTCTGTCGGGGCGAGGGCAATTTCGTGAGGCCCTCGGAGAGTATCAGCTTGCGCTCCGATATACTGCCAGCCGCGACATGGCGCTGCTTTCCCTGGACGAGTCCGGCGAAGCGCTGGCGCAGCTCGGCGAGTACGATGCGGCATTGAAGTCCTTCTCCGAAGCACTGAGAATCAATCCCGAAGACGAAACCGCCTTGCACTTGCGGGAGCAGGTTATCCAGCGGATGGGGGCCGGGCACTGACGTGGACAATGACTGAGGTGGAGAATGGAAGAATGTTGTTCCAGGGCATTTGCTATGTCTCGCTCTTCCTGACCTGCGTTGTGGTCCTCGCCAAGGTCCGGTCGCGAACAGCGCGGCAGACGTTGCTGCTGCTGGCTAGCTTCGCACTCTACCTGACGTGGGTTCCCTGGTTCGCCGGCGTTCTGCTGACGTCGATCATCGTGAACTTTCTCGTCGGGAAGTGGCTACGGCGGAATCCATCCTGGCTGCCACTATCCACGGGAGTCGTCTTCAACCTGGGACTGTTGAGCGTTTTCAAATACGTTCCAGAACTGGCGCTTCATCCCCGGTTCACTGCGCTGCAGAGCTTTTCGAATCTGGCACTGCCCTTGGGCATCTCGTTCTGGACGTTTCAAGCATTGAGTTATCTGTTTGACCAGTATCGCGGGGAGGAACTCGATCCGTCGTTGATTGAATTCGCCCTGTACATGGCCTTCTTTCCAGTAACCATCTCGGGGCCGGTGTGCCGCATGCCGGAGATGCTGCCGCAGTTTCGTTCGGAGGAAACAACCTCGGCGAGCGACGTCTGGCTGGGACTCCGCCGCATCGCGATCGGCGTGCTGATGATGCAGTTCGCCAAGTTGCTGGGACAAGGAATTCTGGCGGGCGACGGAATCGTGAGCGGGTTCGACCACCTCACCCAGTGGAGCGGCGCCGACGTCTGGTGCCTCGCGTTCGGTTACGGGCTGCAGCTTTTCTTCGATTTTGCCGGCTACACGCACATCGCGGTCGGAGCCGCCAAAGCGTTCGGCATCACGGTGCCGGAAAACTTCGAGCGGCCGTTCGCCTCGACCAACCCATCGATCTTCTGGACGCGCTGGCACATGTCGCTTTCTTTCTGGATTCGCGACTATGTTTTCTTTCCGCTTGCCCCTCTGCGGCGGGAGATGTGGTGGCGCAATCTGGCACTGGCCCTTTCCATGGTCATTTTCGGGCTGTGGCACAAAGCCACGCTGCTCTTTCTGATTTGGGGAGCCTACCACGGAGTGCTGCTGGTGGCACACCGGCAACTGCAGCAGTTGCAGCGCAAGTTCAGCTGGGAGCCGACTGCGAAATTCTGGACGCCGGTCTTGTCGTTGCTGGCATGGGTCGCGACGGCAACTTTCATCAGCTTGGGATGGATCTTCTTCCGCGCAAATTCGGTGACACAAGCCGGCCAAATGCTTTCCGCGATCGTCTCGCCGGCAAGCTATGCCTCGCACTTCCTCAGCTCCAGCCTCTTTGTTTTGGTTGCGGCTCTCGCGGTTGGATACGGGCTTGTCCTGCTGGTGGGCGATGCCCTCGATCGGCAGGGCCTTGATCGGCAAGCAGCGAGCCCAGAATTACCTTCTGGAACGCTCGCCCTTCTGGCGCGCTGGCGCTGGTTTTGGATTCCGTCGCTGTATATTCTGGCGTTGATTTTCGTTTTGTTGATCACGCATGGCCAAGAGGCCAGTGCCGGGCAGCTGATGTATCGCCGGTTCTGAATTCTTCGGACAAAAGCAGGCGGCGGGTCTTTTCAGCGAACCTGCGTCCCGTCCGGCAGAAACACAGGATAACCATCCCAGGGCTGCGCAAACCCAAGCTGCTCCGCCGCAGCGGCACGGTTGTAGGGATAAAGGAACGTGCCAAAACGCAGGCGCAGCATGGCATCTTCCGGGCTTCTGGTGATGGCCCACTGATATTGCGCAGCGGTGTCGTTCGGGTTCTCGTCCGGGCGCTGGGCCTTCGCCGCCATGCGAAAGAGTTGCTCCGAATGATTCAGCTGAGTCGTGAAGGGCGGCTTTTGCAAACGATTGAGCATCTCCGCCGCCAGCCGCGCACGATCGTAGCGAGTTAAAGCCAGGAGCCGCTCACAATCGCCTTCGGATGGAACCTCGGCATCCGACAACTGGGTTGAGGCCAGGTGAAGATCGTTCGCGACTTGCAGAAACATGGCACGCGCCAATAGGTAATTCCCCTCTGGAGTTAAGTGCACGTGCTCATAAACGAAGTCGCTGCCGATAACACCATCGGGACTTGCGTCGGACAATATTTTCTCCGCATCGACCAGAGCGACACCGGGAGACGACGTAGACACCGAGCGATTGATTTCATTGATCCGACTGTCGGCACGAAAACGAAGTGTGTCCAGATCGCGGGCCCTGGCAAAATGTTCCTTGGCGGCCTTGTAGTCTCCAGTGGCCAAGAAGCTACGCGCGATGCGAAACTCCAGTTCGGCGTAATCGTCGTCGATTTTGGCCGCGGCGAGATAAACCTTCAAAGCCTCAGCGGGATTATTGGCAGCTTCCAACTGATTGCCCTGCTCGACCAAAGCCGACCAGGAACGCAAATCTTCAGCTTTCAGGCCGTCCCGGTGCTGGGACGCAAACGGCGCGCAGTCCTTTAGATTGGTAGCGACCGTCGCGATGATGACCTTAGCTCCCGCTTTGCCGGCGACCGCGATCATGTCCCGCAGATTCCGTTCGAAATTCGCATACACATATTTCATCTCAGGAGAACTGGCCGGGACCTGTTTATCGAGAAACATCTCCATGCCGCGCCATTCCTTCTTCTGCGTGCCCAGGCTGGTCACCAGCTGGCCGATGCGGGTGGAGTGGTAGAAAATGCTGCCGCGCACTACCGGCAGGCTCATTGCCGACGACGTGAGAACCGTCCCGGCCCCGTAAGGGCCGACCACCTCGTTATTTCCCGAGTAGCTGATGAAAATGTCCGGGCGCTGATTCGCGAGACCCTTGGCAATGGGCAACTCGACGTGTGAATTGATGGCCACGCTGCCCGTGTTCACGATCTCGAATCGGATGGACGGGTAGCGCTGGCGCAGCATGACTTCCAAATACCGGCTGAATCCGTAAGCAGAATCGGGATCACCCATCGCCGCGGATTCTCCCAGAACAAAAATCCGAATGGTTCCGGGCGGCTTAGTTGTCGGGATGGAATACAAGCGCGGCGTTTGCACCATGCCGGCAGGAAAAAACGGTGCGGCAAAAAACAGGTTGTAGCAAGCGGCAGGCGCACCTCGCACCGTGCACGGAACCAGAAGATCGGCGCTGTATCCGACGCCCACCGCTCTCAGACTCAACTCGATGATTCCGAGAATCACTAGCGGAACAAGAATGGCAACTGCCGCAACCAGACCCCAATGCGGACGAGGACGGCGGATGGGGGCAGCTTCTTTCATCTCAACATTGGGATTCATCGGGCCACGCCTATGTTTTCATCCCTCACCTGCCGCATCTCCACTCAGCTATTGCGCCGTCGTTATTTTGCCGTTTCGGCGGCTTTGTCGGTCTTCGTGCCCGGTTTTATGTTCAGGTGCTGCTCCGCCTGCGCGATCAGTTGCTGCACTCGATCCCGCTGCGGATAGTCGGGATTCGTATCCAGCAGGCGTTTCCACGCGGCCACCGCGCCATTCACGTCCATTTTGTCCTGCCACTTGACCATGCCTTCGTTGAACAAGGCATTGGCGTGCTTGCCATCGATGTTGAGCACCTCATCGTACTCGCTGATCGCTCGATCGGGCTGACCCATTAAGTGATACGCCGTGCCCAGGTCGGTGCGAACGTCAGTAGCTTTCGGATCGATCTTCAAAGAACGCTCGTAATACTGCACCGCGTCCGGATATTGTTGGGCGTCATAGTACAAGTTGCCGATTTTATAGAGCAGTTGCGCATTATTTGGCTCACTCTTCAGTTCAGCCAGAAGCGGCTGCGCCTGGGTATCGGCCATCTGCCGCAACTGCTCCGGAGTCGGCTGGGGCGCACCACTCGCGGCGGACATTCCACCTGCCGCCGGTACGCCGTTTCCGCTCATCTGCGCTGGTGCCGCACTGGGGGTGGCCGCCACCGGGCTCGGCGCAGAACCGCGCAACAGGTATCCGAACGCCACGCCTAGCAGCAGACAGATCACCGATATCACGTAGGCCTGGGTGCTGGTCCATGTTCCTGCCCCAGTCCCTGTCCCGGACGTGGAATTGTTCGTGTCAGCCATGAAATTCTCCTCTTAATCCCCTTGATTTCGTATTGGAATTGTCCCGTGATTCACTGCCGACAGGGTGTGATTCAAATCACAGGTGTTCGTGAGTGCGCCCCCCGGCGCAATCATGCCTGCCGTCCAACGCCGCCAGATCAACCGGAAACCCGGTCGAAGATTGCGGGGTGGGCAGTGGGTGATATGCCCCTTGGGCTTGCGCGATTTCTGGTTTCCGATTCCCGGAACCGATCTGACGCCTGCCAACTCTTGCGGAAGTGCTTGAAACGATTATGGATTTCACTGATCGGGGTCAACCTTTTTGGCATCCCACGTGCATTCGTGCATACTGTGAACCGGCAGAGCAAAGTGTTGCCGTGCGTGCATTCTACTCGCAGGTTGGAAAATGCGAGCAGTTCCCTACGCTTCTCGTAAGCCATCAGGAGAACGCGATCAGGAGAATTATGGAAGCGAACCAGCGAGATTCGAAGACTTGGAATAACGTCCAAACCTACAGCATGGCAGTGATCTGCCTGATTCTAGGAACAGCCGCGGGATATCTCCTACACGCGCCCGCCGCGGCCAACGCCGGCGTCCCGACGGCCAAAGTTTCTGCTCCGCAGCCCAATGCCGCCCCAGCCATGCCCAGCGCGGAGGACATGAAGCGCATGGCGGATAAGCAAGTCGCTCCCTTGCTCGAACAGTTGCAGAAGACCCCTCAAGATGCAGACTTATTGGCGAAAATTGGCCGCGCCTATATGGCGGCACAGCAGTTCCAGAGCGCCCAGCAATACTATGAACGGTCGGCCGCGGTGAAACCGAAGCCAGAAAATCTAAACGAGCTGGCGTTCGTCTATGTCAAGCTGGGTGATCTGGATAAGGCTATCGCCACGCTGCATCAAGCCCTCAAGCTTGATCCCAATAATGCCAAAGTTCTCTTCAACCTCGGCTATTTCGAATGGAAGGGAAAGGCGGACCCCAAAGCGGCCATCGCCGCCTGGCAGGGTTACCTGAAAGCCGATCCTAAGAGCCCACGTCGAGCCGAAGTCGAGCAGATGATGGCGCAAGCCAAACGGCACCTGGCGATTGCTCCCGGCACCAAGACTGAGAAGCCAGCGATGTAGTTGTCCCGACCGCGCCCCGCAGAGCTTCGGTCTTCGCTCTCGTTCTTCGTTCACGACAACCGGCGAATGCGCAGAAGTAGTTCGCTTTCTGCATGCGCCAGGTTTTCAGTTTCGAATCCGAGACACAGTCTTTGCTTGGGTGTGGGTGATACCGCACATCCGTTTGAGGAATTTTTCGCCGTTTGGCCCAGGCGGTTGATCGACTGCCCATCGCCGCGTCCGCGTAAACCCTGAGAAACACTTGGTTCGCCGCCGATGATGGATTTTGGCAGTGGGTTTGCACGCATCGGGTCTGATGATTCTTTTATGAAGCGTACGCTGAGTATCGGCATTTTCCTGTTCAGTATCAGTTTCAGTTCGCTGATCGCATTGGCACAAGCACCGCCAGCTCTCGACATTTTTACCAGCCCCGATGACACCTTCCAGTTCCTCTATTCTCCGACTTATGAACTGCTGGTGGGCGACCGGATGCTGAGAGCTACTCAGGGCAGACATCTGGGCATGCCAGTTTGTGATTTCTCCACCGCTCTGGCTTGTGTGATCTATCCCATCGAAATAGCCGACGACCCGCGGTTTGAGGCTGCCGGATTTTCCGTGAACGTGGTTCCCGGTGTAACCGCGGAAACAGAGTGCCTGACATATGCCGATCAGTTGGCTCGATCTCCCGGCGAGCCGCAACAGTTATCATCCATCGTCATCAACGAGCGCCAATTCCGGCACGCGACGGTCAGGAAAACTCTCTCAGGACATTCGCAAGCCGCCGATTTTTACCGGACGTTCCTGAAGCAGAAATGTTACGAATTGCGGATTGCGGTCTCCCTATCGGAGGAGTCTGCTGCGCAACGGCCTTCTCCACTTGATTCTCCGGAAAATGCCAGAGCCTACGGCGCGCGCGAATCGCTCAAACTGATTCTGTCGTCGTTCAGTTTCAAACCATGATTGTGATGTCGTAGACTCTAGAATCTGAAGTGCAGCGCTGTCGCGTCACCGATTGCCTTGAGGCCCTCGACTCCATGAGCCTGCAGCAGGACCTGATCGGACTTCTGAAACTCCGAGCGCTGCGGCTATTCGCCTTGACGGTGTTGATTGTCGCGGTGGGCACGGAATGCTTCATCACCAAGCTCTACGTGATCGATCCTGACGTGTGGTGGCATGTGAGCGTCGGTAATTGGATCGTGCAGCACCGATCGTTCCCGCAGACTGGCATTTTTTCGCGGACCGCCGGTGATCGGCCGTGGCGGGCTTACAGTTGGGGTTACGAGGTGATGCTCTCCCGCGCGTACGAGTGGTTTGGCTTCCTGGGCATGGGCCTGTTTGGCACCGCGCTCACCATCGCAGTCGCCGTCGCCATATTCTGGATGCTGTACTGGCTATCGGGCCGGTTCTGGATCGCATGGGCGCTCTCCATCGTCGTCTATTCCGCGTTCCTGTTTAACATCGCGCCCCGGCCTGTGTTTTGCACGGCAGTGCTGTTCACGATCACGCTGACGCTGTTGCTGCAAGCCCAGCGGAGCGGCCGAGTTCAATTGCTGTATTGGCTGCCTCTGGTCTTTTTGTTCTGGGCGAACTTTCACATCCAGTTCATCTACGGGATCGCTACCGTGGGAATGTTCGCAGGCATCAACGTGCTGCAGCGAGCGGCGATT
Organism: uncultured Acidobacteriota bacterium; assembly: GCA_963800405.1. Taxonomy (GTDB): domain Bacteria; phylum Acidobacteriota; class Terriglobia; order Terriglobales; family Acidobacteriaceae; genus Sulfotelmatobacter. The sequence goes on from CAWDBW010000117.1 coordinate 27,115, forward strand.
TGGTTACGCGCATATCCGGGTTTCCTGCTGACGCCCACGCTGCCTCTCGCGCAAGTGCTGGCGGTTCTGGCGTGCTGCTTGCTAGCCTCCTGCGTTGGACCATACTCGTTTCACTTGTATCAAGTCGTATTTGGATATGCCACGTCGAAAATTATCTACACGATACTGATCGAGTTTCAAGCTCTCAGCTTCAAGTTTCTCAACCAGTACGTCGAGTTGCTGCTGGCCGCCGGGGCTTACTTTGCCGTGGGCTGGCAGAGGAAGATGGACCCGTTCAAGCTGGCCTTGTTGCTGTTGGCCAGCGTATTCGCCTTCCGCACGGTGCGGGATGCATGGTTCCTCTGTATCCCTGCGGCCGCGTTCATCGTCGACTTCCCTACGGCAGAAGACAAGAAAGAACAGCCGATCAAGCTGCCGGAATGGGCGGGCGTTGCCGTCGCCAGTGTTCTGCTGCTGCTGGTGATGGCGCGCAACACTGGTTTCGACTCACGTGGACTGGATCGCGCCATCAGTGGTGAATTCCCGGTGGATGCGGTGAACTTTATCCGCAGAAATCCGGTGGGCGGGCCGTTATACAACACTTTCAATTGGGGTGGCTTCCTGATCTTTTACTCGCCGCAGTATCCCGTTTCCATCGACGGGCGCACCGATCTCTATGGCGACGAATTGGTGACCCGGTATTACGACACTGAACAGGCGAAACCCTCCTATACCACCGACCCCTATCTGAACGAGGCGGGCGTGGTACTCCTGCAGAATAAGTTCCCCATCGCACAGGTGCTGCTCACCGATCGTCGCTTCCGGGTGATTTATCGCGATGAGCTGGCGGTAGTGTTCGTGCGCAATTTATAGGCACGGCTACTTCGCTGGCAGTCTAGAGTTCGTCTTCGTCGCTCACTCGCCGTTACACTTACTCACTGCGCGGTTTGCGGAACGAACACGCTCGCAATATCGTCACTGTAGACCAGACGGTACTGCGCCTTCAGCTGGGGCAGCGTGGTCAGAGCTTTCGCCATGGCGGATTCCCGTTGCAGCAGGAGGGTGCCGGCGCGGGCAACCATGGGACTGGCGTCCAATAACTGTTTGCCGTCGACCACGTCGAAATAGGAGTTCAGAACCTCGTCGCCGTAGAGTTCCACTCGGCTGTCCACGGCTACGGGATATTCCGGCAAATACCAGGTGAGGAAACTTCCCCAGGAATAATCGTTGAACAGAGGTTGAGGAAGGTGATTCTCGCGTACGTAATTGCAGGCCTTCACCGGAAACCCCTGGCTGACTTTCTCCATCAGGATCGATGGACTGGGTAAGCGAAGAGCCGCGATCAGCAGGACCGCAGCGGTAAGCACCGCTGCCCATATCCGCTCCGGCGAGTGAACCGTACTGACTAGATTTGTTCGATCAAGATTCGCTCGATCAAGATTCGCTCGATCAAGTGGCTCAACTTCGTCGCGCCTCAACGCTAAAACACTGGCAATGACGCCAGTCGCCGCCAGCGCGACGAGCCAGGCGTCACGTTCGATGCGGAAGCCAACGGCGGCCGCTGCCATCAGCGCCATCAACTCGAAGGGCAGCAACGAGCGCAGGCGTCCAGGGCGAGAAATGCCGCCATCACCAGCAGCATCAGCACATAATCTTGCGGACGGCGAAAGCTCATGGCCCGCATCTCGATGAAATGCTCGAACGCGACCGAACTGTAGAGGGACGGGTAAGCAGCTGGGAACAGGTGAACCGTGTAAGGGTTCGCGAGCGTGGCCAGAAGCGACAATAAAGATGCGATCCCGACCTGCTTGAGATCGAGAGGGAGAACCCGTTCGTGGAGCCAAGATGCACGGTGAGCCCGGAGCATGTTCTCCAGCAGGACTGCAATTACGAATAGAGCCAGCAGGGCCAATCCGGCCACAAATTGAAGATGCAGATTCGCCCAGAGCACGAACAGCACCGGCAGCCAGAACAGATTGCGGGTTACGCCGGTCTGCCGGCTACGCAAAAGCAAACGCAACTCGACTGCGAAGAACCCAATCGAGAGCACATACGGAAGGGGCTGCAAACCCGGAATCACGTACTGCGCAACCGCGGAGAGAACCACGGCAGCCCAAAAAGTTGCCCGGCCGACGCGGGCTAAGCAAAACGTAACAACTGCCAGAGCGACCTTCAGCAGCATCAGCAAAATTGGAATCGCGCGCAGACCGACGAGACGGTACACGGCTGCAAGAAGCACGTCGAATAACCAACTCGAATCGATCCAGGGCAGATTGGGATCCTGCGAGAACAGGCCCTTCTGCGGGATTGAGTGGTTCTGCAGAATCCAACCGCCAGTGCGCAGGTGCACCCATACCTCAGGGATGGCTACTGCGGAGAGGTGCACGCCCTCATAGACGGCAGATGCCGAGAACAACAACGTCAACGCAAGAACGCGCAGGATAAATTGCAGCGACTGGGGTGACGAACTTCCAGCGCCCGGCGATTTCCCGAGATGGGTGGATAAAAGCAAACGACATTGTAGCCGATGATATCCGGCGCCTTAGCGATTCGAAGCCGTGCTGGGCGCAGACTTCGCGGCGAATCATCAGCTCAGATCGGGGAAGCTCTGATTAAGGTCCAACAGAAAACATGAACCACAGGGGACACAGGGGCGAACAGAGGAAACCCGGAGGCTTAACCAGAGATTCGCTGGTGCAGTTCGATGGACCAGCTGTGATTTCAATCACAGTCGCCCGTGACCCTGAAAGCTGCGCATGTGCTCCCTGACCCATAGTTTGGGAGAACAGATAGCTTCGCGACGATGCTTCGGACCTACCGGGCACAAATGGGTCCCGAGCGTCGTAGAATAGTCGGGATCAAGCGAAGGAATCCGCCCACTCGAGTCTGAACGCTGGCGCTGGACGTGGAAGGTCAGCGTTTCCGTAGTCGAAAGCCGTGAAGGAAGGTCGGTCAACGATATGCATTGGGGAATGATTCGAGTCAGCTGCCTGCTCGCGCTGGCTGGGGGTTCGATCTTCTCGACCCCAGTGGCCCAGTCCAGCGACGCCGCCCGGCTTTCGGGCACATACCAGGTCATCCATAAATCAGAGGTTGGCGGTCAGGCCGAGGTGCAGGTCCAAATCCATCTGGCGAATCGCGGGCCTCGCGACCTGCATATCCAGCGGGTTACCTTCTGGGATTTATCTCATCCTGCAAAGGGTGGAACGCAAAGTTGCTCGCTGGTCCTTCCTTCCAGCGGTTCCGCGGACACCACGCAACAGTTCACAGTTTCGCTCGCAGAATACGAGTTGTGGAGGCGGGGGACGCGGCCGCGCCTGGTGCTTGAGATTGCGGTGCCCCATGGCCATCCCACCACCGAGGTAGTTCATCTCGATCGCATCTCCAGCGGGAAGGTGAACTGACCATGCGTTCACTGAGCCTGCGTTCACTGAGCCCGCATTCACTCTGCATGGTTGCGTCGGTCGGCGTGCTTCTCGCGGTGACGTTATGCGCCCCGCAACTTTCCCTTGGCCAATATTCGATCGCCACAGTCGCCGGCGGTGGACCCAACAATCTCCCCAAGCTGCAGTCCAGCCTTGGATTTGCCGGAAGCGTGGTCCTGGATAGCCTCGGCAATAGCTATGTCTCCGATTCGTATTCCAGCCAGGTGTTTAAAATATCCGCGGCCGGCACGCTTACGGTGGTGGCGGGCAACGGCGCGATGGGCTACTCCGGCGACGGCGGGTTGGCCACCGCCGCGCAGCTCGCACAACCCCAAGGGATTTTTGTCGACGGCTCGGGCAACATCTTCATCGCCGATACCGGCAATTCTGTGATTCGGGAAGTAGTGGCCGGCAACATTCAAACCGTTGCGGGGGGCGGCACCGGCTGCGCCACACAGACAGATTCCCTGGGGGACGGCTGCCCCGCTACCAGCGCTACGCTGAAGGATCCTTACGGCGTGTTTGTCGATGGTCAGGGAGACATTTTCATCGCCGACACCAGTAACAACCTGATTCGCGAAGTAGTGGCCAGCACCGGCAACATTCAAGCCGTGGCAGGTGGCGGCACCGGCTGCGCCGCACAAACCGACACTCTGGGAGACGGCTGCCCCGCTACCAGCGCGCTGCTCGGCCAGCCCCAAAGCGTTGTCCTCGACGCTTTGAGCAATAACATCTTCATCGCCGACACTTACGATTCGGTAATCCGCCAAGTCACGATTGCCAGCGGCATCATTCAAACTGTGGCCGGGGGCGGCACCGGCTGCGTCGCGCAAACTGACTCGCTGGGAGATGGCTGCCCCGCCACCAGCGCTACGCTCAACTACCCGGATGGCGTATTTGTGGACGGCCAGGAAAACATCTACATCGCCGACACCCTGAACTCAGTGATTCGCGTGGTCAACACCAGCGCGGCGTCCGTTACGATTGCCGGAGTTGTAATCCCCGCGGGAACTATTCAGCTGGTTGCTGGTACGCCCGATACCGCAGGCTACTCGGGCAACAGCGGCACGGCCACCAGCGCACTGTTGAAGTATCCGGCGAACATAACCGTGGACACCTCCGGAGATATTTTCATCGCGGACACCGACAACTTTGTCATTCGTGAAGTGACGGGCTCGAGTGGCACCATCTCGACGTTCGCCGGAAACAACACTCTGGCCTATTCCGGCGACGGCGCCCCCGCCACCGGCGCTGCGCTCAACTTTCCGGGAGGAGCGTTTGTCGACAGCGCGGGAAATATTTATGTCGTGGACACCGACAGCTCCGTCATTCGCGTCGTCAATCCTGGGGCTCAGCCCGTAACCATCGCCGGCATTACAATCCAGCCGGGCGATATTCAGACGATTGCCGGCAACGGCATCTCTTGCGCCGCGCCAGCACCGGGCGGCTGTGGCGACGGCTTGGCGCCGACCAGCGCCCAACTGAATTTTCCCTATGCTGTTTCTCTCGATGGCTCCGGGAACATTTACATCGCCGACACCGGGCTTACCGCAGACAATTCAGTCATTCGAGTGATTAACACCGGCACGTCGCTGCTGACAATCGACGGCGTCAATATCGCGCCGGGAACCATTGAAACCGTGGTCGGCTCGCTCGGAACTGCCGGATACGCCGGCGACGGCGAACCGCTGGCCAGCGCCGAGCTCAGCAACCCGCAAGGCGTCGTGGTCGACGCGTCAGGAAACATTTTCATCGCCGATACAGGGAATTCCGCTATCCGCGTGGTGAACACCGGAACCCAGCCGCTGGTGATCGGAGGAGTGACCATCGCACCGGGTACGATTAACACCGTCGCAGGCACGCCCCCCACGGCTTGCGCAGACGCCAGTTCAGGATGCGGCGACAACGGCGCGGCCAGCAGCGCGGCGCTTAATTTTCCTACCGGCATTTCTCTCGACGCATCCGACGACGTCTTTATTGCGGACTCGCAAAACTACGCAATTCGCGTAGTCAATGCCGGAACGCAGCCTCTCACGATTGCCGGAACCGCGATACCCGCGGGAGATATTCTCACCGTCGCTGGAACGCTCGGCCGGGAAGGCTACTCCGGTGACAACGGGCTGCCTTCGGCTGCGACGTTAAATACGCCCTGGGGTGTAACCGTAGATTCGCTGGGCAACATTTTTATTGCGGACACGGACAACTCGGCCGTCCGTGAAGTCGTGTCGGTGACTGCCACGATTCAGACCGTAGCCGGAACCGGCACGGCTGGTTTTTCCGGCGACGGCGGACCGGCTACCAGCGCGACTCTGAACGGACCGGAAACTGTTGTCCTCGGCGGATCGGGAAACCTCTTCATTGCTGACAGCCAGAGTTCACGCGTTCGACAACTAACGTCCACGGTGACCGTGTCGGTTGCGCCAGCTTCTGCGACCGTGCCGGCGGGCCTTACCCAGCAGTTCCTGGCGACCGTAACCGGCACAACCAACACCAACGTGACCTGGCAGGTGAACGGGGTGACGGGCGGCAACGCGACTGTGGGAACCATCTCCGCAGCGGGGCTTTATCAAGCTCCTGCCACTGTGCCTTCGTCAGCCATTACCGTGACTGCCATCTCGAATGCGAATGGCACAACTTTGGCGTCCGCCCAGGTCACGGTTGCGGCCACCGGGGCTCCGGCCATCAGCGTTAGCACGACTCCCTCCGGAGTCACCGTGGTTTACACCGCAACCACGCAGGCTTTCGCCGCCAGCGTAAGCGGCGAGAGCAATACCGCGGTCAACTGGGAAGTGAACGGCGTGGCCGGAGGAAGTTCCACAACCGGCACGATCGACAACACGGGGCTTTACACCGCTCCCAGCGCAGTTCCCTCGCCCGCTCTGGTGATCATCACAGCAGTTTCACAGGCCGACGCAACGGTCTCCGCTTCTTATCCCATTACAATCGTCACCGCACCAGCGGCAGCTCCGCCTGCTGCGCAAACAGTTTCTCCAGGGGGGACGGCCAACTTCTCGCTTTCTCTGAATCCGAACACCGGGAACCCTCACAATCCCATTACGCTGTCGTGTTTGCAGAGCACGTTGCCGTCTGGCGCATCGTGCACGTTTACGCCGGCAACCATCACGCCCAGCAGCTCCGCCGTTTCGTTTAGCCTTAAGGTCGCGCTGTCCTCATCCTCTGCCTATTTGTCGAAGCCGGGCGGACTGTGGGTGGCACCGCAGATTTGTATTGCGTTCCTTCCGCTGGCTGGAATTTTTCTGCTGGGCGGAGTGCGGCGCAACCCGCGTCGGCGCTCGATGACGCTGGCGATGCTCTCGATGTTCTTGATGGCGCTGATTGCTTGCGGCGGGGGCAGCACATCTTCACAGAATCCGATGACCTACAACATCCAGGTTCAGGGAACAACCGCAGCCCAGCCCAATCCGGTGCCGATCACTGTAGTCAGCTTGACTGTGCAATAGGGCTGGAGGCAGTGGGCAGCCGTGCGGCTAGCCCCCTCACTTAGCTTTCAGTTACTTCTTGATGCCGGGGCCCTTCACCAACAGGGGCTGCACCGTGCCATTGGGATAGTGCACGGTTTCGTGGCAGACCAGGGCGCATGTATTGGCGGTGCGGTTGTAGGAGACGGGCATGCTTCCGTTCGGAGCCACAACCTTCAAGTCGAAATTGATCAGCCGCTCGCCGGTGACGTTTCCGCTCCCCGCTCCCATGCCGTGCGCGGTATGACAGGTGGAACAAGTGAAGCCGGCGTTGATGTGGCTGGAGTGCTGAGTCCAACTCGTATTCTTGATGATCTGGTTCGCCAGATCATGGCACTTGCCGCACATCGCATAGGGACCATTGATGCTGAAATCGGGCGTAGGATAGAGGTTCGTAATGCGCTGCCCTGGGCCCGGCGCCTGACTGAATTCGTAGCGGCGCTCCAGCAGATGGTCCCATTTCGACCCGTGTGGTCCGCTCGGACCTGCGCCGCCGAATTCGCGATTGTCGTCGCTGTTGTGGCAGTCCGTGCAGTAAATCTGCACGCCCATGGCCCGGCCCTGCGTGCTCCCATTCAGTTGCCACATATTAGTCAACAGGCTGGGCTGTGGCAGACCACTGCTGCGGGGATGCAGCACGGGGTGGCTTGAGGTCGCAGTGATACTCAGCTGCGGGATGAGATTCAGAGCGTCACTGGCCGTCACAGCGCGAATCGGCAAATATCCGAAGACCGCGGGAGATTGTTTCCCCGTACTGGTGCCGTGGCAGCGCAAGCAGTTTTCGTACTGATTCACCGCCGGGGTCAGAACCGTCGTGCCGTCAGTCGCACTGATTCCCAACGCCCCAGCCTGTGAGGGCCGTATGGCCGGAGGCAGAGCCGAAGAAAAAGTAGTGACCTGTAAAGCCGCGTGAGGACCATGGCAGTCTACGCAGGTACTGTGTCGATTGTTGTTCAGCAGTGCCGGCTCGCCCGCATCGTGCGTATTGATCCCGGAAGGATAGGGATGCGCAATCTTGGAAAACTCCGCATAGATATTTGGAATCGCGGGCGAAATATTCGAGCCGCCGTTATGACAGGTGATGCAATTTTGCGTGGACGAATCCAGGTTCGGAATCGGTGGAACCGGCCCGCGCAGCAAACGAGCACCCACCGTGGAATTGTGCGGCATGTGGCACGACAGGCACGCATTCTGCGCCACGGTGGTGTAGCTTCCCAACACCGGCCCGTTGGCGATGGCAACTCCGGATGTGGCATGGATGCTGCCCGGCCACTGGGCTAAAGGATTGTTCTGGCTGTTGACCGTCCGCGGGTTCGGATCATGACAGGACAGACACAGCTGCCCGCTCGAACTGTCGCGCACCAGAAAGTTCTTCGAGACCATGTCGACCGCCTGCGAGTGCGGAGTATGGCAACTGGTGCATTCCACATCGCCGTTGATCAGCTTCACTTGTTTCAGGGGGTCGGCCGTGGTCCCGTTCAAAACCAGCGACGGCACCAGATCGGGCGCGTCTACCAGCGGCAACTTCAGGCTGAAAGGATGCGAGCCCTGCAGGCTGGTGCCGAAGACGTCCGCCGGATACATATTGCCGGACATCGGGATCTGTCCGGAAGGCTGGGTCTGCCCCACCGCAACGGTTCCGTCGTGACAGCTCAGGCAAAGGCTGCTGTCAGCCCCTAATGTGGGCTGTTGCGAGGTGTTGTGCAGCGTGGTACTCGAATAGGTGGTGTAGGTCTGCGTCGAGAGCTGCTGAGTCCACAACGCGCCATTCGGATTCTGCACGCCCGAATGCGGTACATGACAATACAAACACGGATCCAGCCGGCCCTTTACCGGGGATGTGCCACTCAACGAAAGATTATGCGAGCCCAACACATCGCCAGTGACCTGGGCCTGGACAACATGAGCCAGGGCGATCATGCCGAGCAACAACAGCGCGGAAGCCAGAAGGAGTTTCTTCACGGCCTGCCTCCCTGCGCTTGCTTGGGCAATCCAAAATAGCGGAACACCTGAATCCGCCGGTTGTAGGAGTCCACTACGAAAATGCGATCATCGTGATCGATGAACAATCCTGCCGGCAGCTGGAATGAGCCGCTTCCCGTTCCCCGCCCGCCGAAGTAATAAAGCAGCCTTCCCTGCTGATCGAAAACCTGCACCACGCCCCACAGGCCATCCACCACATAAAGATGGCCCTCAGAGTCCACGGCAATTCCTTTCGGCCGGAACATGGAACCGCTCGTGTCTCCAATGCCTCCCACTTCCGACTGAAAGGCGCCAGAGCGGTCCAGGAATTGCACCCGGAAGTTCATGGCATCGACGACGAACAGATTCTGCTCGTGCACCAGCAATTCGGTGGGCAAGTTGAACTCGACGTTTCCATTCCCCCTATGCCCGATGGTCCCGAGCACGCTGCCCTTCATGTCGAGCACGAAGACCTGGTCGCGCAGCGTGTCAGTGATGTAAATCCGCTGCGCGGCGGAATCCACGGCGATTCCCGTGGGCCGCTTGAAGTAGCCTTCCCCACCTTTCAGGCTGCCGATGGTGCGGCGAAATTTTCCGCTGGGATCAAAAACAAAAATCTTCCCCGACTCCGAATCGGTCACATAGATGTTATCTTCCGCATCCACCGCCACGCACTGCGGCGACTGCATCCGATCTTTATCTTTATCCCGGCGTTCGATGAATTTGTACTTGTGGTTTTCGAAGTCAAAGATGTGGATGCCGTTCGCGCCCGGATCGGAAACGATGGCTCGTCCCCGCGAATCCACGGCAATGCTGTAGGGCCGCACCAGATGCGGATGATCCGGCTCTCCAGCGACCACGTCCACCAGCTTGGTGAAGAAGCCGCGCTTGCCTTCGGTTTCTTTTTCGGAACTAAAGCTGCGCTCGTAATGCAGCTTGCGCCCGCCTTCCAGCAGCAAATCGGGCGGCGGCGGCTCGACCGTCTTTTCCGTGACCTTAACTTTCGCGGCCCAAACTGGAGTCCATAGCAGAAGAACAACCAGCGCTGACCTGGCCACAAGCTGCAGACATTTTCTCTCCGCGGTTCTCAGAAAAAGTTGAACCATCTGGAAAACCCAATGTAGTACGACGTTACCATAATCGGTGACGTGCCGGGCGTGCCCACAGCCTGGTTCAGGCGCGTATATCCACCATTCAAATAAATCTTTCTCAGCCGGTACTGCATGATGGCGTTGATCAGCGTGTTGTTGTTGTTCGTGGTCAGGATCGGATCGGCGGTGTCGCCGTACGACTTCGCCCATGAAGCGCTGATGGTGAGCCGATGGGTCGTCGCCCCCAGGCCGAAACCATATCCCTTGGAATTGTATTCCGTGAAGTTGTCACCCAGAACCTGCGGAGGGAGGTTCCCTGGAATCGCCACCAGGCCGGTGGGAGTGAAGATTGCCAGCCCGTTGGACTTGGTGTAGAAGGCATTCATGATATACCCGCGATGCATCAGCGTCGTATAAACCCGGTCGGCGCTGCTGGTGGTGCCACTGTTCGCGGTGATTCCACTGTGCGATCCGCTATAGCCGGCCAGAAAATAAGTCCGGTCGGCCAGACGGCGCTTGATGCTGGCCAGATAGCTGTAAGAGGAAGTCGTATATACCAGCATGACGGTCTGCACGTTCTGGGCGTAGCTGAAATTTCCGCCGATATCCCATCCGCTGAATTTTCGGTTGTAGCTGGCCGTGCCCACGAAACCAAGACCGGTGTTGGTGTCCTGCTGCGCGGTGTCGACCACACCCAGAGAGAAGCTTAATCCCTGCAGCAGAGAATGTTCGAAGATGTAGTTCGCGCTTCCGCCGAATTGTGTGGCCGAGTAGCTCTGACCGAGAAAACTCTGGTACTCATGGGATACATCGGCGTGCACCCCAAGATTCTTCAGCAGCTGGTAATAAACGTCGGTCCCCACCAGCACAGAATGGAAGCTGCCCAGGCTGGTAATATCGACGGCGGTGCCGTTGTTCAGGATGGGCTGAGGAATGCTTCCCAGCAGGCTGTCGTTGTAATTGGCAAAGACTGACACACCCAGCTTTTCCGTGGGATGAAAGCCCGCATTGCCATTCACGCTGGTCGATCCGCCAGAGTTGCTGGTGCTGTAGGAATCCGTATAGTCATACCCGTAGGTCAGATGAGTGAGGTTGACGCCGAATTCTCCCGCCAGCGGCAGCGAGTGCGTCGCCGTGGCTGAATAGCTGTTCGTCGAGCTATTGCTCGTGACCGGCCCCGGGCTTCCCTCCAGCAACTCCGCAAAAGTTGCATCGGAATTCCGGTGCAGGAACTGGCCCGTGAGGTGAAAACCATCCACCCGGTAGGTCGAGAGGAGGGTTAGGGTGTGATCGTTCTCGGTATCGTTTCCCTGCGCCCCAAATAGCTGGTTCGAGGTGTCGTTGATCGCGTAATTTGCGGTGAGCGTCGGCCAGTCGGGGACCAGCGCGCTCCAGCCGATGCCAAAGCTTTGCGTATTGCCGTGTTGCGCCAGACCCACATCAGATCCGGGAACCCCGAACTGACTGCTGTCGTTGAACAAGGTGTTGTAGGAGACGGTGCCGGGAAAACGGGTGCCGCCGAACAGGTTCACATTGGACGAGATGCCGCTGGTGTTGGTCAGGCTGCCAAACACGGAATCCGATTGCGAGCGGTTATAGAAGGGTTGGGCGGTGAAGTTCAGAAAATTAGGACTATAGTAATTGCCGCTCAGCGTGCCATTGCCCGTGAAGCCAGTACCGTGGCCGGAAAGCCCCTGGTCTTCACTCCCCGCGTAATTGAAGCCGACATTGCCGCTCGCGTCCATGTGCAGGTATTCGCCTACCTGCAGTTGAGCGGCCGCGGGCAGCGCCAGCAGAACCATTCCCGCCAGCGTTCCCAACAACCTCCGAATTTTGGCCGATCCTCTTTTGGCCGATCCTCGCCACATCCCCCACCCGGTTTCCGCCCCCATGAACCAGCGCGGCGAGCATTGCAATGACGCCGCGATGGCCAGATGGTTCACAGGACCTCAATTTTTGCCGTCTTTCTCAACCGCTTGTCCATCTCGGCACGAAGCTGATCGGACTTGCTCTTCTCCATATCCGTGATGATCTTGGCTTTCACTTCCGCGAAGGGCGTCCTGCCGGCTGGAATGTGCGCGTTTAGGCGAAACATCGTATAGGCCGGGCCCATCTGAATCAGATCGCTCACCTGTCCCGGCTTCATGGCCAGAGCCGCGTTCACGATCGGCGGAGGCAGTTTGTCGCGGTCCACCGCCTTGCGGTCGCCCATGTTCACGTGCCAGTCATCGTCAGAAATCTTCTCGGCCAGCAGCCCGAATTCCTGGTAAGTCTTGGTCACCTTCGCCTGCTGGAAAGCGCTCTCGGCCTTCTTGCGCGCCTCCTCGGTCACCTCCGCATTGGCATTGGGCGGCGGAACAATCGAGATGGTCTGGATGCTGAACATCTCGGGATGCTCGAAATTCTTAGGATTCGCGTTGTAGTAGGTGCGGGCTGCAACCTCGGTCACCTTGGCCTTGTCGCGGATTTCCGTCTTCAGCATGTCTTCGATCAGCAGCGAGCGGCGTATCTTCTCGCGCAGCAATTGCTTCGAGCCGTGCACTTCAATCTGCAAGACCTGGTCGTATTCTTCCTGGGTGGGGAACTGTTTGCGGAATTCCGCTTCGGCGCGCTGCAGGCGGTCGGGAGCTACGGTCCTTTTCTCGCGCAGCGCTTCCTGATAAATCAGTTCCTCAAAAATAATCATGTCGAGCGCGCCCTTACGCATCTCCGGTTCCATCGATTTGGGCATACCGTTGTGCATTTTTGCGTAGGGGAAAATGGCCTGGATTTCGCGCATCAGATCGCGGTCGGTAAGCACCGCTCCGTTCACTTTCGCGACCGGATTGCCCGCGGAGGGCGGGGCAGGTGTGGCAGGCACGGACGCTGCCGCGGGGCTGCTCGGGGCTGTCGTAACCGCCAGCGTGGGGGCGTGCGATGCCACCACTTGCGCACTGCAGCCGAGCGCCGAGGCCAGCACTATGCCGATGATCGCTATCTTATTCGCCATCCGGTACCCCAGTTGGTGCTTCATTTCTTCCTCCGCTCGAACTTTCTCCGCTCAAACGTCTGAAGAACGGGGGAGAGAAATTTCCCCTCCCCCGCCCAAGACAAGTTAGAACTGCGTGGTTACGTTGTTGATGCCGAAGTACTCGTTCGCGGTATCCCAATGGCACTGACGGCAGAACTGAGTCGTCGAGACGGCCTTCTGGGGATTGGTGTTGCCCGCGCCCGGGTTGTAGGGCGAGTTGATGAAGAAGTACGTCGGGTAGTATCCGCTGGCCGCGATGGCGGCATTCGCCTGATAGGTCGCGGCGTAGGCCGGAGGAGCTACGTACACGTACATCGCATGCTGGTTGTGGCAGGTGGTGCAGGTCAGGAATGCGCCCGATGCGTCGGTCGCTCCGTTCGGAAGGGCAACGCCAAAGTCCCAGGCGGTTCCAGCGATAGCCGGATAGCCGTAGTTGGTGACGAAGTTGGCATAGTTTCCTTGCGGGGTGATTTTGGTGATGGCGCCGGCGGTGACCGTGATGCTCAGCGGGCTGGTGGTGGCATTCGCGCTCCACACGCCAACTGCCTTCAGGGTAGCGGCGGTGCCCACCGGGTGATCGTTCAGGTATCCGGAGACGTTGCCATTGCCGCTGTCGTTGCCGAGCAGCGTGGGGATGGGACGGGTTCCGTATACGGTAGCCGGCAGCAGGTTCATTCTCTGCTCCCAGGACTGTCCGTTCATCATCTGCCCTTTGGCAACCACGCCGTCATGGCAGGCCAGGCACATCATGATGCCTTCCAGTTCGGCGGTGTTGGTGGTATAAGCTGCGGCCTGCGCGGGCAGTGCTTCAACCAAGCCGTTGCCCAGCGTAATCGAGTACCCGAACAGAGGGGTTACGTCTTGTCCGAACAGCGCTACGCTGCCGGAGTTAGGATCGGCGAAAGCCGTCGCGTTGGTAGCTGCGTTGCCGCCGCCGCCCGCCGCGCCGCTGTGCGGAGCATGGCAGCCTGCGCAACCACGGCCGCCGTTCTGGTGGGCACCGAGAATGTCATACCCTGTAAGTCCGGCGCCCGAGGTGTAAGTCTGCGCCGCTGCCATTCCGACGGCGACGATTACTACGAACATCACGAAGAATAGCTTTTTCACGTGAAACCTCCTGTTTTGTAACAGCTGTTACTTCTACTTCTACCTCTACGTTTACTATTGCTGTTGCTGCCCGGAGCCGATTTGCACCGGCCCCGGTTTGGCCATCCGCGCGAACAGCCAAACTCTATTGCGGCTTCTGCGCCGCAGAACTTGTTGGAGGCGCAGCGGGCGGCCTGTCAGCCGCTCCCGTCTTTGTCCCTGCCCCTGGCGATGTCTTTTCCAACTCCGCTTTGCGCTGCGCGATCTGCGCCCTCGCCTCGTCATCGGTGAAGTAGCGGAACATCTGCACTCGTCCGGGATACTGTTCGGAAGTGAAGATGCGGTTGTTTTTGTCAATGTAGAGGCCGGTCACCGTTCTGAACTGTCCCGGAAACAATCCATGACCGCCCATCCACATCAGAAGTTGTCCATCCGCTGTGTAGCACTGCAAAATGTCCTGCACCGCATCGGCGACCCAGACATGCCCGTCGGCGTCAATCGCGATGCCCTTGGGCCGTGAGAAGTAGCCGGGACGGTCGCCCTGCTTGCCCCAGGCGCGAATAAAGTTGCCGTCCGCATCGAAGACTTCGACGCGGTTGTTATACATGTCGGTCACATACAGATTGGCGTCTTCATCGACGGCCACGTTGGTGGGCACCGAGAACTGGCCGGGCTCGGTCAGAGTGTGATTCTTGCCGGCAGTCCCGATAGTGCGAATCAGGTTGAGCTTGTCGGCGTCGTAAACCATGACCTGATCTCGGCCGGCGTCGGCTACATAAAGGAAGCGGTTCTCGTTATCGACTGCCATCCCGCCTGGATCAATCAGACCACCTTCGGTGATCGCGCCTTCGATCTTGCGGTTCCTGTCGAACACCATAATGCGGTGAAACTTGGTGTCGGAGACGAAGAGGCGGTCAGCATCGTCAATGGTGAGGCCGATGATGTCGCCGAAGCGGGCCTGCGCCCCGTTCTTGATCATCTGCAGTTCTTTGGTCTCGGTGTTGAAGACAAAGACCGCGCCCACTTTGCCGTCGGCGATGTACAAGCTGCCTTTGGAGTCGACGGCCATGCCGTAAGGCGTCCAGAGCGCGAACAGAGGCTTGTCGGCCTGCTTCTGCTCGTTGGTCTCGCCCCCGGCCATGCGGTCCATCCAAGAACTCTTGCCGTTCTTTTGCGGAGGAACGTATTTATCGCAGCAGAAGTAGTTGAGGTACTTCAGGCGCGTGGGAGCCGGAGGGTTCGGCCAGACCAGTTTGGACAGATCCATCGTGTCAAGAATGTTGGTCTCGGGCGGGGGCGCGGTCTTTTTCTTTCCGGCGAAAAGCGCATCCGGCGCCGCCAGGCTCAGGCAGACCAGGAGTCCGGCGAGAGCTGCCGTGAACCGCTTGAGTCTGTGATGGAAGAGCGTCGTCATTTCGTTTTTCCGCTGGGTGGTTGCGGTTGCGTAGGCTGCGGTTGTGCCGGCTGCGGTTGCGTAGGCTGCGGTTGAACGGGCTGCGCCTGTCCGGGCTGCGGCTGCGCGCCTGGCGGCTTCGGGCCCGCCACCATGTTGGCGTGGCAGGTCAGGCAGAAAGCCATGTTGTCTTGCTGATCCTTCGCCAGCAATCCCGGGTAGAGCGAGGAGTGCGGCTGGTGGCAGGTCAGGCAGTTGATCGACTTAAACGTCTTGGTCGCGTCGGTCGGGTCCATGACGTCGCTGACCGGATGCCGATCAACCGGATGGCCGTGACCGTACTTAATGGGCAGCTGGATCACCTTTCGGAAATAGTCCTCCGGGAGCTTCACCTGGCCGTTGAAGATGGTGACTAGATGCTCGCCTTCCAGCTTCTGCGGGTTGGCGTCCGGACCATGGCACTCGAGACAAAGCTTGTTGACGCCGGCCACGCGCAGCAGGTGCTCGTTGTCGCCGCCGTGCGGCTCGTGGCAGATAGCGCAACCTTGCACGAATGCGGGCTGGTGCAGGTGCGCTTTCTTCATCTGGTCCGCCTGGTCGCTGTGGCAGGCCAGGCAGGCTTGCACCGGATCCGGCTGCAGGAAGCCCGGAGATTTTCCAGCATGCGGGTTGTGGCAGGCGATGCAATCGCCCTGCGCGCCCGGATGCTGCACTTTCGCGCCCTCAATCTTCTTGCCCTGATCGTCGTGGCAGGTCAGGCAGAGCGCGCGGCTGTCGGCGTTGGTCAGGACCACCTTGCCATCCTTGGTCGGCTGATGGCAGGAGTCGCACATCTTGTTCTCGAAGGGATTGTGCAGGAAGGCCTGCATCAGCTTCGGCTTCGCGGACTCGTGCGGGTTGTGGCATTGCAGGCAGTTCGCGGATCCGAAGGGCTGGCCGGCATGCGACTTCTGCAGGGCCGCATCCTTCACGTCGTGGCAATCGATGCAGAGTGCCGGAATGTCTTTCTTCAGGTGCGCGGCGAATTCGATCTTGCCGCGGTCGCCATTCTTATGCGTAAGGTGGCAAGTGTCGCAACCCATGTCCAAGGCAGGGTGGCGGCTGCCGCCCTTAGGGATGTTCACGCCGGTGTTGTGGCAGGCGAGGCAGAGGTTTTCGTCTCGGGTGGCGCCGGAGGTCGCTTTCAGAAGCTGGTTCGGGTTGTCGGATTCGTGCGGGTCATGGCACTTCACGCAGTCCCGGACCGCCGGAGGATGCATGGTCTGCCCGGCTTGAACCTTCTTGTCGTCATGGCAGCTCAGGCAGAGCGCCTGGGTGGTCGTCGTCGTCAGCTTTACACGGGTGACGTCGCGGTTGACCCGGACTTCATGGCAGCTCAGGCATCCCGTGGCAATGGCGGAATGAACCGCCTTACCTTTGGTCTTATCTTCGTGGCACTCCAGGCACTTGGTGCCATCAACATTCTTATCCAGCGGAACCGGATGGGTCTTGGCCAGGGCCGGCATAACCGCCATGACCAGGACGAAAAACGCGGTCTGTAGAAATTTGGGGAGGGCTAGTCCGCTGGTTGCCTTCGGGAGAAGAACCCTGCGATTTGGGAACTCGGAAACCATTGCCACAGGGGCAATTGCACGAAGGTGTCCTTATTCTGGCAGGATGGCAGGAACCCTTTAGAGTCACTGTAAAGTATTGCAACAGAATGAGTTCGGGGCTCCGGCGAGCATTGTTGCGAATCTCCACAGGAGCGGAGTCCCTTCCTGAAATGGGCCTTCTCCCGCAGTGCCTTGGTGAAATGACGCAAGCCCCGAAAATCGCTTTGTGATTGCAATCACAGGGTTTCCGCAGTGGGTGAAATGGCAGCGGGACGCCTTAAGGATGAGTGTAATGGCTCATCGGCGGGGTCGGGGCGCCTCCGGAATTATCCTTCAACCTATTGAAAAAACAGAGCTTCGACTAAGACTCCCATATTGGCGCGGAACGTGCATTGCCCTCTGCGAGGAAGAGAATCGATATGGCCCTGTCACTTCGCTCCACTTTTCGCGGGATGCCCCGCAGAATCTGGCAGACCCTCAGTTCCATCAAGACCGGCGTCGTCCTGATCATTCTGGTCGTCATCTTTTCCGTGGCGGGCACGGTCATTTTGCAGCGTCCCATGACCGATGCCGACGACATGGAGCGCGCTTACTCGCCCGCCATGCTCCGCTTTCTTGACGGCACGGGCCTGACCGATGTCTTTCATACTCACTGGTTCATTGCTCTGCTGATCCTCGTTAGCCTGAGCATTGTCGCCGCATCGATCCAGCGTTTTCCAAATTCCTGGCGCTACTTCGCGCGCCCCTATAAGAGTCCCGACGAGGGCTTTCGCAAGGCCCTTCCCACCCAGGCACAGATTACGATCACAGATGAAGAGCACGCCTTGAGCGCCGCGGAACGCGCCTTCAAGCACCTGCACCTGAAAACGGAGCGCATCGTACGGCCAGACAGCTTCTCGTTGTTCTCGGAACGGAATCGCATTTCGGAGATGGCAGTCTACATCGTTCACGCCAGCCTGTTGCTGATTTTTATAGGTTACGGCGTGGTGGATGCTCTTTACGGCTGGCACGGATTTCTGATGCTGAGTCCGGGAACGGCGAGCAACCAGATCGAGATGAAGAACGGAGCCATGCGGACGATTCCCTTCTCCATCCGCTGCGATGGCACGGGCGAAGAAACTTACGCCGACGGCACGCCCAAGAAATATTGGTCGAAGCTGGCCGTGGTTGACGGCGAACGCGAGGTTGCGCGCAAAGAGATTGTGGTCAACGATCCCCTGGTCTATCACGGACTGCGCTTCTATCAAGCCAGCTACGGCCGCACCGGCAAACTCGACCGGCTCATTCTGGACGCGACTCCGGCCGGCGGCGCGGGCCAGCCGCAGGAGATTTCTCTGGCCATGAACCAGACCGTGGAGCTGGACGCTGACACCAGCGTACAACTAGTGGAGTTCATCCCCGACTTCGTAGTGCAGGACGGCCGGGTCTACGCCCGCAGCAACGAGATTGAGAATCCCGCGGTTCACCTGATCGTGACCTCGAAGAAAGCCAACAGCGGCCTGAACGTTTGGCTGCCATCAATGCCCGGCATCGACGAGAATGCGTCTTCCCCCTACAACTTCGAACCGAAAGATTTGAAGACCGGCATCTACACCGGGCTGCAGGTTTCGCACGAGCCTGGTCAGTGGGCGGTTTGGGCAGGTGTGGTGCTGATGGCGATCGGCCTGACCTTCGTTTTCTACGTGGTTCATATGCGCTTCTGGGTCGTCCCGGTGCGCGACGCGCAGGGCCGGGCGATGCTGTGGGTGGGCGGCACGGCGAACCGCAATCGCGACGCCTTCGAACTGAAATTCAAGTCCGTGGTGGAACAGATTCAGAAGGAACTCCAAACCGGGCTGGCGGCCTCTGCCCAGCCCCAGTCGGAATCAATCTCAGAGACCAAGATTTCACGAACAACCATCGCCGGAAGGTGAGTCCGGCAACGGAGGAAATGTATGGCACGCGCAAAAGTTGAACAGCAACCCGCGACCGGCACCGCGCTGGTCGTGATGGTGGGGTTGGGAATGCTATTCCTGCTGTTCATGGCTTTTCTGAATGTGGTGAAGAGCGGAAATATTCTGAGCGAAGCCAACCTGTTGTTCGCCGCGCTGGTGTTCTACGCGGGCGCGGGAGCGCTGTATCTGGGCTTCGGCGTGACCGGCACTGACTCCTACATCAAGTACGCCTCACTCATGACCTGGGCGGGACTGCTGGCCAACAGCGGCGCCGTCGCCCATCGCTGGTATGAAGCGGGCCATCCGCCCTTCGCCAGCATTTATGAAATGCTGTTGA
>CAWDBW010000118.1:0-21655 GCA_963800405.1 uncultured Acidobacteriota bacterium
TCCGCCGGGAAGCATGCCATTCCTGCCGCAACAGGCCGTAAAGTTCCAGATCGATGAACTCGCCCCACTTTCGCAAATGCTGGCGCTGGCAGCCCTCGTAGCTCATGCCGAGTTTTGCAGGATCGTCCCGACGCCGGATTGTGCTTGAAATTCGAAGCGAAGATGCGGTGCATGCCGAGATCCTCGAACCCGTAGCGCAGCATTTCCCGGGAAGCCTCGGTCGCGTAGCCTTGTCCCCAGTACGCCACGCCCAGCCAATAGCCAAGTTCGGCGTGCTGGTGCGGTTCATCCAAGCGAAGTCCGATGCCGCCGATCTGCCGGCCATCGCTGCGCAAAGTGATAGCGAGCCAAATCTTGTCGGCTCCTGCGCCATGGCAATGAATTCGCGCGCATGCTCCTCGGTGTAGGGATGGGCAATGCGCAGCGTGGTTGCCGCAACTTCGCGGCTGCCGATCAGCGGCAACAGTTCCGGAATGTCCGCTTCCGTGTATGGACGCAGCTTCAATCGTGCGGTTTCAAGAGTGGGATGCGTGTTCATAATCAGAGGTCCCATCGAGCGCGCGGGCCGCCGCCATGCCCGCCAGTGCGCCGGCTAGGCACAGCAGATTGTTGCTGAAGATGTTGGCCAGCATCAATCCCCACTGGCCCTGCTCGAAATACGACATGGTTTCGAAGGCGTAGCTGGAAAACGTGGTGAACGATCCGCAGAAGCCGACCACGACGAGCAACCTCCAGCGGGGATCGACTAACACGCGCTCGGTCGTCCAAATAACGAAGACCCGACGATGAAGCTGCCAACAATGTTAATGGCGAGCGTTCCGTAAGGAAACGCGAGGCCGAATTCACGGGCCGCCAGTCGGCTGATCAGATACCGCAGGTTCGCGCCGGCAACGGCAGCGACAGATATGGCGAGAAAATCTTTCACGATGGAACTCTCCTGCAAAATCGGTATTGAATTTTGTAGGAGTCATCAGCCTGAGGCGCGTCGGCAACGCAGGCGGTTATGGCGAACTCCATCGCCGTCTCTATTTTTTACCACAGAGGACAGGGGGGCGCACAGAGGCTGGCCAGTCCTACAGGAAACTCTTCCCGGAGAAGTCATCTCGCGTCCTCCTCCGAGTCCCAACCCAACGCGAGCCGTCGCAACCTATAGCTAACGTCTGCCATAGCGGAGGGTTCACCTCCTGGGGGTCGACCTCGTCCTTCAGATAGATAACATCATCGACGACGAAGTGCCGTTTCCGGCACAACAACTCGGCAATGTGCCATCTAAACGTGCCCTCAGGATTCGGTGCTCTCCCATATGTCGCCCATGTCTCCTTGTTGCGAGTCTCAGATATACGCTAAAAGAGCCATCCTTTCCCCGCTGGGTCCTTTCGAGGTGGAAAGCGGCTGGTAGCGCTTCCTCATCACCGAGAACAGTCCAAATTCAAGCCAGTCGATTTGTGGCTTTGAGTGTGGGTCAGGATTGCAGCCGAAAATAGTCTTTTTCGCAGGCTGAAGCTGTATCGAGCCTACTGATCAGCCTTTTGCTGAGGTATGGGGTGATGTGTTTCCTATCCTCGCCGTTCGGGATCCCAAGCGGGTGACAGCTACCACTTCATGGTAGAGGCGTCGTACCACCTCTTCAGGCTGCTCGCTCCAACCTCGACGGTTCGCTGTGTTGAGGAGCCTGGGCAAGAGCGATTGTCGTCCCGAACTGCAGAAGCAGGACGCAACTCAATAGAGTCATACCGTCACCTCGGCGCGACATGGTTCGAAATGCGGCGCCGCTTCTACTTCTTTCTCTCCACCAAGAACCGCGCCAGTTCTTTCAACGTCTCTGCGCGCTCGCCGAAGCTGTCCAGTTCGGCGAAGCTTCATTCACCAGCGCATCCGCCTTGCGCATCGCCGCCTCCATCCCAAACAGCGACGGATACGTCGCTTTCTCTGACGCCGTATCTTTGCCCGCCGTCTTTCCCAATTGCTCGGAGGTCTGCGTGACGTCTAGCACGTCATCCACGATCTGAAAGGCCAGCCAATCGCCAGTCCGAAGGCGCGCAGCTTGGCCACCTGATTGTCTTTCGCTCCGGCGTAAAGCCCCCGCTCACCAGGCTAGCCGTGATCAGCGCCGCCGTCTTCGAGCGATGAATGTACTCCAGCATTTCCGCCGTCGGCCGCGTATGCTCCGATTCCAGATCCACGACCTGGCCGCCAATCATCCCATCGACCGTCCCCGTGCCGTGAGCGATCTCCTCGATATCCGCACGCGGGCTTCGGCCGGACACTTCAGCCGCGCCAGCACCTCGTAGGCCTGCGTCTGCAGCGCATCTCCCGCAAGAATCGCGATGGCCTCGCCAAACGCCTTGTGGCAGGTGGGGCGCCCGCGGCGAAGATCGTCATTGTCGAGTGCGGGCAGATCGTCATGAATCAGCGAATAGGTGTGCAGCATCTCCAGCGCCGCGCCCAGTTCGTCGATGCCTCCGGCAAGCGACCCGCGCGATCCATGCGCCCAGCCTCCATGCAGAGCACCGGCCGCAGGCGCTTGCCGCCGGCAAAAACGCTGTGGCGCATGGCTTTGTGGATGGAATCGGGATGCTCGGTTTCCAGCGGAATGAGCCGGTCGAGCGCGGCGTCGGTCAACTGCCGTCCTTGTTCGAGAGTCTCCTTGAGCATGAAGCAGTGAGTATAACAAGGCCGCGGATTAGGGAAGAAAGCGTCGGATGATCCCGGCAGATCGGTGCGGGAACAAAAAGGACGCCCCGCCGGAGCGTCCTCTTGCAGCGCGAAGTTGCTTCGGTCGGCCCGTGATTCAGGACCGAGCTATGCGGCAGCGCCCCGCGAAAGGGCGGTGTTGCGCAGCACCGAAGTCAGCACATTGTCCACGTCATCCGCCGGGCAAACGTCGCTGGCTCCCGCCGCCAGCGCAGCCATCCACATTCTTCGTCAGGAACGCGGTGGGTGCAGACAATCGGCAGCGTAGGAAAGTCGTGGTGCAGGCTCTCCACATCGGTGAGCCGCCAGTGTTCAATGTTAAGACCACGGCCTGCGGGTGGTTCCCGGATTACATCGTCCCGCAATTCTTCGCGGGAACGGGTTACATGCACTGAAAAGTGAGAGCGGAATCCGCCGGCCAGGGACCGTGGCCACTCCAGGATTATTTTCGAGAAGGACTACACTTTGAGCCATACAATCCCCCGATCTTCAACCTTCGTCAACTGCGGACGTCGACACTCCGACTAGGGCTGCGGGGTGGCTGGGAAACCACATCTCCACAGACATCTAAAGCTTTCGAATCGCGGTCAGAAATCCACACGACTTACCGGCGTGCCGGCGACTTTTCTGTCAGCGCTTCGAATGGTTCAGCTTGAAGCTTCCCGTTTTTCTTCAGCAGAATTTCAACTTTTCCTTCCGCCTGTTCCAGTTCTTTCCGGCAGGCGGAAGAAAGCTGCATGCCCTCTTCAAACAGTGTCAGAGACTTCTCTAAAGGGACTTCTCCCTTTTCCAGTTCCTGAACAATTTGCTCTAGTCGCTGGAGGCACTCTTCAAACTTAGGCAACGGGGTTTCGCTCCGTCTTCTATTGTAATGCAGCTTTTTGGAAGAAGAGTCCAGACTTTTTTCTGCGGCGCATCGAAATTAATGAACCATTCATTCCCAGAGAGGGAAGCGGTCCTGCCATAACGATTTTTTGATCCCCGCGAATGGGGGATTTAGGCAGCGCCTTGCCCGCCGAGCGCTTCCAACACATCCACGGCCAGGTTGTAGCGCCCGTTCGGTGCGCTGATCTGCGCTCCCTGAACCATCTGCCGGACAGCGATCAACATTTCTCGCGCTACGGCAACGCCCTCGGCCCGCGCCGCCTCCGGGGTCTGCGCGCGCGCCATACGCTCCAGAATCGCGTCCGGCACCGAGACCCGCAGTTCATTCTTCATAAACTCGGCGTTGCGCACGCTGACCAGCGGCCAGATCCCGGCCACGACCGGTATACGGCAGTGCTCGATTCGTTGAGAAACTTTTCCAGCAGACTCAGATCGAATACGGGCTGAGTCACGGCATATTCCGCCCCAGCCTGGACCTTGTACTCGAAGCGGCGAATCTCTTCATCCAGGTCAGTGAGTCCCGGGTTCGCGCCCACGCCAATCACGAAGCCGGTTCCGCTGCCAATCGGATTTCCGCCCAGGTCGAGCCCCCGGTTCAGGTTGTGAACGATGTTGACCAGACCGATGGCGTCCACGTCGAACACGGCCGTGGCGTCGGGATAATTCCCCATCTTCGGAGGATCGCCGGTGATGCAAATGAGATTCTTGATTCCCACCGCGGCCGCTCCCAGCAGATCGCTCTGGATGCACAGCACATTGCGATCGCGGCAGGTGTAATGCAGAATCGCGTCAATGCCCACTTCGCGCTGAATCAGCAGCGAAAGCGCCTGGTTGCTCATGCGCGCCGAGGCTCGCGGGCTGTCGGGGATGTTCACCGCATCCACGCCCACCGACTTCAGAAACCGCGCGCCTTCGACCTCCTTGGCAATGTCGATTCCTTTCGGGGGGACGATCTCAACCATGGTGACAAACTCACCGCGCGCGAGTTTCGCGCCCAGCAGGGAACGATTCTCCAGGGCACGGTCGCGAATGGCCGCGGGTGAAGAGTGGCCGCTCGCCACATGAGCCGAAGCCGCCTTGCCTCGGGCTTCGCCCACCGCAGAGCCGACTTCATCACCCGGATGTGCTCTGGAGTGGTTCCGCAGCATCCGCCCACCAGACGCACTCCGGCCGCCACGAACTTGCGGGCATAACTGGCCATGTATTCCGGCGAGCACAAATAAATGTTTCGGCCTTCGACCGAACGCGGAATGCCGGCATTGGGCTGGGCCGCCAGGGGAAGGGAAGTCGCGGCCCGCACGCGCTCCATCGCATCCAGCATGGCGACCGGGCCGACGCTGCAGTTACAGCCAATTACGTCGGCTCCCCACTCCTCCAGCCGGGACACAAAAGTCTCCGGGTCAGAGCCGTCAAGGCAGTTGCCGTCTTCGTCGATGGTTACCTGGGCGACGATGGGAATCGTTTTGCTCACATCCCGGGCGGCGAGCATCGCCTGATGGATTTCCTCCAGATATCCAAAGGTCTCCAGCATCAGCAGGTCGACCCCGCCCTCCAGCAGCGTTTCGATCTGCTGCCGGAAGGCCTCGCGTGCCTCCTGAAACGAAGTCTTGCCCAGCGGTTCGATTCTGGTTCCCAGCGGGCCAACCGATCCCGCCACCCATACATCGAAGCTCTTAGCGGCTTCACGGGCCAGGCGTGCGCCGGCCCAGTTGACGTCACGGACCTTGTCCGCCAAGCTGTGCCGGCCCAAACGGAAAGAGTTGCCACCGAAGGTATTGGTTTCAATAATCTCGGCTCCGGCCTGCAGATACTCGTGGTGAATGCCGCGAATCAGGTCGGGCTGAGATAGGTTGAGTTCGTCGTACGACCGGTTGATGAAGATGCCTTTGGCGTAGAGCAGCGTCCCCATGGCACCGTCGCACAACACGGGAGACTGCTTGATCCGGGCGAGAAAGTCAGCGGCCATATGTTATTTTCTGAGAATACAGGATGATGGCTGATTCGCGCATCTGGCCGGCGCATCTCTATCGGCGCTGCGCAGACCGGAATGTCAAACGAGAACTCGTGAGCCGCGTATGAAGCCAGCTTCGGGGTCTGTTATAATCCAACATTTCGCAATTAAATCTTCCTTTTTCATGTCGTTAGGAGCCAGCCGTTTGAAGAGACGCATCCTCGTTCTTGTGCTCGGATTAGGCGCCAGCCTGAGCTTCATTTCCTGCGGTAGCAGCAGCTCAAAAAACGGGACCAGCGGCCTGCCTGATCGGGTTCTGGCTTCGCAGGGGGTTACCTCGACCAGTGACTTCGGCGGCCTGGTGATTATCGATGGCTACAACGACACGATTCCGCGGCTGCAACGACTGAGTACCGGAAGCTCACCCGGCCTGATGACGACGTCGCCGTCTCTGAACCTCGCAGCCACTTTCGATTCGAACAGTAACTCCGTCTACCTGGTGGACACTACCAAGGAAAACGTAATCGGAAACGTGCGCATTCCGGGACCGACCTCAAGCATGGTGTTTCCCACGGCCAATCCGACCGGATACGCCGCCGTGCCCACGGCCACCGTCGTCGGCTATTCCTTCGTGGGCGGCGTGGAGTTGATGAACTTCACGGCCAGCCAACTCCTAACCATTGCGGTCACCAATGCGCAAACCGTGGTTTCGAATTCCGGCGGCAGCGAACTTCTGGTTTTCAGCAACGACTCCAATTCGCTGACCGTGTTGTTTCCGGCCAACGCCGTGCCTCCGGTCGATACCAGTTGCTTGAACGCCGTCCCCAACCAGCCCGTGACTCCCAGCACCGCGTGCGCCATTGTCACCGGCTTCGACCGGCCCGTCTACGCCGTCGTCAACGGGAGCACCGCCTACATTTTGAATTGCGGTCCGCAGTGTGGCGGGGTCATGGCCAGTGTGATGGTTTTCGATCTGCCCAGCCTTACCGTGACCAGCACGATCCCCGTCGACGCCGCAACCTGGGCGATGCTCAACGGGTCCACGCTCTACGTTGCCGGCACCTCGCCCACCAACAATGCGTGCACCGGCGAGACCACTGCCGCTACTACCTGCGGACGCCTCGACATCGTCGATGTGGTAGCAGGAAACGTGACCAGCACCGCCGTGATCACCGACGGCTACCATGACCGCATGGATTTCAACTCCATCGGCCAGCTCTTCATCGGATCGCACGACTGCACCAACGTCGGCAATGTCAACTTTCCCAACGGGGAGGTCCGCGGCTGTCTTTCCATCTACTACACGGCGAATAATTCCGTCTTCATCCCTCCCGACAACGGCAACGTCAACGGCCTGCAGGGAATGAGTATTCGCCCCATCGAGTACGTAGCCCAGGGCGGCTACCTGCGCGTCTACGATGTCACGACCGATACCCTGCTGATCAACGACTACGTTCCTCAGGGGACCATCGAAATTGTTGGCTACGTGGGCGACGTGAAGGCGATCGACTTCTTCTAATAGCTGATTCCTAAGTCCAACCTATCGTGCGTCTGTTGCCACTTGCGGAGGAGTCCGCGAGCAAACCATCAGACGATTCCAGGCGTTGATTTCTGCCACGGCCAACGAAAGATCGGCAATCTCTTTGATGGAGAACTGCGCGCAGGCTTGCTCGTAGATAGGATCTGGAACGTCCCCGCCGGCCAGGTAGGTCATACTCTCTGCCCAGGCCAAAGCGGCCCGTTCCTGAGGGTTGAAGACTGGCGCTTCACGCCAGGCGACCAGTAAGTTCAGCTGCTCGTCGCTGACGCCATGCTTGCGAGCTAAAGGTATATGCATGGCCAGGCAAAAGGCACAGCCATTGATCTGTGACACCCGAATCTTCACGAGTTCCAGCAGCCCCAGATCGAGGCCACTCTTCTGGACGTAGCTGTGAACCCCAAGCATGGCTTTGTAGCCCTCTGCGGCCACAACAGTAAAATCAAAGCGCTGTTTCATTCTTTACTCCTCATTGAATTCGACCTGCCGTCCTCGATCCAGATCGCTGCCTGCGTGAATCGAACCGCCGCGGTCCTTGGGCACGAAGCGCCGGAGCACCGCTCGCTGCTCGACGCCGCTCACTACCCCATGTTAGCGTTCAATCACGCAAAACGGCGCAGTGTTTAATTGTGATCCGATGTTTTGGCTCGTCGCAACTCAGAACCACTCTTCCGTTGTTGCGAAGTCGCGATTACACGCACGATAGGTCAATGAGCGCTATCGCCTGCTTACAACAGTTAAGTCGGGAAGGTAGAATTTCTCGTGCGGGAACTTCGACACATCCGTGAGTGTCTGTTTCTGTGAGGATGACATAGAGGACTTCACGGAGAGGTGCTGGAAATGCTCCGAGTTTGGATGCTGGTGGCTTGCCTAACTCTCTCGTCGTACGCCGCGACACAAGATCAAACGTCAAAACCCAAGATCAGCGATGGGCCGCTGACGGCCGACCAGATCGCCGTCTATCGTGCTGTACTCAAAGACTACACAAAAGGGTCAAAGGGTCCGCTGAACGTTGCGAATAGAACCGAACCTCTGGACGACTCACGACCGACGTTCGATGAGGCATGCTTCAAAGAGGTTGAGGCCAGCGTCCCCAAACCGTCAGCGCCTGTTAGCCACAGACTCGAAACGTCGCTAATGCCGGACATGCAAATAGTCTTGGTTGACCCAGATCGTCAGCAGAAGCTAATTGACAAGAACGATCCGCAAAACCTCGTGAAGAAGGCTGTTGATGACCACGAGCGTGTCACTGACGCGCAGGTTGACGAGTCCGTAAAGGACGCATTTGAGGTCGGGATATTCAGCCTATCCGAAATTCTTTTCGACAAACCACACCGTCGTGCCGCGGTCGCATACAGTTTTGTGTGCGGCGGCCTTTGCGGAAATGGGAACACGTTGATTCTCACGAAATCCGGCAAGTCTTGGAAGGTCACAAAACGCTGCGGCGGGTGGGTCTCCTAACGCCAACAGTCGCTCGCTGTTGAAAAATCGCGATTACACTCACGAGCGCTCTGCCGGATTTTTCCTTGCGGTCCGCACTTGAGTCGCCAGCCTTCAAGTGCTAGGGTGACCGAAGCGTTTTCTCCTGGAGCACTCAGGTGCGACCGTGAGTAAGGCGTACACCTGATAAGCGGAGCAGCCATGGCATTGTTTGGCGTGTACAGAGGCACGGTTGTGAACAGCAACGATCCTCAGGTCGCGGGACGAGTGCAGGTCGACGTCGAAGGTCGAACGAACTGGGCGCTGGTCACGATCGCCAGTCCCAGGCTGCAAGTTGGCGCGTCGGTGATCGTGGCCTTCGAGCACGGGGACGCGAACTTCCCCGTCGTTCTCGGACAAGTCACCTAACCGATTCTCATTTGCCGGGCTGCAATACCAGCCGATGCGCCTTGGCCGCGTCCACGGCCTTCGCGCTGAAGGGCAGAGTAAACGTAGTGCCTTCGTACCACGCCTTCCATTGATCCATGTAGTAGGGGCTTAGAAAATTTCCGCCCTGCCCGGTTACCGTGTTCAGCGTCGATTGATCCAGGTCTGCCAGGTTGGCGGTGAACCTTTCTGACGGCCCATGACGCCGGGTCACGGCCTTCACTGTGTATCCACTGCCTGACTGCTCCTGCACTCCCGGCGCGGACCAATGGCGGATCAGCGGAATCTTTCCCAGGATCGGATGCTCGATCTCCACCGCGTTGAACGCCCCCCAGCGCCACGCAGCCAAATCTTTCGGCGCGTCCGGGCCATTCACCGCCGCATCCACGGCTGTGGTCAGCAGTTCGTCGTAATTCGGATACTTATCCGGCAGCCAACGCTTCGGCCGGTGCAGCAGAATGTTTTCCATCCACACCGAACGCATCTCCCACGAATAAGTTTTCCAGCTCAGGACTTCGGCAGCTTTTGCAGCGTCGGCGGGCGCGCTCCCTAATTTCGGTTCGAGCAACAACCGCCGTAGTTCGAGAATCGAATTCTCGGCAATGGTCGGCGCCGCCGAGGAAGCCTGCATGCGTCCATCCCAACTGCGCATCAGATCAGCGGCCTGCTTGGCCCGCGCCGAAGGCTTGCCTGCGTGATCCACGGCATACACAAACCGTTCTGCCGCGAACAACTCGGCTTCGGAGTGAATGTCAGTTTGCAGCGCGAGCATGTCCGCTGGTGTGAATTGCCGTCCTGACTCCAGTACGTGATAAATGCGCTCCTGGCGCCAGGGAGCTTCCCACTCCATGCTGATCGAATCGGGATAGTTGTCGGGCGTGATTCTTCCGTTCGCCGTGCCAATTATTCCGGACGGCGGGTTGTAAATGCTGGGCAGCTTCTCAAACGGAATGTAAGAAGTCCACTCATGCGCGTTGTCGGCGCCGCTCACCGGCAAGCTGCCGTCTCCCGCGGCGCGAATCGGAACCTTGCCCGTCGTCTGATATCCGATGTTGCCGTCAACGTCGGCGTAGACTACGTTCTGTCCGGGCGCGTCCAACTGCGAAAATGCATGCCGGAAATCCTGCCAGTTCTGCGCGGTGTTCACATCGAAAAAGGGAATGTGCAAGCCGTCATAGAGCGTCCAACGCAGCGCCAGCGGCCGGGCTTCGCCGGGCACCAGTTCGGTGATCAGCGGTCCGTGGCGCGTGATCTTCACGTCCACACTCACATCGGGCTTTCCCTTTACGTGAATGACCTCGACGCGATGTGCCGGCTGCACCCATCCACTGGGAGTCTCGTAGGCGCCTTGCGGATTGAAATTTTCGATGTAGACGTCGGTCACGGTTGGGCCGACGTTGGTGAATCCCCACGCGATCCTCTGGTTGTGCCCAACGATCACATAAGGCATGCCAGGCAGCGTCACACCCGCAACATCCAGAGTGCCAGAGTGCAGATGCGCCTCGTACCAGAGATTGGGCATCTGATGGCCGAGGTGCATGTCATTGGAGAGCAGCGGCTTGCCCGTAACCGTGTGCTCCCCTGAAATCACCCAGTCGTTCGATCCGTTCACCGGCAGGCCTTCGGCGGGCGTTTTCTCGGGCGGGCCTTCGAAAAAATCTGGTTTTGGGTGGTGGGAAGCATCTCCGAACAAAAATGCTTTTGGGTGGCGCAGCGCCTCCAGCGCTGCGAAAAGAGTTCCCTCATTCCCACTGGCTTTAGCCTCCGAGGTGCGTTCCAAAGCGCCGTTCGCCGGCTGTTCCGCACCAACTGAGGGAGCCAGCCGCGTCACCGAGTTGTCGGGCGCATCATCGTCGTCATCGTCCTCATCAGTGCCGTTGTTGCTGTCGGGCTGCCGCAAATCCTCCCGCATGACGGTCGGCGGACGATCATGCCACGATCGGTTCACATATAGATCAGCGGTCAACTCCGGTCCGAGTTTGGCCAGAATCTTTTCCCGGCTGAGTGCGTCGTAAAAATAGTGATAGTTCAGGTCCTTCACCATCTGGTTGGCGATGACCACGGAATCTTCCGCCCGCCACGGCTTCGGCGCGTAGCGCAGGATGCGGAACTCAATGGGCAGTCGGTCGCTGCGAGTCGCAATGTAGGCGTTGACGCCCCGCGCATAGGCATCGAAAAAGCTCTGGTCGCGGGGGCTGGCGATCTCCAGCGCCTTTCTGGCCGCGTCGCGCAAGCCCAGAATCCGCTGCTCGCGGTCAAGTCGCAGAGTGTCCTCACCCAGAATTTCCGAGAGCTCTCCGCTGGCGTAGCGGCGCATCACGTCCATCTGCCACAGCCGGTCCTGTGCCGTGACGAAGCCCTGCGCGAAGAAAAGGTCTTCCGGAGTGGCCGCTTCAATCGTGGGTACTCCGTGACCGTCGCGCGTCACCGAGACCGGCGCCGAGAGCCCGCGGATCTGCAGTTGCCCGTCAAGCTGGGGAAGCGCGGAGTGCGCCACGTAATAGGCGTAGGCCACCACGCCCGCCAGCACCAGCAGTATGGCGACGAATAGCCACAGCAGGATGCGGGCGACCGGCGCGGGGCGCGACTTAGGTGTGCGGATTTCCGCGAGAGTACTCATGAGGAATCTTCAGATTGTATTTCAGCGATTGTATTCCAGGCTGTGGCCGGCTGCGTCCGCGGTGAAAATGAATTTCATTTTCAAGATGCCGGATGGTATGCTACAAGCGAAGTTCTCCACATGTCATCCTGAAAACGTTATCCTGAACCCGTTCCAACGAACTTTGTCTCATCCGCCATGCTGCAAAAGCGCATCGATGATCAGCCCACCCTCTCCCGCCAGATGGTCCGCGAGGCCCAGGAGATTCTGCACCGGCACTTAAAGAGCGTGGGGCTCAAGCAGACCGCGCAGCGCGACGCCATTCTGCGCACCTTTCTCGAAACCCGCGACCATCTCTCCACCGACGAACTTCATCGCCTGGTGCAGAAAAAGGATGCCCGCATCGGCTATACCACGGTCTACCGCACCCTGAAGCTGCTGGCCGAATGTGGACTGGCCAGCGAAGTCGCTTTCCACGACGGCATCGCTCGCTACGAGCACCAGTACAACCGGCGCAGCCATCACCACATGGTTTGCACCGAATGCGGCAGTTCGGTCGAGTTTTTTTCCCAGGAAGTCGGCCAGCTCGAGCAGGAGATCGGCCGCAAGTACCACTACGTCACCACCCGGCACACGTTTCAGATCTATGGGCTCTGCGAAGATTGCAGCAAAAAGAATGCGGCCGCTGTGAGAGTCTGAGGCCTCACCCAGAAATTCAACGCGAAGCCGTCTTCGAGATCCGAGGGCGAGTGATCTCGGCCGTGGCCAAGTCGACGCCGGCCCGCAAACAATCCTGTGCTGAGCCGTTGCGGGCAACCTTGATCACGTCCGACTCATTCGAGCAGAATGCCGCCGTGCCCGTTTTGTTTCCCGCCGCCGGATACGCTACCACCTGATACTTCGCGATTGGTCCATTCGGCTTCGCGGCGGTGCAGCCCTTGAGTTCAAAAATGTATCCATCCTGCTGGCCATGCGCCAAATCATTGTTGAGTCCCCACGCGTCTTTTAGCTCGGAGAGGGAACAGGTGTAACCCGCTCCGCGGTGGCCTTGCGCATAGGCGATCTCGGCCATATTCAAAGATCGCACCGCCGAGACCACGGGGTTGTCATAGTCCACGACCTTTACTTTCTCGGCCACGGACTTCTCCCTCTGCCGCGCATAAAATCCTGCGGTCACGATCAGCGACAGAAGCGCGACTACTCCCAGGTAGCCGAGAACCAGGCCGGCAATCGCCAGTCCTTTGCCAGTGAGCCGGCCTCCACTTTT
Organism: uncultured Acidobacteriota bacterium; assembly: GCA_963800405.1. GTDB lineage: Bacteria > Acidobacteriota > Terriglobia > Terriglobales > Acidobacteriaceae > Sulfotelmatobacter. Next base: position 12,800 of record CAWDBW010000118.1, read on the forward strand.
GCGAATTTCCGAAAGAGATAAATGTCCGAAGATGACGGCGGCCAGGGAAAACGGCAGTATGAAGAACAAGAGTCCGCTGATCAGGCTGAAAATCGCCTTGCCGCTGGTTTCCGGGGGAAGTCCAAAGGCGACTGCCGGATCGACCGCAGGCTCAGCCAATGCCGCCAATGAATCTCGTCCGCAGATCCCGCAGAAGCGTTCGCCCTCGGACATGCTGTTGCCGCAGCCCAGGCAGAACGAACTCATCGACTCCTCCTCTCCACCGCGAGCTCAGCGGAGCAGCCCCGTCCCCGGCGCCAGTAAATCAAAGGGATGCAGGGGAAGATTTCTGGCAACCCCAAAAAGAATGATCACGGCGCAGAGCGTGCGGATCCAGCCCGCGCGCAAAAAGGGCTGAGGAAGCCCTTGCCCGCGCAGTTCGAAAAGTGCAAACGAAGCCAGCCCGTATGCCAGAAACGGTAGCAGAACCACGGTCAGCGGATTCAACGCCCACGCCGCCCGCAGGTTCCCATGCAGCAGTTGGTGAACGGCGCGCAGCGATCCGCATCCCGGACAATACCATCCCGTCAGATAACGTAGTGGACAGGGCGGAAAGAGCCCGGACGTGGCCGGATCGAAAACTGCAAGCAGAACTGCTCCCCCGACCATGGCCGCGAGCAGCGCCGCCAGCAACTGATTCCTACGCCTGTCCGGCATCGGGACGCCTCCAGCCTTAACTCGAGTGGATGCCGCTCAAGAGCCCCACCATGACCAGCACAAAATAGATGAGGCCCACGCCGAGCCCAAGTCCGGCAGAGATCAAGCACCACATCTTCGCGTTCTTGGACGCAAGCTGTGCCCCGGCAATATCTCCGGCCTGCAACTTACCGTTCACCTGCGCGGCATAAACGATGGCCGGAATTCCCGCCGGAAGACAGCACAAAACCGTGGCCAGAATCGCGAATACCAGATAGTTCTGCACCACGACGGGCGGGGACTGAAGCACTCCTGGTTGAAACACCCCAACCGTCTGCAAAGGAACCGCTGGAGGGCCCGCCTGCAAGCTCCGGCCACACTGCATGCACACCGTCGCGGTGTCCGCGTTGTTCGCCCCGCATTGAGAACAAAACATTCGTTGCCTCCTGAAAGAACGTGGGAAAGCTTACTAGAGTGGACTGCCGCTGGCCATGCAACCCTGAGCCGAGCCGCTGGAATCAACCCGGATGACGTTGGATTCATCCGAGCAAAAAGCGCGCACTCCGGTCTGGTTGGCCGCCGCGGGATACGCTACTACCCGGTAACTCACGTTGCCTGTTCCTTCCGCTCCCGCGGAGCAGCCGGTCAGTTCGAAGACGTATCCAGACTTCCGCCCGCTTCTCAAGGTGCTATCGACCTGCTCAAGATCAGATAGCGCACAAGTGTACCCTGCCGCAGGATGGGATTGAGAATAAACGCTCTCGGCAATGTTCACGGTCCTCACCGCCGCTACCGCGGACGATTCGTTGGCCGCCATCCGGGCGCGCAACAGGTTCGGTATTGCAATGGCAGCGATGATCAAAACGGGCATGATCGACAAGCCTGCGTAGCCGAGAACCAGGCCAGCAGTCGCCAGGCCGTTTCCCGTAAGCCGCCCTGCACTCTTGCGAATCTCCGACAATGAAAGATGCCCGAAGATCACGGCCGCGATGGCAAACGGCAGGATGACGAAGAGCAGCCCGCAGATCAGACTGGCAATGGCTTTCCCGCTTGTCTCCGCGGGACCCACGGGCGGCGCGCTGCTGGCGAACATCGTGGCCGCGCCCGGGGAAACCTCTCTCCCGCAGACCCGGCAGAACTTATCGTCAGCGCTGACGCTGCTTCCGCAACCGGCGCAGAATGACGCCATGCCACCCTCCCTCTGCCAAACGTCGCTTTCCGCGGCGCACAGAAATTGCACGAAACATACTATCGGTTGGCTTCGGCGTCAATGCGCAAGTGCGGTCCATTTGCCGCCTGCCCCGCGTTTTGATATGGTCCCCTCAATGGACGAGAGCAGGGATGAGACTAGGATTGGGACCGGGGACGCTACCGGGGATGCGAAGGGGACGCGCAGAACGTCCCGCTGACGTCGTGCCCGGACTGCGCCGCGCAGATGCCCGCGACGGCCGCTTACTGCCCCGGCTGCGGCCAGCCGATGCTCAGCCCGTCCGTGCCCGGAACACTCGAGCTCGACCCACCCGCGCAGACGGAAGCCCGCGCGCAGGGCAGGGTCGGTGCTCTTCCAGAAAATATTGCGGGCGCCCTCGCCTACTTCACGTTCGTTCCCGCCGTTGTTTTCCTGGTCCTCGCCCCCTATAGCAAGAACCGCTTTGTGCGCTTCCATTCCATTCAGTGCCTGTTGCTGTGGGGCGTGTGCGCTGCGTTCGCGATCGCGCTCAAGCTGGCCAGCGTTGTTCTTTTCATCATCCCCTTACTCGGACCTCTGCTGGTTTGGCTGGTCTCCACCGTGGTTGCCCTCGCGGCCGTGGTGATCTGGGTAGTTCTAGTCGTCAAGGCTTTTCAGGGAGAGATGTTCAAACTGCCGCTGCTCGGTGATTTCGCCGCGCAGCCGGCCGGGGATATCTGAGTTCCTTCCGCCACACCTAAATTGTTGATTGCTTTACTTTAGGCTTTTTGATACCTTGCAGCGTCGCATGGAGAGGTCTGGCGCAGGGTTCAGCGTTGTACCCTGCGCTCCCAGCGACACTGAGGAGGACACCTCGATGGCTTTTTGCAGTGTGTGCGGCGCACAGATCGCCGACGGAACTACCGCTTGCGCAGCGTGCGCAGGCCGGGCCGCAACCGCCCCCCCGGCACCCCAGGCGACGGCGAGCGCAGGAGGCATGACAGACAACGTGGCTGGAATGCTGGCTTATATCACCATCATCCCGGCGATTATTTTCCTGGTCATGGAACCCTACAACAAGAACCGGTTCGTGCGGTTTCACGCGTGGCAGAACATCTTCTTTCACCTGGCATGGATCGTGGCTTGGATTGCCTTGCTGATCGTGTCCGCGGTGCTGGCGTTCATACCTATTCTCGGACACCTGGTCGCGTTTCTGCTGTGGATGGCGCTGTCCATCGGCGGCGTCGTGGTGTGGATCATCCTGGTGATGAAGGCGAATCAGGGCCAGATGTGCAAGCTGCCCGTGATCGGCGATATGGCGGAAAAGCAAGCGAACGCGATGTAGAAATAGGAAGAGCGGTTAACCACGAAGGACACGAAGTCACACGAAGGAAATGCTCTGCAAACAAGATTCCTTCGTGATACTTCGTGTCTTCGTGGTTATGGCCTTTTATTACCGGCGCCAGAATCCAGCCCGAAGTACCAGACCCGCCCTTGACTTTCTTCCTGTAAGCTGTCAATCCTATTAGCTTTTACCCGCGTCCCGATTCCACGCTGGCTGCGTGCTTTTCGGACCTGGCGGGAATTCGTCTGGCGATTGGGGAATTCATTGCGAGTACGGGTCTTCTATCACGACAAGTGTTTCGACGGAGCTTCTTCCGCCGCGTTATTTTCCCGCTTCTACCGCGAGCGCATCCGCGGCGACGCCGAGTTCGTGTTCACCGGCCTGGTGCACCGCGCCGGGGCCTTGTTCGACGAAAAGCAGTTCGACGGCGAGGAGAACGCCATCGTCGACTTCAAGTATTCCAGTTCGCCCAAGATTACCTGGTGGTTCGACCATCACGAGAGCGCCTTCCTCTCGCCCGCCGACGCCGAACATTTCGAGCAGGACCAGAGCAACCGCAAGTTCTACGACCCGGATTTCAAGTCCTGCACCAGCTTCATCGCCATGATCGCGCAGCAGCGTTTCGGCTTCGATCCCTCGCCCCTGGCCGATCTGGTGCACTGGACCGACATTATCGACGGCGCTCTTTATCCCGACGCCAAGACCGCGGTCGACATGGAAGCGCCCGCCATGAAGCTGACCATGGTGATCGAGTCGGCGCCCGATCACGGTTCGTCCCCAACCTGATTCCGCTGCTGGCCACCAAATCGCTGGCCGAAATTCTGAAGAGCCCTTCGTCGCCCCGCTTGTTGCCGCCGCTGCTGCAAGCGTCACGAGCTTTCGATCGGGATTCTGCGAGACAGCGCACCGAGTGCAAGGATGCCACGATTTTTTTCGACGTCACCGATCACGATCTCGAGGGCTACAACAAATTCATTCCCTATTACCTGCATCCGGAATCGGTCTACAGCGTGGGACTCAGCAAGAGCAGTTTCCGCGTAAAGGTTTCGGTGGGATCGAATCCCTGGGCGCCGCAGGAGCCGGAAGTGAACCTGGCCCGAATTTGCGAGCGCTACGGCGGAGGCGGCCACGCCCGTGTGGGCGCGATCTCATTCAACGTGAACCAGCATGCGGCCGCCATCAAGGCGTCGCAGGAAATCGTCGCCGAACTGCGCGCCGCTATTCGCAAAAAGTAGCGCCGCCGTCCCGGCGGCTGTAGTGGCGGCGTCCCGCCGCCACACGCAGGCCGGTACGAGGTGTACTCGGTGGGATTCCCCAATGGAGGAGGGCCGGGAAGTACTGCACATGCGCTGGCAACCGTGATACTCTGCCTTTGGTCAATCGCCAGCCTTCATGCGCCCGCCTGGAACCAAGCCAGATCCACATCGCCGCCAACGGCGCGTGCTCCGGGCCGTAGCCACGCTCGAATTCTTCAAGGGAATTTTTGTAGTGGTCATGGGGGTCTGCGCGCTGGCCCTGCTGCATAAAGATGTGTGGCTCAAAGCAGAAATTCTGCTGAGCCGCCTGCACGTCAACACCGATCGCCGTTCCGCCCAGATTTTTCTCGACTTTGCCGACACTATCACGGACGCGCGCTTGTGGGCTGCGGCCCGCTTCGCCTTCGCCTATGCGGCTCTACGCTTCACCGAAGCCTACGGCTTGTGGAAGGGACGCACCTGGGCCGAGTGGGTCGCCCTGGTTTCCGGCGCCCTGCTGCTGCCCTGGGAGGTACGCGAACTCATGCGCGGTTTGACTGTTCTCCGCTGTGCTTTGTTTGTTGTCAACCTGGCCGTGGTTCTTTATATGCTCTACGTTATTCGCGCCAACCGCCGCGAGCGGCAAAACGCGGCGGCCCTGGGCGCGGCGAACTAGAATCGATTTGGCAGAGGGCAGAGGGCAGAGGGCAGAGAGCAGAGAGCAGAGATACGATACGACCATTCGGAAGCATTGCGAACACGTTCGTAATCTGGCCGTCAGATCAACGCCCGTGTAAACATCGTATCTTGGGACCCGATGCCCCATTACGTCCCATGCGAAGGAGATGATTCCATGAAGCCGTTTGTGACTGTTGCCGTTCTGTTGGTGGTGTCGGCGTCCGCTTTTGCGCAGGCCGCCAAGCCCTGTGAAGACCTGAAGGCCGAAATCGCCAAGAAGCTGGAAGCGAAAGGCGTGAAGTCGTACACGCTCGACATCGTGGCCAAAGACGACAAAGAAGGGGATGGCAAAGTCGTCGGCACCTGCGACGGCGGCACCAAGAAGATCGTGTACAGCCGAACCTCAACCCCGGCTCCAGCTACGGCTCCTGCGGCTGCACCGGCCAAGCCCTAGTCCCGAGGGCGAGTCGCGGGAATCAACACCAGCACCTCGGCGCCGCGCGGGTAAATAGCCTCGGGCGGAAGCGAATAGCCCCGTTTTCGGCCTCCGGTGCGCTGCAAACTTTGGGCACGTTACCAGCGTGCCATCCACGGTCGAGCCATTGTCAGAGCAGCGGTCTTGTTGGAAACTGAGTCAGGCCATGAAAGCCGAACCAAACGCGGGCAAGAGCAAAGACAACTTGAAGGTCGAGAAGTTGTCGCTACTCATTCTTACTCTCTGCATCGTGGTGCTGGTCTACGTTCTGGTCGTAAAGCCTTTCTAACCGGCTCCTTCGTCGAAAAGTCCCAAAACCCGCTCCAGAAGCCGGAACTGGACTCTCGCGCCTCTGGTAATTCGCTCGCTTTCGGTGCATAATCAAGGCCGGAAAAACGCTCTCTTCCCGGAGGCTCTTATGCGTCTCGCCTGCCTGTTCTGCATATCGATGGCCCTGGCTGGCATTTCAGCTGCCCAAGACACGAACTTTTCCGCCGGCCCGCAATACCTGATGACCTCAGGTTTCTCGCCCTTGTTCAACCGGCCCATTGCCACTCCGTCCGTTTCCCTCGAAGTACCGCTGCCTGAGATCCAGAGCCTTCCTGCCATCGGACCCGTTGTCGAAAATGAACCCTTCACGACTAACCCCGAGTTGCCGCGCCAACCCGATCTCTTCCCTATTTATTACGGTTACCCGATGCCCAGTGTCGTCGAGATCACCTCCGCCGAACCTCCCCGTGCCTTGCCCGCGAGCATCGTTGACGCTGGCGTGACTGGGTTTACCGACGCGCAGTCGCTGCGCGAGCGCGGATACGGAGTGCCCCTGGCCGAAACCGCCGCATTCTGGAAGGCGCACAAGCCACACGCTCCTCGTGTCTACACCAATGCCGATGTCCAACGCCTGCGCCCCAGCTAATTCGCGATAACGAACACACATATCGAAGCCCGCATATCGAAGCAAACCACCGCACTTTCAGGCCGCGTGATAGCCTAAGTGAATCTCACTTCCGCACGGGGAGTTCATGCCAACCGCCAATCCCTCTCATCTCGACCTGCAGGCCGTCGCCAGAGAAATCGTGCGGCAACGCGGTTTTCAGCCCGATTTCCCTCCTCAGGTTCCGCAACAACTTGCCGACCTGAAAGCCCACCCGCCGCAGATTGCCCCGGGAGGCGACATCCGCGACCTGCGGAATCTGCTCTGGTCTTCCATCGACAACGACACTTCGCGCGACCTCGACCAGATCGAAGTCGCCGAGCCCGCCTCGAATGGCGACGTGAAGATCAGGGTCGGCATTGCCGACGTCGATGCTTTCGTCCCCAAGCAGACCGCGATTGACCAGCATGCCGCCCGCGAGACCACCACCGTCTACGCCGGAGTGCGCAACTTCCCCATGCTGCCCGAAGAACTTTCCACCGGCAAAACCTCTCTGCTCGAAAATCAGGATTGCCTGAGCGTCGTGATTGAGTTCGTAGTCGATTCCACCGGAATCTTGAAGTCGCCGAGCGTTTACCGCGCCGTAGTCCGCAACCAGGCGCAACTGCAATACAACTCCACCGGCGCGTGGCTGGAAGGGAAGTCTCCCGCGCCCCCGAAGATAGCAGCTTCCACCGACCTGCAGGCCCAGCTGAAACTGCAGGATCAGGTTGCGCAGAAACTGAAGGACCAGCGCTTTCAGCACGGCGCCCTGAGTCTGCAGACCTCCGAACTGCAACCCCTCATGCTCAACGATCGGGTCATCGACGTTGAGACCCAGCAGAAAAACCGCGCCACCGACCTCATCGAAGACTTCATGGTGGCCGCCAACGGCGTGGTCGCGCGCTTCCTGGAAAATGTCTCATCTCTGCGCCGCATCGTGCGCACTCCCGAGCGCTGGGACCGCATCGTGCAACTGGCGGCGACCAAGGGCGAGAAACTTCCCGCCCAGCCCGATTCCAAGGCGCTCAACGAATTCCTGATCCGGCGCAAGGCCGCCGACCCCGATCACTTTGCCGATGTCTCCTTGACCGTGATCAAACTGATCGGTCCCGGTGAGTATGTCCTGGAGCGTGCAGGCGACACTGCTCCTGGGCACTTCGGCTTGGCCGTGCAGGACTACACGCACTCCACCGCGCCCAACCGCCGCTTCGTCGACATCGTCACCCAGCGTCTGATTAAGGCCTTGCTGGCCGGCCGGAAGAATCCTTACTCCGACGCCGAACTAACCGCCATCGCCGCCAACTGCACGCAAAAAGAAGACGCCGCCAAAAAAGTCGAGCGCGATATGTCCAAGCGGCTGGCCGCCGTGGCCATGCAGAAGCGAATCGGCGAAGTCTTTGACGCCATCGTGACGGGTGTGACCGACAATGGCATTTTCGTTCGAGCCCTGCAGCCTCACGTCGAGGGACTGCTGGTTCAAGGCGACCATGGACTCGACGTCGGCGACAGGTTACGGGTCAAGTTCGTCCGCACCGACGTGCAACACGGATTCATCGACTTCGCCCGCGCCTAGACTTCTCGGGGCGCCCCATTTCTCTCGCGTTTTCTGCGCGAGACGTGGGAGCTCTGCCGATGCCCCTTCCCGGCACCACGCCAGCCAATAGTCACCTTCCCATCCCCACGTTAAGCTCAAGCAAGACGTCCGTGCGGAAAAGCGTGGGGAGTATTTTGTTCAGATGGCGACATTCCGTTTGCCTGCTCATGGTCGCAATTCTGCCGGCCGCTGTGCAGGCCCAGGAAACCGCAGCAGCCATGTTGCGCAGTGATGGAGTTGGAGTGCTGGTGAACAACAATCCCGCACCAGCTTCCATTGCGCTGTTTTCCGATGACCTCATCGAGACGCAAAAGACGGTTATTGCCCGCATCGAGGCCAGCGGATCCGCTGCCGACATCAATGCCGAGACCGTGGTCCAGTTTGAAGGCAACGAGCTGGTGCTTGATCACGGCAGCCTCTCGGTGAACACCTCCCGCGGAATGAGCGTGCGCGTGGGTTGCCTCAGGATTACGCCCGCGAACAACACCGAATGGACTCACTACGACGTTGCCGAGTCAATGGGAAAGTCAATGTATCGGCGCTCAAGAACGATGTGAACATCGACGAGCGGTCCGGGAGCTGCGGCAGGCAAAACAGTCGACCCATTCCCACCGCGTCACGGTGCGCGAAGGCCACGTAGGTTGCCGTCAGCGAAAACTCGCGGCCGACGAGGGGCTGGTCCTTTCGTCGAGCCTACTCAGCCGCCGCAGCTCGCAGCACCATTGCAGAGGAGCAAGCACAATGTACGGTTGAAGAATGGAGAACATGGC
>CAWDBW010000119.1:0-17833 GCA_963800405.1 uncultured Acidobacteriota bacterium
TGTTTTGCCTGTACTGGTTCGGTTGGTCTTGCTAATCAACGCGTGCGGCTTTTTGCGGGAACGGCCCGAGGATTGTCATCGAGCGCGACCAATCGACTCAGCGCTTCCATGGTTCGCGAGGTCGCACCCAGCTGTGACCGCATCGTCTCCAGTGCGCGTCTCCCCAGAGCCCGCCGTTCCGCATCGTTCGCGAGCAGATGCATCAGAGTCAGAGGCAACTCCGACAAGCCCACAATCCGCACCGCATCGCGGCTTTGAAACAGCGCGACAATGTCACGAAAATTTTCCGTGTGGTTTCCGGTCACGATGGCTACACCATGCTGCGCTGGCTCGATAATGTTGTGGCCGCCGCGCGGCACCAGGCTTCCACCCACGAACGCAATATCCGCCAGAGCATAGAGCGCGGCCAATTCGCCGATCGTATCCACCAGCAGCACCCCACCCGCCAGCGATTCTCCCTGCCACTGCGAGCGCCGGAACGAGGGAATCCCCAACTGCTGCAGCAGGATTGCAACATCGTCGAAACGCTCCGGATGCCGCGGCGCCAGAATCATAACCGCCCGCGGATGCCCCACCCGCAAATTTTCAAACGCCTTCAACAGCGGAGGTTCCTCGTCTTCCACTGTGCTGCCGCAGACCAGCACTGGCCCCGCGCCTTCCGCCGCCAGCGCCTGGCGCAGGCTTTCCACAATCGGCGGCGGCGCCGGCAAACTCACGTCGAACTTGAGATTTCCCGTAACCTGCACGCGTGCCGCTTCCGCGCCAATCGACTGCAGTCGCGCGCTGTCCTCCGCCGTCTGCGCCAAAAACAGGTCGACGTGCACCAGCATTCTTCGCAGCGCCCAGCGAAAACGCCGGTAGCGCGGCCACGACCGGTCCGAGATGCGGGCGTTGACCACCGCGATGCGCGCCCCGCTGGCATGCGCCAGACGCAGAAAGTTAGGCCAGAATTCGGTTTCTGCGAGCACGATCAACTGCGGCTGTAAGGCCCGCAGGTAAGGCCGGATCGCGAATCCCAGATCCATCGGAAAGTAGAAGACGTTCTCTTCGCCAAAACGCTTGCGGGCGAGTTCCTGCCCCGTGTCCGTCGTCGTTGAGACCAGCACGCGATGCCCCGGAAAGCTGCGCCGCATCTGCTCTACCAGTCCGCTGACCGCCGTCACCTCGCCGACTGAAACCGCATGCACCCAGATGACGCGCCCGGCCTCTGAGCCTGCGCCCAACCTCAGCCGCGCCGGAACGCTTCCCATGCGTTCGAAAAATCCCGCGCGATATTTGCCGTGGCGCAGAATCTGGTAGAGCCAATAGGGCACACTCAAAACCATCCCCAGCGCCAGCGCCAGACTGTAGAGAAAATAGCTCAAGCTGGCATTCTAAACCGCCCCATCGGCGACCGGAGCCCCAGCCTTCTATAATTGAGGACATGCTTCGAACATTTTTACAATCGACGCGGCGTTCGCTCGCCGGCTCGGTCATCGATCGCTCAGTCATTCTGGCGCTATGCGCTGGATTGTTTCTGCCCACGCTGTTGGTGGCCAAGAACTTCGTAAAGCCGGTGGCGAAACCCGCCAGCAATTATCCCGCGCACGATTTTCATCGCGATGAGAAAGCGGCCATCGCCGCCGATCCTTACGACACGCCGGAAAAGGCCAAAATCTTTTCTACGAATTTCGCGGCGCACGGCTTCCTGCCCGTCTTTTTTATCGTGACCAATGACGGCGACCAGCCCATCTCCATCGCCAAAATGCAAATCACGCTGCGCACTGCCAACGACTCGAAGCTCACGCCCATCTCGACCGAAGACCTCTACCGGCGCTTGTCGAATCCCCAGGTCAGCACCCGGCCCAGCCCCATTCCTCTCCCGCAGAAAGCGAAGGGTGGGATCAGCAAGAAAGAAATGGATGAGATCGAGTCCTCGCAGTTCGAAGCCCGGGCGGTCGAACCGCACAGCACGCAATCGGGATTCTTATTTTTCGACGTGGGCGGCATCTCGTCGCCTCTGCCCGGCGCCACCATCGACATCACCGGCGTCGACGACGCCAAGGGCAACGAACTGCTCTTCTTCGAAATCTCCGTCGACAAATATTTGACCGCGCCAAAGACGAACTAGCACGGACTTCGGACCGCAGACCTCGGATCTTAGACGTCCGACCTCGGCTCTTGCTTTGCCGGGGTCCGACGGCTGAGGTCCGACGCCTGCTTGCTAGAATTCACCTTGGATTCAATGCAGATTGGCGTTAATGTTAGAGGCGTTGCCAGCCCGAGGGTCGTCATGAAACCTAAGTCCGACAAATCGCCCAGCAATCGTCGCAGTTTTCTTAAGGCTAGCGGCCTCATGACCGCAGCCGCGTTTGGCGCGGTCGCGCTCCCCGATGTCGCAAAAGCGCAGGCCGCGAATTCTGTGCCTTCCAATCCGGCAACCACCAATGCCATGCCCACGCGCAATCTGGGCAAGACCGGATACAAAGTCGGCATCTTCAGCCTCGGGGGCCAGGCCGCGATCGAGAGACCTAACAACGAAGCCGTCGCCGTCCCCATCATCAAGCGCGCTCTCGATCTCGGCGTGAACTACATCGACACCTCTTCGATCTACGGTGGCCCCGAGCGCTGGAGCGAGCAGTATGTCGGCAAGGTCATGAAGCATCGCCGCAACCAAGCCTTCCTCGCCACCAAAACCAAAGAGCGTACCCGCGACGCTTCCATGCGCATGATCGAAAAGTCGCTCCAGCTACTGCAGACCGATCACGTCGACCTGTGGCAACTGCACGACATCGGCACCATGACCGACATCAACGAAATCTTCGCCAAGGGCGGAGCCATGGAAGCCCTGCTCGCAGCCCGCGACCAGAAAATCGTGCGCTATCTCGGCATCACCGGCCACTATCGCCCCGACGCCTTGATCGAAGCCATCCACCGCCACGACTTCGACACCATCCTGATGGCCGTCAACGCCGCCGACCCGCACCACTACAGCTTCAGCGAGCAACTGCTCCCGCTGGCCGTCGAAAAACAAATGGGCATCATCGGCATGAAAGTCCCCGCCCGCGGCCGCCTTCTTTCCTCATGGACCCCGCCGCCCATCGAACAGCAGAAACATTCCTGGGAAGGAATGGCGATCCAGGCAACAACCGGCGGCACGCTCGATATGCGCCAAGCCATGTACTATTCGCTCTCGCTCCCAGTCAGCACGGTAATCATCGGCTGTGATTCGATTCCCCAACTCGAACAAAACGTCCAACTAGCCCGAGAGTTCACCCCGTTCAATCAGCAACAACTGGCAGCGCTGACTGAGAAGGCGCAGCCAGTAGCCAAGCAGTCGCTGTTCTTTCGCTTTTACGAACGCGCGTAAGCCGGCTTCTCCGCGCGAGAAGACTTGTCATCCTGAGGGCCGCGTCTTTTGCGGCCCGAAGGACCTATGCAACCGCCCGGGGGATTGCACAGGTCCTTCGCTTCGCTCAGGATGACAAGGCAGAGCCTTTATAATCACTCCCTATGCCCACCACGCCGGCCGATTCCATCGCCGCCCACGCCACCTATGAGCCGGTCATCGGCCTGGAAGTCCACGTCCAACTGCTGACCGCGACCAAGATTTTCTGCTCCTGCTCCACTCGCTTCGGCGCCCCGCCGAACTCGAATGTCTGCCCCGTCTGCCTCGGCATGCCCGGCGCTCTTCCCGTGCTCAACAAGAAAGTCGTCGAATTCGCCACGCTGGCGGCGATGGCGCTCAACTGCCGCATCAACGAAACCTCCATCTTCGCGCGCAAGAATTATTTCTACCCCGACCTGCCCAAGGGATATCAGATTTCACAATACGACAAGCCGCTGGCCGAGTTCGGCTACATCGAAATTCCCGCTGACAAGGGCAAGAAAAAAATCGGCATCACCCGCCTCCATCTCGAAGAAGACGCCGGCAAAAGCCTGCACGAAGGCTTTCCCGACTCCGACGAAAGAACCGCCATCGACCTCAACCGTACCGGCGTCCCGCTGATCGAAATCGTCAGCGAGCCCGACATCGCCTCGCCCGATGAGGCCTACGAATACCTCACGCGCCTGAAAGAAATCATCCTCTACACCGGCGTCAGCGACTGCAACATGGAGGAAGGCTCGCTGCGCTGCGACGCCAACGTCAGCGTGCGCCCGCGCGGCCAAAAAGAATTCGGCACCAAAGCCGAAATCAAAAATGTAAATTCCTTCCGCTTCATCCGCGAAGCCCTCGAATACGAAATCGGACGCCAGATCGACGTCCTCGAATCCGGCGGCAAAATCGCGCAGGAGACGCGCCTCTACAACTCGAACGAAGGCAAGACCTACAGCATGCGCTCCAAAGAGCAGGCGCACGATTACCGCTATTTCCCCGAGCCCGATCTGCTCCCGCTGGTGGTCGACGAAAAGTGGAAAACGGAAATCGCCAAGACCCTGCCCGAACTCCCCGAAGCCCGCCGCGCCCGTATGGTCAAGAACTACGGCATCACCGAATACGACGCACAAGTGCTGACGTTTTCAAAGTCGCTGGCCGACCAGTTCGAGGAAGCCGCGAAAGCGGCGAAGAATCCCAAACGCGTAGCGAATCTGGTGCAAAGCGAATTGATGGGCCGCCTGAAAGCCAAGGGCGTCGACGATCGAGCAGTCTCCAATCTCGATGAAGGGCGTGGCGGCGTCGGCCGATCTGGTTGAGTCCGGCGCAATTTCCGGCAAGATGCTCAAAGACCTCTACGACCTCGCCTTCGAACGCGGCAAAGATTTTCCCGCCGTCTATGAAGAAGAAGGCCGCCCGCAACAATCCACCGATACCTCGGCCCTCGAAAAGATCATCGACGAAGTCCTCGCCGCCAACCCCAAACAACTCGAGCAGTACCGCGCCGGCAAAACCACCATGCTCGGCTTCTTCGTCGGCCAGGTTATGAAAGCGTCCAAAGGCCAAGCCAGCCCCCAGATCGTGAACGAGTTGCTGGTGAAGAAACTGAAATAGCCCGAAGAGTCATCCTCGGGCCATCACTTTGGTCATCTCATCTTTCCGACTCTATCCAGCTACCATGACACTGGGCCCGCCTGTCCTGGGCCGACCAATCGGGGAATCGCCGTGAAATTGAAGTTCGACCGCATCGTCAGCATTGCGACCCTGGCCGCGTCGTTGACCGCCATCGTTCTGGTTCTGAAAAAGCCCGCGCCGGTCGTTCAGCCCGCAGTCCCCGCGGCTGTCGTGGAACATGCCCCCGATCAGAAAATTGCCCAGCCCCTACCAGCGACACAGCCCCCATCGCCGAGCGCGCCCGCCGGACCTCAAAGTCCCGGAGCTCGGACTCCCAACCCGCACCGGCCGCATCGCAGACCGGCTCGCCCGCGCCCAGCCCCAAACCCGGCGCGCAAGTCAATTCTGACGAAATCAGCGCCGTGGTAGAGCACATGCTGGGCGACAACTCCGGCAGTTCTACTCTTTCGCCCGACTCCAACCTCGGCAGCGGCACGCCCAACATCAAAGATCAGCAGGTCACCATGGACGGCGACATCGTTCACGGCAAATTTCTTACCGAGATTGGCGGCAAAGATGTTTGGGTCACGATTTCCGGTCACATGGGCGAGAAGGACGGCTACGCGACATTCGATCCCACGGAGTTCAAGGTCGGAGACCTGGAGGTTCCCGTCTCCCTCGTAAATCCCGCGCTGCAGAAGAAGCTGGCCGAAGAGCGCGACCGGCTCAAGGTTCAGAACAACTAACTCGCGCAGCAGCGAACGACGAGCGGAGAGATGGAAGAAAGTAGGAAAGAAGAATTACAGATTACAGATTTCACATTGCAGATGAAGAAATCTGAAATCTTCAATCTGAAATCTCAGGCCGGCCCCACGCGATTCTCCGCCGCCACTTTCCCGTACCATCGCCCCGAATCTTTAATTATTCTCTGCCGCGTCTTAAAGTCCACATAAGTCAGCCCAAAGCGCTGGCTGAATCCTTCCGCCCACTCGAAGTTATCCAGCAGACTCCAGGCATGATAACCGCGTACGTCCGCACCCTCGGCGATGGCTCTGCCCAAAGCCGCCAGATACTCGCGGTGATACGCCGTGCGCCGCCGGTCGTGAATCGCCCCGCTGGCGTCGGGCCCATCGTTATACGAACATCCGCTCTCGGTAATTTCAATGACCGGCCGGTTGTAATCGCGGGTGATGCGCAGGACCATGTCATACATCGCCTTCGGCCAAACTTCCCAGCCGAAATCGGTTTTCGGTCCCTGCTGTCCGCCGTCCATCTTCACCGGAAACAGCCATTCCTGGGCGTGCGAAAACCGTTCCATCGTCCCAACTGCGGAGGCAATCGTGCGGTAATACAGATTGATGCCGATAAAATCCAGCGGCGCTCGCGTCTTCTCCATGTCGCCCGCCTGGATTCTCATCGCCGTCTCCGGCAGAAACGCCAGCGCCTCGGGATAGCTTCCGCGCAGCGCGGGTTCCAGAAACCACGTATTGGTAATGGCGTGGGCGCGTTCCGCCGCCAGTTTGTCTTCCTCGGAATCGGTGGCCGGCTCGCACGGCGACATGCTGAACGCCGTACCCGCGCGCGCCGCCGGACGCGCCGCCTTCAGCGCTCGAAACCCCTCGCCCTGCGCCAGATTGACCACATGCGTGGCCCGCAGAAAATCCAGCAAGCTCTTGCGCCCCGGAGCATGCGTGCCTTCCAGATGTCCCAGATCCACAAACGCATCCGGCTCATTGAAGATCATCCAGTCGCGAACCCTGTCTCCCAGCGCCTGCGCCACCAGTTGCACATAATCGGCAAACCGCCCCGCGGTATCGCGATTGGGCCATCCTCCGGCATCTTCGAGTTCCTGCGGCAGGTCCCAGTGATATAGCGTGACCAGCGGCCGGATGCGTGCCTCAAGCAGCGCATCGACCAGCCGGCTGTAATAGTCGATTCCTTTCGCATTCGCCGCGCCCGATCCAGAGGGCTGAATTCGCGGCCACGCAATCGAGAACCGGTAGCTGTTCAGATTCATCGCCCGCATCAAGGCGATATCCTCGCGCCAGCGGTGATAGGAATCGCAAGCCACGTCGCCGGTATCACCATTCTTGATCTTGCCCGGAGTGTGCGCGAAACGGTCCCAGATCGATTCGCCTTTGCCGTCTTCATTCCACGCGCCCTCAATCTGATAAGCGGCCGTGGCCGTGCCCCAGAAAAATCCTTTGGGAAATGTGGCTTCGTAAGAGGTATCGAACTGGTGAGCCCACGCGCTCGCCACCGGTGACGTTCCTGCCTTCGAGGAGACACTGCACCCCGAGAATGCAGCCGGCAGCCCCAAAGCGGCGCTGGCCCCGAGAAGCGATTGCACAAACTTGCGGCGCGTCAGACGCAACTAGGCAGAATCTCCTTCAGGAATTGTGATGCAGTTGTCCCCAGGTTAGTTTCGGACTACGGGCTGAATTCTAAACCGCGCGGATGGCGGCGGGAATAGCTCAGTCGACACTGAACCCCAGCTCTACTCCGGATGTAAACTGTCATACATCTTCCACAGTTTGTCGGCGCTTGCGCGATAAATCACCCAGCCGTTGCCGCCATCCGTAATTTCGCGGAAGAGGAACTCGCCGCGGCCATCGCCGTCGGCGTCCACCACGTCAACCAATTCCAGGCGCGGCGTCAGGTCGAGATGATACTTGTCCGTGACTCCCACATAGATCGGATGCAGGTTGTTGTAAGTGTCTGGATAAGCCACCATCAGCACCGAATACTGCAACTGGGAACCGGCGTCCGCCAGCGCACTGGCCGCGGGTGGCGGCATGTGTGCCAGGGCGCTGAACACCATCACCGGCTGGTTGGTGGTCCAAACGTCGAACGTTTTCATCGACACGTTTTCGAGGATCGGGTCCTTGGTTTTCGCCGCCTTCGTAGACGAAGCATGCCGAGCAGCCTGCCCGGTTGCCGCTGCGGATGTGATCGTCGCCTTGGCCAGCGCGTCCACGTACGCGCGAACTTTTTGCTGGGCGAGCGCGACCATCTGTTTAAGGCGGTCGCCCTCTTCGTCTTTGAGCCACGTAAACGCGTACGACCGCGGCTCAGGTCCCGTCGCGTCGGAAATTGCGGGAACAAGATCAACCGGCGCTGCGTCGGCTTTGGCCTGCGCCGCCTTCGCCGCATCCGCGGCCTGGGGAGTAGAGGATGCTGCCGAGGCTGTCGCCGCCGCACCCGGCCGGCTGTAGCCCGGCACGTCATCGTCAGGCAACGGCTCGACTGGCTTGCCGCGCCGCAATCTTGGCCGGTTCTCTTCAGTGGCCCCGCTGTCGGAAGCGGGCACGTTCGCATGACTGTCAGGCTTGGCATCGGCGGGCTTGGACTCGCCAGCCTTCGAATCACCATTCTTCGCGGCGCCGGGTTTCGAGTCTCCCGTAGCAACAGGCGCGGATGACCCCGCCGCAGCAGGCGCCGATGGCGTCGAAGCGCCTTTCGTCAAGCGCGGCGGTTCGTCTCCCGAACCAGACTGCCCTGTCGACTGCGGTGTACTCGAAGGTGGCGTGCCAGCACTTGGAGTAGTGGTCGAGGCCGGCGCACTGGCCGGTGCCACTGTCTGCGGATTCCTCGTCAGCCGCGGCGGCTCGTCGCTCTTGTCGATTCCCACCGGCGTAGTTTCCGCCTTCAGCTCAGTCTTCGCCGGTTTGCTTCCCCCGGGAACCCACTGGCCGGTAGCGATCCACGGAGTCGGGGAGTTGACAGCTCGGCTATGCAGCGCCGTGTTGATGGTGAACAGCCCCAACGAACTGCCGGCGCGTTCGGCCTCGTAAACCGTCCCCGGCTCGAGCGCCATGGGCACCGGATCCGCCTTGTAGGCCGATGCATCCCAGAACCTGCCGCCGATCAGAATCGCGATCGGCACCAGCGAGACCTTGCCGTTCGCTCCCATCTGCAGCAGTCCCACTGCCCGCGGCCCCGGATCTTTTTTCTTCGTTACCTTGCGCTCTCCGGGCGTGATCTCGGGCCGCTCTTCCTGCGCCCCCGCGGCAGTGGTCCATAACGCGAGACCAGCCAGCAGCGCGACCAGAAACCCGCGCCACAAGATCCTGCGGTGTAAAATCCTGCGATGTAAAATTCTACGATGTAAAATTTCAAAGAAAGCTGGCTGGAAGCAAGCCGTTTCGGCTGCCTTCCCGCCGCGTGACATCGATTTTCCCGGAGACACTCCCATGAATGTCAATGATAAGGCTCCCGACTTTACTTTGCAGGACGAGAACGGAAAAGAAATCGCCTTGAAAGACCTGCGCGGCAACACTATCGTGCTCTACTTTTATCCCCGCGCCGATACCCCCGGATGCACCATCGAGGCCTGCGAGTTCCGCGATACCTACAAAAAGATGCAGAAGACCGGCGCGGTGCTGCTCGGCATCTCCCCCGACACGCCTAAAGCGCAAAAGAAATTTCAGGATAAGTTCAGCCTGCCCTTCACCCTGCTGGCCGACGCCGACAAGAAAGTCGCCGAGGCCTTCGGCGTCATGAAAGAAAAAAACATGTACGGCAAGAAAGTCTGGGGAGTCGCGCGCACCACCTTCATCATCGGCCCCGACGGCAAGATCCAGCACATCTTCGAAAAGGTCAAGCCCGAGGGCCACGCCGAAGAAGTCCTCGCCTACCTGAAAGAATCGGCCAAAGGCGCGGCGTAGCGCAAGGTGGAAGAGGGAAGAGCGGCTCTTGTGGAAGAGCGGCTCTTGTGGAAGAGCTGCCCTTGTGGAAGAGCGGCCCTTAAGGGCCGCGTAAAGGCGGGGTTTCTGGCGGGCTTTAGTCCCCGTGGCCCGGTTCTTGCCTGTGATCTCTACCTGGGAAACGGGGAACTATTCCGACCTGCGTCTCGTAAAACATTGCAGAGGCGTTGTGTCGCTGCGCCCCGCTGGTTCGGGAGGTATTCATGCGTGGTCTGGTCACCGTTGTTGGAGTCTCCGCAGTTCTGTTCGCTTTCGCCGTCTCTGCCCCAAAACCGGCCTCTGCCGTCGACGATCGCAGCTCCATCGTCATCGTCTTCAAAGACGGCCATCATCAAACCTTTGCCACGGGCGAAATCACACGCATCGACTTCAAGGCACCGGCCGTGATCGTCTATAAAGACGGGCACCGCGAAAAGATTTCCGCCGACATCGAGCGCATTGAATTCGGAGCGTCCGAGAACGCTATGCTCCCCGGCCGCGCCCATTACATCGGCAAGTGGGAAGTCGGCGATGGCAACGGAACCATGTTCTTCATCACCCTCGAAGCCGACGGAAACGCCAAGAAGACCCGCGGCGCGGAGCATGGAACCTGGACTCTGGTCGATGGCGAGGCTCACATCGCCTGGGACGACGGCTGGCATGACGCAATCCGCAAGGTCGGCAGCAAGCACGAGAAGGTTGCCCACGAACCCGGCAAATCGTTCGACGACCCGCCCTCCAACGTAACCGCCGCCAGGAACACCGAACCCAAGCCGATCTAGTAGACTATGCCGGTTAGATCGTTGCCGAGTTAGACCGTCGCCGCGCAGCCTCGGGTGCTCACTCCGTCGGGACGCTAGATCTTGGGTGAGCGCTGGATTTTGGGTGGCGCAGCGCTTTCAGCGCTACGATCTCTCCTGACTTTTGATACTCGGCTTTAGTCGCTGAGGGAGTCCGGCCCTACAACTCACTTCCGCTGCATTAAAATCCCTCCGCATGCCCGAGTCGCAAACCTGGTCCGCGAAAATCCGCCCGCTGCCTCGCGCTTTCTTCTCCCGCGATCCGCGTCGCGTCGCCCGCGAGCTTCTGGGCAAAGTTCTAGTCCGCGACGGCTCACGACCTCGCACCGCCCGCATCGTCGAAGTCGAAGCCTACCTCGGCGAAAATGATCCCGCCGCTCATTCGGCCGCCGGCAACACCGCCCGCACCTCTGTGCTCTTCGGCCCGCCCGGCCACGCTTACGTGTATTTCATTTATGGAAATCACTACTGCCTCAACGTCTCCTGTGAACCCGATGGCCAGGCCGGAGGCGTCCTCTTCCGCGCCCTCGAACCGCTCTCCGGGATGGAAGAAATGGCCAAGGGCCGCGGCCTCGAAATTCGCGGCCTCAAAGACGAGATCAAACTGACCAGCGGTCCCGGACGCCTCTGTGAAGCCTTCGCCATCACCCGCGCCCGCGACAACGGATGCGATCTCACCTCCTCGGCCGGCAGCCTGTGGATCGGCGACGACGGATACCGTCCTCGACGCATTCGCACCAGCCCCCGCATCGGCATCAGCAAAGCCATCGACAAACCCTGGCGCTACTTTCTGGACGGGAACCCCTTCGTCTCGCGCTTCCGCCCCAAATGAGCCGAGCTGGTGGGTCCATCCGAGCAACTTCCGTGCCGGAATAGCATCTAACGGAGTAAAATAAGTGCAGGCGGTTTGCCCTCCCGGGCAGCCCACCTCCGTTTTCGTTGGAGGGACTGAAATGAGTAAACCCACCTTGTTGTCGGCTCTTTTCGCAGGAATCGCTTCCTTTGCCCTGGTCTGCGCACCCACACCAGCCCTCGCCCAACATGGCGGCGGAGGTCACGGCGGCGGTGGCGGTGGTGGTTTCCACGGCGGCGGAGGTTCCGTTGGCGGCGGCTTTCACAGCGGCGGGAGCTATGGCGGAGGCTCGCATGGTGCAGGCTACGGCGCCGGGCGCGGCGGAATGTCGGGCAGGGCTGGCGGCTACTCAGCAGGACGCGGTTACGGGTCGGGAAGTTTCGGCGCACGCGGCTCCAGCGCAGGACGCGCCTGGACCTTTGAGGGTCGAGGCAACGGCATCGGCAGAGGCAGCAGTATGTCCGCCTCTCGCAGCTCACGCATTGCCGACGGCAACTGGCACTCCTTCACCGCAGCTCGCGGCGCGACCGGATCGGCCTCGGCTTCAGGCGCGCGATCCGCAGCAGGAACCTCGGTCGGTCGTGGCACTGCAGTAGCCTCAGCCAACTTTGCTGGCCGCGCCGGATTTTACGGCGGCCGCGGCGGCTACTATGGCGGCCGTGGCTTCTACGGGGGCTGGGGTTGGGGCGGCTGGGGTTGGGGTTGGGGATGTTGCGGCTGGGGATTCGGCTTTGGCTGGCCCTTCTGGTACTGGCCGTCCTACTGGTATAGCCCGTGGTGGGACTACAACTACGCGCCCGACTACATTTCCCCGTATCCCTACTAGCCGGATCCGCACCATGGGTGCCCCATTTCTCGCGCGTTCTTTGCGCGAGAAGTGGGGCACTGATTCCGGATCTTCACGATAGCTTCTCTGCTAGCAAAACACGCAGCTTACTTCGGCGCGACCGCCGCCAGACTCGCGCCAAGCACAACATTGTCGATCAGCCGTGTGCTGCCTACAAACGCCGCAACTGCCACCAACGCCCCGCCGGAAACGTCCTCGACCGGATCGAGCGTCTCCGGATTCACAATCTCAAGATAATCGAGCCGGACTGAATCTTCTCCGGCAATTTCCTCGCGCCCCGCAGCCAGAAGTCGCGCCGCACTTCGCTCCCCCTCCGCCGCCAACTGCTGCACTCGCAGCAGCGACCGATGCAGCACCAGCGCCCGCTTCCTCTGTTCCGCATCCAGATAAGCATTCCGTGAACTCATGGCCAACCCGTCGGCCTCGCGCACAATCGGGCAAACCACAATCTCCACCGCCAGATTCAGATCGCGCACCATGCGCCGGATGATCGCCACCTGGGCCGCATCCTTTTGCCCGAAAAACGCCGCATCCGGTTCGACTACATGAAACAACTTGGCCACTACAGTTGTGACCCCGCGAAAGTGTCCCGGCCGCGAACGCCCGTCCAGCTTGCCGCTCAGCCCCTCCACCGTCACCCACGTCACCGCTGTGGGGCGGACACTCTTGTCCGCCGGCGGATACATCTCTTCCACCGCCGGCGCAAACAGCAGTTCCACGCCTTCCCGCTCCAGCAACTCGCAGTCCCGCTCGAACGATCGCGGATACTTCGCCAGATCCTCATTCGGTCCAAACTGCGTAGGGTTGACAAAGATTGATGCCACCGCCACGTCCGAAGACGCACGCGCCGCCCGCACCAGCGACCGGTGCCCCTCATGCAGCGCTCCCATGGTTGGCACGAATCCCAGCCGCCCGCGGGAGCGTCGGGCAGCACGAGAAGCGCTCCGCATTTCGTCAATTGTTGTGCAGATTTTCAAGCAGATTTTCGAAGCTCAAGCGGGTACCGCATTTCTCGCCCGCTCTTTTGCGCGAGTAGCGGGGATTTTACCTAAAGCAATCGGGAAACTAGTTTAGATTCCCTAACGGGTGTTCTGTCGCCCGATGCGTGTTCAACCGCGCAAATCAATGGCAAAGAAGCTCGCCCCGAACCTACCTCACCACCACCGGAACATCGTTCTTCGCCGCCCACACCAGTGCGACGATCCATCCAATCACGCTCCATCCCAGAAATAGGTTCAGCAGGAAGATGGTCGTTAGATCCCGCTTGCTCCGGGCCAGCGCAATGATCGACGGCAGGAAATACATCACGAGCCCAATACCGCCGAAGAACGGAAAGAAGAAAAACGTCGCAACCGTCATGGTCCCCCTCCTGGTTCGCTAGCCCTGGGCTGCGGCTGGCTCAAGTCGAACTCCCTCTCTAGAAAGTACGTAATCCAGGGCACTTTCGTTCCGTCGCCCTATCGCGTTCATCCGCGTAAATCCGTGGCAAAAAAGTTACCGCCGCATTGCCTGCTTCCGCGCCAGCACCGTCTCCAGCCCTGCCTTAGTCTCCTTCGGCAGATGATAGGACTCCTCGTCCGCCGGATACTGGTGCGACCGCACATCCGCCCGATACGCCTGCACCGCGCCAGTAATCAGCGCCGCCGCATCGCCATACCGCCGCACAAATTTCGCCGGAGGCCCAAACGTCAAATTCAAAATGTCATGCAACACCAGCACCTGTCCGTCGCATTCCGGCCCGGCGCCAATCCCAATCGTCGGCGCACTCACCTCGGCGGTAATCATCGCCGCTACTTCCCGCGGAATGCCCTCCAGATAGATGCAGGCCACGCCGGCATGATCCAGAGCCACAGCGTCGCGCATGAGCTGCTCAATCCCGCTCAGACTCTTCCCCTGCACCTTGTAGCCGCCCATCACATTCACCGACTGCGGCGTCAGCCCAATGTGCCCCGCCACCGGAATCTCCGCGTCAATAATCTGCCGGATCAAATCGGCGCGCTTCTCCCCGCCCTCAATTTTCACGACCTCCGCGCCGCCCTCTTTCATAAAGCGCGCGGCATTGGTCACAGCGTCCTTGGCATCGACCTGATACGACCCGTACGGCATGTCCGCCACCAGCAGCGCGTTCTTCACCCCGCGCCGCACCGCTTTCACATGATGCAGCATCTCGTCCATCGTGACCGAGAGCGTGTTCTCGTAGCCCAGCATGGTTTGCGCCAGCGAATCCCCCACCAGCACCATGTCGATGCCGGCCTCGTCCACCAGGCGAGCGGCGGAATAGTCATAAGCAGTCAGGCAAGTGATGGGTTCGTGACGGAGTTTCTGTTCCCGCAGAGTTGCGGTGGTGATCTTCGGGCGGGATTCGTCCAGACGACGCCCACTGATCGGGGTCAAGCTCATGCTGTCCTCCAGTGCCCCTCCGGCCCAGCCGGATAGAGCCTGTACGCATCATGGCGTCCACAGCTTGTGGATGACGCTCGAAGTATTGTAGCCGGGAAACGGCCGTCCGTCGATGGCCTATTAAGGCTAATGTTCTCAAAGGTTATGGGAGGGGCCCGGCTTCAGTCGGGCCACTAGGATACACACAAAGAGTACCGGCTTCAGCCGCTGGGGGCTCCAATCGGCATTTGCTCCTGGTGGCTATGATGTAAGACGTATTGCAAATTGTCTTACACGATAGTAAGATAAATCCATGTCCACTCATCGCACCGTGATTAGTTCCAAAGGCCAAGTAATCATCCCCGCGGAAATGCGCGAGCGGTACGGCCTGAAGAAAGGCACTCCCGCAACTTGGACCGAGGAAAAAGGCCGCCTGATCCTGACCCCAATCACGGTTCAGCGCATCCGCGAGATTCGGGGATTTCTCAAGCCCAAGCCAGGCGAACCGTCCATGTTCGAGGAGTTATTCGCCGAGCGTGCACGGGAGCGCGAGCGTGAAGACCGATGAGTCCCGCGAGGGTCGGCGACCGAGGCCGCCAATATACACTCGACGCGAACGCGTTAGTTGGATTGTTCGAAGACCGTGAAGTCACCGCAGAAGAGGTCGAGCGGCTCATGGAACATGCTCTGGACGAGGAGAGGCCGCTCCTAATGTCAGCGGTAAATTGGGGCGAGGTCGTCTATGTAGCATGGAGACTGCATGGCGAAGTGGCGGCTCGCGAAGTCGAAACGCGGATGCGGGAGATGCCCATCACGGTCATCGCCGCAGATCGGGATCGCGCTTCCCGAGCTGCGGCCCTTAAGCAAAGACACAGCCTAAGTTACGCGGACGCTTTTGCCGCCGAACTCGCAATCGAAAGCGGCGCATGGTTGGTAACCGCCGATCCGGAATTCTCCAAAGTGGGCAAAACGTTGTCGATATATTCGCTCCCGCGTCACGAGAAGTAAGAGGACTCACTTGCCGCCGCGTCGTCGATGAAGTCCGCTCCACCGCCCAAAGAATTTCATCTAGCGACCAACGACTGCCGCCCAACGATGCCCTTAAGCCCCCGCCCCATCCTGCCCGCCCAGCGGCAAGAAGTATTGCGTCCCCTTGATCGGCTCTGTCACCTTCCGCAGCAGCTCCTGCAAGTCTTCATTGCGATCGACGAAGTCAATCTCCGATGTATTCACGATCAGTAAATCTGACGACGTGTAGTGAAAAAAGAAGTGCTCGTACGCCTTCACCACTTCTTCCAGATACTCGTCGCTTACCGCCCGCTCGCCCGGAGCATTCTTCTTCTTCAGCCGTTTCTTCAGCACCTCGGGCGTGGCCTGCAAATAAATGACGAGGTCCGGCGTGGGCAGCAGATCGCGAAAATGGTTGTAGTAGCGGTTATAGGTGTCGAGTTCGTGGTCGGTCAGATTGAGGCAGGCGAACAGCTTGTCTTTTTCGAAAATAAAATCGGACACCACAATTTTCTGCGACCGAGCCCCCAGATCGAGCGCCTGTAGTTGCTCGAACCTCCGCACCAGAAAGGTAAACTGGGCCTGAAACGCCGCCCCGCGGTCGCCTTCATAAAACGAAGCCAGAAACGGATTCGCCTCCGGCTCCATCACCCGCTGCGCATTCAGCCGCTCCGCCAGAATCCGCGCCAGCGTGCTCTTGCCCACTCGGATGGGCCCTTCCACTGCAATGTACCGGGGCAGTTCGAAAAGATTGGCCATGAGGTCGTGGAAAACTCGCTTGCGATGTCTCGGAATCAGCAGGATATCTCGGATTGCGCCCACTGGCAATTGCGGGAAGAGTTAACAGGAAAACGATTGTGCAGATTGAGCAATTCGGAGATTTTAGTATTGAAGAACCCGGCCTGAGGTTCCACGTCTGCAGTTACAATCACTCAAATGCTACAATCCTCAATCTTCAATCCTTTACAATCCCTCCATGCTCGTACCCGTACTCGCCGGAGCAGCCGCGGCCGCCGCCGTCGCCGCCGGCTATCAGTCCATGGCGCCCACCGGACAGTGGTACGGCCGCACCTTCACCGGCCTCGCGCCCGGAACCAAACAACTCGCCCTCACCTACGACGACGGCCCCAACGATCCCCACACGCTCCGTCTGCTGGAAGTTCTGCGAACCCACAGCGTAAAAGCAACGTTTTTCCTGATCGGCCGTTACGTCCAGCAGCGCCCAGACATCGTCCGCGAAATCGCCAAAGCCGGCCACATCGTCGGCAACCACACTTTCACCCATCCCTTGTTGATTTTCAAAAGCGCCTCCGAAATCCGCGCATCAACTCTCGGCCTGCCGCGCCGCCCTCGAAGACGCCGTTGGACAGGCATCTCCAATCTCTTCCGCCCTCCCTTCGGCGGACGCCGCCCCGCCGTCCTGCGCATCGCCCGCGAACTCGCATTCGAGCCGGTCATGTGGAACATCACCGGCTACGACTGGAACGCGCCCCCGTCCGCCGTGATCGAACAGAAAGTCGCGAACCAAATCCGCGGCGGCGATGTAATCCTCCTCCACGACGGCGGCCACCAACAAATGGGCGCGGACCGCTCCCAACGGTCGAGCCACAGATCGCCTGATCGCGAGGCACAAACTGGAAGGCTACAAATTCGTAACCATCCCACAGATGATGGAACGAAAAACCTGAGCCGTGTGCCCCGTCCTTGTCTCTGCGTTCTTTGCAGCGACAGGGCGGGATTTTAACTCTGCGGAAATTCTAAGCCCGAAGCATGATTCCGAGGCATGATCAAAATGAAACGCGTACTTCTCTTCCTGATTATCACCGCGACCTTCGCCGCCGCCCAGCCCAAAGCCCTCTTCTACATGACCGACGCTCCCAGCTCCGTCCAGTCGTTCACCCAGCATGCCGACAAGATCGACACTCTGGTTCCCGCATGGTATTCCGTCGACGGCAACGGTCTGGTCTGGGGCGGCCCGAATCCCGCAGTGCTCAAAATCGCCGCCGAACACCACGTGCCGGTCATGCCCATTGTCGCCACGGCAGCGCAAGCCGAACTGCACAAACTCCTCACCACTCCCGCGTCGCAAACGGCCTTCATCGACGCGCTCCGTTCAGAGTGCCAAAAAGTTCTCCTACAGCGGCTTCCAGATTGATTTCGAGAACATGAATTGGACCGACCGCGATCTGCTCTCCAGTCTGGTCGCCGACACTGCCACTGCTCTTCACAAAGAAAGCCTGCAACTCACGATCGCGACCGTGCCCAACGCGCCGGGATATCCGGGCAAAAGTA
>CAWDBW010000120.1:0-31466 GCA_963800405.1 uncultured Acidobacteriota bacterium
GCGGGCAAAATCGACGGCGGACGAGGCCATGGAGTTCATCCTTTCGTGGGAAAATTCAAGATTGCGAATTGGTGCGACCCGGGAAACGCACCAGTATAACGCGAAGTGAGCATGGGCGCTGTCGGGCGAGACGTAGCAAGCTACGTCTCTACGCGGGCTCACGAGGAGTTCCGCGGCGACGGAAAATCCCCACTCTCTAACGTCGCAAAGAACGCGACGTTAGAATGGGCCACCACTGTTCTTGGAATGGGACGCCGGGGGCTTACTGGAACCTTGCGGGGGAAAACGCGGTCAGATCAATTTCTGGAGTGCGGCCTTCGATTACTGCTGTCATGACTTCTGCGGTGATGGGAGCTAGAAGGATACCGTCGCGGAAGTGGCCAGTGGCGACGTAGTGACCGGGGACTGCGGTGGCGCCGAGGATGGAAGCGCATCGGGAGTTCCGGGGCGGAGGCCAGCCCAGTCTTCGAGAATCTTGGCGCTGCGCAGCTCGGGGACCAGAGCCAGCGCGGCGTGATGCAGACGCTGGATGGTGGCGAGGTCGGTGCGCTTGTCGAATCCGGCTTCTTCAACGGTGGCGCCGACAAGCAGGCGTCCGTCGCTGCGCGGGATGAGGTAAGCCTGGGGCGTGCGGATGACATGCCGGATCAGTTCGCGCTTCGGCATGATAAGGCAGAGCATCTGGCCTTTGACGGGGCGGGTGGGGAGCGGCTTGATTGGGCCAGACTTCATTTGCATTTGTCCAACCTTTATTTGTCCTGACCAGGCGCCGGCGCAATTGACGACCTTTGGCGCAATGAGAGATGTCTTGATCGTGGTCACGCCGGTGGCGCGCCGGTCGGTTATTGCGACGGCGGTAACTTCGTCGCCGGAGGAAAAATCGACGCCACGGTGCTTCGCGGTTTTCCATGCGGCAGCAGAAAGTCCGCGGGGATCGACGCTGCCCTCTTTGAGATAGAGAACGGGAAGTTGAGGGTCAGCCAGCGCCGGCTCGAGTTCCTGCAAAGGGCTGGGCAGCGGGTGCTGCGCGACGAACTCGGGGTCGCGATCACCGTGCTCCGGGGACGGGAAAATGATCGAGCCATGATCTCGCAGGTCGACTTTCATCCCGGACTCAAGCTCCAGTTCGTGGGCGAATTCCGGATACAGGCGGGCGCTGGCCGTGGCCAGCGGTTGCAGGGCGGCAGGAGTCTCGAGCGGACAGTCGACCAGCATGCCGCCGGCGGCGTGGGAGGCTTCGCGGCCGGGTTGGCCGCGCTCGACGATTAAGACGGCCGCGCCGCGCTTGCGCAGGGCGATCGCGAGCGAGAGGCCGATGATGCCTCCGCCGATGATGATTACATCCCAAGTCTTCTCCCCGGCATTGTAAAAGAGCGCGGGTAAGAAACGGCCATCGAGTTGGCGGGAGTTGGCCGGGGAATTGGCCAGAGATGACAGGGAGGGCGCGGGTGCAAAAAATGGCTCGCATGAGAAAGATCTTCTTTGCCGGAGTGGTGATGGCGGTGCTGGCGACGGCGGCGCGCGGCCTGGGGGCAGCACGATAAGGAACCCGTGACGTCTGACTTATTTTCTGGTCGTCAAGGACGACAACGGCAAACCGGTGCGCAATGCGGCGGTGATCATGCACGAGGTGAACCCGAAGGGCAAGCAGGAACGCGGGGGCATGGAGTTCGAAACCGATCTGGACGGGAAGGCAAATTTTGATGGCGTCCCCTATGGCATGCTGCGGGTGCAGGTGCTGGCGCAGGGATTTCAAACGTATGGGGCAGACTACGACATCGAGAAGGATAAGACGGAGATCACAATTAAGCTGAAGCGGCCGCAAGGCCAGTATTCGGTGTATGACGATCATGCGAAAGATCCGAGCGCGCCGCCGAAGGCAGCCGCGCCCGCCGGATCCGAACAAGAAGCCGAACTAGAATCGGTCGCGTGGCCCGACGCGGCAAAATCCTTTGACTGCGGCGCTTGCGCGGTGACGAGAATTGCGTGTCGCTGGGATTGAACGATAATCCGACGATGGGAGCGCTCGCTCCCGAACCGCGCCACAAGAGTGCCGGGCGGGCGTTTGCCCTGTCGTTGCTGGTGCCGGGCCTGGGGCAATTGTATTGCGGCAAGACGGCCAGCGGAGGGCTGACGCTTGCGGTCTGGCTGCTGGGGCTCGGGCTGTGCATTGCCCACGTGTCGCTAGAGTTGACCGGGCAGGCCTTGATCGTGATGCTGGTTCTGTGGATTTTCTCCTTCCTGGATGCGTACTTCACCGCAATCGAGGTCAATCAAGGACAGGATGATCTGGTGGAGGGGCAGAACCCGCGCGTTGCTGTCACGCTGGATCTGCTGACCGCGGGCTTTGGATATTTCTATCTGGGCCAGCGTGCCAAGGGCATCATCTTATTCGTGGTGATGCAGGTTGCGCGGCTGGCCATGCCCCCGAAGTTTGCGCTGGTATTGGTTCTGGTACAGCTGCTGGCGGCGGTCGACGCCTACCGCATCGCTCGGCGGCAAGTGAAGGAAGCGCTGGAGTCCGCGACTGCGCAGCAAGTCGAGGGTGCCGCTCCTGTTTTGCAGTTGGCGGCCTCGCCTGCGCCGGCGTCGCGTCTGCCGGTGCAGGTGCCCGTGGTGCTGGCGTGCCTGTTAGGGGCCGGCTTTGTCCTGCTGGTAGTGATTGGATTGGTGGCGGGGCGTTGGACGAAGCATCCGGCGGCGGCGAGTGTGCACAGTCCGGCGGGCCGGATGCGGGAGCCGAGTAAGTCCCCTTACTCTCCGCGCAACAATACTCCCATCCACGCGGTCGATTTGACGACCGCAGTGCAGGATGTGCAGCGGGTGCAGCGGAAGTGGGTGCGGGGAAAAGATGACTTACCGTACCTCAAGCAGGATGCCGCCATGCTGAGTAAAGTTCTGGGCGCTCCGAAGCCCAACAGTGCCGATGCTATGGTGGCGCACTATTACCGGGCGCTGGCGCTGGCCATGAACAACATGGCGCTTGAGCATGAAGGAGAGCCGATGGATCTGGCGGGTGCACGCATGGCCCGGGCGGACCTGGACAAGATTCTGGGCGCGGGTAGGATTGTTACTTATGTGCCGGAGGTGAACGTTACCAGTGCGGAGTACTGGGCGGGCATAGTGACGCGCAATCAATTGCACAACGAGCCGGCGGCATATTCCTACTGGGAGAAGTGCGCCTCGAATGCGCACGCGGGATGTCTGCACAATCTGGCGGGCGCGCGGGTGACGGGCGAGGGCGGAGAGAAAGTGGATGTGCACGAAGCGCTCGACTTGTATACAAGCGTGTATGACTCGGGGATCAAGTTTCACTGTGCGGGCGCATATTCTGCGGGCGACATAGCACTTATCAATTATTTTACGGGCGTGCGGCGCAGCGGCGACGATGAGATCGAGTGGGTCAAGAAAGCGGAAGGATTGCTGGATAAACTGGAAGCGGTGGAAAATAACCGGAACGTGTGCCACCGGGCTGGGTTAGAAGTGGATGAATTCTTGTTTCAACTCAGCCGGGGACAGCGGGACGATACCATCCTGCAGGATGCGGTGAGCCGGCTGGATGAGGACTCGGCGCCGACCCAGGCGGTGATTCAGTTCATTTCCGGGGCGATTGACGAAAGCGGATTCGATGCAGCGGTGAAGGCCACCAAGTCTCCGGGAGCGCGCTGCTCGGCGTATTTTGACGCGATGTGGTACGCCGAACTGAGAAATGAGACCGCGATAGCGCGGCGGTTTGATCAGCAGTTAGCGGACATTGGAAAGTTTCACTGCGGCCAGCACCTGGTGTACGCGAGCAAGTACAAGTTCTAGCGCTGGCGGCCAAAGCCGCTACCGCTTTTGCGGAGCGGCGGCGCGGCTTGAAGCTGCGCCCTTTCAAGACGAAGAATACTTCTAAACGATTGGGGATGCTATGGACTATCTGTGAAGACGGAACCGTCAACGTATTCGTATGCGGATTTGCAGCGGGAGAAGACGACGATCTGGGATGGCGTGTCGAATCCCGTGGCCTTGAAGAACTTGCGCGGGATGAAGCCCGGCGAACGGTTGATCATTTACCACACGGGGGACGAGAAGAGCGCAGTGGGCACGGCGGCGGTGGTGTCGGTGGATGCTTCGGACGCGAAGAATCCGCAGGTGAAGATTAAAGTTGGCAGGGCCAATGCGAAGCCGGTGACATTGGCCGAGGCGAAGGCCAATACGCTGTTTGCGGAGTCTCCGCTGGCGCGGCAGGGAAGGCTGAGCGTGGTGCCGCTGAACGAGGCGCAGTTTAAGTTTCTTGCCGGGGAATGAAGATCAAAAGCCCCATTCTAACGTCGCAAAGGGCGCGACGTTAGAATGGGGCACACGGTTCCGTGAGTGACATCACCTAAGTCACCTTGTTTCGCGCCTGGTTGCTTCCGACAATGTCTTAAAGCTTGGGGAGGCACTGTGAACCGGCGGGCAATTTCTGTTTTTCAAGCTGTATTGGTGGTGGTGCTGGCCGCTGTGCCTGCGCTGGCGGCGAATTCTTCCTCCCCCTCGTATCTACCAGGGCTTGTGGCCCTCGGTCCGCTGTGGATGTACTGGCTTTGCAACAGTCAGAAACACAAATCCATAGGCGGCTGGCTGCTTTATTTCTACATTCAGATTTATGTAGGTGTTCCGCTGGTGTTTGGTGTGTTCCTGATCTCGTCTTTGCCGCACCTGGAAGCGAGTCGCTGGCCCGACCAGACAGCCTTCGCTTTGTTTACGCTGAAATCGATTCTGCCGCTGGTCATGATTACGGCGCAGGCGATCATGGCGACGGTGCTGCTGAAGAAGCGTCAGTGGATGCTGGTGAATCTGCTGCGCGGCCTTTTCGTCGCCGACCTGCTGTCCGCCATATTTTGCGTCGCGATCGACCGGATGTACTGGCCGTCGGCGGTGGTAAGCGGCATAGCCGGCCTGGTTTGGCCTGCGATCTGGCTCGGGTACTTTTCCTACTCCAAACGGGTGCAACGCGTTTTCAAGACCCAGGACTGGGAGACCGCCGCGGTCGCGCAGTCTTCCATCGCGCCAGAGGCCGGCAGCAGCGGTCGAAGCATGAGCACCCCAGGCTTGGCCACCCCAGGCTTCGCCACACCAGGCTTCGCCACACCAGGCTTAACCACACCAGGCTCAACCACCCCAGGCTTAACGACTCCAGTCATGACGACGCAAAGTCAGACGGGCGCGGTGGAACTGCGATTTTTTCTGACTGCGGAGGAGTTCGACGAGGGCATCTCTACGTTGCGGACCACGGCCAACACTCCGACGGCCAAGATCGTCATGCGGTTGGTGTGTGGATTGGGCGCATATTTCCTGTGGCGGATTCCCGGCACGCACGGGCAGACTTGGGGAGAGTTCTTCCAGGCACAGCCGGTGTTCGCGATCTGGTTGGCGGTAGTGCTGGCCTTCGATGTGCTGATTGTGCTGGGCGTGCTGCAGAGTCCTAAAGTCAACCGTTTGGCGAACCGCCTGGATTGGGAGCGGCGCATTTGCTTCAGCGATCGCGGAGTGGACATCAATTGGGGCGCGAAGATGAATTTTCATTATCGCTGGCAGGATTTGCTGTTCTTCCAGGAGACTCCGACGCTCTTCATCCTGAAGGCGGGAGGGACGCAGTAAGTGGACGATGCCCAAGCGGGCGATTCCCGCGGGGTTCGGCGACAAGTTGCGAACGATGCTAAGCGCGCGGCTGCCGCAGAAGTGATTCCGTAATTTTCCTGCATTAAAAGATCCCCATTCTAACGTCGCAAAGGACGCGACGTTAGAATCGGGCACCCGGCTCATTCAGAAAAGCCTTCATCCGAAGTCCCCGAAGAAATCCCCACTTCTCGCGCAACAGGCCGCGCGAGAAATGGGGCACCCCGGTTTATCTCCAACACAACCTGTTACGCGGCGCGAGCGTCGCGGCGGATCAGAGCAGAGTCCAGGAGGTAGCCGAGGCCGAGCGTGAAGGGGATAGCGCCGAAGGCGGAGGCGATGAGCGCGTCGTGCTCGATTCTCGCGATGATGGTGAAGGCCAGCATGTAGCCGACGGCGCCGGCGATCAACAAAATCCCGGCGCGGCGGGAGTGGGCCGCCTCGGTAAGATCGGGCTCGATGGGAACGGTTACGCCCCGCTGCATAGCGGCCAGCCGCTCTTCGGTGCGGAGTTTCCGCACTCGGTAAAAGGTGTACATTCCTAGTACAGCCGTGGGCATGCCGAAAATCATGACGACCGCTGCGAGACCGGTGATTCCGTCCATGGTGTTTCTCCTTCCTTTAGCGTGCCGGAGCAGAAATGGCTTACGATGCTAGGTACGGAGGCAGGGACCGAAAAGTTCCGCTGGCGGGCCAACTTCCGGTGGTGCGGACGCTTCCAACCGAGAGAGTAGCTGCTTGGGGTTAGCCGGGTCGTCCTCCTGGAGAAAAAATGAAACTGAGAAATTGGTACGAGACGCGGGGGGCGGCGGTGGTCTGCGTTGCTGTGGTAGTGGCCGCTCAGGCGCTCTGGGCACAGGAAACGAAGGAAAAGGTCACCGTCGACGATGTGGACCGCAACTTCATGGTGCGGCTGCCGAAGGGCTACGACGCGAAGCAGCGCTATCCGGTAGTGGTGCTGCTGCATGGCATGAATCAGGACGCGGAAGACATGGAGCGGCTGACCGGCTTCGATGCCCTGGCGGACAAGGAAGGGATTATTGTGATTTATCCCATGGCGTTGCACGGGCGGTGGAACGTGGGAGTTCGACCGCAAGAGCGGCAACAGACAGCCATGGGGCCCGGTGGCGGGCGCCACCGCGGTGGAGGTGGATATCCCGGCGGTGGGGGAGGCGGCTATCCTGGCGGCGGTGGCGGAGGTGGAGGATATCCGCGAGGCGGGGGCCAGCAGCAGCCCCGGGGGCAGGAGCCGGAAGATCGACGGGAGCCGGCCGCCGATGACGTTGCCTTCTTCAATCAGATGCTGGATCAGTTGGGAACCAAATTTTCGGTGGATGCGTCGCGCATTTATGCGGCGGGCTTGTCTGAAGGTGGCTTCATGAGCTTGCGTTTGGGTTGCGCCATCAGTGACCGAATTGCGGCGGTTGCGGTTGTGGGTGCGGCGATGCCGAAGACCATGGTCTGCGTGCCTTCGCGTCCGGTGCCGCTGGTGATGATCGATGGCACTTCAGATCCCGTAGTTCCTTACGGTGGAGGCACCGAGAAAAACCTGAGTCTGGCTACGATTTCGGTGGAGGGCAGTGCGAAGTCGTGGGCGAAGATCGACCACTGTGCGGAAAAGCCGGAGAAGAGCAAGTTGCCGGCTGGCGCGAAGGGCAGCATGGAGATCAAAGTTGACACCTACGAGGGCTGCCAGCAGAGTGCGGAGGTTGTCCTGTACAGCGTCAAGGGCGCGGGAAATACATGGCCGGGTGGGGAGCAGTACGAGGCGGAGAACGCGATCGGCAAGACGAGTCAGGATTTGAATGCCGATGAAGTCATATGGAAGTTCCTGGGGACGCGGAAGCTGCCGGCTTCGGAGCAGAAGCAGTGAGTTCGTCAGGTACATAAGTCAAAATCCCCACCCTAACGTCGCAAAGAGCGCGACGTTAGAATGGGGCACCCGCAGTGAGAAGTTCGTCAGGTATGAAGTCAAAATCCCCACCCTCTCGCTGAGAACGCGAGAAGGGTGGGGCACCCGCTTCAGCTGATGGACTTTCTTAGTTCGCGGCGCAGGATTTTTCCTGAGGCCGTCTTGGGAACGGCGTCGACGAAGTGGACCTCGCGGGGCTGCTTGTAGTGGGTGAGGCGGTCGGCGACGAAGCTGCAGAGTTCTTCTCCGAGCTTGTGGCTGTTGACGAAGCCCTCGCGCAGGGCGACGAAGGCTACGGGAATCTCTCCGGCGGCGGCGTCGCGGCGGCCGACTACGCCGCAGTCTTTTACCGCGGGGTGTTCGAGCAGGACGGCCTCGACCTCGGCGGGAGCGACGGCGAAGCCTTTGTACTTGATCATTTCCTTGCGGCGGTCGACGACGCGGTAGAAGCCTTCGCGATCGCGAGTGACGATATCGCCCGACCAGAACCATCCGTCGCGCAGGACGGCGGCGGTAGCCTGCGGTTCTTTCCAGTAGCCGAGCA
Source organism: uncultured Acidobacteriota bacterium (assembly GCA_963800405.1). Lineage (GTDB taxonomy): Bacteria > Acidobacteriota > Terriglobia > Terriglobales > Acidobacteriaceae > Sulfotelmatobacter. The sequence goes on from CAWDBW010000120.1 coordinate 8,100, forward strand.
TGAATTGCGGGCCGCGCATGACTAACTCGCCGGGCTCGCCGGCGGGCGCTTCCAAAAGATTGTCGGGTGTGTCGTCGGGATCGATGTCCAACTGCGACAGTACGCGGCAGTCGGTGGCGACCAGAGGATGGCCGATGGAGTCGGGCCGGTAGAGCTCGGGTTCGAGGAATCCGACGTGGGTGACGGGCGAAGCCTCGGTCATGCCGTATCCCTGACACACGGGAATGTTGGTGAGCTGGGTGAAACGGCGGGCCAGGTCGGGAGCCAGCGGCGCGGCGCCGGACTTGATCCAGCGTACCTTGTGGTCGCGGGGAAACTGGTTGGCCTCGGCGGCCTGACAGATTGCATTCATGGCGGGCGGCACCAGCGGCATCATGGTCACGGCTTCGTCGACGATGAGACGGGTGAACGTCTCCACGTTAAAGCGGGGAACCAGCACCAGAGTCGCGCCCAGAATCAGAGAAGGATTCAGAACTACATTCAGACCGTAGATGTGGTAGAGCGGAAGACAGCAGAGAATGGTGTCGGCGGAGCTGAGCTCCGTGCCGCGCGGGCCGATCAGCTGGTAGACGTTGGCGACGAGATTGTAGTGCGAGAGCATGACGCCCTTGGGCAATCCGGTGGTGCCGCTGGAGTAGGGCAGCGTGCCCAGAGCTTGGTCGGAAGGCTGGTCGGGCCTGGGATAGGCCGCCGACACTGGGTTCAGCAGGTTGGCGAACGGTTCGGTGCCGGGCGCGGGCTGGCGCGTGGCGTAGACGCGGCGAAGGTGGGGCAATCCTCCGAGATGAATGCCGTCAATGTTCGCGCCATCGGTGATGAGGAGAACGGCGCCGGAGTTCTCGAGTTGATAGCGAACTTCACGCTCGCGGAAGGTGGGGTTGAGCAAGGTGGGAACGGCTCCCGCCAGCTGGATGGCGTGGAAGGCCGTGCAGAATTCCCAGGAGTTCGCCAGGAAGATAGCGACGACCTCGCCGGGCTTGAGGCCGGCGGCAATCAGGCCGCGGGCGAGGGATTCGACAGTGTCACCGTATTCGGCGTAGGTGAGACGGCGACTGCTGGAAGCGTCGACCAGCGCGGTTTTGGGCGCGTGGCGGCGGCAGGAGTCGAGCACGAGTTCGTGCATGAAGAGATTGTGAGGGTCGGCGTAGAGTTGGGTGCGCAACGTACCAGGAAACATGCCAGGAAACATACCAGAAAACATTGTCAGAAAAGATGCCGGGAGAGATTGTACTGGAGATTGTCCTGGAGATTGTCCTTTAGAGATTGGCGGAAGCCGCGTTAGCTGGCCAGTTTGCGCAGAAACTCCTGCTCGTCCATGCGGTACTTGAAGGCTTTGCGGCCGTCAATGAAGACCACGGGAACTTCGTCGTTGTACTGACGGCGAAGGTCGGAGTCGGCGTCGACGTCGATTTCTTGCCAGGTGAATCCTCCGCGGCGCGAGAGCTTTGACAAGCTCTCTTTCACCACTTCACACAGGTGGCATCCCTTGCGGGAATAGACCACGACGCTGCGGGAATCGGGCATGCTGGATTCTAGCGCGGAGAATGCGGAGTTTTCCAGCGGCAAAGTGATGGCGGAAGCGCACGAAAGGGCAGTTTTTAGGGATGGGGGGATGGACCTGTCGTAATTCGCGTAAGGCCGTGGCGCGAGGCGGTAGAATCCCTTCATGCCAGACCACAACGAGCACCTTCAGGCAAGACCTTTAGTGGGCAAGACTGCGCTAGTTACGGGCGCAGCGCGGCGGCTGGGGCGGGCATCGGCGCTGGCACTGGCGCGGGCGGGCGCGGATGTTGCCATCACGTTCAGAGACTCGGCGCGCGAGGCGCAGGATACCGTCGTGGATCTGTCGAGTTTTGGAGTGCGGGCGTTCGCGCTGCGCTGCGACGTGACCGATGAAGCCAGCGTGCGGGCGATGATGAAAGATGCCGGACGGGAACTGGGACGCATCGACATCCTCGTGAACAACGCGGCCAACTACGAGACGGCGGAGTTCGAGAAGTTGACGGTGCGGCAATGGGACACGATTTTTGCGTCGAACACGCGCGGGCCGTTTCTGGTCTCGCGCGAGGCGCTGAAATGGATGCGGCGCAAGCGCGGCAAGGGCGCGGGCAAGATTGAAGCGAAGATCATCAACATGGGATCCCTAGGCGGGCTTCGGCCGTGGGCGACGCACGCGCATTATTGTTCGTCGAAGGCCGCTCTGCACATGCTGACAAAAGTGATGGCGAAGGCGCTGGCGCCGCAGATTGCGGTGAATGCGGTGGCTCCGGGGATGATTGATCTGGGCGAGAAGTCGGCGGCAGCTTTTATGCGGCGCATGGCCAAACAGACGCCGATGCGCAGAAACGGGAGCGGGGAGGAGATCGCCAAGGCGGTGCTATTCTTCGCCACCGCACCGCAGTTTATTACCGGGCAGATTCTGGCGGTGGACGGAGGGCTGGGGTTGTAGAGCCCGTTTTGCGCCAACCTATATGTCAGTCTTCTTGCGCTTGCGCGGCCACCAATGACGAGCATCAATCAGCACAGGTGCAAGCATACCCGCTATACAGACCAGTATGGCAAGAGCCGTGATGAGAACGCGAGCGAACATCGGAATCCAGGGAACCGGAAGCTTTCTTCATATTACGCCTCGGCCGACATGGGATCGATGACCAGCTTGACTTCGGAAATACAATGGCGCCGGAAATAGCCATTGTTTCGTGGGCACGATATATTTGAAATCGATGAAGAAATCGAACGGCAATCCTACTCTCCAAGCGGGGGCTCCACGCGTGGCCGTGGCCATCATGGCTGCGGGCAAGGGAACCAGGCTCAAATCGCAGCTTCCTAAAGTGTTACATGAAGTCGGAGGAAAGCCGCTGCTGGAGCATGTGATCCGCGCGGCCGTGCGCATCGTTCCGGCGCAAGATGTGTACGCCATTATCGGGCACGAAGCCGAGCGAGTGCGGGCGGCGATCTCGCATACCAGCGTCAACTTTGTGCTGCAGGCCGAGCAGCGGGGAACAGGCCACGCGCTCATGGTTGCGGGCGAAGCGCTGGCGGGGTATGACCACGTCATCGTGCTCTCGGGCGACGCCCCGCTGATTACGCCGGAGACGATCGAACGCTTGCGTGACTTTCATCTGGCGGAACAGGCGGTGATGACGCTGCTGAGCGCCGACCTGGAGAATCCGACCGGGTATGGCCGCGTGCTGCGAAAAAGTTCGCGCAGCGCCGAGGTCCAGGCCATCGTGGAAGAGAAAGCGGCGAGCGCGGCGCAGAAAAAGATTCGCGAGATTAATTCCGGCTTCTATGTTTTTGGGGTGAAGGAACTGTACGGGAATATCGGGAAACTCTCGACCGCCAACGCCCACGCAGAGTATTACCTGACCGATATGGCCGCCGTGCTGCGGAAGGCTGGGCAGCGTGTCGTCGCGTGGAAGACGGCGAATCCGAGCGAAGTTCTGGGAGGAAATACGCGGGCGGAACTGGCCGATATCGACGAAAAGATGCGGCTGGCGAAGTGCCGGCAATTGATGACGGAGGGGGTAACGGTGTTTTATCCGGCAACGTGCTTAATCGATGCGGATGTGGAGATTGCGCCGGATACGGTGATCGAGCCTTACGTGCAGTTGCTGGGCAAGACGCGCATTGGCACAGGCTGCCGCGTGCGGTCGTACTCGGTGATCCGCGATTCGGAGATTGGGGACGGTGTGCTGGTGCGTCCGGGATGCGTGATGGAAGATGCGCGGGTCAGCGCCGGGGCCGTGCTGGGGCCGTATTCGCACCTGCGCCCGGGAAGTGAGATTGGGGAAGGCGCGCATGTGGGAAACTTTGTCGAGACTAAGAAAATCAAGCTGGGCAAGGGATCGAAAGCGAATCACCTGACGTATCTGGGCGACGCGGAGATCGGCGCGGGTGTCAACATTGGCGCGGGGACGATTACCTGCAATTATGACGGAGTGAACAAGCACACGACGGTGATCGAGGATGGAGTCTTTATCGGCAGCGACAGCACGCTGGTGGCGCCGGTGCGCGTGGGCAAGGGCGCGTACGTGGGCGCGGCGTCATGCATTACCAGCGACGTTCCCGAGGATGCACTGGCCGTCGGGAGGGCGCGGCAGATCGTGAAAGATGGGTGGGCGCGGGCGAAGCGGGCCGCGCGGGAGAAGAAGTAGTGCAGAGATCCTTCGACTTCGCGGGTGCTTCGCTATCGCGAAGCACCCGCTGCGCTCAGGATGACAATCGAAGGATCTATTTTAGTGCGTTACGGCGGCGAACAAGTCAGAGTGCATGAGCGACTGGAACTGCTGGTCGTTGGCTTTGAAGTGCACTGCCACATTGGAGCCGTCAGAGTCGACGGTGGTGTTCTCGACTGCGATCTTCTCGGCGGGTGTGGCGCTCATCTTCTTTAGCATGATGCCGGCCTTGACCAGCGACGACACCGTGCTCGCGGTCACGGAATCGGAAGTAACTACGGTGAGGTCGAAGTTCACACCGCTCGCGAAATTCATGGTGTAGCGCGAGCCCATCAGGCGTTTCTTCACGGAGTCGTAATCGGCAACTTTGGAGGCGTCTCCCATGGCGGAGTGCATCATGTTCTGCGTGCCGCCCTGGTCGAGGATGCTCCACACGGGCTCGGAGTCGACGCTGGACATCATGTCGGCCATGTCGCCGTTGGTGTCAAGGCTTAGAACTTTTCCTTCGCGGGTGTCGAGCGCCAGGCGGATGGCGGTGGGGTCGGCGAACAGCAGCGTGCTGTCATCGAGGAAGCTCATGACGAAGCCGCCGTCCATGGGATAAATGTCGGAGTTGCCGTATTTCTTGGGCACATATTTCTGCAGCTTCATCTTTTTCAACACTGCCTTCATGTTGAAAGAGCCGGCGGCCACGCCGACGGTCTTCACGCCTTGCTTGCCGGCGCGGAACGAGGCGAAGGTGAGGGTGTCGATATCCTTGTCAGGATCGAGGCCGATGCCTTTGAGGGCCGCCTCAAACTGCTTGATGTTGTCAGGCATCAGTTGCGCCTTCAGAGCCATGGCGGTGGGCGAGTCTTTGATCGCGCGGTAGTCCACCGAGATGAGTTGCAACAGATCGGCAGGAACGCAGGCACGGGCCGACGAGGCCAGGGGCATGGCGTAGGCCATGGAAACCAGCAGCACGGAGGCCAGGGAAATCTTGAACAGTTTCATAACACCTCGAATCAGAAGGCTTGGGGTTGCGTGCACCCTATGTTTGGATGCACGTTCAGCCCTTGTAGTAAGTAGATCGCTTTATTGTATTTTACTTGCAATCCAGATTCCGGAACAAAGGTACATGCCCAGTGACCAGGCGGTGACCGGCGATCTGTTTGGGACAATGAGCGTAACGGGGAGTTACGTCAACTAATCCCGTGCGCGGCAGGAGGACTCGTTTTCAATCGCTGCGCGGCGACATACCCAAAGGAAAGGAACAGGACTGCAAAACCCAGTGGGTCCAAGATCTTGGGCGGACTCGGGTAGCCCAGGGGAGCGACAAATTGCCATACAACGCTTCAATCGCGAAAAGAAATATGCCTACGGCCGGAGCGCGGTTGGGCAGGACTAGGAACTTGAGAGAGAGCTTTGGCACGGCGGCCACGGTTGCCAGGACAGCGAGCAAACAGGCGGCGAGGAGATGGTTGTAGGGCATCACTTCGTTGGACGAGCCAGTAAATACGAAAAAGCCGACACCTGCTAAAGCTACCGCTAATCCCACCAGAGTCATTCCCTGCAGAAGGAGCCGCAGTTTGCCTTGGCTTAGCTGCAAAAAAGCGAGCACAGCAACGACCACGACCAAGTACGCGAGAACTGTGCCCAGACATGGAAGAGCGACGTGAAGCCAGTACGGCAGAAGTCCCACGTCATTCAACGAAGGAAGCAGGGGGCGGGCCTCAATCGCACTCAGAGCTCCCAGCCAGATGAGGACGCCCACTCCGCTCCGGCGGCGCATCAGAGCGATGCCCCAGGCGCCCAATGCAACGAGCAGAAAAAGTGTCGCAAAAACGACTTCAGAGGCTCGGCCGCGGAGCATCATCAGAACTTGATCTGTCAAGACCAACAACTTCCTTAGGCTGCATTTCAGCCGTCAGCATTCTGCGCCACCACCTTTTACCCGTCAGTGATCGGCATCACGGGCGCAAATAGCGAAATTGCCACCCTCAAAATCCGGATTCTTAAAACGACGCCCTAGTCGTCGTCCGGATCGGTTCTCGGACGTTTGTCATTTAGGAAATAGGCGGCATTCTTGGGCGCCTGGATGCTCTGGAAGACGAGCGGCGTCTGGGTGAAATCGAAGCAGTCGGAAAGATCGTCGGCGTGGGCATCGGCGTAGCCGAGCGAGGGCAGGCTGAACGTCTTCTCGATGAAGTTCAGAACGCTTCCGAAATCATGGTTGACGTGAGAAATATAGCCCGGCCTTGGCGTAAGGCGAAACCACGATGAGAGGTACGCGGAAACCGTAGAGATAGCCTGATCCCCAACTCGTACCGTCGCTAATGACCGCTGGCGGCGGGACGTGGTCGTACCAGCCTCCCCAATCGTCCCAGGTAATGATGATCGCGGTATTCGACCAGTAAGAACTGTCGCCGATGGCATTCACGATCGAGGCCACCCAGGACGGTCCTCCGGTGCCGTTCACGTTTCCGGCGTGATCGGAATTTGCGCCAGTGGGAATGACCCAGCTCACTTGCGCGAGATTTCCGTTGACGATGTCGGTAAGAATCGGAGTCTCAGGAATTACGACGTTGCTGGTCCAGTCGGAGCCGGTGCAGGCCGTGGCATTGGGCGGTGGAGCATTGGGGCCGCAGATGTGCTGGATGGCGTTGGGAGCGGTCCAGATGGAGCCGGCGCTGGGCGCGTAGTAGCGCCACGTCAACCCCTGGGCGTCGAGTAGGTCGGTGAGCGCGGGATGTTCAAAGCAGGGATACATCGTAGTGGACTCGACGCCGCTGGGGTCGATGAGCGATACGAGCGATGCGGGGTTGGCGGCGCAGCCGGCGTCTAAGGTCGTATTTTCGGACGCGAACAGGTTGCTGGTCGCCGTGGGCGCGGAAGTTCCGGAAAGGATGAACTGGTGAGCGGGGAAGCTCGGGCCCTCGTTGGTCTGAAACATGCGATCTCCGAAGGTGTACTGCTCGGCCATCTGAAAATAGGGCGCAACGTCGGAGGGATTCACATAGAAATATTGTGGATTCGGCGGCGGACAGTTGGTGGCGCCCTTGTTGCAGTTGAAAGGGATCAGGTTGGCGCCGTCCATCTTGCCCCCGTCATACATGTCAACAAATGCGGAATGGGCGTGGCTGAGGTCATAGTCGGTGGCCAAGGGACCGGCAACGAGTGGCACGGTCTGACCGGAAGAATTAACGCCGGTACTGGCGATGTCGGCCCCGTTGTTGATCAGCACGGTGTCGTGAAAAAGATTATCGGGAGTGCGGTTCTCTTGAAAAATGATGACCACATGCTTGATTTGTCCGGGAGGATTGGTCTTGGTCGACCCGCTTCCCCCGCAACCGTTGAGGCTGAGCAGCAGAGCGCTGGCGGCGAGGAGTAGAGAGGAAAAGCACAGGAACGCAGTTCGGCGCATCGGCGACGGGCCTCCTGGAAACGGTATAAGGTTACGATGCAGTAACCCCGAGCGCGGGATTTCCACTCGCTGGTGCGAAAAGAAAATGTGCGAAAAAGAAAATGCCCTGCGGTCCGCCGGTTTCTCCGGCACCGGCAGAGACGTTGCGAGCAACGTCTCTACGACAGGAGCGCGGTCCGGCGGCGCACCTCCGCGGCAAAGGCCGGATCTTTCAGGGATGCCAGATTGATTTCGACGTTGGCCAGAGCTCCGGTGAGGGCCGCACCGGCCAGCGCTATGGCCGTGGTCAGGTCCGACTTCATGTGGGGATTGGTGATAGGTCCGAGCGACTTCGCGATCTGGGCGATCTCGTGGGCTTTTTCGGCGACGCTGAGCGGAACGGCGGTGGCTTGTTGGAGAGCGGCCTCGATCACAGCCTCGCCAGACTTCTCGGCGACGGCGGTTTTGGCCTGTTTGTAGGCCTTCATGACGGAGTTATAGGACTCGGCGTCGGCGTCGACGGCGGCCTTGAGTTCTTCGCGGAGGGGCGTGAGCCGAGCGATGGCGGCGCTGAGTTGCGCTTCGTATTGCAGGTAGGCCTTCTTGCCGCGTGACATGGAGGCGACCATTACCGCGAGGCCGGCGGCCATGGCTGCTGCCGCGGCTGCAGCGCTGCCCCCGCCGGGAGTCGCCGTGGGCGCGGCGAGTTGCTCGACGAAAGGCTCGACTCCGGCGCGCAGGCCGCCGATGGCCATCTTTCCGCCCATGACCGAGGCCAGGCGGTTTTCCAGAATCAGTGATGAATCGAAATTCTCGACTTGCAGGAACCACTCGGCGGCCTGTTCCAAGGCTTTCTTGGGGATCAGTCCGACGATCTCACTCGATACCGGAGTGACGCCGTAGCGGGCGGCTTCGCGCTTGACCATCTCAAACACGCGGTGGACGGGGGTTTGCTCGAAGTCGGTCAGATTCATCGAAACCTGCGCCAGACCGCGGACCAGGAAGCCCGCGCCTTTGACGAAGCGCATGCCGCCGTTGGAAAAGCGCACGGCTTTGGCGATTTTTTTGGCGACGTCGACGTCGGGCGTGTTGAGGAAAACGTTATAGGCAACGAGAAATTTGCGCGCGCCTACGACCGTCGCGCCTGCCGTGGGATGCACGCGCGGCTCGCCAAAGTCCGGACGGCGCGCCGGGTTAGTTGCGATCTCGGCGCGGATGCCTTCGAACTGGCCGCGGCGAATATTTTCCAGGCCCTGACGTTCCGGAGTTCGCGCGGCGGCTTCGTAGAGGTACACGGGAATCTGGAAGCGTTTCCATATCTGTTCGCCGACGTGGTTCGCCATGGCCACGCAATCTTCGATGGTGACGCCGTCGATGGGAATAAACGGGACAACGTCGGCTGCTCCCATGCGCGGGTGCGCGCCGGTATGGACGTTGAGGTCGATTAGTTCCGCGGCCTTGCCTACGCCGCGAATTGCTGCTTCCTGAATGGCCTCGCGCTCGCCGACCAGGGTAATGACGCAGCGGTTGTGGTCGGAATCCATTTCGCGATCGAGCAGATAGACGCCGGGCATCTTCATGGCGTCGACGATGGCGTCAACTTTGGCTTTGTCGCGGCCTTCGGAGAAATTGGGAACGCATTCAACGAGCGTGGACATGACTAGGAAGAATAGCTGGCGGCGGAGGAGGGAAGCAAGGACGGCATTGGAAATCGGAACTGCGAGAATTTTTTTACCACAGAGGGCACGGAGGACACAGAGGAACTTCTTAGCGCCTCTTGCTTGCGAAGAATTTTCCCACTCCCAGACGCACCTGCACGGTGTTGATCCCCGGATTCAGGTTTCCCAGTCCTGCGTTGGAGATGTGCATGTAGCGGAGTTCGAGACTCACGTTGTTGCGGGCGCCGAGGATGTGCATGCCCAGTGCGGCCTGGTCCATGAAGTTTACGGTGTTGGTGTAGGCGGGGACGTTTTGGTTGGTGAAGAGCGTCCCACCGGTGAGTTCGAGGTAGGGTGAAAAGCGGCCGTGACGCTCGAAGTTCCACTTAAGGCCGAGCGGGTCGAAACCCGCGCCGTAGGCGGTGCCGGCGGGCTGGAACACCAGAAAAACGGGGACGGCGTCGACCGCATATTCGAATCGACCGCGGAGAAAGCTGGGCAGGTGGGGGCCGGTGAGGACCCATCCGTAGCGCAGGCCGGCGTTGAAGGCGCCGGTGTTGCCGCGTCCGCCGGCTACAGAATGTCCGCCGCCCGCCCAGACCTGGATTTCGGTATCTCCTTTTTCTGGGGAGACGGGGATGTTGTGAATTTGGGCGAGGCAAGGGGAATTCGCGATCAGGAGTAACACAGTGATAAGCAGATAAGATCGCATGATAATTCCCGCCGATGACGGTAGAGCTTCGACGCGGAAGAATCACGATACAGGAATGCCGGGCTAGCGACAAACGGCGCCTATGGCCGCGCAGGGGAAAAACAGGTTCCTCGACTGCGCTTAACGATCCGAAGTCCGGATCGTGAAGCTTCGCTCGGAATGACAGTTTAATGGGGCCTAAATCAAGCGTTGCGATGGGGTCGAGGGTGTTGGGCGATTAACTGCATCAGGTCGCGGGCCACGCGAGCGGTGTTGTGGCGGGCAACTCCGCCTTCCTCGAGATAATCGCCGAGGACGGGAATCACGCCGAGGGCTTCGACGGCATCGAGATCGTTGACGATCTGGCAGGCGCCTTCGCTGGCGTACTTGGCTTTCAGTTCTTCGGAGGCGGGAATGCGGTTGATCAGCGCATAGTCGAAAATTTGTTTCTGGGCGTGGCAATTCAGGGCGCGAATGTGGTCGGCCGCGGTCAGTCCGAGACTCTCGTTGGCCTGGGTCATGAGATTACAGATGTAGACCTTGGTGGCGGGGGATTCGACAATGGCCTGGCCAATACTGCGCACCAGCAGGTTGGGGATGAGGCTGGTGAAGAGGGATCCGGGGCCGATCGTGATCATGTCGGCGTGGGCGATCGCCTCAAGCGTCTGCGGCATGGGCCCGACGTCGGGCGGGACCAGAAACAATTCCCGGATGCGGCCTTTGCTGGCGGTAATTTTGGTTTCGCCGCGGACGCGGGTGCCGTCTTCCATGAGCGCTTCGAGTTCAATGTTGGAGGTAGTGGCGGGATAGATGTGGCCGCGGGTGAGAAGGATTTCCGAAGAGAGCCGCACGGCTTCGGAAAAATCGGAGGTCAGGGAAGTGAGCGCGGCGAGAAACAGGTTGCCGAAACTGTGACCTTCGAGGCCTGAGCCTTTGTCGAAGCGGTGCCGGAAAAGTCTGGAGAGCAGGGCTTCATCTTCGCTGAGGGCGACAATGCAGTTGCGGATGTCGCCCGGCGGGAGCATATTGAGTTCTTTGCGCAGGCGGCCGCTGGAGCCGCCGTCGTCGCTGACCGTAACCACCGCGCTCAAATCACGGATGCAGGGAGAATTCTGGTCCGACAAAATCTCCGCGGGAGAAAGCACGAAGCGCTTGAGCCCCTTGAGCAGAGTGGAAAGTCCGGTGCCGCCGCCGATGGCCACGACGCGAAGACCGCGGTCGCGCGCGATTTTTTCCGGTGCCAGGAACTCGGCCGTCTTGGATTCCATGAAGGCTTTCCCCGCAGGCGGCTAGAGAGGCTCTTCTTCGCCGAGGTCTCCGTCGGACCCGGCTTCGGCTCCGGGATCGGGATAGAGCAATTCGGTGAAGCGCGGATCTTCGGCCAGGTTCTGGAAGTCGGAATCATTGCGCGCCTGAAAACGCAGTTGAGAGTTCAGGCGCAGAGCCTCGTCCAGATGCCGCAAGGAATCCTCGACGTGCCCAGTCAGGCAGTCGAGCGCGGCCAGGCCGTATACCACGTAGTCCGCATGGGCATTCTGCTTGAGTAATTTTTCCAGATGCTCGCGGGCCGTCACGTAATCGCCAACGTTCATCAGCGAGACGGCGTAGTCGAAGTGCTCCTCGGCGGTCTTGAACTGCGCGGCCACGGAACGTTCCAGATGCTGGTTGCAGATGCTGAGATGAATGTTGGCGCGGTCGACGAGCTCTCTGACAGGTCCGGCGATGACCTTTTGAAAATGAGGCTTGGCCTTGTCGAATTTGTGTTCCTGCATGGCGCGCAGTCCGGCTTCGTAACTCTGCAGCGCCTGGGTATAGCGCGGATCTTCCGCCAGGGTCTTTTTCGCGGTAGGTTTCTGAGCCATGTGCAAAACTCTTCCTGTGGTCTTAGGAATGGGGAACTCCTTGGAATCGTGCTTTATCCGAGCAATAAAGTATCACTCAAAGGGAGGGTTGAGAGCAATGTTGCCCGCCGAGGTTCGTCGCTGGCGCGGGTTCGAGGGGCGGACGCATTTCTCAGCCGGAGTCCTTGTGGCCTCGCTGGCGGCCTTTGGTACGCAAACGAATTTTGATCCAGACCACGAGCACTACAGCGGGAAGCGCGGCGATCAGGGACACTCGAGACAGAATCGTACGACGCGGGTCGAGAGGACCGCTGTAAAGCTGAAAAGCTGACCAGAAGGCTTCGGCCACAAAAAACACAATCAGCAGATTCAGGAGAGCAGGGCCATTTTTCATGGCCCATTGCCGTTGCCATTCCTGCTGCTCGGGGGGATCGCGGAGTTCCTCGCGATGCCGCAGCATGTAGACCACACCGCTGATCAGAATTGCGGACAGGCAGGCGATGACCAGCCGGATGTGAACACGGTTGAGGGGGCGTTCCGTGGCCAAGATGTAAAACAGCGCAGAAAGCCCGGGCACCAGGCCGAACAGCGACATCAGGCGAAGCTTCTGTCTGGGCTGCATCTGGTTTCAGGGCGACAGAATATTCAGCTGCCAGAAAACGTGCGGCGTTCCGACGCCGTCGATTCGTTCCCTGCCACTAATTCATCGTGGCGGCTGCCTGCAGGTCGATCTGCTTCCATTCTCCCTTGATGATGCCGGCTCGGATTTCCTTTGCGGTCTTGCCTTTCTGGTGTTGCTGGTAGGTGTAGTAGAGCTCTTTCAAGCAAGTCGAGCACTGCGCCCCGTGCGTGTCTTCATAGCAACTGTGCAGGCTGTTGTGACCCATGCGATCGCAATAGCAGTAGCAGGGCTGCTGATGAAGCACGGTCGGAATCTTCGCCGCCAGTTCATAGGCGTGGGTCTGGTAGGCGTATTGCGCGTCGGCTCCCCAGAGGTCGGCCTTGGTGAGCAGGGGAGGAAGCTTCGTTCCTTTGGGCGGAGGTCCGGCGTTGTAGGCCGGGACGCCGGCTTCTTCCGGCGGCGAGGTCCACTGGGCCGACAGGCTCAGAGTCATCAGGAAGAGAAAGCATAAGGTCAGGCTGCGGCGGACGATCTTGTTCTGCAGAAAGTGGAGCGTCATAAGGTTCCTCGCGTGACGTTTATTGTACCCGACTGCGATTCAAACCCGCAGCCGCCGGGGAAGTCTGTATACAATAGAAAAACATGTCTGTCACAGTTTCAGACCCTAATTCAGGTGGCCAGAAGAACTGTGCCCGCGGCAGCCGGGGGCGAGCCGGGCTCGAAGCCCTCGGTTTTTGGGGTCGTCGTTGGCGCATGGGTGGTCGACTTGATCATTTCGCTGGCGACCTCTGCCTTTATCATCATCTTCCTTTACCAGCCGGTGAAGGTGGAGGGAGTCAGCATGATGCCCTCACTCGAAGATCAGGAGCGGATCTTCGTGAATAAGTTTGTTTACCGGCTGGAACCCATTGGGCGCGGGGACATTGTCGTATTCCGCTATCCCTTCGATCCCTCGAAGAGCTACATCAAACGGGTGATCGCGATGGAGGGCGACCGCATCCGCATCGATGGCGGGCAGGTGTACGTGAACGACCAGGCCCTCGACGAGGACTACGTGCCACCGGCTTATAAGGATTCGCGGCCGTATCCCGAGATCATCGTGCCGGAGCATTACTTCTTTGTGCTCGGCGACCATCGCTCCATGTCGAGCGATAGCCGCGAATTTGGTCCCGTCAACCAGAATCTGATCTATGGCAAGGCCGTGTTCGGGTATTGGCCGATGGATAAATGGGGAAGGGTGCGTTGAGCAGTGCGCGGGATCGTTGGCAAGCGAATCGCTCGCAGAGAAAAGATTTACTTTGTTGAATTTCGTGTTCTACCCTTGGCCGCTGCGGCAATCCCTGATAAGATTCTAAAAATCCACTCACCGGAGCGAGAATGCAGGCTATCCTTGCGCTGGAGGACGGCAGAGTCTTCCGAGGCAAAGGCTACGGCGCCAAAGGCGAATGCTACGGCGAAGTCGTTTTTAATACTTCCCTCACCGGCTACCAGGAAATTTTCACTGACCCCTCCTACTCGGGGCAGATTGTTGTCCTGACCAACCCGGAAATCGGCAATTACGGCACGAACCACGAAGACAACGAAGCCACGCGTCCGTGGATCGAAGGGCTGATCGTGCGCGAGTTCTCGCGCGTCAGCTCGAACTGGCGCTCGCAGCAGGTGGCCGAAGAATATCTGGAGCAGTTCAAAGTGCCGGTGCTGTCGGACATCGACACGCGGGCGCTGGTGCGGCACCTTCGCGATCACGGCGTGATGCGAGGCGTGGTCTCGACCATCGAGAGCGATGCCGACAAGCTGATCGCGAAAGCACGGTCGATCCCGAAAATGGATGGGATGGATCTGGCGAAAGTGGTGAGCACCAAGGGTCCGTACGTCTGGGAGGTCGGCGAGCGCTCGCACGAACCGGTTGCCGTAGTGGGAGTGAAAGATGAGCCGGCGCGATTTCACGTGGTCGCTTATGACTTCGGCATCAAGCAGAATATTTTGCGCAAGCTGCGCGGCGAAGGGTGCAAGGTGACGGTGGTTCCGGCACAGACTCCTGCGGAAGATGTGCTGGCGTTGAAGCCCGACGGAGTGTTCTTGTCAAACGGTCCGGGCGATCCGGAGCCGTGCACGTATGCGGTCGACTCGATTCGCAGGCTCATGGGGCGACAGCCGATTTTTGGAATCTGCCTGGGACATCAGTTGACGGGAATTGCGCTCGGCGGGAAAACTTTCAAGCTGAAGTTTGGGCATCACGGCGGGAATCATCCCGTGAAGCAGTTGAATACGGGCAAGATCGAGATCACGGCGCACAACCATAATTTTGCCGTCGATCCGGACTCGCTGGCTGACAGTGAGGTTGAACTCACGCATGTTGACTTGAACGACCAGACGCTGGAAGGCCTGCGGCACCGCAACCTGCCGCTGTTCAGCGTGCAATATCACCCCGAAGCGGCGCCGGGGCCGCATGATTCGCATTATCTGTTTAAGGAATTCACGAAGATGATGGAGGAGTGGAAAGGCTAGTGTGCTCTTAGTTCGGAGGGGAATATCGGTGGTGAAACAACTGGTACACATTGCCGCCCTGACCACAACACTCCTAGTTTCGAGGACGCTGTTCGCACAGAAAAAAGGTCCGCAGCATCTCGACCATCTATGTGGTGTTGTTGACCATCTTCAGCTCACCGCAGTTCGTGGCTTTACTAGGACTTTCACTGACAAAAGGACTCCATTACCAGCGCTTACCCTGGTTTTCTATCAGCAGCAAAACGGACAGGATTGCTGCGAGGGGTTGAAACAGATAGCTACAACGGTGACTGATAAAAAGGGAAGATTCGACCTGCCGGACGTTAAGTATGGCCACTTTTGGCTGAGCGTGGAATGGAACAACAAGGCATACAAGTACGCCTTCGACTACCCATTCTCGACGAGTCCCGATATGACATGTTCTCTGCAGGGAATCGATCTAGAAGACGACGGAAGCGCACAGTGGTGGCAAACCATCACGTTGGATTGACTCAGCAGCGAACATAGAACGAGTAAAACTGCATAAATGCCCAAACGCACTGACATCTCGAAGATTCTGATTCTCGGCTCCGGGCCCATCATTATTGGGCAGTCGGCGGAGTTTGATTATTCCGGCACGCAGGCTTGCAAGGCGCTCAAGGCTGAGGGCTATGAAGTGGTGCTGGCGAATTCGAATCCGGCCACCATCATGACCGACCCGGAGTCGGCCGACCGCACTTACATTGAGCCGCTCACGCTGGAGTATCTGGAAGAGATTATCCGCATCGAGCGGGAGATGTCGCCGGGCGCGGGTTTTGCCGTGTTGCCGACCGTGGGCGGGCAGACTGCGCTGAATCTCGCCATCGAACTTTCGGACGGCGGCGTGCTGGAAAAGTACAACGCAATTCTGATCGGCGCGAACGTGGCTGCCATCAAAAAGGCGGAAGACCGGCTCTTCTTCAAAGATGCCATGCAGCGCATCGGCCTCGACGTGCCCAAGTCGGCGCTGGTCAACAACTCTAAGGACGGGCTGGAGTTCGCGGGCAAGATCGGGTTCCCGGTGATTATCCGGCCATCATTCACGCTAGGCGGATCAGGGGGCGGCATCGCTTACAACCGCGAAGAGATGGTAGAGGTGCTGAACCGCGGCCTTGATTTCTCTCCGGTGCACGAAGCGCTGATTGAAGAGTCGGTGCTGGGCTGGAAAGAATTTGAACTTGAGGTGATGCGCGACACCAAGGATAACGTCATCATCATCTGCTCGATTGAGAATTTCGATCCCATGGGCGTGCACACCGGCGATTCGATTACGGTGGCCCCGGCGCAGACCCTCACAGACCGCGAATACCAGGCCATGCGCGACGCGTCGATTGCAGTGATCCGCGAAATCGGCGTTGATACGGGCGGATCGAACATTCAGTTCGGCGTGAATCCTGAGACGGGGCGGATGGTCGTGATTGAGATGAATCCGCGCGTGTCTCGGTCTTCAGCATTAGCTTCAAAAGCTACCGGATTCCCGATTGCCAAGATTGCCGCGAAACTTGCGGTGGGCTACACGCTCGATGAGATTCCCAATGACATCACGCGCAAAACTCCCGCGTGTTTCGAGCCGACGCTGGATTATGTCGTGGTGAAGATTCCGAAATGGCAGTTTGAGAAATTTCCTGGCGCGGACGACACGCTGGGCCCGCAGATGAAGTCAGTGGGCGAAGTGATGGCCATTGGGCGCACCTTCAAAGAAGCGCTGATGAAGGGCATCCGCTCGCTCGATACTGGCAAACGCGTGGGCGGCGACAAAATCGAGCCCAAGATTTTGACGAAGCGGCTGGTGACGCCGCATCCCGAGCGGCTGGCCTACGTGCAGTACGCGCTGCGCCAGGGACACACGGTGAAGCAGATTGCGAAGATGACTTCAATGGACCCGTGGTTCCTTTATCAGCTAAAGGAAATCAACGACCAGCAACTGGAACTGGAAAAGCATCCCATGGAGTCGATTCCGACCGAGGTGCTGCGCGAGTCGAAGCGCATGGGATTCTCCGACGGACGATTGGCGGCAGTGTGGAGACTCGACGGGCAGGAGAAAGTCCGACACCTGCGCAAGAAGCACGGGGTGATGCCCGTCTACAAACGAGTCGATACCTGCGCGGCCGAGTTCGAAAGCTTCACGCCCTATCTTTACTCGACATACGAAGACGAGGATGAGGCCGCGCCGACCGATAAGAAGAAAGTGATTATTCTGGGCAGCGGTCCGAATCGCATCGGGCAGGGAATTGAGTTCGATTACTGCTGCTGCCACGCGTCATTCGCGCTGCGCGATGACGGGTACGAGACGATCATGATCAATTGCAATCCTGAAACCGTCTCGACCGATTACGACACCAGCGACCGCCTCTACTTCGAACCACTGACGTTCGAAGATGTGTTTGCGATTTACCAGCATGAGACGTCGAAAGGCGCGGACGTTGGGCTGATCGTGCAGTTCGGCGGACAGACTCCGCTGAATCTGGCGTTGCCGCTGAAGGCCGCGGGCGTGAAGATTATCGGCACATCGCCCGAGTCGATCGACCTGGCTGAAGACCGCAAGCACTTCAACAAGTTGCTGGAAGAGTTGCAGATCCCGCAGGCCCCCGGCGTCATGGCCACCTCGATTGAAGAGGCGGTTGAAGGCGCGGGGCGCATTGGATATCCCGTGCTGGTGCGGCCTTCGTATGTGCTGGGCGGACGCGCCATGGTGATTGCCCACGACGAGGCGGCGATCATTCACTACATGAAAGAGGCGGTCGAGTATTCGCACGACCGCCCCGTGCTGATCGATCACTTCCTCGAAGACGCGATTGAAGTTGACGTCGATGCGTTGTCCGACGGAGAAGACGTGGTCATCGGCGGAATCATGCAGCACATTGAAGAGGCGGGCGTGCACTCGGGCGACTCGTCGTGCGTGCTGCCGGCAGTCGATATTCCGCAAGCGCTGCTGGAGCGCATGCGCGACTACACGTTTAAGCTGGCACGCGCGCTGCAGGTGGTGGGGCTGATGAATATTCAGTTTGCCATCCCGCGCGGAAATGGCGGCAAGAACGGGGATGGCGACAAGGTTTACGTGCTCGAGGTGAACCCGCGAGCCTCGAGGACCGTGCCTTTCGTTTCCAAGGCGACGGGCGTTCCGATGGCGAAGATTGCGGCGCGGCTGATGACCGGGCGCAAACTGCGCGAGTTCCTTCCGGAATTCATTGAGCGCCGCGCCGACCTCGATACCGGAAGCCACTTCTACGTGAAGTCCCCCGTGTTCCCCTGGAATAAATTCCCGGGCGTTGACACCGTGCTGGGGCCAGAGATGAAGTCGACGGGTGAAGTGATGGGCGTTGCCGACAACTTCGGCGAAGCGTTCGCCAAGGCCCAGCTGGCTGCGGGACAGAAGTTGCCCACGCAGGGAGCTGTTTTCATCAGCGTGACCGACCATGACAAGCGCCACGTGGCGGGGGTCGCGCGCAAGTTTGTAGACATGGGATTCAAGCTGGTGGCTACGGCGGGCACGGCCGACGTGATCGAATCGGCAGGGATGAACGTGGAGCGCGTTTATAAAGTGAAAGAAGGACGGCCGAACGTCGTCGACTTCATCAAGGGCCAGCGCATTCAACTCATCGTGAACACGCCGACGGGTCTGGAGCCGTGGTTCGACGAAAAGGCGATCCGGCGAGCGGCAGTGACGGCGCGCATTCCTACGATCACGACGCTGGCGGCCGCGCGGGCTGCGGCTGAGGGAATCGAGGCCTTGCAGCGCGGGGAAATCAATGTGAAGGCGCTGCAGCACCTGCACGCGGAGCGGGCGGCGGAGCGAGTCAAATAGTCGATCATTCCATGCGGGAGAATCTGGCAAGACAAATGCTGGAAAGATTTGGGGTCGGTTCGCTTGAGCCCATCGCGAATCGTCGCTCTCCCACCGCCTACAGCTTCACTTGCGAAGGATCGAGAGCCCTCGACTTGAGCCAGCAGCTTCGCGCGCTCAGCGTGGAGATTGGCTACTGGCCGGTCATCCTGGGAAATGAGAAAGAAACCCGCCGCGTCCTTGAGGCTGCTGATGCAGAGGATGGACGACCATATCGAGAGATTTTGGCCGAAGCCGGTGGGCTAACAGCGGAGCAGTGGCTGAGCGATCGAGTCGCGGAGCAGAAGGCACAAACGGAGAGGTACCGCTCAATTCTCGAAAAAAAATACAGCACTGCGCGCGCGGAACAGATGTTACGCGAACTAGAGGAAGAGCAGGCGGCTGTGCATGAATTGGAGGAAGAATGGCCGGAACATGCGAATCCCATAACGCGGTTTACGATTCCGTTCGAACGGGTGGGGATGGGGCCTGCGAAAGCGGAAGTCGCGATTGCTCTTTTCCCGACGAACCAGGGCTGGGAAGTTCCGGCGCATCTTAATCTCGGCGGATGGAACGAATGCCCGGACGCCGTGGGGCACGTAGTCATGATGAAGGCGTGGTCTGAGCGATTCGGAGCTGAACTTGTCGGTGTGAATGGGGACACAATTGAAATGTGGGTGAACCGGCCGCCGAGTACTCGGGAGGACGCTCTGAGACTTGCCGAACAGCAGTTCCTCTATTGCGAAGACATTGTTACGCAGGGGGTTCAAACTATTCCGGCCCTCGCCTCGGGCTTGCTGGGGAACAACATCTGGTTTTTCTGGTGGGATTGATGCTGGACTCTCCCATCCCCTGACTCGTCATCATCCGAAACTGATAAATTGAGAGTGGAGAACAGAGGCTTCCCAATGTTGTTACACGGAATTTTTCCTCCCATCACCACGCCGTTCTATCCCGACGGCAACGTGTATTTCAAGAAACTCGAATCGAACGTGGAGCGCTATTCGCGCACGCCCGTGGCGGGCATTGTTGTGCTGGGCTCGACCGGCGAGTCGATCCTGCTTTCTGATCAGGAGCGGCGCGACGTGCTCAAGACGGCGCGCGCGGCGGCTGCGCCCAATAAAGTTTTGATTGCGGGGACAGGGATTGAATCGGCAATCGAGACGCTGCGCCTGACCGAGTACGCCGCCGAACTGGGCTACGACGTGGCCATGGTGCGCACGCCGCACTACTACAAGAAACAGATGCACGCGGCGAATATTCTGGCGTTTTATCGCACCGTGGCCGACCGCTCGCCGCTGCCGATCATCATTTACAACTTTCCGCAGGCTACCGGGTACGACATTCCGGCTGAAGTGGTGATCGAACTGGCGGGACATCCGAACCTGATCGGCATCAAGGAATCGAGCGGCGACGTGGAAAAAGTTCGCAGGATGGTCGAAGGCACGCGCCAGGTCAAGCGCAGCGCCACCGTCACCGAAACCTTTGATGCGGTCACGCCGCGGATGCTGGCGGCGGCCGCTGCGCCTTTGCACTCGGGCGACGAGAGCGTGCTGGTGCCTGTCGGCGCGCTGGCGGGGACTGCGGAGACTTCCCCACGTCTCGCCAAAGCGCGAGACATGGGGCACCCGGATTCGTCTTTACCGAAGCCGTCCTCCTCCGCTGTTACAACCGTGGGCAAGCTGAAGACGCGGCAGAAGGAAGTGGGGTTCCAGGTTTTGGTGGGCGCGGCCCACAAACTTCAGCCGTCGTTGGATGCGGGCGCGGTGGGTGCGATCCTCGCCTTTGCCTGTCCGGCGCCCACGGCTTGCTACGAAATTTACGCCGCGTGGAAAGAAGGCGATGCCGAACTGGCGCGACTCAAGCAGGAACGAATTGCCGCGGCAGCGCAGCGCGTGGGCGATCTTGGGGTTCCGGGGTTCAAGCACGGCATGGATTTCAACGGCTACTACGGCGGGCCAGCGCGATTGCCGTTCCTCCCGCTGACGGCGGACTTGAAGGCCGAGATTGAGCGCTTGCTGGCCGACGTGCGAAACTAGGGCCCTATATTCGTGCGTCTGGAGAATTCTCCATGGCTGTCGCTTCTCGGATAATGCTTCTTCGCGCTCCCGTGATCGGATGCTGCTTGCTTTTCTGTGTCGCCTCCTACGCCAAGGACAAGAAAGATGACAAGGCGGCGGGCATGGTGCTGCTCTGGCCTGACCAGAACAGCCCGACGCTCCGACTTTCGTTCGGCAAGTTCAATCAACTTGCGACTTATAACGGACAACAGAGCCTGGGATCGAATGTGCTGATCGAAAACATGTCCGGAAAACGGATTCCGCAGGCTTCGTTCACGGTTTACGTGACCGACAAGAACGGCGTGCGAATTGGCACCGGCGAGCTCAGCGTCAGCGATCTTGAGCCGGGACAGCCGGCCAGGGTGGCGTTCCAGGTAATGTCGGTGGGAATTCCTGCCAGTCTAAAACTGGTAGCGCGCGATGATCCATCGGGCGTCCCCACCTCCTTGAAGACGGTTCCTCTGAAAGTGATCTCCGTGCCGCCGGGCGCCACGATCAAGGTGGACGGACGAGACCAGGGATTGACACCGGCGACGATTCGTTTGACCGTCGGCAACCATATCCTGGCGTTTGGCAAAGAAGGTTATGCTTCGGGCAGTACACCGGTGGACATCAAACCCGATGAGGCTCCGGGGGGAAGCATTACATTTGAGCTCGGGGGGCTCTCCCGAGACAATGTGGAACTGCGGAATGGGAAGGTGCTGCAGGGCGACGTCCTCTCTTTGACTATGACATCGGTAGTCGTGCGAGTCGATGGCATGGACCAAACCTTCGACCGCAATCAGGTGCAGAAAATTATCCTGGTGGAACGTGAAACCTTGCAGCAGCCTGCGGCCGTCCAGCCAGCACCGTCGCAGCCGAAGTAAAGATCGCACGGGCAGAACTGACAATCCCGCGAGTTGCAAAGACTTGTGATCAGGATCATGTCGGGGTATACTTGGTTCGAACGAACGTTCGAATTAGAGCCGCCCGACTATGGGGAGTCCTATCACTGCAACCCGACTGGCAGCCCGCCGGCATCGCGGAGCGACTGTGCCGGAGACGCGCTATGACCGGCGCCTGGCCGAGATTCTCACTCACGCCACCGAAGTATTTTGCAAAAAGGGATACGAAGGTGCATCGATGCGCGATCTCTCGCGCGCGAGCGGCATGTCCCTGGCCGGACTGTACTACTACTTCGAATCCAAAGAGCGGCTGCTCTACCTGATTCAGAAGCACACGTTCACGACAATTGTGCAGCGGCTGAAGGCGCGGCTGGAGGGCGTGACTGATCCAGAAGAACGCATCCGGATTTTCATTCTCAATCACCTGGAATATTTTCTGGCCAACCAGGCGGCCATGAAGGTCCTGTCGCACGAGGCCGAGGCGCTGAAGAATGGCTTTGCATCGGAGGTTGCGGCCATCAAGCGGGAATACTACCGCATCTGCGTGGGCCTGCTCGACGACTTGAAGGGTGACCGCGGGCTGCAGTTTTCCACGCGCATTGCCGTGCTCAGCCTGTTTGGCATGATGAACTGGATTTACACCTGGCACAATCCGCGTGTCGACGCCGATGCGGTGTCGCTGGCGCGCGAGATGGGCGACGTTTTTCTGCGAGGGGTGATGGCGGGAGCGAAGAAGGGCAGAGACGGGCGTTAGGGCAACAGTCCGTTGGGGCCCCGGCGGACAGCAGATTCTTCGCTACGCTCGGAATGACAAAGAATATTCGGAAGTTTGTTGGAGCGGATTTTAAGGAGACGCGAAACATGGCAAGTACAGTGCAGCCCTCAACCGGCGAAAATACGAGGCAGCTGGTCAACTACCGCATCGACGGCGGCGTCGCGGTGATCGAGATGTGCGATCCCCCGGCCAATACCTACACCTACGAAATGAACCGGCAGTTGGACGAGGCGATCCTCAAGGCGCGGATGGACAACGACGTTTATGTGATCGTGATGACCGGCGCGGGCGACAAGTTTTTCTCGGCGGGCGCGAACATCAAGATGCTGTGCAGCGTCGACCCTACATTTAAATATTATTTTTGCCTGCACGCCAACGAGATGCTGCTGCGCCTGGAGCACACGCCGAAACTTGTCATTGCGGCCATTAACGGTCATTGCGTAGGTGGCGGCCTCGAAATCGCCATGGCGGCCGATCTTCGCATCGCGCGAAAAGATGCGGGAAAGATTGGTCTGCCGGAGGTGAATCTTGGAGTGCTGCCCGGAACCGGCGGCACGCAGCGGCTTTCGCGTATGGTGGGGAAGAGTAAGGCGATCGAGTTGATGGTGACGGGCAACACGTTCTCGTTTGAAGAGGCGCTGGAGTTTGGCATCGTCAACGACGTGTTCGAGCGCGAAAACTTCATGGAGAACATCATGGAGTACGCCAAGCAGTTCTGCCCGCCCAACAAGGCGTCGAAGGCCGTGGGACGCATCAAGCGCGCGGTGCAGACGGGATGGGAGATTCCGATGGAGTCGGCGCTGGCGGTCGAGCGCGAGAACCAGCAGTTGCTCTTTCAGAGTGAAGACGCGAAGGAAGGCCTGGCGGCGTACGTGGAGAAGCGGCCGGCGGTGTTCAAGGCGAAATAAGGCAGAAGCAATCAGCTTT
>CAWDBW010000121.1:0-8512 GCA_963800405.1 uncultured Acidobacteriota bacterium
GACCAATCCGCACGACGCCGGGGCGCTGATGGGCATCAGCCTCGTCGCCACGGTCAGCGGCCAGACGGAGTCCGCGGTGCGCATGGCTACCGCGGCGGTGACCGCGGCCCCCGATGCCTGCGTCGCTTGGGTCACGCTCGGCCAGGCGCTCAAGGCCGCCGGGCGCGCCGCTGAGGCGGAGAACGCTTACTGCGAGGCCATTCGCCGGGACGGCATGAACGCACTGGCCCGTATGGGTCTGGGCGAGTTGAAGATCGCCTCCGGCCGGCCGGCCGAGGCGATGCGCGAATACGATCTGGCGCTCACCCGCGAACCGGGGCTGGCGTCCGCGCACCTGGGCCGGGGACACGCCCTGGCCTGCATGGGACGCAACCTGGAAGCGCTCAAGCAGTACGAGCGCACGCTCCAGCTCAAGCCGCGCGCGGCCGAGGCCGAGTTCGCCGCCGGCTTCGTGCTCTCGCGCCTAGGCCGGCTCAAGGAGGCCGAAATCCGCTATCGCCGCACCTTGACCTGGAAGCCCGACTTTGCCGCTGCCTGGATGAACCTGGGACACCTGTTGCGCGAGCAGGGCATCGAGATCTACGCCGAGGCCGCTCTCAAGCGGGCTGTGGAACTGCGTCCCGACATGATCTCGGGCTGGCTCAATCTGGCCCTGCTCGAGCGCGAACGCCGCCGTCCCGACCAGGCCGAGGCGTGCCTCAAGAAGGCCCTGGCACTCAACCCCGCGAGCATCGAAACGCTGGTGGCGTGGTGCCAGTTCCGGGCCGCCGAGCGGGACATCTCCGGAGCATGGCATTGGCTGTGCCGCGCCATGGCCCGCGATCCCGGCCATCCGGAGGCCGTCAACACGCTCGGCATTCTGCTCCACAACGAGGGCCGCTTTGCCGAGGCGGTGGCCGCATTCACCCAGGCTGAGGCGCTGGGCTGCCGCCACTCCGCCTCCAACCGCGGCAACTCCCTCCTTGATCTGGGTAGGGACGACGAGGCCCTCAGCGCGCATCGGTCGGCTGCGGAGAGCGATCCGCACTCGCCCGGCGCGGCCTACAACCTGGCGCTCACCCGTCTGCGGCTGGGCGACTGGAAGCGCGGATGGCCGGGCTACGAGGCGCGCTGGCACTTCCGCGAGGTGCATCGCCGACCGCGAGTCTTCGCACAACCCCGCTGGAACGGCGAGCCGCTCGCCGGACGGCGCATCCTCTTGCACGCCGAGCAGGGCCTGGGAGACACCATCCAGTTCTGCCGCTACGTCTCCATGGTGACGGCCTGTGGCGGCACGGCCATCCTTCAGGTGCAGGCTTCTGTGGAGCGGCTGATGCGATCCCTTCCCGAGGCGCAATCGGGGAAAGTCGAGATCGTCCGTCTCGGCGAATACGCCCCCCGCCTTCGACCTCGAATGCCCACTCATGAGTCTTCCAGCGATCTTCGGCACCACCGTAGACACCGCGCCATGGCCGGGCGCTTATCTCGCCGCCGAACCCAAACTGATCGAAGCGCGGCGTGCGCGGATGCCCCGCCGCCGGAGCGGTCTGCGCGTAGGGATCGCCTGGGCCGGAAATCCCGGCTACAAGGCCGATCGCCAGAGGTCGGTCGATCTCGTCCGGCTTCTCCCGCTTCTCAAGGCCGAGGGCGTCCAATGGATCTCGCTTCAGAAAGGCGATGCGGCCCGTCAGTTGGCATCGCTGCCCAGCGGCGTGTCGATCTTCGACGGCTCGAGCCGCGACGAAAACCTGGCCGAGACGGCCGCGCTGGTTGCCACGCTCGACGCGGTGGTCACTACAGACACCTGCATCGCGCATCTGGCAGGAGCCATGGATAAACCCTTGTGGATCATGCTGCCTCACGTGGCCGATTGGCGCTGGATGCAAGGGATCGAGACGACGCCCTGGTACCCGAGCGCCCGGCTGGTGCGGCAGCGTCACGAAGGAGACTGGGCGGGCGCGATGAAGCGCGTCATCGCCGATCTACAAGCGCTTCCCCAGCGCCGCACGGTGGGCTGGCAAGACTGGATCGCGTCCCTCCCGCTTCCCCTTCCGGCCGCATTGAGTGCCTCACGCGCCGCATGATGGCGAGATAATACGCCAGGTTGTGGATCGTGTTCAGCGTGCCCGAAAGCGCCTCGCCGGCCTGCATCAGGTGGCGCAGGTAGGCGCGCGAGTAGCGCCGGCACACCATGCAGTCGCAGGCCGGATCGGGCGGGCCCTGGTCTTCGGCATAGCGCTTGCCCTTGATGTTGAGCCGGCCCTCGCTGGTGAACAGCAGCCCGTGGCGCGCGGCGCGCGTGGGCAGCACGCAGTCCATCATGTCCACGCCCATGCGCGCATACTGCTCAATCTCGTCGGGGTAGCCCACGCCCATCACGTAGCGCGGCTTGTCCGGCGGGCAGCAGCGGCAGCACTTCGGCGATCATCTCCATGCGTCAGTTCGCGCGGCTCGCCCACGCTCAGCCCGCCGATGGCGTAGCCGTCGAAGTCCATCTCCACCAGCCGCTCGGCGCTTTCGCGGCGCAGATCGCGGTACATGCCGCCCTGCACAATGCCGAACAGGCTCTGCGTTCGGCCGCCGAACTCCTCGTGCCACGCCACTTCATCGCGATGCGCGCGAAAGTGATCGAGCGACCGCCGCGCCCAGGCCATGGTGAGCCGCAGGCTTTCTTCGGCGCGGCTGCGATCGGCCGGATATTCGGTGCACTCGTCGAAGGCCATGGCAGATGTCCGCGCCCAGCGCGATCTGCACATCGATGGAGTGCTCGGGCGTGAAAAAGTGGCTGACTGCCGTCCAGATGCGAACGGAAGCGCACGCCCTCGTCGGTGACCTTGCGCAGTGCGCTCAGGCTGAAAACCTGAAAGCCGCCGGAGTCGGTGAGCATCGCCCGCGGCCAGCTGATGAAGCGGTGCAGCCCGCCCATGCGGCGGATGGCTCATGGCCGGGGCGCAGATAGAGATGATAGGTGTTGCCGAGAATGATCTCCGCGCCCAGAGATTCAAGCACGTCCTGCGGCACGGCCTTGACCGTGCCCGCCGTGCCCACCGGCATGAAGACAGGCGTCTCGACGGTCGGATGGGGCAGCATCAGCTGCGCGCGCCGTCCGCCGCCGCGTTCCGGATCAGGTTGAATTCGAGGCCACCAATGATTCTATCGGAAGTTGATGCTCACCAGACGATTCTAGCGGGCAGGGTCTGACCGGCTCATTTACCGCCAAGCGGATCAGCGATCCCAGCCCGCGCCACCCGCGGCATGGCCAGCGTGGTCGTGGGCGTCTTCGCGACTTCAATCTGGCGGTTGAGCAGGTTCTCGCCGGCGGCAAAGAGCTGCAAATGCGCTTGCCGAAGTCGTGCGAGGCGTAGGCATCCAGCCGGAAGTAGCCATGCAACATGATATTGATTGGCGTCGTCGTCGAACTGGCGTCCGCTCAATCGTCCCTGCATGTTCAAGGTTCCCCACGCTTGGCCGGTAGGCGCGCAGGTTCAGTCGTGGCCATGTTACGGGCCACTTCGGGAATCCAGTTGCCCAGAGTCCTGATTGCCCTCGAGTCACGGTGGCATGGGCGTACTGATAGCCGCCATCCACGGCCAGCCAGCGCGCGGCGCAAGCTCGGAAGTCGACGGCCACGCCGCGGCTCTCAATCTGCCCCAGGTTTTCGCGCTTCAGCAGAGATTGCGCGCGACCGGAGTAGGCGGGATTAAGGTAACCGCCGTGATGGGCCGGTTGACCTGGGTAAGAAAGTAGCTGGACGCGAATGGTGCCCCAGCGCCATTCCGTGGCCAGGCCCGTCTCCCACCCGGTGGCCCGCTCGCTGAGCAACGTGCCGTTGGGATAGGTAAGCTGGTTGCCCACCTGCGTGGAGCGGTAAAGTTCGTTGGGCGTGGGCGCGCGGAAGGCGCGGAAGCCTGAGCCTGAAACCGCCCAATGATTGCCAAAGCTTGCGCGACAGGCCCAGGCGCGGATCGAACAACCGCTCGTCGTTCTGCGCCGGCTGCGTTGCGGCCGGCGTCCAGCCTGAGCCGCTCCAACGCAGCGCCTGCCCATCGTAGTTCTGAAACCAGTCCATGCGCGCCGAGGCGGTCAGCGTCCAGGCTTTGCGCACCCACATCGCCTCGGCATAGGCGGCCGAGTCGCGCTGGTGGTCGTGCAGATTGGTCAGCGCGCGCTGACTTGCCAAAGGTCTGTTCCCGGTCCCACACGCGCACGTCGTGCGTGTCGGCGCCGGCCACCACCAGCAGCCCCGCGCCCAGCGGCTGGTTCCAGTGCGCCGCCGCGCCCAGCTCGTTGTCCGGCGTCAGCGAGAATCGCGTGGGAATCTCGCCGCAGCGATAGGCGCAGCTCGGATCGCCGAAGTTGGGCAGGTTCGAGATGCTCGAAAACGTCTGACGAAAGTGCTCGTGCCGATCCGTAGAAGCCGCGCCGCCAGCGTGCCGCCGTGCGGACCCTGCCAGTCGCCGCCGGCGGCATAGCGCCATAGCCGGGTGCCGTTGGTCTGGTAAGGCGTGCCGTTGTCGCGCGCCTCGTTGAATCCGCTGCCGCGAACGAAGAGGCGCAGCGGGCCTCGGTCGTGCTCGGTCAGCAGCAAACCGTTCTGGCTGTGTACGTTGGAGGCGATATCCACCGGTCCCCGCTGCCACGGAGCCTCCTGAATGTAGCCGTCCGTGCCGATCGCGCCGCCCGCCGCCAGCACGCCCCAGGGTCCGCGCTTATCCTGGACCAGCAGGCTGTCGTCGTAAGTGCCCTCGCCGCCGTAGCTTGACCGGTACTCGCCCATGCCCGCCGTGGGCCGCGCCGGAGACAGGCTCACCACGCCGCCGATGGCGCTCGATCCATAAAGATCGCTGGCTCCGCCGCGCACCAGTTCAATGGAGTGGACGGCCAACTCCGGCTGCTCCTGCCAATGAATCCAGCCGCCAAAGGGGTCGTTGAGCGGCACATCGTCTTCGGTGACCAGGGTGCGGCTGGCCGAGGTCGATCCCAGCCCGCGCAGGCTGATGCCTTGCGACGAGGGGTTGGCAACCAGGGAACTTGAGCGCCGGAACAGCTCGACGCCCGGCAGTTGGCGCAGTTCGCCGTCCAGCGTCACGGCGGCCGTGGTGCTGAGCGCGTTCTCGGAGAGCAGCCGCGTAGTTACCGGGCTTTCCAGTTCACTCAGCGGCGCGCGATAGGCGGTCACCGTGACCTGCTCAGTCGCGGCAGGCTGGAGGCGGATGGTGGCTCCCGCGCTGAGTTGCAAGTCCCTGGCGGCAAAGCCGTTGGCGGCGACGCGAAGTCGACAGGGAGCGGCGCACGCCACCGTGATCCGTCCGTCTTCGCCGGTCGTGCCCAGCAAGTGGTTCAAAGGGTCGGTGACCGTCGCGCCGCGCACCGCCGCGCCGGTGTTGTCCTCAAGCGCCAGCGTGATCGCGGCCGGGGCCTGTGCATTCAGACACATGGGAGCCAACGCCGCCGCAAGCAGGGCCCGCGCACCAACCGCTCCATTCGATCTTGACAGGTTCATGGGGGTCGCCTTCAAAGCTTTGTGGCAATTGGTTGAGCCATTGTGACACGGTTTCGGCAAGACTGGCATCGACAAAGTGCGACAAAATCTCAGCTAAAGGGACGAGAACGAACCGCCGCATCGACAGACGCGGGTGAGGAATCTCCAATCCCGGCTCGCTCAATTGGACGTCGTCCAGCAGCAACAGGTCCAGGTCGAGCGTTCGCGGTCCGTTCTTGATGCCGGTTCCGCGGTCCCGTCCGAACTCCTGCTCGATGGCCAGCATCCCGTCCAGCAGCGCGCGCGGCTCGAGATCCGTGTCCAGCGCCACCACCGCATTCACAAACCGCGGTTGATCGGCAAATCCCACCGGCTCAGTGCTGTAGAGCGACGAGCGATGCGTAGCCGCGCCCAGCGACCCAAGGCGCGACACGGCGGCGGTGAGGGTGGCGGCAGGCGGTCCGGCCGCGCTGGGCAGGTTGCCGCCCATGCCGATGAAGGCGGTGCGCATGAGCTTCAGACTATCGCGGCAAGACTCATAGTTGGCTCGGGTGGATCGCCTGAACGCCTGTATAGCGCAGAAAGTCCGCTTGATTCAGCGTCAGAATGTGGCTCACGCCGTATGCCAGCATGATCGCAACAAGTCGCGCATCGTGTACCTGAGCGCCGCGGACATGGTTGCTCAAGACGATTTGACGCCAGAACGTATAAACGCGATCGCCATCGGGCAGAAAAGTCACCGTACGTTCGATGTATTCCGCAGCTGATTTGTCTCGGTAACCGACAGTCCGTAGCCGTTCCGGTCTGAGGGCCGGGTGCAGACATTCCAGAATTCAGCCAGATTTTGCATCGAGAAGCAAGATTCGGTTCGCTGTCTACTCAATTCGTTGAGAGCTGTTCCGATCAGATTGTGCAAGGGATCGTGAAGCCGCGATATGCGCAGGAGGATGTTGGTATCGATCAAGCATCTCGGCACCAGCGCCATCAGTCATGATCCCGGTAGAAGCTCTCGCGGGTAAAAGCCTCGTCCGGAAGCTGGGGGATCTTCTCTGAGTTTGCCGCCATTTTCCGGATGAATTCTTCCATATCCATCCTCACTTCAGCTCGCGCGGAAACTGTTGCGGT
This sequence comes from uncultured Acidobacteriota bacterium, assembly GCA_963800405.1. GTDB lineage: Bacteria > Acidobacteriota > Terriglobia > Terriglobales > Acidobacteriaceae > Sulfotelmatobacter. The sequence continues at coordinate 6,587 of CAWDBW010000121.1, forward strand.
TGTCCGCACAGCGTCTTCAATCAATCCGATCACATAGCTCTCCGGGTTCAGGCCGCGCGCCTTCACCTGGGCTGCCAGTTCCTCCGGAATCTCGACCGTGATCTGCATATATAAAGCCTAGCAGGGTCCCAACTGAAACGCCATTGCCCAGAGCGCGCCTCAATCCTCCCGCAGCGCCTGCATCGGCTCGATCGACGCCGCTCGCCGCGCGGGCAGAAAAGCCGCCAGCATCCCGATCGCCGCCAGCGCCACCGCCACCGCGACATACGTCCCCGCATCCACAGGCTGCACCTGGTAGAGAAAGCTCTTGATCAACCGCCCGGTGGCAAACGCCAGCACAAGTCCCACCGCCAGCCCCGTCGCGATCAGCATCGAACCCTGGCGCAGAATCAGCCCGGCAACGCCGGATCGGGTCGCCCCCAGCGCCATGCGCACGCCGATCTCGCGCTCCCCCAAAACCCCAAAACCCCTGAATACTACTTATTTTAATTGAAGTAATAGTTTATTAAATTTTAAATATTTTTTATCGAAATGGGTAAGTGTATGTCGACTCAGAACTCAAAGAAATAAGAGAATAAAAAGAAGCCAGTTTAATCTTTCAATGATAGAGGCAATCATTAATAAACAAATAGTGAACCATTAAAAACCAATGATAAAGAGCAAAGCCATTAAACATTATAGTCTCCAGCGAAAACTAAAGATTAAATTTCGATAAAAAATATACTGCCATTGAACTATACGAAATTTGAAACTCCTCATGAATCAGAATTGAAATAGAAAGAGCATAATAATTAAGTGAAGAACTATCACCAACGCCCTCATCTCACTGAAAATTAGCAGACTATTTTAATTGAAGCTTGTATTAATGGTGATGAGCATATCGTATAAGACATTCTTTCAAAGCATTACGTGGAAGTTGAATAAATTACAGGTAAAATGGAGTAGATTTAAGTTGGAAATAAAACCATGCAGAGTGAGCATCTCATATTTTGCACTTAGCAGTATACCACAATCATTTTAAAATAGTAAAACTGATTTGCGAATTAGTGCCTCATTTAAATATTGTGAAAGCAGGCAAGATTCCTTACAACTCGGGGTTAGTAAATGAATCTGAAATTTCTATTACAGATACGAATCAACCAAGTAATAAATCATCTTTACTTAGCAAGACTAATAAAATTAGATTGAAAGTTAATAGGCTAAGTACCATTAGAAGCTCAAACACCAAGGACTCTAAACAAGCCAATGAAGGTGAGAAGTTTGATTCTTTTTTTGGGCTTTAGATAAAGACAATATTGCTTTATTCAGATATTTATGAAACTTCTAAACCTCTCATCATGAAGTGAATTGGGGTTTGAAAAATTTAGAATTTCTCTTTCTGTTAGTAAATTACTTATAAGACTTTGAGGTAATGGAAATATTGCTTTCACCTTAGCCATTTTCAGTGATTATGAAATCTTTGACTTTTAATCATGCAATGGATTTTATTGATGATTTTGTTCATTCAAATACATTAGTATCTGAAGAAACTAAATTAAACTTGTTAAATTCAGTTGAAATGGCTCTCTATTCATTTGTAGGAACTTCATGCATTTATCTGAGTTAATTGAAACAGAGGCCAATGAAGAAGTAGGAGAGACGTAGTTATGTTTGAATGAGTTGATGGAGTTATAATAAATTAAACAAGCATGATATTGAAAGGCTTGTTAAATGTTAATTTGTTATGGAATAAATTTCAGAACGAATTGAAGAAATTGACAAAAATGAAAGGATTACAGTAGAACACAAACAATAAATTAAGGGTATTTATATGTTTATTTTGAATGAAAATCCTAAAAAATGAGTTTTAAATTAAATGAGAAACTAAAATTAATTTAATCATTTAAGAGCAAATATGAAAAATATTATAATATGGGGTTTTGGGGT
>CAWDBW010000122.1:0-6469 GCA_963800405.1 uncultured Acidobacteriota bacterium
GTTTTGTTCTGTGGCGCGAACCATCGTATTGCTAGTAAGTCTCTTGCCAATCGGTCCGCGGCGGTTTCTTGCTGAGCAAGTTGTCCATCTTGTTTTCCGCCACGCGTTTATAGGAAGCAAACCGTTCGGCTAGGTTCAGTCTTTTTATCTGCCGCAGGCGCTGGCGATAGTAGTCCATCTTCCACAACCAGCGGATCTGGCTGTGCTGCATGACCCAGGTATCGAAAATGGCGAAGAATCCAACCTCTTCTCCCTGCGCTTCGAGACGCAGCACGATCTGCTCCGCGATGTGCGTGCCATCGCACAGACCTCCCAGGCAATAAGGCCCGTGCGGCATCACGCTTCGCATCGCCGCCACGTACTCATCGGTCAGGTCTTGCATCTCCTGCTTGGAATAAGGGCGCGTGCCGTCCATAACTGGGGCGTGTCCCTGGATTTTGTACACGGTTTGTTTTGGGCCCATGTGCCGAGCCAGCATGGCATATCCCAAAGATTCTTCTCCCGGTGGAACGATGGCAAAGAAGGGCAGGCGGCTGCCGTCGCCGTGCTGGATCTCCATCACCACGGGATCGCCCGCGTCCGCGTGGTCACCCGTGTGGTCACCGATGAACTGGGCCAATGACTCCACGGTCGCTCCGCGAAACAAGGCTGAAAGGGGGATTTCCTTTCCGGTGACTCTTTCCACTTCCGCAAGCAGGCGAGCGGCCTTAGGGAATGTCCACCGAGATCAAAAAAGTTATCCCGAATGCCGATGTTCGGAATGCCCAGCACCGTTTGCCAGATTCGCAGCAGCTTCGACTCCAGCTCATTCCTGGGCGGGACAACCTCTGCGCCGTCCGAAGCAGACCTGTCCGGAACCGGCAGCAGCCGGCGATTGATCTTTCCGTTGGGGCTGAGCGGGATAGCTTCGATTTGCACGAAGGCGCTGGGAACCATGTATTCCGGCAAGCGCTGTCGGGCCACGTCCTTCAGCAGGGCCGCAGGAATCGTTCCAGTCGATTTTCCGGAGGGCACCACATAAGCGACCGTCGCTTGTCGCCCGGAGTATCTTCCCGCACGATGACCACCGCGGATTGAACCGAGGGATGTTTCCCCAGCACACTCTCAATCTCTCCCAGTTCAATGCGGAAGCCGCGCAGCTTCACTTGAGTGTCAATCCGTCCCAGGTATTGCAGATTCCCATCCGCCCGAAAACGGGCCAGATCGCCGGTGCGGTACATCCTCGGGCAACTGTTCGGATAAATGCGCGCACTGGATTCACTGGCAAAGGGATTCGCCACAAAGCGCTCTTTGGTCAGATCCTCCCTCCGAAATAGCCTCGCGCCAATCCGTCGCCAGCCAAATACAACTCGCCGGGGACGCCGACCGGAAGCAGTTGACGGTTCTCATCCAGGATGTAGGCCTGGGTGTTCGGCAGAGGCCGGCCGATGGTGACCTCGCCTCCACGCGGCACCAGGTATACGTGGAGTACGTTGTGTCTTCGGTGGGGCCGTAAAGGTTGTAGACCTTTCTGACTCCAGTGCGTTCGTAGATTTGCTGAGCGAGGGGCGTGAGCAGCGCTTCGCCCGCGAGGTTGACGACCTGCACCGACGCCGGGACTCCGCCCATGCGAACCAACTCGGCAATCGCAGAGGGGACAGTATTAATCAGGGTAACTTCCCCTGCGGCGGGCAACTTGGGCAGCGCCAACGCACTCTCTGCCATGATGACTTTGCCGCCCATGCTAAGGGGCACGAACATTTCAAAGACGGAAAGATCGAAGCACATCGAGGTCGAGAACAACGTTCCGGCGACCTCCTGCGGCAGAAACACTTCTCGCGCCCATTGAATGAAGATCGAGGCGCTACGATGTTCGAGGGCCACTCCCTTCGGCCGGCCCGTAGAACCGGAGGTAAACAGAACGTAACCGAGGTTGGTCGCAGTCACATCGCTAACCGGGTTCGTCGCCGGCTGGCGGGCAATCTCGGGCCAGTCCGCATCCAAACGAATGGCGCGCGCTCCATGGTCAGGGAGCACATTGGCCGGCAGGACCTGGGCCGCTCTCTCCTGCGTCAGCAGAATCGGGGCCTTCGCATCTTCGAGGATGGCCGCCAGCCGATCCTTCGGATAGGCAGGATCCATCGGCACGTACGCGCCCCCGGCTTTGAGGATGCCAAGGATTCCGACCAGCATTGCAATGGACCGCTCGACGCAGATTCCGACCAGGACTTCCGGGCCAACTCCCTGTTCGCGCAGATAGTGCGCCACCTGGTTCGCGCGCGAATTCAGTTCGCGGTAGGTCAGCCGCTCCGTGCCGCAAATCAGAGCAGTGGATTCCGGAGTCCGTTCCACCTGCGCTTCGAAGAAATCGTGCATCCGCAAGTCGCGGCGGAAGTCGCTGGCCGTATCGTTGAACTCGACCATGATCTTGCTGCGTTCCGCTTCGGTCAGCAGAGAGATATCAAAAACTCGAGCCGCTGGATCGGCCGCGATGCGCGCCAGCAGCGCGCGGAAGTGCTCGACCATGCCGGCCATCGTGGTGGCTTCAAAAAGATCGGTACTGTAACTCAGCCTGCCCTCGACGGAATCGGCGCTTTCGATGAGATTCAGAGACAAGTCGAGTGGTTCGGTTCCGCTCTCGACCTCAAATGCGGCCGCACGGATTCCACCAGCCCAGCTACCATGATCCAGCGCTGGGCGGTGATTGAAGGCAACCTGGAACACGGGATTGTGGCTCAAGTCCCGCTCCAGCGGCAGTTGTTCCAGCAATACCGCGAAGGGAACGTCTTGATGCGCGAATGCTTCCTCTGTGACCTGGCGGACTCTGCCCAGCAGTTCGGTGAAAGTCGGTTGACCCGCGAGGTCGATGCGCAGGGCGAGGGTATTTTCGATCGGACCCACCATGTCTTCCAGCTTCGCATCGCCTCGTCCCGAAACCGCGATACCGATGACAACATCGTCCTGTCTGCTATAGCGGGACAAAAGAACGCTGAACGCTGCCAGCATCGTCACGAACGGGGGTGTGCCCTGAGTCTCCACGAGCTTCCGCAGCGGTTCGAGAAGCGGCTTGCCCAGCGAAAACCGCAGTACTGCACCCTGAAAAGTTTGCTCGGGTGGGCGCGGATGGTCGAGGGGCAGGTCGAGGTTGGCGGGAGCTCCCGTGAGCTGCTGCTTCCAATACGAGGCATGTTCCTCCGAAACCTCACCCTGGTGTTTTACAAACTCGCCGTACTGCATCGAGGCTGGCAAGGCTGCCGCGGCTTCAGCGCTTAGACCGGCCGCATAACGCCGCGCCAGTTGGCGGAAGAGAATGCCAAGTGAAGGTTCGTCGCATACGATGCGATGGGCCACTAGCAGGAAAACATATTCCGAGGACGCCACACGCCAAAGGAAAGCTCGCAGCAGCGGACCGCTGGAGAGATCAAACGGCCGGCGCATCTCCTCTCGGGCAAGTTGCGACAGTCTCGCTTCCCGTTTTTCCGGCGAGACTCCTTCGATGTCAACAACGCTGAATGCCGGGGACAAAGACGCGAGAACGACGGGCCGCGGTACGCCTTCAACCGCGTGGAATTCGGTTCGCAGAATCTCATGCTGTTGAACCACGTCGCGCCACGCACGGCTAAACTTCTCGGCGTCGAGTGGGCCAGTCAAGCGCACTCCGCAGGAAACGTTATGAGCCGGATTGCCAGGATGGATCTGCTCCAGCACCCACTGCCGCTGCTGGGAAACGGATAGCGCGCCGCGATCGGGCGGGGCTTCATGCGTTACGGGGTCTGATTTCATTTCTTCAATCGCCAAAATTTCCGCCCATTCCGCTTTCGGCCATCAAATTTCCTGCTACTGCCAGGGTGCCGCTAGCCAAAGCACAGCATCAGACTCGCGAGCAGGTCGCGCACACCACAAGGACCTTGCTTCCGACGAGTCGGGGGTGGTCATCAGGGGAGAGTACGAATGTGACCGGGTTCAGCGGAGCTCAAAGCCTCAAAGACAATCCCTGTGTCCCGGCAAATTGAGCAACCAGCGCAAGCAAGCGCCTTTGTCGTCGCCCATCCGCGCGGGCAGAACGAAGAAATGGCCACCCAACCCTAGCTCTACATTGCCAGCATTCCGGGGAAGTTGCAAGGCCCATCCGTGCCCTATTGGCCCTCAGGGTAATTGACCGTAAGCTATTGAAATAGTTGATGTTATTGCGCGCTGTTGTGGCTGATTTCCGGCTGCGATGGGTTGGGTGTGTTGGTTAAAGGATCTTGCCGTTAAATTGGGTTCAAATTCAGCGAGGAGTTTCGGATGGTTGGGCACTTTCTTCAGAGATCACCTGAATCAGCTTCCCCCGGGAGGTTCGCGGAATCGCACTGACCCACACGATTTCCTTCGGCATCTCGCCCAGCAGGCGATCGAGCACGGTACGGCACTCAGCTTCGCGGCTGGGAGAAAATCCCTTGCCTTTCAGTAGAATTCGCAATCCGTTCGTCCCGCGATTGATGATCTGGAACTCCTCGACTTCCGGTATGCCCTTAAACAGATGATTCCAGAAAAGATTGTTGACCACCTGCCCGGACGGGAGCCGCATGAGCGAACCTACCCGCCCGTGCAACTCCGCGATCTGATGAATTCCAGATTCGCTCGCCCCCGCCGCTTCGTAGGTGGCCAAGTCGCCCACTTCATAGCGCAGAAATGGCGTGCCCCGGCAGATCGTGCTGGTCCAGAGCAGCCTTCCTGATTCGCCGGGACCAGCCGGCTTACCGCGGTCGTCGACAATTTCTGCGAAGAGCCATGGCCGAAGCACGCTGAGAGGCATATCCGCTTCAAATTGGCAGGCCATCGCCCCGAGTTCGCGCCCGCCGTAGCGATTGAGAATGGGCACGCCAAAGGCTGAACGAAACACGTCCGATTGCTCGCGAAACAGCATTTCGCCGCCGTTCCACGCCGTCTTTACGCTGCCTGGTTCCACTCTTGTGTTGGCTGCAAGCACCTCGCGAGCGACATATTCCAGCATCGAGGTGAATCCCACCATGGCAATCGGCCGATGGCGCCGAAGCAGATCGAGAACCCGCTCGATTGTTTCGGGAGTCAGCCGATAGCCGTCCACCGTATAGTCGCGGCAAAGATCGAGGTAGAGCCTGGTGCGCCAGGGCGTGCTCTTGCCGATGTCGCGGTCCGATCCCCATACCAGGATCGTGGCCATGCCGGGGCGCCAACCCATGCGCAAGCGCGTGTAGTAGCTGGCCGCAGCCTGCGCGCGCAGCGCCTCCGGATCGTGCAAAAATCGGGTCGGCTCTCCGGTCGATCCTCCCGAGGCATCGAGCTTGCCTTCCAGTCCGAAGCGGCGCTTCATTTCGGCCGGGTCGAAGCGCTCTCGGAGTGTGCTTTTGGTTATGATCGGGAGTGTAGGCCAGATTTCCCACAGTTCTTCGGGAGTTGTCACTTTCGCGGCTTCCACCCACTCCGGAAGCGCATCCTCACGGGCAGCGAAGTACCGCACCTGCTGCAGCAAGCGCTCGGCCAACTGGCGGCGTTGCTCATTCGGGCGCAGTCGCGGAAACTCCTCCAACTCCGCCCACGGCCGCGCGCTGCGGCGCAACTTGCGCTGCCACAGCCTGCGACTAACGAACTCCCTGAGTCTCTGCGGCATTCCTTTCGCAATGTCCTTTCCAGCCCTGGGCAGGCGCAAAGGCACGCCCGTCGATGGGGAAGATTTCTTCTTCCGGCAGATCCGCTTCTTTGCTGCGCAGGTGAATTTCCGAGGGAGGATAATCCGCCAAAGCGTGGGAGAAATTAGAGAATGCCTCGCGGATCAGGGGAATTTTCCTGGGGTCGAACCCCATCAGCCGGGCGTGCACCCATTCCGCCGCCGCCGGGTTGACCGATCCGGTCAAATAACCGCAGGGAACGGGCGTGGGCTGCATCGGCCCTTCACCCTCTCCGGCAATGATCCCATCGGTAATCGAGATGACCTGGCGCTGCGGCTGGTCCGCGAGCGTGCCATCCAGACGACCGTACTTCGTGACTCGCTGCAGTCGGCACGTTCTCCAGATCGTATCTGCCATACCACGACCCTTCCATATTTCGTCGTACCCATGGTCACGGCGAGGCGCCAACATCAGGAACGCCATCTTGGAAAACAGCACCTGGCGCCGCCCGGGATCAACCGATTCGCCGTATCCAGCAGGGTCTCGGCAGCGCTCTTGAACCGCGACGTCCTTCATAACAGTCGCCGCCGTTGCCTCCTCCGCCTTTCCGGTGATGCGGCAAATATTCCTTGTGGCCGTTGATGCCTACAAGATTCTTGAGCGCTCCCGTGACGCAAGCCTTTTTGTGGGTCTTCAGCTTGGGCAGATTCAGAATAGTGTCAGCCTCAAGAATTTCGCGGGCGATCATGTACTCGTGGTGACCCGGGCCGTGGGTGCGATGCATCAGGTCGGGGTTGTACATCGTCACCCGAAATTTTTCCGCTTGCGGCGCGAGCGGTTCCAGAAGGCTTTCGCGCTTC